>CAZGMC010000098.1:0-15373 GCA_964526565.1 uncultured Mycobacteriaceae bacterium
AGCTTCGTCGAGCACCTGCTGGCCATCCCGCCGATGGCGGACGAGGGCGGGGGGCTCCCGCGCGCCGCGGTCAGGCCCCGCCCCGTCAAACTGTGACCTACCTTCTCGACACCGACGTCGTCTCACGCTGAGTTTGGATGCAATCGGAAAACTCCGCGACAGCAGGTGCCGGTTTTGAAATCGGGTCAAAGCCCCATCGGGCGCCGGCGTCCCGGCGCACCCTTGCGCGCCGGCGCGCGACGGTCTACATCGCACGCCATGAAGGCCGCCGTCATCGTCTTTCCGGGATCGAACTGCGACCGCGACGTGGCCGTGGCGCTACATCGCGCCACCGGCTCGCCCCCCGTCATGCACTGGCACCGCGACACCGGGCTGCCGGACGTGGACCTGATCGTCCTGCCCGGCGGGTTCTCCTATGGTGACTATCTGCGCGTCGGGGCAATCGCGGCGCAGTCGCCGGTGATGCGCGAGGTGGTGGCACGGGCCAGGCAGGGTGTGGCGGTGCTGGGCATCTGCAACGGCTTCCAGATGCTGACCGAGACCGGATTGCTGCCCGGTGCGCTGATGCGCAATGCCAACCTGAAATTCGTCTGCCGCTCCGTCGGCCTGCGCGTGGAGACGGCGGACAGCCCGTTCACCCGCGGTTACAGCGCAGGGCAGGTGGTGCGCCTGCCCGTCGCCCACATGGACGGCAACTACTACGCCGACCACGATGCCTTGCGCGTCCTGGAGGACGAGGGCCGCGTTGCCTTCCGCTATGCCGACGCCGACGGCACGCCGACCCCGGCGGCCAACCCCAACGGCTCGGCCGCCAACATCGCCGGGATCCTCAACGAGCGGCGCACCGTGCTCGGCCTGATGCCGCACCCGGAGCGCGCCACCGACCCGGCCCTGGAGGGCACCGACGGCGAGGCGTTCTTTGCCGGCCTGGTGACAGCCCTGGCCTGAGCGCCGCTCACCCGCCCCAGCTCACCCTCTCCAGTTCACCCGCCCAAGTACTGATAGGCCAGCGCCAGGACCAGCACGATTGCCAGCCAGCCGGCGGCGAAGGCGAGCAGCTGCCGCACCGGCCGCCGGAAATGCCGCCGGCCGCCGCGCGCCACGATGATCAGGATGATGGCCGCCGCCAGCAGCGACGCCCAGAGCGGTCCCTGTGCCATGGCCCCTGCTTTGCCACGCCCAGGTCCGTCGAGCAAGCGCGGCACGTGTGGCCCGCCGCCCGGTGGCTGGCTGTCGGAGCACGGCTCTTGACGGCTGCCGAGCCGGCGCGGCCAACTGGGGCCCTCGTTCACCCGGTCCCGTGGATCCGCACCGTGCCTGCCAACACCGTCTTCTCCGGCCTGGGCACCACCGTGTTCGAGGTGATGTCGCGCCTCGCCCACGAACACGATGCCGTCAACCTGGGCCAGGGCTTTCCCGACGATCCGGGGCCGGAGGACGTGCGCCGGGCGGCGGCCGAGGCCGTGCTCGACGGCTGCAACCAGTACCCGCCGATGATGGGCCTGCCCGAGCTGCGCCGCGCCGTGGCGGATCACGACCGGCGTTTCTACGGCATCGAGGCCGACTGGCAGAGCGAGGTCATGGTCACCTCCGGCGCCACCGAGGCGCTGGCCGCCTGCCTGCTCGGGCTGATCGAGCCGGGCGACGAGGTGGTGCTGTTCCAGCCGCTCTACGACGCCTATGTGCCGATGGTGCGCCGCGCCGGCGGCGTGCCACGGTTCGTCACATTGTGCCCGCCCGACTGGCGGCTGGAGCGTGCCGCGCTGGAGGCGGCGTTCTCGGAGCGGACCAGGGTCGTGCTGCTCAACAGCCCGCTCAATCCGGCGGCCAAGGTGTTCGACCGCGAGGAGCTGGACCTGATCGCCGGGGCGGTGCTGGCGACCGATGCCATGGCGGTCTGCGACGAGGTCTACGAGCACATCGTCTTCGACGGCCGCGCCCACGTGCCGCTGATGACCCTGCCGGGCATGCGCAATCGCTGCCTGAGGATCGGCTCGGCCGGCAAGACGTTCTCGCTGACCGGATGGAAGGTCGGCTATGTGACGGCGGCGCCGGACCTGCTCGACCCGGTCGCCAAGGCCCACCAGTTCCTGACGTTCACCACGCCACCCAACCTGCAGGCCGCCGTCGCCTTCGGCCTGGGCAAGGACGACGCCTACTTTGCAGGCCTGGCCGCCGGCCTGCAGGTCAAACGCGATTGTTTCGCTGCCGGGTTGGCCCGCCTCGGCCTGCCGGTGCTGCCCTGTGCGGGAACCTATTTCGTCAACGTTGACATCGCCGGCGCCAGGTTCCGTGGCAATGACGAGGCGTTCTGCCGGCACCTGGTCGAGACGGCCGGGGTGGCGGCCATCCCGGTCGGCGCTTTCTACGCCAAGGAGCCGCTGCGCACGGTGGTGCGGTTCTGCTTCGCCAAGCGCGACGAGGTGCTTGACGCGGCGCTCGACCGGCTGGCGCGGCATCTTTGACCGGCCCCACCGACGCCGGTCTGCCTTGCCCCCGGCCGCGGCCGTTTACATCTTCGTGTGTGTCGGCGGCCGCGCGGACGCCGCGGACGGCAAGGGGGATCGAACGATGCCCGCTCCCGACGACGGCGCTCCGGCGCCCCGCTGGCTGGCGGCCTATCCGGATACGGTGGACTGGCACGCACCGCTGCCGGCGCGCCCGGTGCCTGAAATCCTGGACCGTGCCGTCACCCGTTTCGGCGCGCGGCCGTGCCTGGACTTCCTTGGCCACACCTCCACCTATGCCCGCCTCGGCGAGCTGGTCGCCCGCGCCGCCAAGGGTCTGCAGGGGCTGGGCGTGCGGCCCGGCACCCGGGTCGGGCTGTTCCTGCCCAACACGCCGTATTTCGTCGTCTGCTATTTCGCGGCGCTGAAGTGCGGCGCCGTGGTCGTCAACATCAACCCGCTGGATGCCGAGCAGGAGATCGCCCAGCAGGTCGAGGATTCGGAGACGGACATCCTCGTCACCCTCGACCTGGCCATGCTGTACGACAAGGTGGCGCACATCCTGCCGCGCTCGCGCCTGAGGACGGTGGTCGTCGGCCGGATGAGCGCGATCCTGCCGTTCGGCAAGGGCCTGCTGTTCTCGCTGGCGAAGCGGCACAGCGTCGCCCGCGTGCCGCGCGACGACCGCCACGTCCGCTACGAGTCGCTGGTCGCCAACGACGGCCGCTTCACGCCCTACAAGGCCGATCCGGCCGACCTCGCCGTGCTGCAGTATACCGGCGGCACCACCGGCCAGCCCAAGGGCGCCATGCTGACCCACGCCAACATCTCGGCCAATGTCGAGCAGACCCGGCTGTGGCTGACGGCCGGCGGCCGCCGCGACGACCGCGAGGTGGTGCTGGGCGTGCTGCCGCTGTTCCACGTGTTCGGCATGACGGTGCTGATGAACACGGCGCTGGACATCGGCGCCGAGCTCGTCCTGCTGCCGCGCTTCGACATCGACGAAGTGGCCCGCACCATTCATGCCCGCAATGTCACCATCCTGCCCGGCGTGCCGACCATCTTCGGCGCGCTGATCAATGCCGCAAAGCGCGACCGGTATGACCTGTCCTCGCTGAAGACGGGGTTCTGCGGCGGTGCGCCGCTGCCGGCCGACATCAAGGACCGCTTCGAGGCGCTGGCCGGCTGTGCCCTGGTCGAGGGCTACGGGCTGACCGAGGCGTCGCCGCTGGTTGCCTGCAACCCGGTGACTGCCCGGCACAAGCCCGGCTCGATCGGCCTGCCGGTTTCGGGCACCACGGTCGAGATCGTCTCGCTGGACGATCGGCGAACGATCATGGCCGCCGGCCAGCGCGGCGAGATCTGTGTGCGCGGCCCACAGGTCATGCAGGGCTACTGGCGCCGCCCTGACGACACGGTCGACGCGCTGGACGAGGACGGCCGGCTGCACACCGGCGACGTCGGCACCATGGACGAGGACGGTTACGTGTTCCTGGTCGACCGCCTCAAGGACGTGATCCTGGCCGGCGGCTACAACGTCTATCCGCGCAATGTGGAAGAGGCGATCTACGCCCACCCGGCAGTGACGGAGTGCGTGGTCGCCGGCGTGGCCGACCCGTACCGCGGCCAGACGGTCAAGGCCTATGTCGCGCTCAGGCGCGGCGAGTCGCTGACCCTGGAGGCGCTGAACCGCTTCCTGGAAGACAAGCTGTCGCCCATCGAGCGGCCCAAGCAGCTCGAGGTCCGCGAGTCGCTGCCGCGGACCATGATCGGCAAGCTGTCGCGCAAGGCGCTGCTGGAGGAAGAGGCGGCGCGTGCCGGACAGCAGCGGGCGGCCGCGGGGTGAGCGGGTCGGCGACAACCCTTCAAGTGCGAACCGCCGCATGACCATCTCGGGCATTAATCATAAAATAATATGCCATGAGACGAAAAATCATTCAAAACTCTCTCGGCATGATCGACATGGCGAAGTGCCTGCCCTACAGTTCCGGTGGATGGAGGATCGGCGTCACCTCTTTTGCGGGGGGCGCTATTGGGGAAGGCCGCGTGCTCATGGACCACGACGTGCCGCACTACCCGCCCATGGACGAGTGGTCGCGGATTTGCCGCTGCCTCCGCGATTCTGCGGATGATCTGAAACGGGAAACCGACGACAACGGCGCCGACCTCATCGCCGAGCGGCTGCTGGCCGCGGTCGAGGGGCGTTGCGAAGACCACGAGCGCTGCTCGTCCTGTCCGGTCCGCTGCTGGGCGCCGCGGCTGGTCCTGTGAATGCCGGCCGGCACGGCCTGCGCTTATCGGTGGCCATGGTTGGCGCCGCAAGGCGACGGCAGGAGCTCGGTTTCGGTGGTGCAGTGGACACCGGTTCCCTTGGCATGCGCCGCGCCGCGAAGCGCCGGCTCCAGCATTGGCCACAGGTCGGGGTCGAAGGCGACCACCTGGGCCACTGCCCCGTCCACGCCCGGCAGCAGTACACCGCGCAACGTAGGCTTGCCCGACAGCGACCGTGCTGACCAGGGCGCCCCGGCCAGGGCGGCGCCCAGCGCCGAGAGGTCGACGGGCGGCGGCTCGTCCCCCGACAGCACCATGACGATCTGTCCCTGTTGGCTCCAGTCGAATCCCGCGATATCGAATGCCGCCACAACGGTTTCCGGGCCGGTGGTGGCCGTCAGCGTCATGGCCGGTTGGCCGCCGACAAGGCGACGGTTGAGGGTCGGCCGCACCGCGTGATGCCAGCGCGGCGGATCGCCGGCGGCGCGGACCCAGCCCTGCTGCGGCGCCAGATCCGACATGACCGGCGACAGGTACGCCACCGGGCCGCAGGCGCAGAGGGCCTCGGCCAGCACCGATGCCAGCGGCGGCGGCAAGCCGGCGTCGACCGGCCACGGATCGATCCGCCAGGCGAGCAGCCATGCACGACCCTCGCCGACAGCCGGCAGTTGCCATCGCGAGTTGCCATCGCGAGTTCACACCGTCCGTTCCGGCCGATCCCGCTGGATGAAACAGTGGGAAGGCCGGCGGGCGAAGTCCCCTTCGGCGCGTTGTTTCTTGTTAGTTGACCGGATCGGCTGCGATCGACAGCGTGATTCGACTGGTGCCGATCATGGCTGCATTCCTTAAAGGCGAACCGGCACCAACCTACTCGGGCGCTGCCACTTCTGGAGCCGAGCGGGCCGGCGGCCGCAGTGGCTGGCCGCCGCCGGCGCCGGCGGAAATGGCCGCCGTCAGGTGATCAGTTCCGACCCGTCGGGGAAGACCCATTCGTGATAGCCGATGCGGATGCCGCGGGCGGCCTCGCACAGGCGCATCAGGATGCGCCGCGGTGTGCGCTCGGCGTCGGCGGCGTGACCGGCTTCGGCGGTGTGCGCGATCTCGGCCTCGTAATCGCGCAGAATATCGGTCGCGATGGTCGTCATGGCTCCGGCCCTCTGCCTGGGCGCGATCTTGAGGATCGCTGGTTCCTGTTTGCAGACACCATAATAGATGGGTCTTGATAATTTATTGACGCCGGCCCCGTTCATTTGGATGGTCGATCTTGTTGCGCTGCAACAACTTGCCGCAGGCACGACCGCGCGGGCGGGGAGGTGGCGGCTGCAGCGTGCTGGCATTGGCGGACGAAATCGGGCATAGCTTGATGGACCTCCCCGCGACGCCGCGCCCTCACGCTTCGAGAGCCCTCCGCAGCGACGGGAAACCTGCATGTTCACCACCCGTCCCGACCTGCTTGGTACCGTCGGCATGGTCGCGTCCACCCACTGGCTCGCCTCGGCGACCGGCATGGCCATGCTGGAGCGCGGCGGCAACGCCTTCGATGCCGCCGTCGCCGCCGGGTTTGTCCTTCAGGTGGTCGAGCCGCACCTGAACGGGCCGGGCGGCGAGGTGCCGATCCTGCTTTACGATTCGGCGCGGGGGCTGACGCGGGTCGTGTGCGGCCAGGGCGTGGCGCCGCGCGCTGCCACGATCGAGGCGTTCCGTGACCTTGGCCTGGACATGATCCCCGGCACCGGGCTGCTGCCGGCGGTGGTGCCCGGTGCGTTCGACGCGTGGCTGGTCATGCTGCGCGACCACGGCACCATGGACCTGTCGGACGTGCTGGAGCCGGCGGTGGCCTATGCCGAGCGCGGCTGTCCGCTGGTACCCGGCGCCGCCGCCGCGATGGCTGCCTGCGCCCCGGCCTTCCGCGCCGACTGGCCGACCTCGGCCGCCGTCTACCTGCCCGGCGGCGAGCCGCCGCCGGCCGGCAGCCTGTTCCGCAACCCGACCCTGGCCGCCACCTACAAGCGCATCCTGGCCGACGCCGCCGCCGTGGGCCGCGAGGCCAAGATCGAGGCGGCACGGCGGCTGTGGTACCAGGGCTTCGTCGCCGAGGCGATCGACCGCTTCTGCCGCAGCCGCGAGGTGATGGACGTCAGCGGCCGGCCGCACCGCGGCCTGCTCACCGGCGACGACCTGGTCGACTGGGAGGCCAGCTACGAGCGGCCGCTGACCTACGACTACCACGACCTCGTGGTATGCAAGACGGCGGCGTGGGGACAGGGGCCGGTGTTCCTGCAGCAGCTCGCCCTGCTGCGCGACATCGACCTGGCGGCGATGGACCCGCTGGGCGACGCCTTCGTCCACACCGTGACCGAGGCGGCCAGGCTGGCCCTGGCCGACCGCGAGGCCTGGTACGGCGACCCGTGGTTCATCGACGTGCCCATCGGCACGCTGCTGAGCGACGCCTACAACGCCGAGCGGCGGGCGCTGATCGGCCGGGAGGCCAGCCACGAGCTGCGTCCCGGCGCGCCGGCCGGGCGCACGCCGCACCTGCCGCCGCTGCCGGCCGAAGCCGCCTCGGATCCGGGAGAGCCCGGCACAGGCGAGCCGACGCTCCACCACCACGGGCCGGATGAGGGCGATACCTGCCACCTCGACGTCGTCGACCGCCACGGCAACATGGTGTCTGCGACGCCGTCGGGCGGTTGGCTGCAGAGCTCGCCAGTGATTCCAGAGCTCGGCTTCTGCCTGTCGACGCGCGGCCAGATGTTCTGGCTCGACCCGGCCATGGCGTCGGCGCTGGGGCCGGGCCGGCGGCCGCGCACGACCCTGTCGCCGACGCTGGTGCTGAAGGACGGCGTGGCCCATCGCGCCTTCGGCACGCCCGGCGGCGACCATCAGGATCAGTGGTCGCTGGTCATGTTCCTGCGCCACGTCCACCATGGCATGACGCTGCAGCAGGCGATCGACGCGCCGACCTTCCACACCGATCACGTCCACGCCAGCTTCTGGCCGCGCCGCCCCAACCCGGGCAGCCTCGACATCGAGACCCGCTTCCCGGAGCGCACCCTGCGGGCCCTGGAGCGCCGCGGCCACCTGGTCCACCGCGCCGGCCATTGGAGCCTGGGACGGCTCTGCGCCGTCGGCCGGCACGAAACGGCGGACGGCGTGGTGCTGCGGGCCGCCGCCAATCCGCGCTTCATGCAGGGCTACGCGGTCGGGCGCTGATGGTGGCCGCCGCCGTCGCGGCCGGCATCGCGCTCAGCGCTGGTCGAGCTTGAGCTCGATGCGGCGGTTGCGGCGCAGGGCCTCGTCGCTGTCGCCGGGATCGATGGGCTGGAACTCGCCGAAGCCGGTGGCGGCCAGCCGATCGGGCGGCACGCCCTGGTCGATCAGATAGCGCACCACCGAGATCGCCCGCGCCGTCGACAGCTCCCAGTTCGAGCGGAACTCGCGGGTGCTGATGGGCTGCCGGTCGGTGTGGCCGTCGACGCGCAGGATCCAGTCGATGTCGTCCGGGATCTCGTCGGTGATCTCCAGCAGCGTCGCGGCGATGTCGGCCATGCGCTCCTGCCCCGCCGGCTGCAGGGTGGCGGCCCCGGACGGGAACAGCACCTCCGACTGGAAGACGAAGCGATCGCCGACCACGCGGATGTCGTCGCGCTCGCCCAGCACCTCGCGCAGCCGGCCGAAGAACTCCGAGCGGTAGCGGCTCAACTCCTCGACCCGCTCGGCCAACGCCATGTTGAGGCGCACGGTCAACTCGGCAATCTGCACGTCCTGCGCCTCGACCTCGACCTGTGCCAGGTCGAGCGCCCGCTGGATGCGGCCCAGCCGCTGCTCCAGGGCAGCGATGCGCTCCTGCAACTGCACGACCAGGGCGGCAGCGTCGCGAGCCGCCCGGTCGCGCGCATCGCGCTCACCCGCCGTTTCGGAAAGCGCCGCCAGCAGCTCCTCGATGCGCACGTCGCGCTCCTCGATCTCGCGCTGGGCCAGGACGGTGCGCTCCTCGGCAGTGCCGAGCCGCTCCTCCAGCGCCGCGCTGCGGTCACGCAGGGCCGTCAGCGCCTCGCGCAGCCGCTCGCGGTCGGCCTCGCTCAGGCGCAGCCGGGCGGCCTGCTCGTCCGCCGCCTCCTCGGCGGCGGCGACCGCGGCGTTCCGCTCGTCGAGAAGCCGGCGCAGGCGCACGACCTCCGCGTCGCTGAGCTGCAGCCGGCTGCGCAGCTCCGCGGCGGTGATCCGCGTCTCGTCCAGGGCGGTGGCCAGCTCGGCGCTGCGGGCCTCGGCCGCCTCCAGGGCCAGCGACGCGGCCGCCACCTCGGCCTCGAGAGTCTCGCGGACGGTGCGCAGGGCCTGGATGTCGGCCTCCAGGCTGGCCAGTTCGGCCAGGCGGGTGCGCAGGGTCTCGCGGTCGGCCTCGATGGTGGCGTAGGCATCGGCCAGACGGGCGTCGAGCTGGGCGTTGTCCGCGGCCAGTGATTCATTGCGGGCCAGCGCCTCGCCCAGCCGGTCGGCCAGGGTCTGGCGCTCCTGGGCCAGCGCCGATGCCGTCGCCGCGGCAGCGTCACGGTTGGCGGTGGCATCCTGCAGCTCGGTCGAGATCACCGCGATGCGGGCGCGCAGGTCGGCGTTCTCCGACCGCTCCAGGTCGAGCAGCTCGGCCAGCTCGTCGAGCTGACGGTCGAGCCGGGCCAGCGTCTCGTCCTTGGTCGACAGGGCGCTGGACAGGTAGAACTGCGCCACCATGAAGACCATCAGGACGAAGATCACCACCATCAGCAGCGCCGACAGGGCATCGACGAAGCCGGGCCAGATGTCAAAGCCGCGCGTCCCGGCGCGGCGGTCAAGAGCATGCATGGCGATCGGACTCCGCGGGCACCGATGGCGTGCCCGTTAATCGGCCTCCTCGGCCAGGGCGGCAATGGTGCGCGCCAGCAGCTTTATCTCGCCGCGAATTTCGGCAACGGTAAGGTCGCGGCTCAGGGTCATCTCGTCGATGATCCGCCGCATGTGCAATTCCATCAGGCGGACGTGCTCGCGGGTATGGTCGTCGATGCCGAAGGCGCCGCTGCTGGCGGCCTCGGCCAGCCGCGCCAGCACCGGACGCATCTCCATGTGGGTTTCGGCCAGCCGCATCATCAGCTGCTGCTCGGTACGCATCTGTTCGGTCAGGGTGCTCAGCCGCTCGGCCAGGGCGCTCAGGTTGGCATTGGCCTGGCGCCGGCCGTCCTCGCCCTGGGCGATCACGCGCTGCAGCGAATCGAGGTTCTCGGCGGTGTGCTCCATCAGCGCCTGCAGGTAGGCCGGCACCGACGTCTCGCCCTCGCCGCCCGGACCGCCGCCGGTCAGGCGGGCGGCGCCCGACAGCCAGTCCTCCAGCTCGTTGAAGAACCGGTTCTGGGCCTGGCTCGCCTGCAGCTCCAGGAAGCCCAGCACCAGGGATCCGGCAAGGCCGAACAGGGACGAGCTGAACGCCGTGCCCATGCCCGCCAGCGGCGCCTCCAGTCCCGCCTTCAGATCCTCGAAGATCAGCGCCATGTCGGCCTCCTCGACCGACAGGCCGGCGATCACGTCGGCGACGGCGGCGATCGTCTGCAGCAGGCCCCAGAAGGTGCCGAGCAGGCCAAGGAAGATGAGCAGCCCGATCAGGTAGCGCGAGATCTCGCGGCTCTCGGCCAGGCGCGCGGCGATCGTGTCCAGCAGGGTGCGCATGGACAGCGCGGAGAAGGTCAGCCGCCCGTGGCGCTCGCCCAGCATCTTGGCCATCGGCGCCAGCAGTCGCGGGCTGGGCCCGGCCTCCATGGTGCGGCCGGCGCGTTGCGCCTTGAAATGCTCCAGCCAGGCGATCTCGGGTCCCAGCCGCAGCACGGACCGGAACACGAAGACGATGCCCACGGCCAGCACGCCGACGATGACGCCGTTGAGGATCGGATTGGCCATGAAGGCGTCGGCCAGCCCCGGCCCCAGCAGGGCCAGCACGATGGCGACGGCGGTCAGGAACAGGACCATCCGCGTCAGGTAGCGGCGCGGCTGCGACATCGGCGGCGGCGCGGCTGCGTCGGTGGCGGTGGCGGCCGGGGGCGGCGGCATGGGCTGTGGGCCTCGCGCGGGCTCGGGGGGTGTCAGGGCACGAGAACAAGGTCAATGCGGTCGGGCGGGCCGTCCTCGGCCGTGTCGCCCAGGGCCCGGACATCGATGCGGGTGCGCCGGACGTCCTGGTCGATCAGGTATTCACGGACTGCAAGCGCCCGGTCGAGCGCCAGGGTCCGCGCCATGCTGGCGGCTTCCGGGGAGCCGCCGGCATAGGACAGCAGTTGCAGCCGCAAGGCCGGATCGTCACGCAGCCGCTCGACGACCGTCTCCAGCACGGCGCCCTGATCGGCGGAATGGCTTACGTCCGTCCCTTCGAAGGTGATGCGGAAGGTCTCGGCTTCAGCCTCGGTGGCGCGCGGCGGCGGCACCACGATCTCCGGTGCCGGAGCCCCCGGCTGCGGCGGCCGCTCGACCAGGATCTCCGGTTCTTCCGGAGGCGCGTCGGCCAGGTCCGGGGTCTCGGCCGGCGCTGCCGGCGCGGGGCGCTCGGCAGCCGTGCCCTCCGGTGGTGCCGGCGGCGACGATGCCTCACCCAGGTCGGGCGGCGGCGGGATGGTGCGTGGCACGGCCTCCGCCTCCGCCGCGTCGGGCAGCGGCCGCTCGGGCACGATCTCCAGCCCGGGTGGCGCAGCCACCGGCGCCGGCGGACCGGGCCGACGAGCCTCCGGCAATGGCGGCGGCCGCGGCACGCGGTCCCATGGCACGCCGGACACCTCGACCAGGCGCGGCCCGTCCTCGGGCGCCAGCGCCGGCGCCTCGGCGGTGGCTGGACTCTCCGGCTTGCGCGTCGGCAATGGCGGCGTCCAGGGCGCTTCGCCTGCCGCCTGGGCCGGCCGTTTCGGCGACAGCTCTGGACGGAGGTCGGCCGCCGCCGTCGGCCATGACAAAAGCAGCGCCGCCAGCAGTGTCGCCGCGACAACCAGAAATTTATGAAAGGACGCGCGCGCGTCACCCCGAGCGGTCAAGACCGCATCTCCAAGCCGCCTGCGGAACCCGTGCAATTCTCCGGGGGACGGCCGGGACCATAAACCAGGGCCACCCCGAGCGACAACCGGTTTGCTCGGCCGCTCCACCATCCTCTCAAGTCTGGCGCGTCCTGCAGCAAAGCACAACACGTTGTCGTGCTGCTGAGCGGACGCTCTTTTGCCGCATCCGGCATGTGGAACAGCACTGCAGCGCGCCGCCTTTTGATTATGAAATGCCGCGTCCCGCCCGGCAGGGATGCACAGCAAGGTGCGGAGAGCCTGCAATGTTCCTCGAAACGGTCCACTCCCCCGGACTTGGCCATCTGTCCTACATCGTCGGCGACGGTGCCCGGGCTGCCGTCATCGACCCGCGCCGCGACTGCGAAGTCTATCTGGACATCGCCGACCGCCAGGGGGCGCGGATTACCCATATCTTTGAGACGCACCGCAATGAGGACTACGTCACCGGCTCGCGTGAGCTGGCCGCCCGCACGGGTGCCGCCATCTACCACGGCCCCAACACACCGTTCGGCTATGGCGAGACCGTCAACGAAGGCGACACGTTCGACCTGGGCGATGCACACCTGTCGATCCTGAGTACGCCGGGCCACACCTTCGACAGCCTCTCCATCGTGCTGGCCGACCGCGGCTTCGGCGACGATCCAATCGCCGTGTTCACCGGCGACGCCCTGTTCATCGGCGATGTCGGCCGTACCGACTTCTTCCCCGACCGGGCCGCGGAGGTGGCCGGCCTGCTCTACGACAGCATCTTCGACAAGCTGCTGCCGCTGGGCGATCAGGTCATCCTGTACCCGGCCCACGGTGCCGGCTCGGTGTGCGGGTCCGGCATGGCGTCGCGCGAGTTCTCGACGCTGGGCTACGAGCGCCGCACCAATCCGGCCCTGCAGGTGCCCGACCGCGGCGCCTTCATCCGCCGCAAGCTGGACGAGCACCACGAGTACCCGCCGTACTTCCGGCAGATGGAAAAGGTCAACCGCGAGGGCCAGCCGCTCCTGGGGCTGCTGCCGCGGCCGCAGCCGATGACGGCCGGCCAGGTCGCCGACGCCATGGCCGCCGGCACGGTGCTGGTCGACATCCGCAGCGCCGAGGCCTGCTCGGGCGCCGTCATCCCCGGCAGCCTGGTCATCCCGGTCGACATGCTGTCCGGCTTTGCCGGCTGGTTCCTGCCCTATAACCGCGACATCGCCCTGGTCGCCGCCGGCTTTGCCGACCTGGACTCGGCGGTGCGCCAGTTCGTGCGGCTCGGCTACGACCGCATCGTCGGGTTCCTGGACGAGGGCCTGCACCAGTGGGAGGTCAGCGGCCGCGCCTACCAGACCATTCCCGCCGTCAGCGCCCATGTCCTGGCGGCGCGGCTGGAGCGCGGCGACCCGTTCACCCTGCTCGACGTGCGTGGCGTCGAGGAGGTGGCGGCCGGCCGGCTGCCCGGGTCGACCCACGTCTATGTCGGCGCGGTGCCGGACAATCTGGGCCTGATCCCGAAGGAGCGGCCGATCACCACGTTCTGCGGCAGCGGCAAGCGCGCCGTCATCGCCGCCTCGATCCTGAAACAGAACGGGTTCGAGGACGTCGAGGTGTGCCTGGGCTCGATGGCGGCCTGCAAGGCCGTGGGTTGCCCGATCGAGACGGAGCAGGCGGCGGCCTGAAGGCCGTTCGGGCGGTGGCGCTTACGTCCCGGCGTAGCGCACCGAGTGGGCATCGACCGGCCCGCCGTCGACGGTGGTCATGCGCCAGACGCCGCTGCCATCGGGCGGCGGCGCGAAGCGGACCGGCACGGCGTTGCCGACCCATCCGTACACGTCGCCGATGCCGAGCCGCGTGCGCAGCACGCGAATCGTGCCAGAGTGGGCAACGATCAGGGCCGGCCCCGGGCCATGCAGGCCGGCGCAGGTCCGCCACACCCGGTCCTCGTAGCCGGCCAGGCTCTCGCCGCCCGGCGCGGTGATGGTGCGATCGCGAATCCAGGACAGCGGCCGCAACTCCCACTCGCCCCAGTTGCGCTCGCACAGGCCGTCCAGTTGGCGCACCGGCAGGCCCAGCGCTGCGGCGATGGGCTTGGCCGTTTCGGCGGCCCGCGCCAGGGTGCTGGTATAGACGGCGGCGATGCCCAGGCCGCGCACCCGTCCGGCCGCCGCGGCGGCCTGGGCGCGGCCCGTCTCCGTCAGCGGCGTGTCCGTCGACCCGGCGATGAGGCTGGCGACATTGGCCTCGCTCTCGCCGTGACGGAGGAAGAAGAACGGGCCGTCGCACAGCGCGCGCTCGGTCATGATTCTGCCTTTTCTCATCGGGATCGTGGCGAATCGGATGGGCGTGCGGCATCACTTGCCCGCGGCACCGTCCGAGACTAACACGTTCACCCATGGTTCCGGATGTCCGACGACCCGTGGTGCGCACGGTCACGATGCGACGGTGTCCGCGCCGTTGCCGCACAGGCTCGCGCAGCCTGCTGCTGATGCTGGCGTTGGCCGTGGCCGGCTGTGCGCAGGTCTATCAGCCGATGGGGCTGCCGCGCCATCCGCCCGCCCTGGCCGGCGATGCGGTGGTGGCGGCGGACGGCTACCGGCTGCCCATGCGTGCCTGGCTGCCCGATGGCGAACCGGCGGCGGTGATCCTGGGCCTGCACGGCTTCAACGACTATTCCAACATGTTCGAGGGTGCGGGGCCGGTGTGGGCGGCGCACGGCATCGCCACCCATGCCTACGACCAGCGCGGCTTCGGTCGCAGCCGCGGCCGCGGCATCTGGCCCGGCGCCGACACCCTGGTCGACGACCTGCGCGCGGCGGCGGCGCTGCTGCGCGGGCGGCATCCGGGCGTGCCGCTCTACCTGCTCGGCCACAGCATGGGCGGTGCGGTGGTGATCGCCGCGCTGGGCGGTACCGATCCGCCGCCCGTCGACGGGGTCGTGCTGGTGGCGCCGGCGGCATGGGGCCGCGACGGCATGACCGTGATCGAGCGGCTGGCGCTGTGGCTGGCGGTGGCGGTGACACCGGGCATGACGCTGACCGGCGAGGCGCTGGACATCGTACCGTCGGACAACATCGAGATGCTGATCGCCCTGGGCCGGGACCCGCTGGTCATCAAGGAGACGCGGACCGATGCCATCGGCGGCCTGGTCGACCTGATGGACGCGGGCCGGGCCGCCGCGCCGTGGCTGCGCGTGCCGACGCTGGTCCTGTTCGGCGACAACGAGGAGGTGCTGCCACCGGAGTCGGTCGACGCCCTGCTGGCGCGGCTGCCATCGGCCGGCCGCAGGGTGGCCTTCTATCCCGACGGCTACCACATGCTGTTGCGCGATCTGCACGCCCGCGTCGTGATCGATGACATCGCCGCCTGGGTGCTGAACCCGGCCGGGCCGCTGCCCTCGGGCCATGACGGCCGGGCGCGGGGGGAAGGCGATGTCGTGCGCCGATGACCGGCCCGGGGTGAGCGAAGCCGGCAAGGCGACGCCGGGCTTTGTCGGCAGGGCGACACCGGGCTTTGTCGGCAGGGCGACACCGGGCTTTATCGGCAGGGCGACACCGGGCTTTATCGGCGCCGGCTTTTGCACTATGTTCCGGCAATCGGGCGCAGGGCCGGGGCCGCCGGCCGTGC
>CAZGMC010000099.1:0-15279 GCA_964526565.1 uncultured Mycobacteriaceae bacterium
ACCACCGCCGCCCGCGCATCCCTTCTCGATGCCTGTTCACTCTGTCCAAGAACCGCTGCCGCCGAAGCGGCAACTGAAACGCCCAGACCCACCGTTCCCGATGGCGCCTCAGCGTCGCAGACCTTTGAGTATAGTCACGCAGCCTTGCCGATGCAATGGCCGGAACCGCTTCCGGTTCCACCGCCGCTGTTTCGATCCGTAGGATCGGAAAGCGGCCAGCCGCGTGGCGTGAGCGGCTATATAGGCGCCGGCCGGGACCGAGTCCAGACCAAATTTCGCGGCTCTGCAAAAAACCTGTCACCGTCGGCCGGGCGGCCCGGCGCGGCGCAAAGGTGGCCCAGCCTGGCGGCCAGATCGGGCGGCGGCGGCACCGGGCCGGCACCATGGACCCTAGGCCCCGCTATCACCAACCCGCCAAGCGGAGTCGAAAAACCTTACGCAACGGCGCCATGAGGTTCCTACCGGCCCGCACCGCCTGAAGGTGTTCAATCAGTTTTTTCAATTCGTTACCAACCCATCGATACTTAACGAAGGGTTTTGTCCGCTTTACAGGTTTCACGCAGGCGCCGCACCCGACGCCCCGGCATACCTGAAACTCTGCATTCCTCGCCGCTGGCACGCAACTTGCTGTCCAATACCGGCACGTGTTTCAGATTGAGGCGACCATGACTGCTTCTCGATTCCTGTCCGCCGCAGCTGCCGCCGTGATCACCGGCGCAATCATGTGCGGGCCCGCGTCGGCGGCCCTTATCCAGCAGGTCGGCCTGGTCACCAGCAGCATCGACGAATTACCCGGCGAACCGCCGGCCGACAGCAGCACGTGGCGGCACCTGACCCGCTCGAACGTCACGGTGAGCTCGGCGATGGAGCTGACGGCGGCCAATGCGGACAGCGACAATTTTTTGCAGCCGTCCTTCGTGAACGTCGGCATCGACCCGGCCGATAACGGCATCACGGTCACCGTTACGGACACTATGTCCCGCTTTCAAATAAATGTTGATGTCATTGAGGTCACGATCCAGAATATCGTGTTCGG
The DNA here is from genome assembly GCA_964526565.1 of uncultured Mycobacteriaceae bacterium. Classification (GTDB taxonomy): domain Bacteria; phylum Pseudomonadota; class Alphaproteobacteria; order DSM-16000; family Inquilinaceae; genus CAZGMC01. The sequence continues at coordinate 1,037 of CAZGMC010000099.1, forward strand.
CAGTCCGGCAATCATTTCACTCGTCCAGTTGGAGACAGACAATCTGGCCAACAGCGGCGCAAATCCGGACTTCTTGTTGACGGTGGATTTCACGACCGACGACATAACCATTCGCTGGGAAGAGCAAAATAGCTCAGACTTTTTTGAAATCTTTGCCAATGGCGTCGCCACCTTCACGGTGATGACCACCAGTCCTGTCCCCGAACCGGGCACATTGGCGCTGCTTGGTGCGGCGCTGATCTGTGTCGGTGCACTGGCCCGGCGTCGCCTCGCGCGCGCCTGACCGGAGCCCGATCCCGCAACCTGCCAATCGAACAACAGCAAAGGCCGTGCCCGGCGCTGCTGTTGCCGGCTGGCTTCAAGGCTGTTCAGGCCGCGGCGCGGCGGGCCACGGCGGTGTCGGCAAACAGGCTGAGCAGGGCGCCGCGGCGCAGCCCGCGCCCGCTGCGGCTGGGTGGCGGCGTGGGCGGCGGCTCGTCAACCGGCAGCGCCACAGTGTCGACCCGGTTGGCGCCGCGCCGCCCCCACCGGCCGGACACGCTGATCGCGCTGCGATTGCGCTGTGCAGTGTTCATGGCAGCCATCGCTTCCCCCTCCGATCGATGTTCCGGCCGGATCGGCATCCGGTCCCTCGACGGCTGGCGATTTAGGCAAACCGGGAAGCGATTCAAGAGTCTGCCGTGCCCCGGCCGGATCGGGTGCGGCCACCGACGCTCAGTCCGTGGCCCAGTCGCCGCCGCTGCGCGGATCGTGCGGATGGCGCGCCGACCAGTCGCGCACCAGCGCCTCCAGCTCGGCGTCGGGCCGGTCGGGCAGGACGATGCGCAGCCGCACCAGCTGGTCGCCGCGGCCACCGCCCCCGCCGCCCTTGGCGCCCTCGATGCCCTTGCCCTTGAGGCGCAGGGTGGTGCCGCCGCCGGCGCCCCTCGGCACGGTCATGGTCACCGGTCCCCAGATCGTCGGCACCTCGATGCGGGCACCCAGCACCGCCTCGGCCAGCGACACCGGCAGATCCAGCAGGATGTCATCGCCGCGACGCTCAAACAGCGGGTGCGGCAGCACCCTGATCGTGACGTGTGCGTCACCCGGCGGCATGCCGGCGCGGCCCGGCCGGCCCTTGCCGCGCAGGCGCAGCACCTGGCCGTCGGCCACCCCGGCCGGCACCGACAGGTCCAGCGCGCCGCCATCGGGCAGTGTGACCCGCTTGCGCACGCCCTTGGCCGCCTCGACGAAACCAACGGCCAGATCCAGCCGCACATCCTCGCCGCGGCCAACCGCGGCGCCGGTGCGGCGGGCGCCGGGGCCGTGCTGCGCCCGACGCGATCCGGCGGCACCCTCGGCGAACCCGGCGCCCAGCATATCGGCAAACATGTCGCCGATGTCGCGGAACCGGCCGCCGCCGGAACCAGAATGAAAGCCGCCGAAGCCGCCTGGGCCGCCGCCGTGAAAAGCGTGCTCGAAGCGCGGCTTCTCGGCGCCCGTCGCGTCGATCTCGCCGCGGTCATAGCGGGCGCGCCTGTCCTTGTCGCCCAGGATGTCGTACGCGGCCGTGACCTGCTTGAACCGGTCCACCGCCGCCGGATTGCCGCCGTTGAGGTCGGGATGGTACTGCTTGGCCAGGCGCCGGTAGGCCGCCCGGACGTCCTCGGCAGTTGCCGTCCGCGGCAACCCCAGCACGTTGTAGAGATCGGTCATGGCGAACCCTCCATCGGCGTGTCCGGATGCGGTCAGAGGCTGCCGACACGGGCCTCGACGGTGCGGCGCGTGCCGTCGCGGTACACCGTCAAGGTGACGCGTTCGCCGATGCCCATCAGGCCGATCCGGCTGCGCAGGCTGCTCGTCGTATCGACGGGCTCGCCGTTCAGCGCCAGAATCACGTCGCCGCTGCGCAGACCCGCGGCCGCCGCCGCCGAGCCGGGCTGCACCTCGGCCACCAGGGCACCGGCGCTGCGGTCCAGGTTGAGCGAGGCGGCGACATCGGGCGTCACGGGCCGGACCAGGACGCCGAGCTGGCCGCGGCGCACCTGCCCCGTCTCGGCAAGCTGGTCGACCACGGTCCGGGCAATGTTGCCGGGCACGGCGAAGCCGATGCCGACATTGCCGCCATGGCGCGACAGGATGGCGGTGTTGATGCCGACCACCTCACCGCGCGTATTGATCAGCGGCCCGCCCGAATTGCCGGGGTTGATCGAGGCGTCGGTCTGGATGAAGTCCTCGTAGCCGTCGGGCATCAGCCCGGCGCGGCCCAGGCCGCTGACGATGCCCGAGGTGACCGTCTGGCCGAGCCCGTACGGGTTGCCGATGGCCAGCACGTAGTCGCCGACGCGCAGGCTGTCGGAGTCGGCGAAGCGCACGTCGGTCAGGTCGTCGGCGTCGATCTGCAGCAGTGCGATGTCGGTGCCGGGATCGCTGCCGACCACCCGCGCCTCGAAGCTGCGCCGGTCCTTGAGCGTGACCAGGACACGATCGGCATCCTCGATCACGTGATAGTTGGTCACGACGTAGCCGCGGCCGGCATCGACGACCATCCCCGAGCCAACGCTGAGCTGGCGCTCCATTGGCAGGTCGTCGGGCAGGCCGAAGAACTGCCGGAAGCGCGGATCGGACAGCAGCGGGTGCAGCTGCGGCGGAGTGCGGTATTCCACCGAGACGTTGACGACGGCCGGCGTGACGCGGTCCAGCATCGGCGCCAGCGACAGGACCGCCTCGCCGGGCGTGACCATCTCGCCGGCGGCGACCGGCGCCGCCGCGGTGGCGACGGCCCGGCGATCGCCCGACGGCGCACAGCCGTGAAAGACGGCGACGGCCACCGCCGCCGCCAGAACCACAACGGCTTTCGCTCTGACCCCCATTGCGGGTGAACTCCAACGAAACGACACGGTACTCAATGCAGTGGGAAGATGCGGACCCCACCGAGGGACTGCGGCCGCTCGCCCCACGGCGACGGCGGCCGCGCCTCGACATGAGCCAGCAGCCGCTCGACCCGCAGCCGTACCGGCGGATGGGTCAGCAGCCACGACGGCACCACCACGTCGGCCGGACCGCCGAGCCGCCACGGCCATCGGCCGCGCTGCATCACATCAATCTTCTCCAGCGCCGCGACAAGCGCAAGAGGGTCGCCGGTCAGCTGGGCGGCACCGAGGTCGGCGGCGAACTCGCGGTTGCGCGAGAAGGCGAGCTGCAGCAGGGTCACCGCCGTCGGTGCCGCGGCGAACACCAGCACGACATACGCCGGCACGACGGCGCTGCCGGTCGTCCCCAGCACCAGCAGCAGCGACCCGGTCAGGCCGATGAAGCTGGTCAGCCGCGTCACCTGGCCGATGCCCATGGCCACCCGCATCAGTCCGGTGTCGCCGGCGGCAATGTGCGCCACCTCGTGGGCCAGCACCGCCTCCGCCTCGCGCGGCGTCAGGTGGCGCAGCGCGGCGTCGGACAGGCCGATGGCCGACCGCTCGCGGTCGCCTGCGGCAAAGGCGTTCAGCCGCCGGTCGGGCACCCAGTACAGGGCCGGCGGCGCCGCCAGCCCGGCCCGCCGGGCAAGCTCGGCGACCATGCCGCTGACCTCGGGCATGCGCCACGGCTCGATGGGCACGGCCTTGACCATGCGCATGATCGTCGCCGGCGGGACACGCGGCACCACGACCGCCGCGGTCACCACCACGGCCGCCGCCGTCACCAGCCCGTCAAGCCCGGCCAGGAACCAGGCGCACAGCGCCAGCACGCCGGCCATGCCGGCCAGCAGCGCCGTCGCATGAAGCACCGACTCCGTATCGCTGCGCCTGGCAACATCATGGCGGAAACGATAGGTCACGGCTCAGCCTCCCCCCGCGGCACCGGCGCCGGCCGCGGCCACAGCGTCGGGATCGACGAAGGTACCGGCCAGCATGCTGGCGAGCATGAGCGCGGCGGCCTCGTCCCAGCGGGTCAAATGGGGCGCCCCCAGCCGCTCGCCTTGCCGTGCGGCCATCACGATGGAGACGAAGGCGCCGATCTGCAGCAGGGACGTGGCCATGGCGGCCATCTGCACCGGCGGCATCAGCGCGGCGAAAAACACGGCCAGCGCCGTCATCAGCCCGACCCGGACCAGGCTTTCCTGGTTGCGCTGGCGCGGATCCACGCCGTCACGGTAATCTGTATGGGTCTGCATGGGTCAAGCCCTCCTCAGAGCGACTCGGGGCGCGACATCCCTGACGGCAACGCCGCACCCTTGCGACTGCTGCCCGGCGCAGCGCCGGGCCGGCCGCCGGACCCGGTCTCCGGCATCCGGCACACCATCCTATTTAGGCCCCGCCCCGCCCCCCGCAAGGCCGCGACCGCTGGCCAGGACGCATTCCCTTCGGAAAATCAAAGCGGTATCAGCCGACCGGCGAGCCGTCGTCGGCGTCCTCCCCGGCGCCCTCCCCGGCGCCCCCGGCATCCTCTGGCGCCGTGACGGGTGCGGAACCATGCTCCCGCTGCAGGGCCCACTTGACGACGACCTCGCCGTCGCCGCCGGCGGTACCGGAGACGACGATCTGGCGGCCGCGGCGGCGCGCCGCCTCGTGGCCGACATAGACGCTCTCCTCCAGCCCGACGGTCCCGCCCTCGGCGACAAACCGCCAGGTGGCGCCGGACGCCGTGCGGATCACCGCCCCGGCCGCGGCGCCGTCGACCTCCGGCGCCGGATGCAGATGGAAGCGCAGGGCGAACGGCACCGGACGCGAGGTGCGGCCCGCGACGGGGGTCACGGCATCCTCGCCGCGGATGTCGTCCCCGGTGTCCGCCACCCACAGGCGACGGCGGTGCACGACGCCGAACGGCTTGACGTAATAGTCGTGGGCTGCCTCGATCAGCATGCCGCCCTCCAGCGCGCTGCGCTCCGCGGTCACGCTGCCGCTGCGCCGGGCCAGCCCGCCGTCGGCGCGCAGCGGCAGCACCGCCGTGTCGCCGACCGTCAGGGTGGAGTGCGCCGCCGTCTGGCGCAGGGCGGCATGCCAGGCGGCACCGCCGCGCCCGGTGCGGCCGGGCCAGGCGCCGCAGTTGACGATCAGGCGCTCGCGGGCGACGGACAGCTCGAAGCTCAGCGGGGCGGCATGGGCGTCACGGTCGAACCCCGACGACGGCGGCGGACCCGCATCGAGCAGGACCAGGGTGCGCCCGGCCATGACCCGCTCGTAGCCGGCGTACCGGACGCCCTTGGCCGGCCGGGCGGCGACGCCGCTCTGCGTCAGCACGGCGTCGATCAGCGCCGGCTCGCCCTCCTGGCTGCCGTGGAACAGGGCGAGGCCGTGGTCGTCATGGCGCAGCAGGCGGAGCACCGGCGCCATGCGCTCGATCGCCGCGCGCAACGCCTCGGGCACGACGTACGGACCGGCGGCGGCGGCATTGCCTCGCGCCGCTCCGGCGGCGGCGCCCGGGTCTGCCCCGGAGACCGGCTCCGCAGTCGGTTCCGGCTCCGGCTCCGGCTCCGGCTCAGGGACCGGCTCGTCGGCCGCGACGCCGTTGCCGGCCGCGTGCAGGGCGGCGCGCAGGTCGATCAGGTGACGCAGCACCGCCACCTGGGCGACAGGATTGCGCGAGACGTGGCCGCCATCGGGCAGCACCTGGCGCTCCAGCTCGCGCTCCAGCAGGCGCAGGCCGCGCGGCACCAGCCGCTCGCCCTCGCCCAGGGCCAGCGCACCATGGACCAGGCCCCGGGCGGCAGCGATGCGCGGTGGTCCGGGGCGCTCCCCCGGTGCGCTGTTGGCCAGATGGCGCACCTGCCGGGCCAGGCTGGCGAAGACGCGCTGGCGGAAGTCGTCGTCGGCGCTGGCGCAGAAGAAGTCGTGGGCGCCGACCCAGGCGGCAATGCGGGTGCCCAGCACGTCGGGCCGCCACAGCAGCGGGTGCCAGTGGTCGTGGCGCTCGACCCACGCCAGCACCAGGCGGCGCGCGTGGCGCCGGGCGGCATCGCCGCCCAGGGCGCGCAGGTGGCGCAGCCAGTCGAAACCGTTGATCTCGGCGACGAAATCCTCGCCCAGATCGGGCGGGTCGAACGACGGCTCGGCGGCCTCCAGCAGCTCGCCGGCGAAGCGGTAGACGCCGGCCAGCATGGCGGCGCCGCGCTCCAGGTCGCCGGGCCACGGGTCGGGCGGCACCAGCGCCAGCTCCCGCGGCCGCGCCCGCCCGAGCATCAGGTTGTAGACGGGGCTGGCGAACACCGCGCGGCGCAACCTGCGGCCCAAGGGGAAACGGCGACCGGCGCTGTCTGGCATTACGGCTTCATCCGGGCGGGAATCCGGTTCATTCGGGCGGGGATCCGGCAGGGACGGCGGGCCCCAAGCGCTTACTCCGATCCGCCCGGCTTGTCCACGGGCGGCGGGCGGCGACTCGAGGCGAGGGTGCGTCCGACGGCGGCAATGGCGGCTGTCGTACCAGCCGCTGCCAGGGTGCGCAATCATGCTTACGGCCGGTCCCCGCAACGGCCGGCGGCCGGACGCTTGCCGGACCGGACCGGGCCGCTGCGCCGCGGCCGGCGCGGTCGAGGCCACGCTCAGCCCAGGGCACCCACCGCCGGCGCCGTCTGCCCTTCCGGCCCGGCCTCTGTCAGGGGCCGCTTGAGCGCCACGACCAGCGCCGCCGTGACCAGGGTGCCGGCGATGATGGCCACGGCGTACAGCAGCACGTGGCTGACCGCGTTGGGGATGGCCAGCACGAACACGCCGCCGTGCGGGGCGCGCAGGCCGCAGCCGAACAGCATCGACAGGGCGCCGGTGACCGCGGCCCCGGCCACGCAGGCCGGAACACGCGCAGCGGGTCCTTGGCGCCCATCGTGCGCGCCGCGTCGACCACGGCCGCGCGGTCCTCCAGCGGCCGGCCGACCAGCTCTTCCAGCTCGTGGATATTGGGCTTGATGATGTCGGGCCGGGCGGCGATGGCCGCGGCGAAGGGGGCGCCGCTGGCGTCCAGCACCACCGTCCGGCCGTGCGCCTTCAGCCGGCCGGCCAGATCGGCATAGACCCAGTCCGGCAGGCCTGCCGGCACGCTGCCGGACAGCACGAACCAGTCGTGGTGGCTGCACATGGTCTCGACCACGTCGGTCAGCAGGGCCAGGTCGGCCAGCGAGCCGCTCAACCCCGGAAAGTTGATGTCCGTAACCTGGGCGCGCACCTCGTCGACGATCTTGATGTTGACCCGCGTCGATCCGTTCAGGCGGACGAACCGGTCGGCGATCCCCTTGTCGGCGAACAGCCGCTCGAACGGCGCCGCGTTGGCCTCGCCGAAGAACCCGGTGACGGCGACGCGGTGGCCGGTGTCGGCCAGGAAGGAGGCGACGTTGACCGCCTTGCCGCCGGCGTGGGACTGCTCGTGGGCGACGCGGTTGACGCTGCCCGCCGTGAAGCTGGGGATCGCCACCGTCTGGTCGATGGCCGGATTGAGCGACACGGTTGCGATGCCGTCGGTGCCGAGCATGGCCGCAGCCTCCAGGTTCAGGCCAGCGCGCGGACGTCGGCGACGCTGCAGCAGGTCAGGGCCCGCTGCGCCAGCGCCCGCGCCCGGCCCGAGGTCAGCCCGCGAACCTGGGCCTTGACCGCCGCCACGCTGGGAATGCTGACGCTGAGCTCCTTGACGCCGAGACCGGTCAGGATGACGACGCCGAGTGGATCGCCGGCGATGCCGCCGCAGGCGCCGACCCATTTGCCGGCGGCATCGGCGGCCTTGACGGTGCGGTCGATCATGCGCAGCACGGCCGGGTGCAGGCCGTCGGCGTAGCGGGCCAGCGACGGGTGCAGCCGGTCCATGGCCAGGGTGTACTGGGCCAGGTCGTTGGTGCCGATGGAGAAGAAGTCAACCTCGCGGGCCAGTTCCTCGGCCATCAGCACGGCCGAGGGCACCTCGACCATGATGCCCGTCTCGACCGGGTCGGCGCCGAGCTCGCGGCGCACCTCCTCGGTCACCGCCCGCGCCCGCGCCAGTTCGTCGAGCGACGAGATCATCGGGTACATGATCTTGACCGGCCCGGTCGCGGCGGCGCGGAAGATGGCGCGCAACTGCGGCTTGAACAGGTCCGGCCGGTTCAGGCACAGGCGGATGCCGCGCTCACCCAGGAACGGGTGGCCTCGACCGGCAGCGACAGGTAGGGCACCTCCTTGTCGCCGCCGATGTCGATGGTCCGGATGATCAGCGGCAGGCCGTTGAGCGCCTTCGTCATCGCGCTGTAGGCGGCGAACTGCTCGTCCTCGCTCGGCGGCGTGTCGCGCTCCAGAAACAGGAACTCGGTGCGCAGCAGGCCGACGCCCTCGGCCCCGGCGTTGACGGCGTGTTCCGCCTCGGCCGCGTTGCCGATGTTGGCGACGACCTCGATGCGGACGCCGTCGGCCATGATGGCCGGCTGATAGCAGGCCCGCTTCTCGGCCTCGCGCTGCTCGCGCAGGTCGGTCTGGCCCTGGCGGGCGGCGGCGAGATCGGCCTCGGTCGGCTCGACGACCAGCATGCCGCTGCCGCCGTCGAGGATCACCTCGCGGCCGTCGGGCAGGTCCACCACCGTCGGCCCGGCGCCGACCACGGCCGGAATGTCGAGCGAGCGGGCGATGATCGCGGTGTGCGAGGTCGGGCCGCCGGCGGCCGTGCACAGGCCCAGCGCATAGGCCGGGTCGAGCCGGGCGGTGTCCGACGGCGTCAGGTCCTCGGCGACCAGGACCACCGGCCGGTCGGGCGGGGTGAACTCGTCCTCGATGGATTCGGCGAGCAGGCGCAGAACGCGGCGGCCGACATCGCGCAGGTCGATGGCGCGGCCGGCGACCACCGGGTCCTTGACCGTCTCCAGCGCCTTGGCCCGCTCCTCGAAGGCGTGCTGCCAGGCCCAGCCGGCGCTGTGGCCGTGGCGGATCTGCGCGTCGGCCGCATCGGCCAGTGCGGGGTCGTCAAGGCACTCGGCGTGGGCGCGGAAGATGGCGGCGCGGCCGGCGCCGGAGCGCTGGCGCACCTCCTCGAACAGTTCGTCGAGCTGGCGGTCGGCCGAGGCGATGGCGTGGCGCAGCTTGTCCTGTTCCGCCGCCGGATCGCGGGCGGTGGCGGCGACGACGATCTTGCCGCGCCGGTACTGCAGCAGCGGGCCGATGGCCAGGCCCGGCGAGGCGGCCAGCCCGTCGATGGCGCGGCCTTCGTAGCGGATCGTCGGGAGCACGGCGACCGGGCCGGCCGCCTCCGCCTCGGCCTCCTCTTCCAGACCGGCCTCGACCGCCTCGCGCAGCGCGGCCAGCGCCCGGTCGGCGTCGTTGCCCTCGGCCATGACGCGCACGCTGGCGCCGCCTTCGACACCGAGCTTGAGCAGCGCGACCAGGCTCTTGGCGGAGGCGACGCGGTCGCCGTAGCGCACGCGCACCTCGCTGGCGAAGCTCTTGGCGATCTCCGCCAGCACCGTGGCCGGGCGGGCGTGCAGGCCGTGCGGGCTGTCGATCACGGCGTCGAAATGGCGGGCGAAGTCCTCCGGCGCGGCCGCGACGGGCTTCGGCCGGGCCGCCGCGGCGGCGCCGTTGAGGCGGTTGACGATGTCCTGCGGATCATCGGTGACGACCAGCCCGTGGACCGTCGCCGCGTCGTCAAGCATGTCGGTCAGGTTGGTCAGGATCTGCAGGTGCTCGTCGGAGCGGGCGGCGATGCCGACGACCAGATGGACCGTCTCGCCCGGGTTCCATTCGACCCCGTCGGGCAACTGGACGACGGCGATGCCGGTCCGGCCGATCAGCTCGCGGTCCTTGGGCAGGCCGTGGGGGATGGCGATGCCGTTGCCGAGGAAGGTGTTGGCTACCGTCTCGCGCGCCATCATGCTGTCGATGTAGCCGGGGTCGATGTAGCCGGGGTCGATGTTGCCGGCGGTCACCAGCAGGTCGCCGGCCTGGCGGATGGCGGCACGCTTGTCCGCCGCGCGGCCCTTGAGCCGCACGGTGTCCGCGGTCAAGGAGATCATGGACGTTCCTCCCACGGATCCCTTGTGAACGGGTCAGTTATTTTTTGCCGATCAAGCGGCACGGCCGACGCCGTTCGGTCGGCATGTCCCATCAGAATGAGCGGTTTTCCGCCGGCCGGGCAAGGAGAAAACACCGGCCGGCAGGAGGAGAGTGAGGAAAAGGCCCAGCATTGCGCCGGGGTTCATAATTGCAATGTTCGGCCGGCCTTCGCCGGCCGCTGCCGGCGTCAGGGCTCGGCGCAGACGAAGTTGTCCGCCTCGGCCGTATCACCTGAGCCGGTGTAGGCGGCTTCCTCGGGATACGAGCACAGCGGCCGGCTCCACACCACGGTGCCGGCCTCGTCGACCTTGACGGCGAGCAGACGGTCCGGTGCCTCGTCCTGCTCGACCCATCGCTCCAGCGCCTCCAGCGGCTCGAAGCCGAGCTGGTCGATGCCGGGACCGGGGAGGATGCCGCAGTGGTCCATGCCGGGGATCATGAACAACCGCATGAAGCCGTCCGCCGCCGCGGCTCCGCCGGACGCCTCCTGCGCCGCCGCGAAATATTCCAGGGTGCGCCACGGCGTGACGATGGCGTCGGCCCAGCCGTGCCACATCAGCAGCCGTCCGCCGGCGTCGCGGAAGGCGGTCAGGTCGGGGTCGTCGGCATTGTAGATGGCGGCCATGAAGTCGAGCCGCGCCGGGTCGCTGTCCAGGTCGAAGTCGAGCGGCCCGTAGGCGGGGCCGGGATCGTCCTCGAACGCCATGTAGCGCAGGAAGTCGGTGTTGAACGCCGGGATCAGCCGGCCGTTGCCGGCGCCGTCGCCGGTCAGCCACAGCCACCAGTACGGCTCCGAGCCATAGGGGATGCCGCCGGGATGGAGCTGCTCACCGGTCGCGGTCTGCGGGCCCCGGTACCAGGTGCGCAGCGTGGCGACCTGTGCCGCGGTCAGGCAGCCCTCGGTTTCGCCCGCGCCGCACTGGAGCGCGGCCGGGTCGAAGTCGCAGGCGCGCGGGTCGGCGATCAGACCATCTTCCAGGCCGTCGGCGGCGTCGCAGGCGGCGGACACGGCGTCCTCGACCAGCGGCACCACGTCGGGCGTGACGATGTCCGACCCGTCCGTGGCGATGTTGGCCTGGACGATGGAGGCGAACGCGGTGGCAACCAGGCCGGTGTAGTCGAGCGCCGGGGCGCCGGCGATGATGCCGTCGAACAGCTCCGGCGTCTGCTGGGCGGCCATGAGCGCCATGCGCCCGCCGGTGGAGCAGCCCTGGAAATAGCGCTGCGCCGGCGCACGGCCGTAGAAGGCTTCCGTCAGGGCCAGGGCGACCCGCGCCGTCTCGGGCACGGCGCGACGGCCCCAGTCGATCTCGGCGAGCCGGTCGTGGTAGGCCCAGCGCCCGTCCACGGACGATGCGCCCCAGTGGCCGGAGTCCATCGCCACGGCCGCATGGTTGCGGCGCAGGCCGGAATTCATGGCATTGATGAAGCCCGGGCGGTCGCTGTCCAGCTGGCCGCAGAAGCCGCCGCAGCCGACCATGTAGAACTTTTCGTTCCAGTCCGTCGTCGGCAGGCGCACCTCGAAGTTTATCGCCGGGCGGACATAGCCGAGGACGCGGCAGTACTCCGGCAGCCCCCCGGCGGCCGGCACCACCGTCGCCGACAGCAGGTTGGCGTCGTCGATGCGCAGGTCGGCCAGCACCGCGCACGGGCCCGTCTCGCCCTCCTGGGCGGCGGCCGCGGCCGGGACGCTGAGGGCGGCGACAACGGCAAGAACGGCTGCGCGGGCGGCGGTCATCGGCGCGGCTCCCTTCGGCACGGAACGGGGACGAGCGGGCCTCACTCATACCGCAAACCGGCCGGCCCGCAAACCGGCCGGCCCGCAAACCGGCCGGCGCCACACCCCCGGCGGCCGCGGTTGGCAGAGATCGCGTCAGCGTACCGGCGGCGGCGCCCTCATGCTGCCCGCCGGTGCTGCCCTGCAGGCGGCGCCGCAGGCGCCCCGGCAGGGCAGTGGCCCGAAGCGGGCACCAGAAAAGGCGCCGCCGCGACCGGCTCAGGAATCCGACCCGACCGCTTCCGGCGTAAGGTCGACCTCGTTCCGCGCGATGCGCTCGGCCGGCTCGTAGCCGCGCATCAGGTTGTAGATGTCGCGATGGTACACGACCTGTCCATCGTCCGGCCGGACGGTGGCCGTCCAGTAGGTGACGAACACCGGCAGCGGCTCGTCGAGCTCGAGCACGCGGGTGTACGTCGTCGCCAGCATGCCGTCGAGCTCGGACACGTCGTGGCCGTTGCGGGCGAGCAGGTATTCGGCCAGGCGGCGCGCATCGGCCACGCGCATGCAGCCCGAGCTGACGGCGCGGTTGGCGCGATCGAACACGTACGGGGCGTTGGTGTCGTGGACGAAGATGTTGTGGTCGTTGGTCAGCCAGAAGACGAAGCGGCCGAGCGCGTTGTGCGGCCCCGGCGACTGGCGGATCCAGATCTGGCCGGGCGACACCTCGGACCAGTCCATGGCCGCCGGGTCGACGCGCTGCCCGTCCACCCAGACCGCGGCCGACGAGATGCCGGTATCGCTGCCGGCGCGCAGCCGCGGCATCACGTCCTCGCGCATGATGGTCGGCGGCACGCTCCAGCTCGGGTTGACGGTCACGTTGACGATCTCGTCGCGCAGCAGCGGCGTGCGCCGCGTCGGCCGGCCCACTGCCGCCGGCATCGCCATGACGATCCGGCCGTCCTCGATCAGCGTCGCCTCGGTCGACGGGATGTTGATGACCAGCACGCGGTCGGGCAGGTCGACACGTGCCTCGCGCAGCCGTTCGATCGTCCAGTGCAGGGCGCGCAGCGACTCCTCGGGCGTCCGGTTGAGCTCGCCGACCGTCTGCGGGCCGACGATGCCGTCGATGAACAGGCCGCGGTCCTCCTGAAAGGCGGCGACGGCGTCCGCGACGGCGGTGGTGAACACGCTGCCCCGGTCGGCCTCGGGCAGGTCGTAGCCGAGCTCGCCCAGGCGCGCCGTCAACTGCGCCACACGCGGGCCGGCGCTGCCCTCGCGCAGGGCGTAGCCGCCGGCCACGGTGGTCGCCGGCTGGCGCATCTGCTCGGCAAGGGCCTCGGCTTCGTTTTCCAGGCGGTCGATCCACGCGGCGAACTGGGCATCAGTCGACTCTGCTGCGCGCGCCGGCGCAAGGGCCAGGGTCGCGGCCAGTGTCGCGGCCACGACCACGATCGCGGCAACGAGGAAACGGTGAAAATGCAGCATGGGAACCGGACCTTTCCGGTGAGCGGTTGAACGGGTGCGGGGACCTTGACTGGTATGGTAGCCCGAACCGCTGAAACTTTCGAGCGTTTCGGGCAATCAACCCGCCCCGGTCCGGCAGCGCACGCCCTATGGATACATCCCTGGCAATCCAGCCGCAGTGACGATCGTCACGCGCAGCCTCGTCTGCCAGGAAGGGTCGACCCGCCGCTCACCAGGGGTCGAGCTCGGTGTCCCAATAGAGGAAGTCCCGCCAGCTCTCGTGAAGGTAATTGGGCGGGAAGGCGCGGCCGTTTTCCTGCAGCTTGTAGGTGCTGGGCTCGAGCGGCACGGTCAGCGGGTGCATGCCGCTCTGCTCCGGCAGGCGGTTGCCCTTGCGCAGGTTGCATTCGGCACAGGCGGTGACGACGTTCTCCCACGTCGTCTTGCCGCCGCGCGAGCGCGGGATGATATGGTCGAAGGTCAGATCGTGCGTCGGCAGGCGGTCCCCGCAGTACTGGCACGCGAAGCCGTCACGCAGGAACACGTTGAAGCGGGTGAACGCCGGGCGCCGCGCGCGGGGGATGTACTCCTTCAGCGAGATGACGCTGGGCAGCCGCATCTCGCAGCGCGGGCTGCGCACCGTGCGGTCGTACTGCGCAATGATGTTGACGCGGTTGAGGAAGACCGCCTTGATGGCGTCCTGCCAGGACCACAAAGACAAGGGGAAGTAACTCAGCGGACGGAAGTCCGCATTCAGCACAAGGGCGGGACAATGATCGGGTGTGGGACTCAAGACCCACGCCTCCATCGCTCGCACCGCCGCCGTTACGGCTCTTCCACCCGCTTCCGGAGACGCCCTCCGGCGCGCGACGGCGGCCTGCGCAAGTGATTATACCGCCTCGCGAGATTAGGCAAGATTCCGCGGCATTTTGGCACGAAATGTCATCCGGTTGTCATTGGTCGATGCGCATGCCGCAGTTGCGGCCGCCCGGGGTCGATGCGCATGCCGCCGTTGCAGCCGCCCGGGGTCGATGCTCATGCCGCCGTTGCAGCCGCCCGGGGTCGATGCTCATGCCGCCGTTGCAGCCGCC
>CAZGMC010000100.1:0-15175 GCA_964526565.1 uncultured Mycobacteriaceae bacterium
CGACATCGGCAAGAACCTGGTCGACATCATCCTGACCAACAACGGCTACAAGGTGATCAACCTGGGCATCAAGCAGCCGGTCACCGCGATCATGCAGGCGGCGCGCGAGCACAAGGCGCAGTGCGTCGGCATGTCCGGCCTGCTCGTCAAGTCCACGGTGATCATGCGCGAGAACCTGGCGGAGATGACCCGCGAGGGCTTCGACGTGCCGGTGCTGCTCGGCGGCGCGGCACTGACGCGCAATTACGTCGAGGAGGACTGCGCCCAGGCCTATGGTTGCGGCCGCGTGGCCTATGCCCGCGACGCCTTCGACGGGCTGACCCTGATGGACCAGGTGGTCACCGGCCGGTTCGACACCTATCGTGCGGCGATCGAGGCCAAGCGCCGCGGCAAGCCCTCGCGCAAGACGAGCAAGAAGCTGGGCGAGGCGGGCACGCAGGCGATCGAGATCGACCCGGCGCGGGCGCGCGACCGCCGCCACCGGCTGGCCGGCGAGACCGCGGTGCCGCGGCCGCCGTTCTGGGGCCCGCGCCTGATCGAGAACGTGCCGCTGAAGACGCTGCTGCCCTACCTGAACGAGCGCATGCTGTTCCAGCTGCAATGGGGCTACCGCAAGGAGGGCCGGCGCCTGGACGAGTACATGGTCTGGGCCCGCCGCGAGCTGCGCCCGATCCTGAACCAGCTCGTCGACCGCTGCGAGCGCGAGGGCATCCTGCGGCCACAGGCGGTCTATGGCTACTGGCCGTGCGCCGCTGAGGGCAACGACGTGATCATCTACGACCCGGCCAGCGGCGCCGAGGCGGCCCGCTTCACCCTGCCGCGGCAGGCCAAGCCCGACGGCGTGGCCGGGCCGGAGGGGCTCGGCCAGTGCATCGCCGACTTCTTCCGCGACGTGGGCGAGGACGAGCGCGACGTGATCGCCCTGCAGGTGGTGACCATGGGCCAGCAGGCCTCGGAGATCGCCCGGCAGTGGTTCGAGGAGAACAGGTACCAGGACTACCTCTACCTGCACGGCCTGGGCGTCGAGATGACCGAGGCGCTGGCCGAGTACGTGCACAAGCGCATCCGCGCCGAACTGGGCTACGCCGCCGAGGACGACCGCGACATCGAGCGCATGCTGCAGCAGGGCTACCGCGGCAGCCGCTACTCGTTCGGCTATCCGGCCTGCCCCAACCTGGAGGACCAGGAACCGCTGCTGCGCCTGCTCCACGCCGATCGCGTCGGCATCGAGCTGTCCGACGAGTTCCAGCTCCACCCGGAGCAGAGCACCTCGGCCATCGTGGTCCACCACCCGAAGGCGAAGTATTTTGGTGTGTAATGCCGCACGGCGAGATCCCGGCTGTTCGTCCCGGGACCTCCGCCTTGGCATGCTGCGTCGGCAGCGGCAGGTAGGTGGCGGCAGGTAGGTGGCGGCAGGTAGGTGGCGCGGAGTCCGCACGGCCGCCACCGTCCCACTCCTCGGCGCCGGCCCGTGCCGAACCGATCAGCACCCACGTGTCCGTCAACGGAAAAGGGCCTCGCCACTCTGGCGAGGCCCTGCATCGTTCCGACAGCTCGCAACCAGGGCTACGTCCCCTGCGGCTCCGGGTCCAGGCCACCCTTGCCACCGCCGGTGGGCACCGACGAGCGACGGCCGGCAGGGCGACGCGGCGGCGGCGGCGCGGCCGACTCCGGCTCCTCGCGAATGATCGGCTCGCCGCGCAGCAGCAAGTGGATCTCTTCGGCGTTCAGGGTCTCGTACTCCAGCAGGCCCTTGGCCACCGTGTGCAGCTCGTCCATGCGATCGGTCAGGGTTTTGCGAGCCCGCATGTATGCATTGTCGACAATGGAGCGGATCTCCTCGTCGACCATGCGCTGGGTGTATTCGGACATGTTCTTGTGCTGCGTCACCGAATGCCCGAGGAACACCTCCTGCTCCGGCGCGCCATACTGCAGCATGCCCAACTTCTCGCTCATGCCCCATTCGCTGACCATGCGCGTCGCCAGATCGGTGACCATCTTGATGTCGCTGGCGGCGCCGGAGGTGATCCGGTCCTTGCCGAAGATCAGCTCCTCGGCGATGCGTCCGCCCATGGCCACGGCCAGATCCGCCTCGCACTTGTCGCGGCGCATGCTGACCCGGTCGCCCTCCGGCAGCCGCATGACCATGCCCAGGGCGCGACCGCGCGGGATGATGGTCGCCTTGTGGATCGGGTCCGAGGCCGGCTCGTGGATGGCGATCACGGCATGCCCGGCCTCGTGATAGGCGGTCAGCTTCTTCTCGTCCTCGCTCATCACCATGGACCGCCGCTCGGAGCCCATCATGACCTTGTCCTTGGCCTCCTCGAACTCCGACTGGCCGACCAGGCGGCGGCCGCGGCGCGCCGCCAGCAGCGCCGCCTCGTTGACCAGGTTGGCCAGGTCGGCACCGGAAAAGCCAGGCGTGCCGCGGGCCACGGTCTTCGGGTCGACGTCGGGCGCCAGGGGCACCTTGCGCATGTGCACCTTGAGGATCTTCTCGCGGCCGACGACGTCCGGGTTCGGCACCACGACCTGGCGGTCGAACCGGCCGGGGCGCAGCAGTGCGGGGTCCAGCACATCCGGGCGGTTGGTGGCGGCGATCAGGATGACGCCCTCGTTCGACTCGAAGCCGTCCATCTCCACCAGGAGCTGGTTCAGGGTCTGCTCGCGCTCGTCGTTGCCGCCGCCCAGGCCGGCACCGCGGTGACGGCCGACCGCGTCGATCTCGTCGATGAAGATGATGCACGGGGCGTTCTTCTTGCCCTGCTCGAACATGTCGCGGACGCGGCTGGCGCCGACGCCGACAAACATCTCGACGAAGTCCGAGCCGGAGATGGTGAAGAACGGCACGTTGGCCTCGCCGGCGACGGCGCGGGCGATCAGGGTCTTGCCGGTGCCCGGCGGGCCGACCAGCAGCACGCCCTTCGGGATCTTGCCGCCCAGGCGCTGGAACTTCTGTGGGTCCTTGAGGAACTCGACGACCTCTTCCAGCTCCTGCTTGGCCTCGTCGACGCCGGCCACGTCGTCGAAGGTCACCCGGCCCGTGCGCTCGGTCAGCATCCGCGCGCGCGACTTGCCGAAGCCCATCGCCTTGCCGCCGCCCGACTGCATCTGGCGCATGAAGAAGATCCACACGCCGATCAGCAGCAGCATGGGGAACCAGCTGATCAGCATCTGCAGCAGCATGTTCGGGCTTTCCTCCGGCTGTGCGGTGATGCGGACGCCGGCGTCGCGCAGCAGCTCCATCAGCCCCGCATCCTGGGGGGCATAGGTGCTGAACGGCCGTCCGTCCATGTGGCCGGAGATCTGCTGGCCCTGGATCGTGACGTCGGTGACCTGGTTGCCCTGTACGGCTTCCACGAACTCACTGTAGGCGACCTGCGACTGGCCGCCGCGATTGCTTGAGCTCTGGAAGACGCTGAACAGCGCCACCAGCAACAGACCGATAATGATCCACAGTGCCAGGTTCTTGCCGAAATTGTTCACGGGCCGTCGCCTCTCTTGAAAGGGCCGCTGCAGGCCTTGCCCCGCCTGCCGTGACGTCCCTGTCCGTTTCCGCCCTCCATCAGATAATGCGCAGCCGCGACTAGACAACGCCGAACGGGCCGCCGGCCAGTCCCTCCTCGGGTGCGAATTCTGTCATTATCGGCAACAGGCCAGTCCCTGTCATCCGGTTTCGATAGCCGATCATTTGCGGAAACCCGATCAGGCGCAAGGTGTTCCACAGGCCGGGCAGCGCCGCCGGCACGGCCGCCGGCAGCGCCGTGTCGCCCAGCCGCCGCGCCCCGGCGGAGCCCAGCGGCGCCAGCATCAGGGCCGTTGCCGGGGCCGCCGGCGGCAGGGTGACGCGGAACCGGCGGTCCCACCACAGCGTGCGGCCGGCGCTGCCGGGGGGAACGGGGCGCCGCTCCGCCGCCGCCGGCTCGCGGCACAGCAGCAGCCGCCCGACCGAATCGCCGCGCGGCAGGATGCAGCAGCCGGCCAGCGTCCGCCCCGCCGCCGGGCCGCCGCCGGCGAGTTCGGCGCACAGCCGCTCCAGCCGCTCCCGCCGCGGCGGATGGCCGCCGCCACCGACCACCGCCAGACAGCGCGCCATGGCCCGCAGGCGCAGCTCGGCGGGCGCCGCCGTCAGGGGGGCCGGGTCGAGCAGGATGTAGCCTTCCGGGTAGACCGCGGCGGCGCCAGCCAGCAGCTCGGCGGTGGCGGCCTCCAGCGCGGCGCGAGCCCGGCCCAGCCGGCGGGCGGTGTCGGCCAGCCGCGCCGGCGCCAGTCCCTCTGCGGCCAGGGCCGGCGCCACGGCGCGCAGCCGGCCGCGGGCGAAGCGCTGCCCGGTGTTGGACGGGTCCTCGATCCATGGCTGGCCTGCCGCGCGGCAGGTGGCGACGAGCCGCGCCTTGGGCACGCCGAGCAGCGGCCGCAGGATGCGCCCGGCGCCGCTTGGGCGTTCCGCCGGCATCCCGGCCAACCCGTCGACGCCGCTGCCCTTGGCCAGGCGCATCAGCACCGTCTCGGCCTGGTCTTCCAGCGTATGGGCGAGCAGCAGATGCAGGAGGCCGCGCGCGGCGCAGGCTCCGTCGAGCAGGGCATGCCGTGCCGCCCTGGCCCTGGCCTGGACCGCCCCGGCCCTGGCCTGGACCGCGCCGGCCGCGGCCGGCTCGCGCCACACCAGGGTGGCGTGGGCGATGCCGCGCGCCGCCAGCCAGCCGGCCACGGCAGCCGCCTCCGCCGCCGAGTCGGCGCGCAGCCGGTGGTCGACGGTGAAGGCCTGCACCCGGCCGCCATGCTCGTGCGCCCAGGCCGCGGCCAGCAGGCACAGCGCCATGCTGTCGGCACCGCCGGACACGCCAACGGCCAGCGCCGGCGCCGGCTCGAACGGTGCGAACGGCGCCATGGCGGCGGCGAATTCGGTGGGCGTCAGGGGCGCCGCGCGGTCCGGTCCGTCACGCCGGGGGACGGTCAACGGCAGCCCAGGCGCTGGCGCTCCTGCTCGGCGCGGCGCTGGATGGCGACGGGGCCGTCGGGGAACTCCACGGCCAGCTGGGCCAGGGTCAGGCAGGCGTCCCCGGTCTGGCCCATGCGGGCCAGCGCCATGCCCAGCTTGAGCAGGCTGTCTCCCGCCTTGGCCCCGTCGGGATAGCGCTGGTAGCCCTGGGCGAAGGCGGTCGCCGCGTCCTCGAACCGGCTGCGGGCATAGAAGGTTTCCCCAAGCCAGTAGTAGGCGTTGCTGGCCAGCGGATGGCTGCCGTGGCTGTCGATGAACTGGCGAAACGCCCGTTCGGCCCCGACGTAGTCGGCCCGCTGCAGCATGTCGTATGCGGCATTGTACTGCTGCGTCACGTCCCCCGGCGGCAGGGCGGCGCTCTGGCCGGAGCCGCCGCCGGACGGCGGCGCCGGCGTGGTCAGGGTGCCCAGGACGCCCATGGTCGACGGCTGATCGCCGCCGGGCGGGGTCCCCTGGTCGCCGGGCCGCTCGACATCCGGTCCGGCCGGCTCGCCGCCCTCCAGCGTGGTCAGCCGGAACTCGATGTCGGCCAGGGAGCGGTCGAGCCGGTCCTCGATCTGGCGGGTCCGGTACTGCGTCTCCTCGACCTGGCCGGTCAGGCTCTGCAGGCGCCGTTCCAGCTCCTGCAGCCGCACTTCCATCTGGGCGGCGTAGCCCTGTGGCAGCTGCCCCGCCTGGGCGAGCAGCAGGCGATGCCCGGCGCCGACGGTGTCAAGGGCGCGGCGCGCGCCGTCCAGGTCGGCCCGCACGGCGGAAATCTCACCGGTCAGGGGCGGCGCCGTCTGGGCGCCGGCCGGCAGCGCCGCTACGGCCAGCCAGGCAACGGCCAGCCGGGCACCGGTCGGCATTGCGGCCGCAAGGCAGCGCGCCGCAAGCTGCCGGACCGTTTGCCGGATTGCCGTGCCCGTCATGTCCAATGGTCCCTCAACGCTCGATCAAAGCCCGTTTGCGCGGTGCCCTGCGACAAGCTCGGGTGCGCACAGATCCAGGGGCATGCCTGGGCAACCCGTGCCTGGGCAACCCGTGCCTGGGCAACCCGTGCCTGGGCAACCCGTGCCTGGGCAACCGGGCAAAATCAAGGCGCCGTGCGCCGGCAACCCGGCCGCAACGGCGCCTCGAGCGATGGCTGGACCGGAGGCGCGCCGCCTCATCCGAGCGGCGCGCCTCCGGTGACGACCGTCACCCCGCGCCGGTTCTGCGACCACGCGTACTCGCCCGAGCCGACCACCGCCGGCCGCTCCTTGCCATAGCTGATCGTGGTGATCCGGTCGGGCGTTATGCCCAGCGCGATCAGGTAATTGCGCACCGCCGTGGCGCGCCGCTCGCCCAGTGCCAGGTTGTAGGAGCGGGTGCCCCGCTCGTCGGCATGCCCTTCGACCTGCACGCGGGCCGACGGATACTCCTGCAGCCAGGCGGCCTGCCGCTCCAGCGTCTGGCGCGCCTCGGGCGACAGGTCATGGCGGTCGAAGTCGAAGAACACGCGGTCTCCGACCTCCTGGACGAACTGCTCGACGGAGCCCGGCGGCGCCCCGCCACCGGCGCCGGTGCCGGCCATGCCGCCCGCAGCGCTTGCACTGCCCTGCTCCGTCGCCGGCTCGGAGGCGCAGCCGGCAACCAGCAGGATGGCGGCGACAAGCCCGAAAAACCTGAAACGCATCCCCGTAATCCCCAAGAAAGGCCGAACCTCAGAACGTGCAGCATCGCAAGGATTGCACGAAGCAACTGCCGCTGAGGTCCCGCGATCGTTCTTCTCTTGTTTCTGGCCGCTCATGGCGGTCGGCAGACGATAAATCCGCCATTTCACGGAATCAAGGGCGACCACGCCGGATCCGAGCCGTCCTGCGGCGTCGGCACGACATAGGTGGTGCGTCCAGTCAGGTCGACCGCGTGCAGCCGCGCCACCCGCTGCGTGCCGTCCGCGCCGGCCGGGTTCTCGGTGAAGTACATGACGAACCGGCCATTGGGCGACCAGGTCGGGCCTTCGGCGTGATAGGCCTCGGTCAGGATGCGCTCGCCGCTGCCGTCCGGGCGCATGATGCCGATGCCGAAGCGCCCGCCCTGGATGCGGGTGAAGGCGATCAGGTCGCCGCGCGGCGACCACACCGGCTCGCCATAGCGGCCGTCGCCGAAGCTGATGCGCCGCACGCCCGAGCCGTCGGCGTTCATCACGTAGAGCTGCTGGCGGCCGCTGCGATCGGATTCGAAGACGATCTGGCTGCCGTCGGCGGAATAGGATGCCGAGGTGTCGATGCCCGGTTCGCTGGTCAGGCGACGGGTCGAGCGGGTGCGCAGGTCCATCACGTAGATGTCGGTGTTGCCGCCCTCGGCCAGGCTCATGATCACCCGGTTGCCGTCGGGCGAGAAGCGCGGCGCGAAGGTCATGCCGGGGAAGTCGCCCAGCACCTCCTGGCGGCCGCTGTCGATGTTGTAGAGATACACCCGCGGCTGATTGCCGTAGTAGGCCAGATAGGTGATCTCCTGCGTCGACGGCGAGAAGCGCGGCGTCAGCACCAGCGCCGAGCCGTCGCTCAGGTAGCGGTGGTTGGCACCGTCCTGGTCCATGATGGCCAGGCGCTTGATCCGTGCGTCCGGCGCGCCGGTCTCGGAGACGTAGACGATGCGCGAATCGAAGTAGCCGTCCTCGCCGGTCAGTTGCTGATAGATCGCATCGGAGATGATGTGGGCGATGCGCCGCCAGTTGTCGGGCACGGTAAAATAGGCCAGCCCGGTCAGCTGCTCCTCGGCGATCACGTCCCACAGCCGGAACTCGACGCGCAGCCGGCCGTCGGCCTGCTCCTCGACGGTGCCGGCGACCAGCGCCTGGGCGTCGATGATGCGCCAGTCGGCAAAGCGCGGCCCGGTGCGCAGCGACGCCGGGTCCTGCAGGAAGGCATTGGGGTTGACCGGATCGAACAGCCCCGACCGTTCCAGGTTGGCCGCGATCACGCCGCTGATCTCGCGGCCGACGCGGGCCGCCTCGGCGCTCTGGCCGTGGAAGTCGGCGACGGCGATGGGCATCGGGTTCTCGACGCCCTCGTAGATGTCGATGCGGAGCTGCGACGTGGCCGGCCGGCCGGTCGCGGCCAGCACGGCGATCACGGCGATCAGCGGGATCAGTCGGCGAAGGGGGAGACGGAGTGGCATCTGTGGGCTCCCGAACGAACGGGTTCCTTGCTGTTGCGGATCAGAACACGGTTTGCGGGTCGAACCCGAGCTCCAGGAACTGCCAGTCCGGCCACCGCTCCATGGGCAGCGGCCACGGCTGGCAGGTCGGGTTGAGAGCGGCGCGCAGGGCGCGGTCGGCGGCCGAGCGGAAGGCGCGGTCGTTGGCATAGCGGCTGCGGTCGACGATGTCGGCCTCCTGCACCGTGCCGTCGCGGCGCATGACGACGCTGACGACCACCTCGCCGACCTCCATGGCACCGGGGTCGACATTCCAGCACGGCCGGATGGCATGGCGCACGGCGTCCTCCTGGCCGCGCGACAGCCGCTGCGGCCGGCCGTGCGCCGCGGCGGCCGGCGCCGCCGGCGGATTGGCGGCGCTGGCATAGCGGCCGAGCACGCTGTCGAGCGGGTCTTCGGCCGGCGCCGGCACCGCCGGTGGCGATTCGGCAGCCGGTGGCGATTCGGCTACCGGTGGCGCTTCTTCGGCAGCCGGCGCCGGCTCGGGCGGCGCGGGCTCGGTCGGCGCGGGCGCCGGGGCGGCACGCTCCGGCAGCGGCGGCGGAGTCGGGCGGCGGCCGGGCAGCCGCGATGTCGGCGGCGGCAGTGCCGCCACCTGCTCCGCCGGCGGCGCGGCCGCCGCCTCGGGTTCCGGCTCGGGTTCCGGCTCGGGTTCCGGCTCGGGTTCCGGAATGGGCTCGGGCTCGGGCTCGGGGTCGGGCTCGGGTCGTGCCTGCGGGGCCGGTTCCGGCGCGACGGGTTGCGGCGCCGGTTCGGGTTGGGGCGCCGCCGGCAGCGCCGGGGTCGGCTCCGGCTCCGGCTCCGGCTCGGGAACGGGCGGCGGCGGGGCCGGCGGCTCCGCGGCGGGCTGCGCCGTCGGACCCGGCTCGGGCAGCGACTCGGGCAGCGACTCGGGCAGCGACTCGGGCAGCGCCTCGGCCACCTGCGGCGGCTCCGGCCGGCGCGGCGGGGCCGGTGCGGCGGGCGGGGCTGGCGGCGGCGCTTCCGCCGCGGGTGGCGGCGGGGCGGCGTCGCCGGGCGGCGGGGTCGGCATCGGCACGTCGTCGACCTCCGGCCCCGTCGCCGGCCCGCTGTCGAGCGCTGCGGGCGAGACCACGTCGACCGAGCCGATCACCACCAGCTCGGCCTCGCGCGGCCCGAACCACGGCAGCTCGACCAGCAGCACCAGCAGCAGCGCCAGGTGCAGACCGACCGAGAGGGCGAGGTTCGAGCGCATGACCACCGGCGTCTGGCCCACCGACTATTCACCGCGCGCCCGGTCCGGCGGCATCTCGGCGACCAGCGAGACGCGGCTGAAGCCGGCCGCGGCGATGGCGCCCATGACCTCCATGATCCGCCCGTAAACGAGCTGGCGGTCGCCGCGGACGAAGATGCGCACGTCCGGGTTGGCGCCGGTCACCTCGACCAGCAGCGGCACCAGGTTGGGCAGGGCGACCTCGCTTTCCTGGACGTAGACGCGGCCGTCGGCGACCACGGTCACCACCATCGGCTCCTCCGGCTCGCTGATGTTCGGCGCCTGGGCGCGCGGCAGGTTGACCGGCACGCCGACGGTCAGCAGCGGTGCGGTGACCATGAACACGATCAGCAGCACCAGCATGACGTCGACGAACGGCGTCACGTTGATCTGCGACATCGGCGGCGGGGCGCGCCGGCGCCGTCCGCCGCTGTTGCCGCGGGACATCAGTTCCGGCATGGCTCAGCCCCGCTCCTCCAGGTGGCGCGACAGGATCGCCGCGAACTCGCCGGCAAAGGTGTCGATCCGGTCGGCGTAGCGGCCGATGTCGCTGACGAACTTGTTGTAGAAGGCGGTCGCCGGGATCGCCGCGAACAGGCCCAGCGCCGTGGCGAACAGCGCCTCGGCGATGCCGGGGGCGACCACCGCCAGGCTGGTGTTGGCCGCCGCGGCGATCGAGGTGAAGGCGTTCATGATGCCCCACACGGTGCCGAACAGGCCGATGAACGGCGCCGTCGAACCGACCGAGGCGAGGACCGTCATGTGCCGCTCCAGCTTGGCCATCTCGCGGTTCAGCGCCACGGTCATGACCCGGTCGATGCGCTGCTGCAGCCCGGCGCGCATGCCGGCGGTGGAGGTCAGGCCGCGGTCGATGGCGTGGCGCCATTCCTTCATCGCCGCCGCGAACACCGCCGCCATCGGGTCGCGCGGCGTGTCGCCGATGCGTTCGTAGAGTTCCTCCAGCGAGCCGCTGGACCAGAAGGTGTCCTCGAAGCGGGCGGCGCGGGCGCGCAGCCGGCCCAGGCGCCGCCACTTCTCAAAGACGATCGCCCAGACCCAGATCGACGCCGCCAGCAGCAGCACGATGACCGCCTTGACGACGAGGTCGGCCGTCCAGAACAGGCCGAGGATGGACAGGTCGTGGGCGGGCTCGGCCGCGAAGCGCTCCAGCGGCACCAGCGCCGGCTCGTCCGCCTGCGCCGCAACGAAGGCGAGGCGGGACAGGCCGTCAGCCATGGCGTCGAGCCAGGCGGGGTCGATCGGCAGGGCAAACCAGTCCATGGGGGCGTCTCTGTCGTGGGTCTCGATGTGGCGGTTATCGGTGTCGGCTAGTCGCGGTACCAGTGCAGGTGCTCCAGCGCCGTCCTGATCGCCGCCGGCAGCCGCGCCGGCCGGCGGGTGCGGTCGATGCAGGCGACGCGGACGGCCATGCGGACCAGCGTCTGCGGCCCGCGCACGATGGTCTGCAACAGGTGGATGCTGGCGCCGCCGACCCGGCCGACCCGGGTCAGCACCTCCAGGTGATCATCGATCACGGCGGGCTGCAGGAAGTCCACCTCGCAGCGGCGTACGGGAAAGGCGATGCCCTCCTGCCCCAGCAGCACGCCCTGCTGCGTGCCGGCCAGGCGCAACATCTCGGTGCGGGCGCGCTCGGCGAAGCGCAGATAGCTGGCATGGTAGACGATGCCGGAACCGTCGGTGTCCTCCCAGTAGACGCGCACCGGGAAGCGGTGCTGGTCGCCGTCGAAGCGGCCGGACAGCGCCATGGCGGTGGCCTCAGTCATCGTCGTCCGGCCCCGATTCGAACGACAGGTCGTACTGCCCCGGCCCGCGCCGCGGCGGCGCCAGGCCCAGCACCCGCCAGGCCGCCTCGGCCAGCATGCGGCCGCGCGGCGTGCGCTGCAGCATGCCCTGCTGCAGCAGGAACGGCTCGATCACCTCTTCCAGCACGTCGCGCTGCTCGCCCAGCGCCGCCGCCAGCGTCTCGACGCCGACCGGACCGCCGCTGTAGGCCTCGGCGATCAGGCGCAGATAGCGCCGGTCCATGGCGTCCAGGCCGCGGTCGTCCACGTCCAGGCGGCGCAGCGCCTGGTCGGCGGCGGCCGCGTCGATGCTGGCCAGCCCGGCCACGGCGGCGAAATCGCGCACGCGGCGCAGCAGCCGGCCGGCCACGCGCGGCGTGCCGCGGGCCCGACGGGCGATCTCGGCGGCGCCCGGCGCGGTCAGCGGGCAGCCCATCAGGTCGGCGGCACGGCGGACGATCACCCCCAGCTCCTCGGGCGCATAGAACTCCAGGCGCAACGGGATGCCGAACCGCTCCCGCAGCGGCGTCGTGATCAGGCCCGACCGGGTGGTCGCCCCGACCAGGGTGAACGGCGGCAGATCGATGCGCACCGAGCGCGCCGCCGGCCCCTCGCCGATGATCAGGTCGAGCTGGAAATCCTCCATGGCCGGATAGAGGATCTCCTCGACGGCGGGATTGAGCCGGTGAATTTCGTCAATAAAAAGGACATCGCGCGGCTCGAGGTTGGTCAGGATGGCGGCCAGGTCGCCGGCCCGCGCGATCACCGGGCCGGACGTCATGCGGAAGCCGACGCCCAGCTCGCGGCTGACGATCTGGGCGAGCGTGGTCTTGCCCAGCCCTGGCGGCCCGACCAGCAGGACATGGTCCAGCGCCTCGTTGCGGGCGCGCGCCGCCGCCACGAACACGCGCAGATTGTCGCACACCTGCCGCTGGCCGATGAACTCGGCCAGCGCCTGCGGCCTGAGCGCCACATCCGCGGCATCGCCGGGGCGCGGGTCGGGGGAGATTTCGCGGGCGTCGGCCTTGGGGGCTGGGGCCATGGCAACTGTCATTGTACATCTGCGAACGGATCCGGCGCATTGCTAGCGCAAGCCGGGCGCGGCGAGAAGGCCGGGAAGGCCACATGACCGGCCCAGGGTGGGCTGCGAGGGCTGCGGCCCGGACGGCCGCGTGCTTGTTCCCCGCAACCCGGTAACCGAAGCGCAGCGCGCACCGCGCGCCAGGGCGAGTAGGCGAAGGTCACCTCGCGGGCGCCGGGGTCGACGCGCACGGCCTGGAACAGGACGTTGGCGCGGTGCAGCGGCCGGCGGATACCGTCGACGCGGGCGGCCCAGCCGGGATCGGCGAGTTCGTGGAAAACGACGTAGGCGGCGCGGTCGGTGTCTATGGCGACGCGCACGCGGTCCGGGCCATGATCGATCACGCGCAGCGTCCCGTTGAACGCGGCCGGTGCGGTGTCGTTTTCCGGCGCAACGGCGCCTTCGATCAGTGCCTCGTGCGCAGGATCGAACGCCGCCATCTCCCCGGTCTCGAGCACCGTATCGGGATCGTGCGGGCGCACGTTGTCGGCGGCGACGAGCACCAGCCGCGGCACGGCGTCGGCGTTCTCGTAGATGTAGGCGTCGCCGATGCGCAGCGGCGGCGGAAATGCCGTCACGCTGGCCGGATCGATCTCGTCCATCGGCGCCCCGAAAACGATGTAGCGGATCCCCAGCAGGTCGGCGAACGGCGCGGCGTAGCCCGTCATCAGGGTGCCGAACGGCCGCCGCGGCAAATGGCTGTTGCCGGCCGCGCCGACGGCCGTGTCATAGCACGCGCCGCGCAGCGGGTTGTAGCCCAGCGCCGTGTCGACGCCGAGCGACAGGCCGGCGTTCTGCCACGAGCCGCCCAGGCCCAGGATCTCGGCACGCATCGGGCCGCCGCTGCCGGCTGCGGCGGCCATGCGCGCCGTCAGCCAGCGCGCCAGGGGGTCGGGCCCGGGGTGCTCCAGCAGCGCCTCGACGGCGAGCATGACGATCGGCAGCCACGCATAGGTCAGCACCAGCAGCGTATGCTGCAGCCGCCCCATCGCCGCCCCGCCGAAGGCGAAGACCAGCGCGGCAAGGACGGCCGCCAGCGGATGCGCACCGCGGCGCAGGCCCCAGACGGCCAGGGTGCCGGCGCCGAGCAGCAGGTGGCCGAGGACCAGCATGTCCATCACGCGCAGCGACGGCGCCGGGTCGAGCCACAGCCAGGCCAGGGCGATGGCGGACAGCGTCAGCACATACAGTTGTACCTGCGTCACGCGAAGCGCTGACCCGGCCGGGCCCGGCAGGCCGTCGCCGCGCCGCCATGTCTGCGGCCCGGTCGACCGGCAGGTCCCAGCCGAACGGCCAAGCCTCCGCCTCCTCCGCCTCCTCCGGCACTGGCGCGGCCGCCACCCCCCGTCCGCACAGGCACAGCGGCACCCCGGCGGCGAGCGCCCGTCAGACCGCCCACCGGCTGCAAGGCGTCGGGTGCGGCGCGAAAGCACGTGCCTGCATCGTGTCCCTGCTCCAGGTCCAATGGCGCGCAGCAAGAGCAACGTCTGCAATGACCGTCTGATCCCTTGGCCATGGCCACGGGATCGGGCGGAGACCCGACGCAGCCGGGCGGAAAGCCCGCTCGCCGGCCGGGTCCGGCTAAAGCGCCCCGGCCTCGGCCAGGTCCGCGGCTTCCTCGTCGGTGAACAGGCGCGAGCGGGTCAGGAAGCGGACGCCCTCGGGGGCCTCCAGAGAGAAGCCGCCGCCGCGGCCGGGGACGACGTCGATGGTCAGGTGGGTGTGGGCCCAGTACTCGAACTGGGCGCGGCCGATGTAGACCGGACAGTCGGCCACCGTGCCCAGCAGCACGTCGCTGCTGCCGGTGCGGAACTCGCCCTGCGGATAGCACATCGGCGACGAGCCGTCGCAGCACCCTCCCGACTGGTGGAACAGCAGCGGCCCGTGGCGGGCCCGCAGCCTGTCGACGAGCGCGGCGGCGGCGGGCGTGATGGAGACTCGGTCAACGGTCATGAGCAGGCTCCCCGGCCGCAAAACGGCGGCACGCGAAGTGCCGCCGTCTGCGCATATGGGCTGTGTCGGGGATCAGAAGAAGCCCATCGGGTTCGGGTCGTAGCTGACCAGCAGGTTCTTGGTCTGCTGGTAATGGTCCAGCATCATCTTGTGGTTCTCGCGGCCGATGCCGGACTGCTTGTAGCCGCCGAACGCCGCGTGCGCCGGGTACAGGTGGTAGCAGTTGGTCCACACCCGTCCCGCCTTGACCGCCCGCCCGACGCGATAGGCGGTGTTGCCGTCGCGCGCCCAGACACCGGCGCCCAGGCCGTACAGCGTGTCGTTGGCGATCTCGATCGCCTCGTCCAGGCTGGCGAACTTCGTCACCGCGATCACCGGCCCGAAGATCTCCTCCTGGAAGACCCGCATCTTGTTGTGGCCTTCGATGATGGTCGGCTTGACGTAGTAGCCCTCGGCCAGCTCGCCGTTCTGGACCAGGCGCTCGCCGCCGGCCAGCACCTTCGCCCCTTCCTTCCGGCCGATCTCGATGTAGGAGAGGATCTTCTCCAGCTGGTCGTTGGACGCCTGGGCGCCGATCATGGTGGCGGGGTCGAGCGGATGGCCGGTCTTGATGGCGTTCACCCGCGCCACGGCCTTCTCCATGAACTTGTCATAGATCGACTCGTGGACCAGGGCGCGCGACGGGCAGGTGCACACCTCGCCCTGGTTCAGGGCGAACATGGCGAAGCCTTCCAGCGCCTTGTCGGCGAAGGCATCGTCCTCGGCCAAGACGTCGGCGAAGAAGATGTTCGGCGACTTGCCGCCCAGCTCAAGGGTCACCGGGATCAGGTTCTCCGAGGCGTACTGCATGATCAGCCGCCCGGTGGTGGTCTCGCCGGTGAACGCGATCTTGGCGATGCGCTTGGAGCGGGCGAGCGGCT
>CAZGMC010000101.1:0-14879 GCA_964526565.1 uncultured Mycobacteriaceae bacterium
GCGCGGCATCAAGCTTGGCGAACAGCGCGGCATCAAGCTTGGCGAACAGCGCGGCGAGCAGAAGGGATTGGCCCAGGGCAAAGCGACGGCCCTGCTGCGAATCCTGACGCATCGGTTCGGCGAGCCGTCAGAGGCGGTGCGCGCTGCAGTGCTGGCAGCCGATCCGGACACCCTGGAGGTGTGGATCGATCGCGCCCTCAACGCCCCCAGCCTGGAAGCGGTGCTCGACACCCTGTCGCATGGCTGACGCGGTTGTCGTTGCGATCCTGCATTTCTGGAAGGGCCTCGGCGGCGCCGCGTTCGGCCGGCAGGTCCAGCCCCGTCGGGCACGGCCGCGCACCGCCCAGACGGCGGAGCCGAAATGGCAAGCAGACGGCGGAGCCGAACCGGCAAACGGATACCGGCGGCCGGGTCGTGAGCGACCGCCGCCCCCATGATGGCAGAGGATTGCGATGGGCCTGCGGGGTTTCCTTGCGCTCTGGCTGGCGTTTGTTGCCCTGGTGGTTCCTGGCGCGGTTCCCGGTGACCCGGCGCTGGCCGACCACATGACGGGCCGTTACACCGGGAGAGGCGTTGCGCAGGGTGTCTTCCTTGAGCTGCGGCAGAAGGGCACCATGCTGCAAGGAGAGCTTTCCGGTGAAGAACGAGGCACCCTGCAGGGCCGGACCGACGGTGACCAGGACGCGTTTGGCATTATCGACTCTCCGGATCATGGCCGGACCCAGTTTCAGAGCCGGTGGACGCCGCAGGGGCTGTACCTCCGGCTGATCGATACCAACGGCGAACCGATTGAAGCGTTCTTCGCCTTGCAGCAGCCGCCGTTCGGCCGGGACCGGTCCTTGCCTGATGTCGACCCTGGCAACCGCAAGCGTGCCGGATGAGCTGTTATTTCAACGGATTGCGTCGCTGAAAGGCCGGCGCGACGCCATCGTGGCCGCAATCGATCTCCTGTCTCTTGGCATTCAAGGCTGCGCCATGTTCAAGCGCTGCCCTCGCACTGCAGGATCTCGTCGTGGAGGTTCCGGAACATGGCCTCCACCTGGGGGCCGAACAGGGGGTCGTCGCGGTCGGAGGCCTGGGCGGCGATCTCGGCCCAGTCCTCGTCCGTCAGGTACTGCTCGGCGGCGGGAAAGACCCACTCGTCCTCCATCTCCATGTGGCGCCGCGACGCGTACAAAAACTCGCGCGCCATGCGCATCACCTGGTCGCGCGGCAGCTCGACACCCTCGACGACATTGTCGATCGCCTCGGCGAACCGCCGCGTGCGCGCCGCCAGCTTGCGGTGGTCCTCCTCCAGGTCGTTGACGGTATTGATGACGTCGGTATAGCGCTGGCGCAGCCTCTGGTAGACCAGATCCTCCTTCGGGTGGTGATACAGATCAGAATACTCAAGATTATAGTCGAGAATGTTCTTGATCAACTGATAATCCGGGGTGCCGCCGCGATCGAACTCCTCGATCTGGCGCTCGAGGACGTTCAGCAATTTGGTCATGTTGCGGTGTTCCGCATGCAGGGACTGCATGATCTCGGTCATCGGCTGCTCTCCTGGCTGAGCGACGGTTCACCCCCTGAACGTGTCTCATTATAGGGACGAGCCTGCAGTCAGCGTAGGGGTTTGCCCTCGGCCATACGCCCCGACCGTGCGACCAAGCGCCGCCGCATGTGCGAACCGCCTTGCCCGCGACGGGGCAAGGCGGTCCGGCAACAGCGACTCGGGAAGGGTGGACGGCTCATTCCGCGGGCAGGCCGACGGCGGGCGCGATCTCCGTCTCGAAGGTGTTGACCGCGGCGGCCACCTCCGGCGCGTTGTCGGCGCTGCAGCCCTGGGCGGCGACCAGGCGGCTCATGTCCTGCCGCGCCTCCTCGATGATGGTCAGCCGCGCAGACGGCGACAGCGGCGTGCCCATCAGCTCACTGATCCGCCCCTCGATGACGTTCGCTTTGGCCTGGTCGAACGTGACGTCGTTGCAGCGCTCATAGGCGACGACTGCGGCGCGGTAGGCGTAGTACTGCTCCTCCGGCGTCATCGCCTCGTCCTGCGCCGCCGCCGGCGCCGCCAGCAGCCCGGCCAGCGCGGCGGCCGCGATGGACATCGCAATGCGTGTCATGCCGTCATCCTCCGTCAGCTTCTTGAATAGGGGCGTCCGGCATTGGGCCGGTCCCGCGGCGCCTCGGAGTAAGCCCGGCTGCCGAAGCTGTCAACCGCCGCGCGCTGCCGGGACGCCACCGCTCGGGGCGGTGCGGCAGCAGCGTTGACCGGCGCCGCCGGATCGACCAGGGTGCCGCCGCCATGGCCGTCTACACCGAAGTCACCGACGAGGAGGTCGCCGCGTTCGCGGCGCAGTACGACATCGGCGCCGTGCTGGCGCTGAAGGGCATCGCCGAGGGTGTGGAGAACTCCAACTACCTGCTCGTCGCCGAGGGCGGCCAGTTCATCCTGACCCTGTACGAGAAGCGCGTCGCCGAGGCCGACCTGCCGTTCTTCCTCGGCCTGATGGAGCATCTGGCCGACCGCGGCATCGCCTGCCCGCTGCCGCTGCACGGCCGCGACGGCCGCATCCTGCGCCACCTGGCCGGCCGGCCGGCGGCGATCGTCACCTTCCTGCAGGGCATGTGGCCGCGGCGCATCCAGCCGCGCCACTGCGTCGAGCTGGGTGCGGCGCTGGCGCGCATGCACCTGGCTGGTGCCGACTTTCCATTGCGCCGGCCCAATGCCCTGTCGGTGGCGGGCTGGCGGCCGCTGTTCGCCCTGTGCCGCGAGCGGGCCCACGAGGTCGCTCCCGGCCTGGCCGACGAGCTGGCCGCCGAGCTGGACCACCTCGAGGCGGCGTGGCCGGACGACCTGCCGGTCGGCGTCATTCATGCCGACCTGTTCCCCGACAACGTGTTCTTCAAGGGCGCGGCGCTGACCGGGCTGATCGACTTCTACTTCGCCTGCGACGACGCCTTCGCCTACGACCTGGCGGTCTGCCTGAACGCCTGGTGCTTCGAGAGCGACGGCGCGTTCAACGTGACCAAGGCGCGGGTCATGCTGTCCAGTTATCGCCGGATCAGGCCGCTCTCGCAGAGCGAGCTGCTGGCGCTGCCGCTGCTGGCGCGCGGCTCGGCCATGCGCTTCCTGCTGACCCGGCTGCATGACCTTCTGCACCACCGCGACGGCGTGCTGGTCAAGCCCAAGGACCCGGTGGAATACCTGCGCAAGCTGCGCTTCCATCGGCAGGTCGCCGGTCCCGGCGCCTACGGGCTCGACTACTGATGGCCAGGGTTTGATGTCCAAGGTCGTGGAAATCTTCACCGACGGCGCCTGCCGCGGCAATCCGGGGCCGGGCGGCTGGGGGGCGGTGCTGCGCTATGGCGATCGCGAGCGCGAGCTGTTCGGCGGCGACCGCCACACCACCAACAACCGCATGGAGCTGATGGCGGCGATCATGGCGCTGGAGGCGCTGAAGCGCCCGGTCACCGCGGTGGTGACCACCGACAGCGAGTACGTCAAGAAGGGCATGACCGAATGGCTGCCGGCCTGGAAGGCGCGCAACTGGCAAACCGCCGCCAAGACGCCGGTCAAGAACGCCGACCTGTGGCGGCGGCTGGAGGCGGCCATGGCCCCGCACCAGGTCACATGGCGCTGGACCCGCGGCCATGCCGGCCATCCCGAGAACGAACGCGCCGACGCCCTGGCCCGCCGCGGCATCAAGGAGCTGGCCGGCGGAAGCGCCTGACCTGCGGAAGCGCCTGACCGGCGGGGGACCTGCGACCGGCGCTGTCGTCCGCGGCCCGATCCAGCCGCCGCCGGCCCTCAGGCCGACTTCTTCGACGGCGCCTGCCCCTGAGGTGGTTCACCCTGAACGGCGGCCATGGCGGCGCCGGTGATGGCGTCTTCCATCTCCTCGGCCGTGGCGTCCTTGCTGACGCGGACCATGACGTCGCGGCTGGCGAAGTGGATGCCGTGGGCCTCGAAGGCGTCGCGGATGCGCTGGTAGGCCTCGCGGCGGATCAGGAACTGCTCGCCCGGCCTGGCCATGAACTTGACGCCGACCACCATGTTGAACTCCTCCCAGCGGCGCACGCCCTGGGACTTCAGCGGCTCGATGAAGCCGGGGCCCAGGGTCGGATCCTTCAGCAGGTCCTTGCCGATGTCCTTGACGATCCGCTTGACCAGCGCCAGGTCCGTGTCGAACGGCACGCGGAACTCGAGCTTCATGATCACCCAGTCGCGGCTGTAGTTGGTCAGCGAGCGCATCTCGCCGAACGGCACGGTGTGCAGCATGCCGCGGTGGTGGCGCAGCTTGAGTGAGCGGATCGAAATGCCCTCGACGGTGCCGCGCAGCTCGCCGATCTCGACGTACTCGCCAAGGCGGAAGGCGTCGTCGAGCAGGAAGAACACGCCGGCGACGATGTCGCGCACCAGCGCCTGGGCGCCGAAGCCGATGGCGATGCCGACCACGCCGGCGCCGGCCAGCAGCGGCCCGATGTCCACGCCCAGCGACGACAGCACGATCATCACCGCCATCACGGCCAGCACGACGAAGATGAACCTGCGCACCAGCGGCAGCAGCGTGCGCAGCCGCGCCTGCGGGCCGACCTCGCCGCCGCCGCCCTCGCCGCCGCTCTCATGGACGCCGGCCCCATGGACGCCAGCCGGGCCGGCTGGCGCCATCCCGGCCAGCCGCCGGTCGATGGCGACGCGCACCGCCTGCCACAGCAGGTCGACCAGGACGACGGTGATGACGATGTCGAACGCGGCATTGAGGAACCGCGCCTGACCCGACTCCGGGTTCAACAGGGCGGTCAGGTTGGCGCCCATGGCGCCCGCCATCGCCAGCACGGCGACGGCAACGATGACCAGGCGCAGGGCGCGGTGCACGACCGGCGCATAGGGGCTGACCTCGCCCTCTGCTTCGGCAGGGGCGGCGGCGGCCGCGTCCGCGTCCGGCGCGGCGTCGCCATCCGCCAGTCCCGCCTCGGCGGCCACCGGAGCGTCCGGTGCCGCCGAAGCAGGGCGCCGGCGCATGACCAGCTCGATCACCCATTTTGCCACCCGGTCGGCCAGCGGCACACCGACCAGGACCAGCAGCGTCGCCATCGGTCCGGTGGCACCGATCAGCCACAGCGCCAAGACCAGCACGATGTACAGCGTCGCCACATAGGGCCACAGCTCGGCCAGCGCCGCCGGCAGGTGACCCGCCGCCGCCGACTCCCTGGCGAGGATCGCCGCGACCGGCCGCCGGCACCGCCACACGGCGGCGACCAGCATGGCCGCCAGCAGGAAGCCGACGGCATAGACCAGCAGCAGGTGGCTCTGCCGCAGCAGGCCCAGCTCGGCGATGGCGCCGCAGACCATGAATCCGAACGCCGCGACCACCGCCAGCGCCCGCACCCAACGATGGATGGCATGCGCCGTCGGCGTGGCCACCGGCACCAGGCGCAGGGCCGGCGCGTACGGCGCCAGCAGGAACGAGGCGAAGGCATCGACCAGCCGGACGATGACGAAGGCGGTCAAGAAGCTGAGGATGAACAGCCTGGTGATGGGCGGCCAGTCGAAAGCCAGGAAGGCGCCCACCGAGCCCAGCGCGAACGTCACCACGGCCAGGCCATCGACCAGCAGCCGCAGCCCGACGCGGCCGAGCACCGCCGACCGGTGCGCCGGCGGTACCTCGGCCAGGCGCCGGCGCAGCGGCCCGCTGACCCGCCAGTACAGTCTCTCGACACCCACGCCGATCGCCACGAACACCACGACGCCGAACAGGGCGCCCCAGGTCCGGTCGGCCGGCATCTCGACCTGCCAGACGACGGCGGCATGGGCGATCTCGGCCGGCAAGGCCGCCGCTGCGTCGACCAGCGCCGCCGTGTGGGCAGCCGCCTGATCGAGCCGGCCCTGCAGCCAGGCGTGAAAGCTTGCCGCTTCGGTTTCGGCCGGTGCCGGGCCGTCCTCCAGTTCGCGCTCCAGCCAGTCCTGCACCGCCGGGTCGGCGAGCAGCGACAGCAGCGCCCGCGCCGCCGGCGGCGGCTGGTCCGTCGCCTGCTCGCCATAGGTGTCGGCCGGGGGCACAGGAAGTTGCGCCCAGGCACCCGGCATCAGCAAGCCGAGTGCCAGGGCCAGCGCCAGCACGCGGACGATCCACAGCAGTCCCGTCATACCGTCCTTCCCGGCGCCGTCCGCGCCCGGCGCACCGACGTCCCTGTTCTGCCCGGTGCCCTGTTCTGCCCGGTGCTTGGGGTGCTCCCTTCGGCGGTATCTGGTGCCGCACACGCAGTGGGGGTAGCAATAAATTAAGGCTGTCGAAGTATGACGAAGGGCATAAGGGCGATCCGCACCGCCATCGACACGCCATCGACACGCCATCGACACGCCATCGACACGCTGCCGCCGCCCGGTCCCCATGACTGCATCCGCCAGCCTTCAGCCGACCATCGCCGAGGCTCCTGCCGACGGCGCGGGGGCCGGCTATCCGCGCACCCTGGCGCGGCTGGTGCAGGGCCGCAACATCAATCCCCAGACCCTGCTGGCGACGGACTACCTCAACCACTTCAACGATATCTCCATGCTCCTGGAGCTCGTGCCGGAGATGCCCGAGTGCCTGGAGGACGTGCGCGACTGGCGGCCCAAGACCTATGTCGAGCACTTCCGCGACAGCGGCCTGTCCGACAAGGATCTGGCCATCTTCGCCTACGAGAACTGCCCCGACTGCTACCGCCAGCCGTTCGAGGACACGGTGGCGCGGATGAACGCCCTGGTCGAATCGGGTCGCGACCGGCTCGAGGCGGCCGCCGCGACCGGCGACGCCGCCGGTCTGGCCGCCGTCGCCGTGGCCCTGTCGCAGGACCTGCGCCGCCTGATGGATGTCGCCAACGCCATCATTCACGGCTTCCGGGGGATCGTCGACCAGGCCGAGGTCGACCGCATCATGGGCAATTAGCCGGCGGGCACGGGCATCGCATAAAGGTTTGCCCGCGGCGGCGGCACCGGCG
This sequence comes from uncultured Mycobacteriaceae bacterium, assembly GCA_964526565.1. Classification (GTDB taxonomy): domain Bacteria; phylum Pseudomonadota; class Alphaproteobacteria; order DSM-16000; family Inquilinaceae; genus CAZGMC01. The sequence goes on from CAZGMC010000101.1 coordinate 6,970, forward strand.
CTGCAGGCGATCGGCTGAACCATGGCAGAGGAAGGGGAGGCGCCGTCGCGGTCAGGCGAAGGCATCCTCCATGGTCACGCCGGGCAGGCCGGGAATGTTCGTCCAGGACGGGTCATCCGGCGTGGACTGCAGCATGTAGGACCAGTGGGAGACACTGACCGCGCTGGACCCGCCGGTCATCTGCATCAGGAACGCCCACCGGCCCCGATGGCGCACCATGCGTCCGATCCCCGTCGTCATGACTGCGATGGTGACGCCGCTGCGCCGGTCGGCGTCGACGGGGTCCTGCGGCGCAAAGCTGAACAGCACATCGCCGGGCGGCGTGACGGAGCCGAACATCACGAAGTCCTGGAAGCCGCCGCCGTTCAGACTTGCCCGGCAGGAGCCGAACACATAGCCGGAGTCGACCTGTTCCAGGTGCCACAGGGTCTGGTCCTGGACGATCTGGAACGCGGGGCTGCGGAGGGTGGTGACCTGCAGGGCGGGCAGGGTGATCTCGGGGACGTACCAGCAGGTGTCGGCGAGCCAGGCCCAGCGTTCTGAGGATCCGGCAGACTCGGGCACGTCGGAAGGCGGCTGGGCGGTCATCGGGCGGCTCCTTACCGCGTGGCGAAGCGTTGCGCCATCCTGGCCTGAAGCAGAGGTTGCGGCAAGCCGTCCGTTACCCGTCCTGCGCATACGCCTTTGCCGGCCACGCCAGACCAGGTGCGGGGGGCCTGTACCAGCGGGCCAAGCGGCTGACCTGTGTCCGACTGTGCCTTGCGGTCAGGCATGGCGCCCGCCGCGGCCGGAAGCCGCCTGCCCGATTAAATAAAAATTCCCCCGGTAGAGGTAAAGCTCATAAACACCGAGGACAGGAGCGCTCCTCTTGACAAGATCCTGCCCGTCATCGCGAGCGAAGCGTGGCGATCCAGATCCGACGCCGCCAGTTCAGCAAGTCGCCAATTGCTCTTGCGGCACTACTGGATCGCCACGCTTCGCTCGCGATGACGGCCTTTCTGGCGGATGCGCCTTGCACAAATACCGAAGATCATTGCAGATGCTAGAGCGGTCGACCTGTACCATGCATGCCCGCTTTGCCACCGGCCGCTGTTGCTGTCCTGCCAAACGGAAGGGCCGCCGGCACTGTACTGCCCGGCGAGGCAAAGGCGGGCCTTGCGGCTAGCGCCGGACCAGGGCCCTGGCCCGTCGCAGCGCGTGTTCCAGCGCGAAGGCCAGCCGCGGGCGCTGGACGAGGACCCAGGCCAGGTCGGTGCGGCCGTGGGCCAGGCTGCGCTTGTACTGGGCGTCGCCGCACAGGAAGTCGTAGACGTGGTGGCCGGCGGCGCGGTTGTGGGCGATGGCCGCGGCGTGACTGACCAGGCCGGGCTTCAGGCGGTTGTCGGCGGCGAAGGCGAAGCCGCTCTGGTACGACAGCACGCGGCCCTCGTGAACGAAGTTGTACAGGCAGCCGATCGTCGCGCCGCCGCCGCGCACGCGCAGCAGCTGGATCTCGCCGGCCGGCAGGCGCTCGGCGATCAGGCGGCGGTGGAAGGCGACGAAGCGCGGGTTGGCGAAGGCGCCGGGCGCGCCGCGGCCCTGCCAGCCGGCCTGGTGCAGGTCGACCAGCTCCCTCCATATGTCATCGGCCGCGGCCGGCGTCGCCGCCGCCTCGACGCTGACCTCGCCGTACAGGCGGGCGGCGCGGCGCACCTGCTGGCGGGTGTTGGCGCTGAGCGTGTCCAGGTAGTCGCTGGTGCCGAGCGCCGTCAGGTCGACCCAGCGGCACGGGCTGGTCTTCCACGGCCACGGCGCCGGTCCGGCGGCGCCGGCCCAGTCCGGCCAGCCGGGCGCCAGCGCGCCGAGCCACAGCTCGTCCCACAGGTCGGTGCGCGGCGCCAGCGCGGCCAGGCAGGCGGCGGCGATCTCGTGTGGCGCCCGCCGGTCCACCAGCAGGCCATTGTACTCGACGGTCAACTGGTCGTCGTCGGGACACCCGGTCTCGTGCAGGTGCAGGGTGCGGGCACGGATGACGCCGTGGCGCACCACCCGCCGCGGCACGAACAGGCCCAGGCCGATCACCGCGCCGCCGGCCCGCGCCGTCACGCACAGCGGCTCGGTCGCCGCCGGCAGTCCGGCCAGCCAAGTGCCGACCCAGCTCCAGCTCAGGAAGAACGAGTGATCGGCGCGGGCCTGCAGGTCCTGCCATGCCGCGGCCAGCCCGGCGCGGTCGCGCACCGGCGCCAGCGTCGCCTCGATCACGCCACCGCCGGGTGCGGCCGCGGCACGGCGGGGACCGCCTGGTCCAGCCACGGCCGGCGCAGGAACGCCTCGAACATCAGCAGCGACCACAGCGTGCGGGCATGGTCGCGGCGCCGGCCCAGGTGCTCGGCCACCAGCCGGCGCACCATGGTGCGGTCGAACAGGCCGGTGCCGGCCAGCAGCGGCTCGTCGGGCAGGGCGCGCAGCCGCTCCTCGAAGCCTTCGCGCAACCAGCGGGCCAGCGGCAGCGAGAAGCCCTGCTTGGGCCGGTGCAGCACCTCGCGCGGCACCAGCGGCTCGATCAGGCGCTTGAGCACCGCCTTGCCATCCATGCCGGCGATCTTCTGCTCCGGCGGCAGGGCCGCCGCCCATTCGACCAGTTCGTGGTCGAGGAAGGGCGGCCGCACCTCCAGCCCGTTGGCCATGCTGGCGCGGTCCACCTTGGTCAGCATCTGGCCGGGCAGCCAGGTCTTCAGGTCGATGTACTGGGCCCGGGCGACGGGATCGTCGGTGCCGCTGCGGGCGGCGTGGCCGCGCAGCACCTCGATCGCTTCGTAGCCGCCCAGCGCCCGCCGGAAGTCCGCCGAATAGAGGCGGCGGCGCAGCGGCGTCGGCAGCAGGGTGACGGCGCGGAAATAGCCGCCGACCGCGTCCGCCGCCAGCGCCTCGAAGGTGGCCTTGGCGCGCAGCGGCCGCGGCGCCCAGTCCAGCTTGGGGTAGGCGCGGGCCAGCGCCCCGAACAGCGGCCGCCTGAGCCCGGCCGGCAGCCGCGCCTTGACCTGTTCCTCGCGGCGGTGGAAGGCATAGCGGCGATAGCCGGCGAACAGCTCGTCGCCGCCGTCGCCCGACAGCGCCACCGTCACCCGCTTGCGCGCCAGCGCGCTGACCAGGAAGGTCGGCACCGCCGAGCTGTCGGCGAACGGCTCGGTATAGGCCGTCGCCAGCCGGTCGATCAGGCCGAAGGCGTCGATCTCCACCGTCTCGGCGAAGTGGTCGGTGCCGTAGCGCTCGGCGACCAGGGCGGCGTAGCGCGACTCGTCGAAGCGCGGATCGGGAAAGCCCATCGAGCAGGTCCTGACCGGCAGGTCCGAGGCCTGCGCCATGAACGCCACCACGGCGCTGGAATCGACCCCGCCGGACAGGAACGCGCCCAGCGGCACGTCGGCGATCATGCGCATCCGCACGCACTCGGCGAAGCGGGCAGCCAGCTCCTCCTCGGCCGTCCGGTCGTCGCGCGGCGCCGCCTCGGCGAAGCGCACGTCCCAGTACGGGATGGGCGGCGGCGGCGGGGCGCCGCGGCGCACCGTCAGCCGGGTGGCCGGCGGCAGCTTGTGCACGCCGCGGAAGATGGTCCTGGGGTCGGGCACATAGCCGAGGGCGAAGTAGTCCTCCACCGCTTCCGGGTCGAGCGGCGGCACCTCGGCCATGCCGCCGACCACGGCGCGCAGCTCCGAGGCGACCAGCAGCAGACCGTCGTCGGTCTCGGTATAGTACAGCGGCTTCTCGCCCAGGCGGTCGCGGGCCAGGAACAGCACCTCGCGGTCGGCATCCCACAGCGCGAAGGCGAACATGCCGCGGAAGCGGTCGACGCACGAGGCACCCCACTGCTCCCAGGCATGGACGATCACCTCGGTGTCGCAGTGGGTGCGGAAGACGTGGCCGTGGGCGCGCAGCTCGGCGGCCAGCTCCTGGAAATTGTAGATCTCGCCATTGTAGACGACGCAGACGCGGTCGGTCTCGTTGAACAGCGGCTGCCGCCCGCCCTCCAGGTCGATGATCGCCAGGCGGCGGTGGGCCAGGCCGATGCCGGCGGCGCGGAAGTCGTCGCTGCCGTCGGGGCCGCGGTGGGCGACCAGCGCGCTCATGCGGGCGAGCCGGTCGGGGTCGACCGGGCGCCGGCCGCGCAGGTCCATGATCCCGGCGATGCCGCACATGTCCGGCCGGCGCTAGCGGGACGGCGGGATTGACGGGCGGGCGGGCGGCGCGCCACAAGCCGGGTGGTTGTGGAGCGTCCGGTGGTGAACACGGGCGGGCACGGCAGGCATCGGCACGGGCTTCCCTGGCAGCGGCGGCGGCATGAACGTTCTGACCATTACCACCCTGTTCCCCAACAGCGCCATGCCCGGGCACGGCGTGTTCGTGGAGAACCGACTGCGCCATCTGGCCGCCAGCGGCAAGGTATCTTTACGGGTGGTCGCGCCGGTCCCGTGGCTGCCGCTGCTCGGCAGCCGCTGCGCCGGCTATGCCGCGTTCGCCCGCGCGCCGCGGGCCGAAAAACGCCACGGCATCGCGGTCACCCACCCGCGCTATGTCCTGGCACCGGGCAACATGCTGTGGGCGCCGCTCAGCCTGTACCGCTGCCTGGCCGGCCATGTCGGCCGGCTGCTGCGCGACGGCCTGCGGATCGACCTGATCGACGCGCACTACTTCTATCCCGACGGCGTGGCGGCGGCGTGGCTGGCGCGGCGGCTGGGCCGGCCGCTGACGATCACCGCCCGCGGCACCGACCTCAACCTGATCCCGCAGTACCGGCTGCCGCGGCGGCTGATCCGCGGCGCCGCGGCGTCGGCCGACGGGCTGATCACGGTGTGCCAGGCGCTCAAGGACACGCTGGTCGGGCTCGGCACGCCGGCGGACAAGGTAACAGTGCTGCGCAACGGCGTCGACCTGGGTCTGTTCGTTCCGCCGGTGGACCGTGCGGCGGCGCGGCGGGACCTGGGCCTGACCCGCCCGACCCTGGTCTCGGTCGGCCACCTGATCGAGCGCAAGGCGCACGACCTGGTCGTCCGCGCCATGGCGGCGTTGCCGGACATGGACCTGCTGGTGGTCGGCGACGGGCCGGAGCGGCCGGCGCTGGCGGCCCTGGCGGCGCAGCCGGCGGTGGCCGGGCGGGTGCGGCTGACGGGCGCCGTGCCGCACGACCGGCTGCCGGCGCTCTATGGCGCCGCCGACGCCCTGGTGCTGGCCTCCAGCCGCGAGGGCTGGGCCAATGTCCTGCTTGAGGCGATGGCCTGCGGCACGCCGGTGGTGGCCAGCAATGTCTGGGGCACGCCGGAGGTGGTGGCGACGCCGGCGGCCGGCGTGCTGATGGACGAGCGCACCCCTGCCGGGATTGCCCAGGCCGTGCAGCGGCTGTTCACCGACCCGCCCGCGCGCGGCGCCACCCGTGCCTATGCCGAGCAGTTCTCCTGGGACGCCACGACCCTAGGGCAGCTCGACCTGTTCACCGAAATCCTGGCGCGCCGGTCCGGCGGCGGGTGAGCCGCCGCCGGGCGGCCGACGCGCCGCCGCCGTCATGGCTGCCAGAACGGCTTGGCGGTCTCGTGCTCGACGTCGGCGCGGCTCAGGCCGATGTCGCGCAGCAGGTGGTCGTCGAGGCCGCTCAGGTGGTGGCGCTGGCGGGCCCGCTCCTGCCAGTCGAGCAGCGTGTCGATCAGGCGCACCAGCAGCGTGCCGAGTCCGGGCGCGGGCCGCGCCGCCGCCACGGCGGGCCGCGGCAGGGCAATGACTGAGCCGGATCTGGTCTGGTCCATGGTTTGTCCTCCACTCCCCGGCCGTTGAGAGCCTGGGCTCTCGCGGCTTCTGGCGAATCCTGTCGCGGCGTGGCGCCCATCGCGACCCGATACTTGCGGTTCGCGCACAAGATGGACAAACGACCTTTTCTCGGCATATGGCTTAGCGGAAATAAGTCATGGGAGGCCGCCATGGCCCGCCGCCTGCCGCCGCTGAACGCGCTGCGCGCCTTCGAGGCGGCCGCCCGCCACGCCAGCTTCGCCAGGGCGGCCGACGAACTGCACGTCACGCCGGCGGCGGTCAGCCACCAGGTCAAGGCGCTGGAGGCGATCCTGGAGGTGCGCCTGTTCCGGCGGCTGCCGCGCGGGCTGGTCCTGACCGAGGCGGGCCGGGCCTATCTGCCGGGCCTCAGCGACGGCTTCGACCGGCTGGCACGGGCGACCGAGCGGCTGATGGCGCGGGGCCGGGCCGGGCGGTTGACGGTCAGCGTGTTGCCGTCGTTCGCGGCGCGCTGGCTGGTGCCGCGACTCGCCGACTTCCGCCGCCGCCACCCCGACCTGGACGTGCACGTGTATGCGGCCACCGAACGGGTCGATTTCGCCCGGTCCGAGGTGGACATCGGCCTGCGCTATGGCCGCGGCGGCTGGCCCGGCCTGCACGCCGAGGTGTTCCTGACCGAGGACGTCTATCCGGTGTGCAGCCCGGCGCTGCGCGACGGTGACCCGGCGCTGCGCGACGGTGACCCGCCGCTGCGCGAGCCTGCCGACCTGCGCCGCCACACCCTGCTGCACGACAGCGAGGTCAACCCGGACGAGCCGTGGATCGGCTGGGGGCCGTGGCTGGTGCAGTTCGGGCTGGACGACATCGACCCGGACCGCGGCCCCAGCTTCTCCGACAGCAACATGCTGATGGAGGCGTGCGCCGCCGGGCAGGGCGTGGCCATCGGCCGCGACAGCCTGGTCGAGGAGCCGCTGCGCACCGGCCGGCTGGTGCGGCCGTTCCCGCACAGCCGCCTGGCCGACTACCGCTACTACATCGTCGGCCCGCCGGCCGCCTTCGAAAAGCCCAAGGTGCAGTTGTTCCGCGACTGGCTGTTCGAGATGGCCGGACAGGCCGGCGCCGGCGCCGGCGCCGACGCGGGGCGGCCGCGAACGTGAGCGATGCCCGTCCCTGGTCCAGGCAGTGCGCATTGTGCTGTCGTGCGAGTGAGTAATTCAGAACCGATTCATGCATCGGTATACCTGCATTTGCAGGGGCCCGAAACAGATCAAGGAAAGTTGCGAGCCGTTCTTAAGTTGCCTTGCGCAAACACTGCGGCCGCTCTGGCGGGGAATTAAGGTTAACGGATATGCCGTCGGCACTATACATATTATGAAATGTATTTTCATTGAGCGTCTCCTAGATTCGATTGTCAACAGTCCAGGGGTTGGGCGACAGCCCCGTCCGGCAGAGCAGCGTCGGTCCCACGGGCGGATGCGGCGCAACGCGAATCGGTTGGCAAACCATGCTCGATGGCCATTACTTCCCAGGCGCGGACCCGGGCGCGGACCCAGGCGCGGACCCAGGCGCGGACCCGGCGGTCGGCGCACCCGGCGGCACTCTCCACGACATCCCGACCGCCGGTGCGGCGTCCGGTCCCTCGCTGGAGGCATTGGCCGAGCGGATCCTGCCGCGGCTGATGGTGCACCTGCCGCCGGCCCAGGCGCAGCGGCTGCCGCGCAAGCACCTCTCCCACCAGGTCAGCGACATCGTCATCGACATCCTGGACCGCGCGGACGACGCGCCGTGCCTGAGCGGCCAGCGCCGTCTCGTCGCGCTGCTGACTGACCGGCTGCTGACGGCCGACCCCGCCGCACCCGCACCGGCCGCGGACAGTGCCGCGGAACGGCGGCCGGCGCCGGCCGGAGGGACCGGCACGGCACCGGCCTCGATCGAGGAGGCGAAGCGCCGCATCAAGCCGCTGGTGCTCGACCGCCTCGACATCAGTGCCGCCTGCACGCTCGACCACCGCACGCTGGTCCGGGCGCTCGATACCATCGTCTCGCAGATCCGCGACGAGCTGCGTCTGCCGCTGACCCAGACCCAGCACAACGAGCTGCTGACCGCCCTGGTCGACGACATGGTCGGGCTGGGGCCGCTGGAGTCGCTGCTGGCCG
>CAZGMC010000102.1:0-4920 GCA_964526565.1 uncultured Mycobacteriaceae bacterium
TCCTGATCCAGATCCCGGTCTTCTTCGCGCTTTACAAGGTCCTGTTCGTCACGATCGAGATGCGCCACGCGCCGTTCTTCGGCTGGATCCAGGACCTGTCGGCGCCCGATCCGACCTCGATCTTCAACCTGTTCGGCCTGATTCCGTATGACGTGCCGTACTTCCTGCAGATCGGCGTGTGGCCGCTGATCATGGGCCTGACCATGTGGGCCCAGCAGAAGCTGAACCCGCCGCCGGCCGACCCGATGCAGCAGAAGATCTTCATGGCGCTGCCGGTCGTGTTCACCTTCATGCTGGCGCACTTCCCGGCCGGGCTGGTCATCTACTGGGCGTGGAACAACGTGCTGTCGATCGCCCAGCAATCGTTCATCATGTGGCGCATGGGCGTCAAGATCGGCGGCGGTTCCCAGCCCAGCACGCCGGCGGCGGCGATCGAACGCCACGCCACCAGACGCAGCGGCGAGCGCAAGGCCGAAGCCGCCACCGCCGAGACCGGTGCCCCGGCCGCTGGCGCACCGGCCGCCGAGGCGGGCGACGAGGAGCACCCGGCGGAGACGGCGGACACGCCGCAGCGGCGCCCGCCCGAGGGCGGCACCCCGGTGCGCGCGACCAAGCGCCCGTCTGCCCGCGGCGGGACCCAGCGCAAACGCAGCGCCGGCAGCGGCAAGCGGCGCCGTACGTGACTCCCGATCCGGCGCCTGGACGGCTGCGGCCCATGATTGACGAGATCGGCGAGATCGGCGAGGCCGACCGGCCCGACCAGCCCGACCGGCCCGCCGCGGCCGGGCCGAGCCCCGAAGCGCTGGAGTACGGCCGCTGGCTGTTCGCCCAGGACTGCCGGTTCGTTGCCGCGGCGGCGACGCCCGGCCAGTTGCCGCCGGCCGGCCGGCCCGAAATCGCCTTCGCCGGCCGGTCCAATGTCGGCAAGTCCAGCCTGGTCAACGCGCTGACCGGGCGCAACACCCTGGCCCGCACCAGCAACACGCCGGGGCGGACCCGCCAGCTGATCTTCTTCGACCTGGGCGGCCGGCTGACCCTGGTCGACCTGCCGGGCTACGGCTATGCCAGGGTGTCGAAATCGATGGCGGCGTCGTGGAACGCCCTGCTGCGCGACTTCCTGCGCGGCCGCGTCGACCTGCGCCGCGCCTGCGTGCTGGTCGACGCCCGCCACGGCCTGAAGGACTCCGACCGCGAGATCATGGCCCTGCTGGACCAGAGCGCCGTGCCCTACCAGATCGTCCTGACCAAGGCCGACAAGGCGTCCCGGAGCGAGCTGGTCGAACGCCGCACCGCCATCGCTGCCGAACTGGCCCGCCACCCGGCGGCGTTCCCCGAAGTGCACGCCACCAGCGCCCGCGACGGCCTGGGCATCGCCGAGCTGCGCGCCGCCCTGGCGGAGCTGGCGGCCCCCGGGCAGGCGCCCGGCCAGGCGCCCGGCCAGGCGCCCGGCTAGGCCCGGCCAATGCCGGCAACGGCACGACATCCCCCGGCGGGCGCCCCATTTCCGCCATGTCGACACGGCAGACGGACGATATGCACAGCGTTCTTCGCAGCTTCTGGATTTCCGCCGCCGCGGCCCTGGTCGTCCTGGGCCTGGTGGTTCCCGTCCTGGCGCAGGGTTTTACCGCCCAGGACCGTGCCGACCTGCAGCGCATCGAGCGCTATCTGAACTCGATCACGACGATGCAGGCGCGCTTCACGCAGATCGCGCCGGACGCCACGACGGCGACCGGCACCTTCTACCTGTCGCGGCCGGGCCGGATGCGCATCGACTACGACCCGCCGATCCCCTACCTGTACGTCGCCGACGGCCACTGGCTGACGTTCTGGGACGGCGAGCTGGGCCAGCGCAGCGACGCGCCGCTCGGCTCGACCCTGGCCGACTTCTTCGTGCGGCAGAACGTGCGCCTGTCGGGCGACATCACGGTGCTGGGCGTGCGCCGCGGCGGCGGGCAGGTCGCCGTGGACGTGGTCCAGACCGACGACCCCGGCGCCGGTCAACTGACCATGGTGTTCTCCGACCAGCCGCTTGCCCTGCAGAGCTGGGTGGTCGTCGACGCCCAGGGCCAGCGGACCGAGGTGCATCTCAGCGACCAGCGCACCGGCGTCGCCCTCAACAACAGCCTGTTCCGCGCCCCCCGCCCCGGCCGCCAGCCCGGCAGGCGCTGACGGCCGGGCCCCCGGGGCAGACGTCACCCGGCCAGGGCCGGCGCCGCGGCGGGCTGCGGCCGCAGCCGGGCCAGGACGTTGCCGATCAGGCGCAGGCCGTGCCCCCCCTCCAGGGTCAGGATCGACTCCGGGTGGAACTGCACGGCCGCCACCGGCAGCGTGCGGTGCTCCACGGCCATGACGACGCCGTCCTCGGTCTCCGCCGTCACGGCCAGTTCGGCCGGCATGGTGTCGCGCTCGCCGAACAGCGAGTGGTAGCGGCCGACGGCGAACGTCTCCGGCAGGCCGTCGAACAACCGGCCGGACCGCACCTTCACCACCGACGCCTTGCCGTGCATCGGATAGCCGAGCACGCCGAGCCGCCCGCCGAAATACTCGACCAGCCCCTGCAGGCCAAGGCAGACACCGAACAGCGGCAGGCCGCGGTCCAGCGCCGCGCCGATGGTGGCGGCCGTGCCGAAGTCCTCCGGCCGGCCGGGGCCGGGCGACAGCACGACCAGGTCGTACGGCCCGGCAGCGAGCGCCTCGCGCGCCGGCTGCGGCCGCAGGGTCACCACCTCGGCGCCGAGCTGGCGGAAATAGTTGGCCAGGGTGTGGACGAAGGAGTCCTCGTGGTCGACCAGCAGCAGGCGGCGGCCGGCGCCGGGGTGCTCGCCGACGGTGACCGTGGCGGCATCGGCCGGCGGCGTCGGCCGGCGGATGGCGTCGAGCAGCGCCGAGGCCTTGAGCCGGCACTCGTTGTCCTCGGCGTCCGGGTCGGAATCGTAGAGCAGCGTGGCGCCGACCCGCACCGCCGCCACGCCGGCGGCGATGCGCACGGTGCGCAGGGTCAGCCCGGTGTTCATGCCGCCGTTGAACAGGATGGCGCCGACCGCGCCGCCGTACCAGCGCCGCGGCGTCTTCTCGTGGTCCTCGATGAACTGCATGGCCCAGGTCTTGGGCGCGCCGGTCACCGTCACCGCCCAGGCGTGGCTGAGGAACCCGTCGAGCGCGTCGTAGCCGCAGCGCAGCACGCCGACGACATGGTCGACGGTATGGATCAGGCGCGAGTACATCTCGATCTGGCGGCGGCCGATGACGGTGACCGAGCCCGGCTCGCACACCCGCGACTTGTCGTTGCGGTCGACGTCGGTGCACATGGTCAGCTCGGCGGCGTCCTTCTCGGAATTGAGCAGGGCCAGGATCTGCCGGGCGTCGGCGATGGCGTCGGTGCCGCGGGCGATGGTGCCGGAGATCGGGCAGGTCTCGATGCGCTGACCCTCGACGCGCACATACATCTCCGGCGAGGCGCCGACCAGGTATTCGGCCTCGCCCAGGTTCATCACGAAGCCGTAGGGCGAGGGGTTGCGCGTGCGCAGCCGGCGGAACACCTCCGACGGCGGCGCCGGGCACGGTTCGAAGAAGGTCTGGCCGGGGACGACCTCGAACAGGTCGCCGCGGCGGAACGCCTCGCGCGCCTCGGTGACGACCGTCTGGTAGTCGCCCGGCGCATGGTCGGCCCAGGCGGCGGCGGCGGCCGCGGCATAGGGCTGCCCGGCGCCGTCGCGGGCCAGGCCGGCGGTGGCCTGGCCGTCGACCTCGAAGTCGTACAGGTGCCGGACGGCGCTGCGCCGGTAGTGGTCGACCACCAGGATGCGGTCGGGCAGGTACAGCACCAGGTCGCGCTGATCGGGGTCGCGCTCCAGGCGCTGGCGGATCGGCTCGAACTGGAACGCCAAGTCGTAGCCGAAGGCGCCGTAGAGGCCCAGATGCTCGTCGTCGCCGGCGGCGAACCGCTCGATGATCGCGCGCAGCACCGAGAACACCGACGGCTGCTTGCTGCGCAGCTCCTCCGGGAACCGTTCGGCCGGTGCCTTGACCGTGCAGGTCACGGCGCCGTCGGCGATGGCCATGGCCTGCAGCGCATCCAGCCCGTCGAGCGCGGCACCGGCCGCCGGCAGCAGGACCCGGCCGCGGGCATTGAGCGCGGCGATGCGGACGTCGCGGCCGCGCGCCGTGATCTGCAGCGGCGGATCGGTGAAGCCGATGTCCCAGCGGGTGTAGCGTCCGGGGTATTCGAAGGTGGACGACAGCAGCACGCCGCGCCGGCCGTCCAGGGCATCGGCCACCGCGTCGGCGGCCTCGGCATAGGGGCAGGGCTCAAGGCGACGGTGCACGACCACGCCTCCGGCGGTGCGGTAGCTGGTCGGCGGGTGCAGGGCGGTCTCGGCGGTCATGGGCGGGTTCCCGATGATGGGTGGCGATGGGCGGCGAACGGCAGCGCGACGGGGCGCGATGCGTTCCCGGAACGGGCCGCCACGCGGATGACCTGTCCGGTAAACCAGAAAAGGCCACCCGGGGCGGGCGGCCTTCAATCCACAAGCAAAGCACGCGCAAAGGCCGCCACGCGTTACACGGGGGCCCACCACCACGCGGTTGCACTGTCGAAACGAGTCATAATCCCGGCATCCTGGCACAGGAGGTCTGATTGCAGGGTTGCTGGTATCATACCCTGCCCGCGGCAGCAAGCGACAAACAGGACTGCCGGTGCCGCCGCACGGTAGCGGCACGGTATCGGCGCAACCCCGATTGGTGAGACCGGCCGGCAGGCCGCGGTGCGCGGCTCGCCGTGACGCCGCGCGATGAACGGGGCGGCCGCCGAAATTCATAGAAAGCGAATGAATAGCGATCTATGGTGCGGTCGCCTGTCGTAAGGGGTCGGGACAGTCTCGGCCCGCCGCGTACGCCGGAACCGGGCGCCGGAACCGGGCG
>CAZGMC010000102.1:5020-12992 GCA_964526565.1 uncultured Mycobacteriaceae bacterium
CGCCGGAACCGGGCGCCGGAACCGGGCGGGGGCCGCTCGCCGGATTGGCCGCCGTTCGTGCCGCACCCGTACCGAAGAATCCGTGACGATTCCGGAACGACACCATGCTGCCGGCGGACCTGGTCCGACTGTTCCTGCGCCACCGGAAGGCGGCCAACCTGCTGATGCTGCTGGCCCTGATTGCCGGCGCCATGGCCCTGGCGCGGCTCAACACGCAGGTCTTTCCGACCTTCGCCTCGTACATCGTCCGCATCGACGTGGAGTGGCCCGGCGCCACCGCCGAGGACATCGAGGCCGGCATCCTTCAAGTCATCGAGCCGGAGGTCCGGTTCCTCGACCGCGTCGGCACGGTGACCGCCACGGCCCGCGACGGCCTTGCCTCGATCGTCATCGAACATGTCGACGGCACCGACATGCAGACGGCCCTGGCCGACGTGGAGCAGGCGGTCGGGCGCATCACCACCCTGCCCGAGGACAGCGAGGAGCCGGCCGTCAGCCGCGAGATCCTCTACGAGACGCTGCTGCGCCTGGCGGTCTCGGGCCCGGTGCCGGAGGCGCGGCTGCGCGAGGTGGCGCAGCAGGTGCGCGACGACCTGCTGGCCCGCGGCATCGACCGCATCCTGCTGTTCGGCGTCCGCGACGAGGAGATCGGGATCGAGCTCGACGAGGCGGCGCTGCGCCGGCTCGACCTGACCCTGGAGGAGGTCGCGGTGCGGGTCGGCGACGTCTCCCGCGACGCGCCGCTGGGCCGGCTGGAAGGCGCCATCGAGCGGCAGCTGCGCTCGCTGGGCCTGCGCCGCGACGCCGCCGGGCACGCCGACATCGAGCTGCGCGCCCTGCCCGGCGGCGAGACGGTCCTGCTCGGCGACGTGGCCGACCTGTCGGACCGGTTCGACCGCTTCCAGCCGGTCGGCCGCCGCAACGGCGATCCGGCGGTCGAGCTGGTCGTGCAGCGGGCGGCAACGGCCGACGCTCTGGCCACCTCCACCGTGATCCGCGACTATCTGGCCGAGCGCGAGGGCGCGTGGCCGGCCGGGGTGAGCGTCGAGCCGTTCGACGTCGTCGCCGACGCCATCCGGCAGCGCATCGACCTGCTGATCGAGAACGGGCTGAGCGGCCTTGTCCTCGTGGCCCTGGTCCTGTTCACCTTCCTGAACGCCCGCCTGGCCTTCTGGATCGCCGCCGGCATCCCGACGGCGCTGGCGGCGACCGCGGCGCTGATGCTGGTCACCGGCCAGAGCATCAACATGGTCAGCCTGTTCGCCATGATCATGGCGCTCGGCATCATCGTCGACGACGCCATCATGGTCGGCGAGCATGCCGCCCACTGCCATGCCCTGGGCATGGCGCCGGAGCGGGCCGCCGAAACGGGCGCCTTGCGCATGCTGGGACCGGTGGCGGCGGCGTCGCTGACCACGGCGGCGGCGTTCCTGCCGATGCTGCTGGTCCGCGACCTGATCGGGCAGATCATCGCCGCCATCCCGCTGGTCGTGGTGACGGCCGTGGCGGCCAGCCTGGTGGAGTGCTTCCTGGTGCTGCCGACGCACGTGCGGCACGCGCTGGCTAGGCAGCGGGGCCGTGAGGGGCGGCTGCGTCGCGCCTTCGATGAAGCGTTCGTCCGGGTGCGCGACGGCCCGTTCCGCCGCATGGTCGGCGTCTGCGTGGCATGGCGCTACCTGACCCTGGCCGCCGCGGTGGCCGCATTCATCCTCAGTATCGGCCTGGTCGCCGGCGGCCGCGTCGGCTTCGTCTTCTTCGACAGCCCCGAGGCGGAGACGGTGCTGGCCAACATCGCCTTCGCCCCCGGCACGCCGCGGGCACGGACCGAGGCGATGCTGGCCGAGCTGGAGCGGGCGCTGGCCGCGGTGGAGGACGACCTGACCGGCGGGCGCGGCGACCTGGTCGCGATGACCTTTCTCCGCGTGGCGGCCGCCGAGGACCGCACCGGCACGACACCCCGCGGCGACCATGCCGGGGCGATCCATGTGCAGCTCGCGCCTTCAGACCGGCGTGGCGTGCGCACCGGCGCGCTCATCGCGGCGTGGCGGGCCGAGGTGCGGCCGCTGCCCGGCCTGGAGCAATTGACGATCCGTGGACGTACCGGCGGGCCGCCGGGGCGCGACATCGACATCCGCCTGTCCGGCGGCAGCCTGGATGCCCTGAAGGCAGCGGCGCTGGAGACGCAGGCGCTGCTCGACCGCTATCCGGGCGTCAGCGACATCGAGGACGACCTGCCCTACGGCCAGCCCCAGCTCCTGCTCACCCTGACGCCGCGCGGGCAGGCGCTGGGCTTCACCACGGAGGATGTGGCCGGCGCCGTGCGCAGCGCCTTCGAGGGCGCCATCGCCCACCGGTTCCCGCGCGGCAACGGGGAGGTGACCGTGCGCGTCATGCTGGGCCGCGGCGAACGGACGACGGCCGGCCTGCGCAACCTGCCGCTGCGCACGGCGCAGGGCGAAATCGTGCCGCTGGAGGACGTGGCCTCCATCGACGAGGCCCTCGGCTTCACGGAGATCCGGCGCGAGGACGGTGTCCGCCAGGTGGCGGTCACGGCCGTGGTCGATTCGGCGGTCACCGAGCCCGATGCGGTGCTGGCCGCCCTGCCCGGTGACGGGCTGGCGGCGATCGCCGCGGAGCACGACGTGCGCTTCCGGTTCGCCGGCCGCGCCGAGGAGCGGTCGGAGACGTTCGGCGACATGGGCGTCGGGGCGGTGCTGGGGCTGGCCGGCATCTACATCGTGCTGGCCGCGGCGTCGGCGTCGTACACCCGGCCGCTGGTGGTGATGGCGATCATCCCGTTCGGGCTGATCGGCGCCGTGATCGGCCACCTGGCGCTCGGCTACGTGTTGAGTATTCTAAGCCTGATCGCCCTCCTGGGCCTGGCGGGCATCCTGGTCAACGACTCGATCGTCCTGGTCGGCGCCGTCGACGAACGGATCGCCCGCGGCACGACCCCGGCGGCGGCCATCGTCGACGGCGCCTGCGCGCGGTTCCGCGCCGTGTGCCTGACCTCCCTGACCACCATCGGCGGTCTGACGCCGCTGCTGTTCGAGACGAGCTACCAGGCCCGGTTCCTGATCCCCATGGCCATCACCCTGGTGTTCGGCCTGGGGCTGGCGACGGTGCTGGTGCTGATCGTGGTCCCGACGCTTTTGGCGGTGCAGGAGGATGTGCGGCGGCTTGTGAGGCTGCCGCGGGTGAGCGGTGCGCACTGAGGTCGAGAGCGCCGGTCACCGGACCGGGCCCGCCGGGACCATCCCAATCTTCCGACCACAGTCCCTGCGCCGCCACGATCCTATTCCGGTGATTTTTCCTTCTTTTCGCACACTGAAATCGATTCGTATGTGCCGTTGAAGTAAAATTCTTCCAGTTCAGCCAGTTTATGATCGTAGTCCAGGAATTCCGTTCGCCATTCCTTCGCTTTTTCACAGTGGCAGTTGCAATTGTTTTTGATTGGGCAGTAACGGCGCTCAATCTCTTTCACGATGTCCGAGATCCATGCCAAAGTGCCATTTGCCCACTCGCAATACCCGCACCAGATGCGATCCATGAGACCAAGGTGCGGAATGCGGTGCCGGTCGAAGCTGAAATAACCACGCAGACTTACGGAGTTCTGATTCCGGATCCAGAAATATAACTTGTTGAATATCAGCATATAGACGAACAGCGGCAGCAGGAATGCCGCAAAAGAGACAATAAGAACAAAGCCGGCCAGGGGTGCCAGCGCCCCAACTCTCTGCTTGTGCCTCCTTACGCGGTTACGGCGCAAATGATACAGCGAAATGTTTGATTTCCGCTTGACGGATTCGCTTTGACGGTTCTGATCCATTGACCGCAGCCACTGACCCTGGCCGGCTGCCTCCTGCATGTCCATGCGAGCCGGCTCCGACACGACGGTTGCAAGCGCAGAGATCCCGGACAAGCATGACTTGAACGTCAGGCAGGCGCAACGCAGCCCCGACGCCTCACGCGTCCACCAGGCAAGCCGCCTCGTCCGTGCGCCTCGACCCTGCCTTGTGTTGCGCGCCGGCCGTAATGACGTCGTAGAAGCTTGCGTTGGTTTGCAACACGGCGTCGTGCTGCCGGTCGATCTGCAGGTAGCACGGCTGGCGGACGCCATGGAACGCCACGGCCGGTCCGATCGGGGTGAATTCCAGGCCGAGCCTCGACACCAGCCGCAGCAATGCCGGCTCCATGACCGCGCAAAGATGAGTCATGCCGTGCCTGAGCGACAGCCGGTAGACCCCGCGCAGAAGCCCGAGCGTCACGGACGGCATGAGCCGTCGTTCCGCCTCGACAATAGACGTTTGACTGAAACCGACGTCCGCATAGCACTCCTCACCGAGTCGCCGCCGGAACGTCTTGCTGACGACATAGCGTGAAATCTCCGCGGTGTGTTCGGGAAGGTGTCGCCGCAGGAGGGGGCGGGCCGAAGGATCGCTGAGGCCGGCGATGGGCAGGCTGTCGACGCCGAGATGCGGTTCGGGAAGGACCAGTCGCACGCTGCCGAGCGCTTCGCCCGAACGCCGATGAATCAGCACCGCATACAGGGAGCGGTCGTCATACTGGTCCCGCTCGAGCCCTTCCGGATATCCGGCAGGATCCAGCCACGTGTGCTCAATACAGTACACCAGGTACCGCAACCGGAAGATCCGCGTGATCAAGTCCGGTGTGTCAGCTGTGACGACATCGAAATGCTCGTCGAACAAAGCCGGTAAAGAGCGCATTTTCGACACCTTCTTCGCAGGATGGAACCTGATTGAAGGATGCCGCAGCAATCGTAAAATAAATATTGCTAACTAAGTGATTCGCGTCTGCCGTGCCGGAAGGGTGGCAAGCGGCATGCCCAAGCTGCCGGGCGTCCTGGCCGGGCGTCCTGGCCGGGCGTCCTGGCCGGGCGGGCGGTATCCGGTCGAGGTCACCCGGCGCGCCGCTGCCCGGCTCGGTTGCGGCACAGAGCCATCAGCAGAGTTCCATCGCGGCAGTGGAACGAATGGTGCGGTGCGCCGTAATGCCCGGAACCGTCCTGTTCGGTTCGGATGCGATAAAATCATGGTGTTGGGGCCGGCTCTGCCGCGAGAGACATATCTGCTCGGCCAGATCCACGTAGCAGGGTTGCCTCTGACCGTAATGATCGATCAGCCCTCCGATGGGACGGAATGTAATTGTCGCCCGGGACATCAAACGCAACAGGGCCGGCTCCATGACGGCACAGAGGTGGGTGAACCCGTAGTCGATTGAGTACTGAAGGATTCCACGCAACAGGCCAAGAGTGATGCACGGCATCAGCCGGCGTTCGACCTGCGCGGCGGAAAGATCGCAAACAAGCGCATTGTTACGGCACTCTTCGGCAATTCTGTTCCTGAAAGACTTGCTGACGGCGAACCGAGAGACCTCGGCGGTGCTTCTGGCCGGCAACTGCCTGAGCAGTGGCCGCCCATCGGCCGCAGCAACCCCTGCCATCGGCAGGCTGGCGATGCCGCTGGCAGGGTCAGGCCTGATCAGTCGGACACATCCGACGACCTCCCCCGATCGGCGATGGATCAGGGCGGCGGACAGGGAGCGAGCATCCAACTCATCCTCTTCCAACTCGTTATTATAATTCTTCCGATCAAGCCAATTGTTCTCAAGACAATACACAGAATATCGCAGCGCAAAAACCTGACGACGCAGCTCGCACGTGTCCACCCGTCTCACAAGGAAGTGCTGATTGTAGAGGGATGAGATGTTATGCATCGTGGCACCTTTGGTTCTGAACGGCCATTGCCTGAGCACTTCGCCAAGGAGCTTTGAAGTTGAAACTTCTGCGCAGATACAGACGTATCTCGTGTGATAATGGTGTGAGGAATGGATATCGCCTGCAAGCTGCATGCGGCGCTGCAGCAACAGGCGGCGCGGGGTGAAAACCCTCAGGCAACAGGACTGCAAAGCTTTCGGCATGGCGCAAATCATCTTAAGATGATGATTTCCTGCGAATGAGGATCAACCTTTCATGGGTGTCGACACATCGCACACGGGGAGCTGACGACTTGATGGCTGTGCTTCACTCTTGGCTGTCCTGATGTGGCGCGGCTTGCCACCTTTAGTCATACTGATCGTACGACGCTTTGGCTTATTTGCCTGCCGGCTGCCGCCTCAAGCACCTCTGTGACAGGAATTCCCGGCTGAACAAAAGATGGCAGACCGGCAACCGCGAATTAACTTATCATTGTTCTGCCAGACCACGGATCTACTACATTCTGCTTGTCAGTATTCTTGACACTCGTAATTTTCTGTCGCACGCCTGGAAACAAAACATATTGCAATATGAACTGCTTGGTCGGTTTGGCATGGCGATTGCGACGCCCTGCAGAGTTCGTTGCACCAGCAGAGGTCAGAACGATGCGCAATACGTTTCTGGTTTTGGCCGGCGGAGTCGCCGCCACGACCATGATGATCGGGACGGCAAACGCCGACCTGATCGTTGACGATTTTACCACAGCTCAGATGGTGAGCGATGGTCTTCCAGTGGACGGCAGTGCTGAATTCAGCCAGGTGTTCGGGGGTGGCATACTTGGCGGTTACCGCGATGCCATCGTCGAATTGACTGCCACCACTGGGCCGACGGTCGGAACCGAGCAGGTTGTCTTCAGTGCAGGCAACGGTGCAGCCTCGGGCAGCCTCGATTCGCAGATCGAGGGCACGATCATTCTTCAGTACGACGGGGATGATTCGGGCGATATATCGAGCCTGAATTCCGGCGGCCTTGGCGGCGTGGACCTGTTGACATTCGGCAATGCCTTTGTGTTCAATGTGCTGTTCAGTGACCAGACGGGGCTTTCCGTCGACATTCTGGCAGAGAGCCAGGACGGCTCGGCCACAGCCAACTTCATGGCGACGACGTTGTTCCCGATCAACACGCCGACCCCGGTCTTTGCGCCGTTTTCAGCGTTCACCAACAGCTCCATCTTGAGCGATGTCGGAGCGTTGCAGTTCAGCCTTTCCGGGGCGACGGCTTTCGATGTGACGATCGCAGAGGTCCGGGTGCCCGCCGTCCCCGAGCCGGCGACGCTGGCCCTGATGGGATCCGGCCTGGTCGGGCTCAGTGTCGTTGCGCGGCGGCGTCGGAATCGCACGAAGCCGCAGGCGTAGACTGGATCGACAGCCCTGTCTCGAAGAAGTGGCCGCCCGCAAGGCGGCCACTTTTATTGCAATCCCGGCGCGGCCCCGCCACTTTGATTTGAGCGGGAAAGCCTCCCAACGCCCTGTGATATTCTTGTGGCGCCGGTTGCGGTACGGCGATCGCCGCTCGTGAGAAATGCTGCTGCCGGACCTGACCCATGGACTTGACACGCCGGCCCCCAATGAAATAGAACAAATAAAGAACAATTGGCAGGCCGCCGGAGGTGTCGCCGTGTCCGACAGACCCCACGCCCACCATCCCGCCTCTGCTCCCGATCCGGCACCGGCCCCGGCCCCGGCCCGGACCGCTCGGCTGGCCGCCCTGCGCGCCCGCATCCGGTTGCTGGAAGGCGGCGGCGGGACGGCGGGGGTGCTGCCGCTCGGACTGGACACCGTCGATTCGGCCCTGCCCGCCGGCGGCCTGTCGCTCGGCTGCCTGCACGAGATCATCGCCGCGGACGGGAGCAGCGGCCCGGCCGGAGGACCGGCCGACGGCTTCACCGCCGCCATCGCCGCACGGCTGGCAGCGCGGTGCGGGCGGCCGGTGCTGTGGCTGATGCGCGCCGGCGACCTTTATCCGCCCGGGCTGGGTCGTTACGGCCTGGGACCGGCGCGACTCATCCTGGCCCAGGCGCCGCGCCACGCCGACCGGCTGTGGGCGCTGGAGGAGGCGGCGCGCAGCGGCGCACTGGCCGCCGTCGTCGGCGAGGCGGCGGCGGCCGGACCGACCGAGGCGCGGCGGCTGCAGCTGGCGGCCGAGGCGGGCGGCGTCACCGTCATCCTCCTCGACCGCGACGGCAACCGCAACGGC
>CAZGMC010000102.1:13092-14805 GCA_964526565.1 uncultured Mycobacteriaceae bacterium
ACCGCAACGGCGACCGGGACGGCGACCGCAACGGCAACCGGGACGGCGATACGACTCGCACCGGCCGGCACAGTCCCGGCACCGCCGTCACCCGCTGGCGGGTCGCCGCCGCGCCGGGCCTGCCGGACGGCCCCGGCGTGGGAGGGGAATGCTGGCGGCTGGACCTGGTCCGGGCCCGCGGCGGCCGGCCCGGCGCCTGGCTCGTCGCCTGGCGCGACACGGCAGCCGGCCTCGTCCTGGTCGCGCCGGTCGGAACGGGGGCGGGCCGGGACCGGAACCAGGACCCGAACCAGGGCCGGGACCGGGACCCGAACCAGAACCGGGACCGCGGGCAGGCCGCGACGGGACAGGAGGGCGCGGCGCCAGGGCGCAGAATCGCCTGATCCTGCATGTTCGAAAAAAGTTCCGGTATCGTAACGTTTTATTATGCCTCCGGGTTATATCATTATGGGTCTTGATCTTGTTATGTTCCTGTTTTATTCACTCCATGGGCTGACTAGGAACCGGAGGCTGAATCGTGTCGCGCCGCATTCTCGCCCTGTGGCTGCCGACCCTGCCCACCGACCGGCTGTGCCGCGCCCGCGCCGGCGGCAATGCCGGCCGTGCCGCCGCCCTGCGGGCGCGGCCCCTGGCGACGACCGCGGCCGACCATGGCCGTCTCGTCCTGGCCGCCGTCAACGCGGCCGCCGCCGCGGCCGGCCTCACCCCCGCCCTGCCGCTGGCCGAGGCGCGGGCCCGCGTTGCCGATCTGGCCACGGCCGCCGCCGTACCGGAGGCCGATGCGCGGGCGCTGGCCGGCCTGGCCGACTGGTGCGGCCGCTACACGCCGTGGGTGGCCCCCTGTGGCAGCGCCGGCCTGATCCTGGACATTACGGGCTGCGCCCATCTGTTCGGTGGCGAGGCCGGGCTGCTGGGCGACGCCGTGGCGCGACTCGTGCGGTTCGGCTATGCCGCCCGCGGCGCCATTGCCGAAACTCCGGCCGCCGCCTGGGCGGTGGCCACCGTCGGCCCCGGCCATGCCGGCCCCGCCACTCCCCTGGGCGACGCCATCGTCGCCCCCGGCGCCGTGGCCGCGGCGCTGGCGCCGTTGCCGGTGGCCGGCCTGCGATTCGGCGCAGCGGCCGCAGCCGGGCTCGACCGGCTCGGCCTGCGCCGCATCGGTGACCTCTACAAGGTGCCGCCGGCCACGCTGGCGCAGCGCTTCGGCCCGGCGGTGCCGCAGCGGCTCGACCAGGCGCTCGGCCGCCGCGGCGAGCCGGTCTCGCCGCGGCGGCCGCCGCCAGTGCACGCCGCCCGCCTGACCTTCGCCGAACCCATCGCCCGCACCGAAGACGTCGCTGCCGCGCTCGACCGCCTGCTCGCCCAGGTCTGCGCCGGTCTGGAGCAGGACGGGCGCGGTGCCCGCCGGCTCGAGCTTGCCGCCTACCGCGTCGACGGCGCCGTGCAGCGCCTCGCCGTCGGCACCAGCCGGCCGACCCGCCGGCCGGCCCACGTCCGCCGCCTGTTCGCCGAGCGGCTCGACCGGCTTGATGCCGGCTTCGGCATCGAGGTGCTGGCGCTCCTGGTGACCGCGGCGGAGCCGCTGGCGCCGGTCCAGCTCGCCCTGGCCGGCGACGGCGGGAACGCTGCCCCGGCCGACGCCCGAACCGACGCCCGAACCGACGCCCCGGCCGACGCCCCGGCCGACGCCCCGGCCGACGCCCCGGCCGACGC
>CAZGMC010000103.1:0-14741 GCA_964526565.1 uncultured Mycobacteriaceae bacterium
GGCGGTATCTGCGGCATGCCCGGCGCCATCACCATCGGCGCGATCATCGGGCTGATCTGCGGCGGTGCCACCTGCATGGGCGGCATCATCATCAAGGGCGGTATCTGCGGCATGCCCGGCGCCATCACCATCGGCGCGATCATCGGGCTGAACTGCGGCGGAACCTGCAGCGGCGGCATGACCGGGAACGGGCCGGGCTGGGCCCCCTGGGCGGCGAACATCGGCCACTGCACCGTGACCGTGACCGGCGGCATCATCGAGGCACCCGGCTGTGCCTGCCCGGCGGCGGCCTGCGGCCACACCATGGGCGGCAGGGCGGCCTGGGCCGAGGCGATGGCGCGGGTCGCCTCCAGCCCGACGATGACGATGATCATCGGCGGCGGCTGGACGGTGCCCTCCCCGGCCAGCACGCGGGCATGAATGGCGGCGGGATTGGCGCTCAGGACAGCGGACTTGTCGTCGTCGTCGAGCTCGGCCTCGGCCATGACCGGCTCGGGTTCCTGAATGAAGGCGCCCAGCTTCTTCGGGTCCGTCGCCAGATCGGACAGGAACTGCCTCAGCTTGTCCGACATCTCATGCCCCCTGTTCTGTCGATGAAGGAGTGAACCGGAACAGACGTCTGGTGGAGCGGACAGCCGGCACCCCCGGCCCGTGTCGCCCCTTGCGCCGCCGCCGCGCCGTCAGAGCCCAACCGGGAACAACTTAACACGGGATCTTCAAGGCGTCCAATCGGCAAGCGACTTCCTTCGGCCACAATCAACGGCATCAACGGCATAAGGCAGCCTTACCCCGTGCCGCGGCAACCGCTGCCGGGGGTGTTTTCGGCCGGCGGGGCTTGCTAGGTTACCCGTCCATGAAGATGAAACGCTTTTACACGTCGGTCGCGGTGCAGCCGGTCGCCGCCGGCTTCCATGTGCTGCTCGACCGCCGGCCGGTGCGGACCCCGATCAAGGCGCCGCTCAGGCTGCCGACGCAGGCACTGGCCGAAGCGGTGGCGGAGGAGTGGGCCGGGCAGGGCGAGTCCATCAACCTCTCGGAGTTGCACCTGACGCAGCTGGCGGCGACGGCGGTCGACCGGCTGTCGCTGCTGCGCGACGAGGTGATCGATACGGTTACAGCCTACGCCCACACCGATCTGCTGTGCCATCGCGTCGACCACCCGCTGGTCCTGGTGGAGCGCCAGCAGGCCTCGTGGCAGCCGCTGCTCGACTGGGCGGCGCTGACCTTCGACGCGCCGCTGAAGGTGACCCACGGCATCATTCCGGTGCCGCAGCCGCCTGAGGCGGTCGCCGCCCTGCGCAGCGCCGTGGCGACCTACGAGGACTACCACCTGGCGGCGCTGCAGAACGCGACGGCGCTGCTCGGCTCGCTGGTGCTGGGCCTGGCGCTGATGACCGGGCGCCTGCGCCCGGACGAAGCGTTCGATGTTGCCCAACTGGAGGAAACCTTCCAGATGGAGCGCTGGGGCGAGGACGCCGAAGCCGCCGCCCGACGCGCCGCCATCCGCCGCGAGGTCGAGGCGACGGCGCGGTTTACCCGGCTGCTGGAGCAGGCATGACCGGGCTTCGGGGTGGCAGCCGACCTGCCGCTTGACGCTGCCGACGCGCGGCGGCACAGTGCCACCATGAGTGCGATGGCATTCGATACGCTCGCCTTTGTCAAGAAGCTGACCGCGGCCGGCATGCCCGAGCCGCAGGCCGAAGTGCTGGCCGAAGCGCAGTTCCGGCTGTCCGAAGAGCAGGTCGCCACCAAGGACGACCTGGATGACCTGGCGCAGAGGCTGACCGCCGACCGCATGGCCGGGGAGGAGCGGCTGCGCGCCGAGATCGCCGCGGCGGAAGGTCGCCTGCGCGCCGAGTTCATCTCCGCGGCAGAGCGGCTGCGCGGGGAGCTGGTCAGTCTGGAGGAACGTCAACGGGACGACGTGGCCAGCCGCGAGAACCGGCTATGGGCAGCGCTGAAGGACCTCGAAGAACGGCTGCGCGCCGAGATTGCCGCTTCCGAAGAGCGGCTGCGCGGTGAGATCGTCGCATCGGAAGAGCGGTTGCGTGTGGAGATGCATGCGCTTGAAGAAAGGCTGAACGAACGCCTGTCTCATGAGATCGGGACGTTGCGCATGGAGCTTCGCACCGAGTTCAAGACCGAAATGGCCGCCTTGCGCGGCGACATGAGACTCCTCGAAGAGCGGCTCAGCGGGAGCATGGCACGGCTGAAGGCCGACATCCTCAAATGGGTAATCGGCCTGATGATTGCCCAGATGGCCCTCAGCGCAACACTCATCTCGTTGTTCTGAAACAGGTTGGGCTTGCGGTTATTGGCTGTCGGCGAGGATGCAAAGGTTTACGAACGATTGCCATAACGGCCAACCGTGAGCCCGCGCAGATTCGATACGAGAACATATCTTGACAAAAGTAGTGGCTACAATGTACTGAAATTTATGGAAATAAACTAAATTGGGCAAAATGTCTTATGGATTACTCTCTTGAAGATCGCATTCTTGAGCGTCGCGTTGCTGAGATTGACAAACAGCTCTCCGTGACAAATCATGGCATCAATGTGGCAATTCGCGTCGTGTTGCCCATATTGTCGACTCTAATAGGTTTTCGTTCTTTGATTTTTTGGTGTTGTGGGTTTTATATCAAGGAATGAATTGGAGGACATTCAGGATAATGCGAGAGAACCCGAGGAGGCAGCAGAAGGCGCCGTCCGCGAGCTTGGTGGTTATTGCGAGGAACTGACGTCGCGCTGGATACAATTATTGAAAATTATGAGTGGCTACTGCTTTGCCTTAACGGCGACTGCAGGGTCATGGCCAGCACGGTCACGAACACCGTGACGACGATCAGGGCGGTGGAGGCGGCGTTTACCTCCGGCGTTACCGAGAAGCGGACCATGGAGTAGACCTGGACCGGGAAGGTCACCGTCTCCGGCCCGGCGGTGAAGAACGTGATGACGAAGTCGTCGAGCGACAGGGTGAAGGCCAGCAGTCCGCCGGCGATGATGCCGGGGCGCAGATAGGGCAGGATCACGTCGCGATAGGTCTGCCACTCGCCGGCCCCCAGGTCGCGCGCCGCCTCCTCCAGGCGGCGGTCGAAGCCGATCAGACGGGCGCGCACCACGATCGCCGTGAACGGGAAGCAGAACGCCGTGTGGGCGATGACGATGGCGCTCAGGTTGAGCGGCCAGGGCAGGCCGGTCGGCCAGTCGATGCGGGCGAAGAACACCAGCATGGCCACGCCCATGCAGATCTCGGGGATGACGATCGGCAGCGCCATCAGCCCCTCGAACAGCGGCTTGCCGGGAAAGCGAAAGCGCCACAAGGCAATCGCCACGGTGGTGCCGACGACGATGCTCAGCACCGTGGCGGCGCAGGCGATCAGCAGGCTGTTGGTGAACGCCTCGAACAGGCGGTCATTGTGCCAGGCGCGGACGTACCAGTCGGTGGTGAAGCCGCGCCACACGATGTTGCGCCGGCTGTCGTTGAAACTGAACGCCATCAGCGTGACGATCGGCGCATAAAGGAACAGCAGCGTGGCGCCGACCGCGATCTGCAGCCACAGCCGCCGCCCGTAGTCGAGCGGCCCGGCCGGCTCGCGCCGCCGCCCCGCCGCCATGCCTCAGGCCTCCGCCGGGCCGCGCCCGCGGGCGGCATAGGCCGCCCTGAGCGCCAGCGCACCGAACGTCACATACATCAGCAGGAACGACAGCGCCGCGCCGAACGGCCAGTCGTTGGCCGCCTTGAACTGGCGCTCGATGATATTGCCGATCATCTGGCTGTCCGGCCCGCCGAGCAGGGTCGGCGTCAGGAACGAGCCCAGCGCCGGGATGAAGGTGATGATGACACCGGAGACAATGCCCGGCATGGCCATCGGCACGGTCACGCCGAAGAAGGTGCGCCACTGGCCGGCGCCCAGGTCCAGGCTGGCCTCGATATAGGACTTGTCGAGCCGCTCCAGCGCCGCATACAGCGGCAGCACCATGAACGGCAGGTGCACGTAGACCAGGCCGTAGACCACCGCGGCATGACTGTAGAGCAGTTCCAGCGGTTCGAACCGCTCGCCCAGCACCCAGGCCAGCCCGGCCAGCCCCAGCACCTCGCGTCCGCCCTCCCACAGCCATTCCAGCGACGCGTTGACGTAGCCGCGGGTGCGCAGCACGGCGATCAGCGCATAGGTGCGGATCAGCAGATTGGTCCAGAACGGCAGGATGACGAGCAGCAGCAGGATCGCCTTCCACCGCCCCGGCGCGAAGCTGATCGCCATCGCCACCGGGAACCCGACGACCAGGCAGATCGCCGTGGTCAGCCCGGCGATCCACATGCTCTGCCAGACGATGCCGAGATACAGCGGGTCGAGGGCGCGGCCGTAATTGTCCAGCGTCCAGGTGATCTCGATGCCGATGATGCCGACCTTCTCGCCGAAGCTCAGCACCCAGACGAAGCCGAGCGGCACCACGAAGAACGCCACCAGCCACACCGTCGCCGGCAGCGACAGGATGAAGAAGACGGCCTTGTTGCGCTTCCAGCTGTCCATGCCCGCTGTCCCGGCCGGGCGGCGTCGCCGCGATGCGCTTCGGGGCGGCGCCTTGCGCCGGTGCCACCTGTTTCCGGCTGACGTGCTTGCGGTGGCGGCCGCTCAGGCCGCCCGCACGCGGGTCATGCCTTCCTGGTAGAGGCGGACCACGTCCTCGCCCAGGTACAGGGCGATCTCGCTGCGGTCGAGCACCGCCTCGGGCGGGAAGATCGCCGGGTTGTCCAGGTAGTCCTCGTCCATCAGCGCCTTGGCGGCGGCATTGGGCAGGGCGTAGTAGACGAACGCCGCGATGTCGGCGTGCACCTCGGGCTCGAGGATGAAGTTGATGAATGCGTGCGCCTCGGCCAGGTGCGGTGCGCCGGTCGGAATGGCGAAGCCGTCCTCCCAGATGACCGTCCCCTGGCGCGGGGCGACGAACGACAGGTCGTCGTCCTCCTCCATCACCTGCAGCACGTCCCCGTTGTACTCCATCGCCAGGTCGACCTCGCCGGACAGCAGCAGGTCCTGGCCATTGTCGCCGGCGATCGAGCGGACATTGTCCTTGGAGCGGATCAGCAGCTGGATCGCCTCCTCGATGTGCGTCGGGTCGGTCGTGTTGAGCGAGTGGCCGAGATGCTTCAGCGCCGCGTGGATCACGTCCTGGGGCTCGCCAAGCCAGGAGATGCGGCCGGCATGGGGCGCGCTCTCGTCGAACATGACGCCCCAGGTGTCCGGCGCGCCGGCCAGTGCCGAGCGGCGGTAGCCGATGCCGACCGTGCCCCAGAAGTACGGCACGGTGTGCTGCCGGCCGGGGTCGGTGACCGGGTCCATGAAGCGCGGCTCGATGTTGGCCAGGTTGGGGATCAGCGCGTGGTCGAGCGGCTGGATCATCTGCGCCAGGATCATGCGCTGGGCATAGTCGGCGGTCGGCACGATCACGTCGTAGCCGGGGTTGCCCTCGCGCAGCCGGGCGAACAGCTCGGCATTGTCGGCGAACAGGTCGTAGCGGACATCGATGCCGGTCGCCGCCGTGAAGTCCTGCAGCGTCGTCTCACCGATATAGGTGTCCCAGTTGAAGACGTTGACCTGGCGCTGCTGGGCGGCGGCCAGGTGCGGCCACAGCGGCACCGAGGCGGCGACGGCGAGCGAGCCCTTGACGAACTGGCGGCGCGAGGCGCGCGCGTGCAGTCTCCGGATCATGGCGGCACTCTCCCGGACGGCTGATGGCGACGGCGTGGTGCTGAAGGACGGCTCTGGTGCTGCGGCGGGCGCCGGCCACCCGGCCGACGGCGCGCATTGAGACGTCGTTGTCCGCAATTGTCAATCGCTGTGCTGGACAGCTTTCCTTTCCGGGAAAGCGAGCCGATGCTGCCAAACGGCTCAGTCGGCCGCCGCGTTCGAGGGGCCGCCGGACGCCCAGACCTCGATCAGTTCGGACAGTCGTCCGGCGTCGCCATTGCCTTCTCCGACTGGGCGATCAAGCGGAGCCGCGCCGGCTCGCGGCCCGGTCATTGACGCCGCGCGGTCGCCGCCCGGGGCGTACAGCAGCTCCGGCGGCGTATCGCCCGGCGCCGCCGGTGGCGCGGCAGGGACGAGTGGCCGCGGCGTTTCCGTCCCGCCGGACAGCGGCATGCCGCCCGCGGCATCAGCCGGATCCGCCGCAGCCGCTGCGTCCGCGGCCGCCTCGCCGTCCTCGGGCGCCACCACCGCGGCGGGCTCAATGCAGATCTCGCGTTCGGCATCGAACACCCGGTGCAGCGCGCAGTCCTCTTCCATCGCGTGAGAGATGTAGTGGTCGGTCAGGCTCTTGCCCGAGGCGGCATAGCTGATCCCGTCGCCGGCCAGCGAGCCGGCGGTGATGACCAGGGGCACGCCGCACCCGGCCAGCCCGAGCGCCGCCGCCACTGCCGTCGCGGCAGCCGGCATCGCCAGCGCCCTCGGGATGCAATCCGCCATTGCCCACTCCTCTCCCCGGCCGCGCGCGCCATGGTCAGCATTCAGGGTAGCATGCCGCCCCTGGGAGACAACCGGCAACGGCGCCGCTCAGTGCGACATGAACACCGGCTCGTCGGCGACGAGAATGCGGCTCATACATCTTTACAACCCCTGCGATGATGCGGGAGAACAGCGACAATACCTTACGACCGGGGCCTGGACTGTCCATGATCCGCACCTGCCGTCACCGCGAGCGAAGCGACGCGGCCCAGTCCCGGCGGCGCCGGGTCCGAAAGGCCGTGGACCTGGCGTGCGGCGCCACTGGATTGCTTCGCTACGCTCGCAAAGACGGGTTGGGACTTGTATTTTGAAATACTTCAGATCCTCGGAAAACGGAACGAGGCTCCGACGGCCTGTCTGCCGCCTTGCGACAGTTTCATCCAACGGGATCGACCGGAACGGTCAGTGTGAACTCGCAAAGGCGGGTTGGGAAAAGACGCCGCAAAACGGCGGCGACACGGCTGCAAGACGGGGCCGACACGGCGGCAAGACGGGGGCCGGGCCACCCTACACGTTCAACAACAGGTTCTCCCGCTCCCACGAGCTGATCACCTGCTGGTAGGCGTCGTATTCGGCCATCTTCACGTACCATACGGCGTCCATGAAGCTGTCGCCCAGCACGCCGCGCAGCGGCTTCGACGAGGTGAACTTGGCCAGGCTCTCGTACAGGTGCCGCGGCAGGGTGAAGGCCAGGCGCTTGGCGCTGCCGGTCACCGGCGGCGACGGCGTGAGCTGCTGCATCATGCCCAGATAGCCGCACGCCAGCGACCCGGCAATCATCAGGTAGGGATTGGCGTCGGCGCCGGCGACCCGGTTCTCGACCCGCATGTTGTCCGGCTCCGAGCGCGGCACGCGAAAGCCCACGGTGCGGTTGTCGCGGCCCCAGTGCACGTTGATCGGGGCGTCGCTGTTCGGGTCCAGCCGCCGGTATGAATTCACATTGGGCGCGAACAGCGGCATCGCCGCCGGCACGAACTTCTGCAGCCCGGCGATGAACGAGCGGAACAGCGGCGACTCCCCGCCGTCCTCGCCGGCGAACAGGTTGTGCCCCGTGGCCAGGTCGACCACGCTCTGGTGCAGGTGCATGGCGCTGCCCGGCTCGCGCTGCATCGGCTTGGCCATGAAGGTGGCGTAGACCTTGTGGCGCAGCGCCGCCTCGCGCACGGTGCGCTTGAACACCAGCACCTGGTCGGCCAGGTCCAGCGCGTCGCCGTGGTTGAAGTTGATCTCGATCTGGGCGGCGCCGGCCTCATGGCTCAAGGTGTCCACGTCCAGGTCCATGGCGTCGCAGTAGTCGTAGACGTCCTCGAAGATCGGGTCGAACTCGTTGACGGCGTCGATGCCATAGGCCTGCCGCCCGGTCTCCGGCCGGCCCGAGCGCCCGGTCGGCGGCTCCAGCGGATAGTCCGGGTCGTCGTTCATGCGCACCAGGAAGAATTCCAGCTCCGGCGCCACCAGCGGCCGCCAGCCCTGCTCCTCGTAGAGCCTGAGCACCCGGCGCAGCACGTGGCGCGGCGAGATCTCCACCGGGCCGCCGTCGGCATAGACGCAGTCGCAGATGACCTGGGCGGTCGGCTCCTCGTACCACGGCACGACGCGGATCGACCCGGGGTCGGGGACCAGATAGACGTCGATCGTCGCGGGATCGGTGATGTCTTCGCTGGCCGGATAGTCGCCGGTCACGGTCTGCACGAAGATCGACTCGGGCAGGCGCATGCCCTGATGGCGCAGGCCGCCGAGGAACTTGTCGTCGGGCAGGATCTTGCCGCGGGCAATGCCGTTCATGTCGGGCACCAGGCATTCCACCTCGGTGATGCGGTGCTGCTTGATGAAGACTTCCAGCCGCTCGGCACTGTCCGGCCACTGCCCAACGTCGCCGCTGCGTGCGGCGGTCTCGCCCTTTGCCATCGCGGCCGTCCCTCCGTCTGCCGTCGTGCGCGCCGCAACCCGGCGCGCTGTCGCGACCCGCGTACACTCATAGCGTAAAACGGTGGCCGGGTGCATGGCCGGCGTGCGGCCGGGAGGGGCCGTGGGCAGCGGCGACCGCTCCGTCGGCGGCGCGCCGGCCCGTGCCGGGTGGCAAGGCGGCGGCGCGGCGATCACTTTTGGCGAATGTCTTGATTGTCCCTTAAAGCCGGTTGATGCGGATTTTCTGTCAAACCCCCTGTACCATTGTATAGTTATTGAGCTTTATGTACGGATACATACAACCCTCGTAAAATCTGCCTTGCTCATTTAACCGTTTCTTAGGAGCTGGTCCCCTAGATTGGTGCCGTTGCAGTTCCCGTGGCTAAGCATGGAGGGCCAGGAAATGACCACGTTCCGCAAGTTCATTCGCGACGAATCCGGTGCCACCGCCATCGAGTACGGCCTGATCGCCGCCCTCGTCGCCGTCGCCATCGTCGGCGCACTCGGTCTGCTCGGCGGCGAGCTCGACCGCATCTTCACCGACGTCACGACCGTTCTCGAGACGGCGCAGACCTGACGCATTCATCACCTGTCGCCCGGGAGCCGGCCCGGCACCCGCCACGGTGACAGGCAGCCTGCCGCCGCGCCGCGCGGCGCGGCTGGATCAGGGCCAACGTCAAGCGAACGAGGTTGCCGATCGCGGCTGGACCAGGGGAAAGGGGACGGGGTTCGACGCCCGGTCCCTGCCCTCTGATCTTCCTTACCGTGACGCCCTGCGGCCTCGCCTTCGCGCGCCGTAGAGGCGACGATGCCAGTTCCGAGCGTCGACCAGTGCGTATTGCTGGCGATGGCGGCCATCCTGGTATGGGCCGCCGCCAGCGACGCCCTGACCATGACCATCCCCAACCGCCTGTCCGTGGCGCTGGCCGCGCTCTATCCGGCCTGGGTCATGGCGGCATGGCCGGCGGTCGACCCGCTCGGCGGGCTGGCCGCCGCGGCGATCGTGCTGGCCGTCGGCTTTGCCGGGTTCACCCTGGGCCTGACCGGCGGCGGCGACGTCAAGCTGCTGACCGCGCTGAGCCTGTGGGCAGGCTTGTCGCAACTTGTCGAACTTCTCTTCGTCATCGCTTTAATTGGTGGCGCCATGGCATTGGCGACATTAGGATTGTTGACGATCCGGCGTTACGCGTTTATCCTGCGTGGCGCGGACGACGGCAACCGCAGCTCGCTGATCCGGCAACCGATTCCCTATGGCGTCGCCATCGCCCTCGGGGGTGCCGTCCTGGCGCTCCGTCTTGCGGGCGGGTGAGCGGCCCTATGGGAGACCGCCATGTGGGTACGTGCAGTGCTGCTTCTGGTCCTCGCCGGCGGCGTCGGCTACGGGACCATTCAACTGGCCCAGCAATGGCTGGCCAACGAGCGGGCCCAGCGCGTCGCCGCGCCCGCCGCGCCGGCGACGCCGCCGTCACAACCGGACCCCAGCACGTTCGTGCTCGTCGCCGCCGATGACCTGGCCATCGGCCGGTTCATCGGCTTGGACGACCTGCGCTGGCAGGGCTGGCCCGACGATTCCGTGCCCGACTCCTATGTCGTGCGCGGCGAGGCCGATCCGGCCGCCTTCGCCGGGGCGGTGACGCGCAGCAGCGTCGCCGCCGGTCAGCCGAT
Source organism: uncultured Mycobacteriaceae bacterium (assembly GCA_964526565.1). GTDB lineage: Bacteria > Pseudomonadota > Alphaproteobacteria > DSM-16000 > Inquilinaceae > CAZGMC01. The sequence continues at coordinate 10,080 of CAZGMC010000103.1, forward strand.
CATCGCCGGCCAACTCGTGCGCCCCGGCGAACGGGGCTTCCTGGCGGCGGTGCTGGGGCCGGGCATGCGCGCCGTGACCATTCCCATCAACGACCGCACCGGCATTGCCGGGTTCGTCCACCCCGGCGACCGCGTCGACATCATCCTGACGCACCGCTTCCGCATCGTCGGCGACCTGCTGTTCGAGGGCCTGACCGACATCTCCGAGGAGCGCACCGTCAGCGAGACGGTGCTGCGCGACATGCGCGTGCTGGCCATCGACCAGATCCTCGACGACATGGGCCAGGGCGCCCAGCTCGCCCGGCTCGTCACCCTGGAGGTGACGCCGCGCCAGGCCGAGATCATCAACGTCATGCTCGACATCGGCTCGCTGTCGCTGAGCCTGCGCAGCCTGGCCGACCCGCAGCAGCCGGAGATCGCCGGCACCCTGGCCAGTCTCGGCATCGACATCGGCTTGGCGTCCCAGTCCGAGGCCGACCCGTATGTCGGGGCCGCGGCGCTGCTGGAGCCGACCAACGGCCGCACCATCACCTATGACAGCGACGTCTCGCTGGTGGTGCCGTCGCTGGAGGACCTGCTGCTGCCGGGCCTGGATGAACCCGCGGAGCCGGTAAAGGACGATGGCGACCCGGCGCCCATCCCCGACGCCGCCGAATACGAGGTCACGATCTTCCGCGGCAGCGCCTCGCCCACTGCCCGCAACTGAGAGGGAACCCGTGCCATGGCATCGGTGCACCGCCTGCTCGTCACCGTCCTCGCCTTCGCCCTGGCGGTCCTGCCCGGGGCGGCGGCCGATGCCGTGGAAATCCTCGACGGCCAGACCACGACGCTGACGCTGGACGTCGGCAACGGCCGACTGATCCGCCTCGACGGGCCGGCCGCCTCGGTGCTGGTGGCCGACCCGGACATCGCCGACGTGGCCTCGGTGTCGCCGGCGGTGATCTGGGTCTATGCCGTCCTGCCCGGCGAGACCAACGTCTTCGCCGTCGATGCCAGCGACAACGTGGTCGCCAATGTTCGGGTGCTGGTGCGCCAGAGCGTTGCCCAGGCCCGCCGGGCCATGCGCGAGGTGTCGCCCGGCGGCCGCGTCGAGGTATCCCCGGTCGGCGAGGACACGCTGATGCTGACCGGCACGGTGTCGTCGCCGTCGGAGGCCGCCGACGTGGCCCGCGTCGCCAGTGCCTTCGTTCCCGGGGCGAACGTCATCAACCGGACCACGGTCGAAGGCCCGACCCAGATCAACCTGCGCGTCCGCATCGCCGAGGTGTCGCGTGACGCCCTGCGCGACCTGGGCATCCAGTGGAACGTCCTGTTCTCCGCCGGCCAGTTCGTAGGCGAGTTCGCCACCCTGGGCTTCACCGACGTGCCGTTCCTGATTCCCGACGGCGCCAGCGGCCTGGGGCTCAACTTCACCGGCGACAATGTCGACCTGAACCTGGCGATCGACGCCCTGCAGCAGGCCAACCTGGCCATGATCCTGGCCGAGCCGAACCTGACCGCGCTGTCGGGCGAGACCGCCAGCTTCCTGGCCGGCGGCGAGTTCCCCATCCCGGTGGCCCAGGAGGAGGGCGAGATTTCCGTGGAGTTCAAGGAGTTCGGCGTATCGCTGTCGTTCACGCCGACGGTGCTCGACAACGGCCGCATCAGCCTGCGTGTCCGCCCCGAGGTCAGCTCGATTTCCCAGGCCAACAGCGTCGTCGCCGCCGGCATCCAGGTGCCGTCGCTGGTCACCCGCCGCGCCGAGACCACCGTCGAGCTGGCCAGCGGCCAGACCTTCGCGATCGCCGGGCTGTTCCAGAGCATCGTCAGCGACAATCGCGACGTCGTGCCGCTGATGGGCGAGCTGCCGATCCTGGGTCCGCTGTTCCAGTCGCAGCAGTTCCAGCGCAACGAGACCGAGCTGGTCATCGCCGTCACGCCCTATCTGGTCCGGCCGGTGTCGGGCCCCGCCGACACGCTGCTGCCCACCTCGCAGCTGACGGAGCCCACCGACCGGACGGCCGACGACCTCCTGTTCAACCGGCCGCCCGCGGCAGCCGCACTCGTCTCGCCCGCCGGCGGCAGCGGCTCCGGCGCCGGTTTCATTCTGAACTGAGGGAGGCCGCCCATGCCGCACTGCCACTTCGCCCCGATCGGCCCCCGCGCCCGGTCCCGCGCCCGGTCCTGCACTTGGCCCTGCGATCCGCCCCGGACCCCGGTCGCGGCCGTGATCGCCGTCGTGCTGTTGGCACTCGCCGTGACCGCCTGCGTGCCGACCCGGTTCGGACGGACGCCGCCGCCGACGCTCGACTACGTCGCCGACCGGGTCGTGCTGCAGCGCGACTTCGCCTACCTGCCCGGCGCCACCGAGCTGGACCCGGTGCGGCTCGACGAGCTCGACGCCTTCGTGGAGGAGATCGGCATCCGCCCGGCGGACGAGGTTCTGGTCATCGGCCACGGGCCGCTGTCCTATCAACGGGCGCGGCGCATGGCGCTGGAGCTCAATGCCCGCGGCGTCGGCGATACGGAACTGCGCCACACCGACACGCCGCGCGACCGCGTCACGGTGGCGGTCGCGCGCACCGTGCCGATCGCCACCGCCTGCCTGGTCGAACGCCATGTCCGCTTCGGCGGCAGCTACGCCCTGCTGCCGTCGCCCGGCTGCGCCAACGCCAGCAACTTGGCGCGCATGATGGCCGATCCGGCCGACCTGTACGGCGGCCAGGCGCTGGGCCCGGCCGAAGGTGCGGTGGCCGGCGAGGGCGTCCGCCGCTACCGCGAAGGCACCGAAGAAGGGCTCCAGGTGGAGGTCACCTCGCAATGAACGCGATGACCAAGAGCGCCGACAGCGGCGGCCGCACGGCGCCCGGACGGCCGACCGAACCGATCCTGGCGTTCGCCTGTGACGAAGACACGCTGGAGGTCGTCGCCCGTGTCGTGCCCGGCGGCCGCCGCGGTGTGGAGGTGCGCGAGGGTGGTGTCGGCGCCGCCACCGCCGCCATCCAGCAGGGCGCCAACCCCGAGCTTCTGATCGTCGACATCTCCGACTCGGCCGCCCCGGTGGCCGACATGACCGCCCTGACCGCCGCCTGCGGGTCCGGCACCACCGTGGTCGCGCTGGGTGCGGAGAACGATGTGGGATTGTACCGCGGCCTGCTCGGCGCCGGCGTCACCGACTACCTGGTCAAGCCGGTGACCGGCCAGGAACTGCGCCGCACCATCCTGACTGCCGGCCGGGCGGAGGACCAGGCCGAGCAGTCGGTCAACGGCCGGGTCGGCGCGGTCATCGGCGCCCGCGGCGGCGTCGGCTCGTCCAGCATCGCCATCGGCGTGGCCTGGGCGCTGGCCCACGAGCATCGCAAGCAGGTCGCCCTGGTCGACCTCGACATGCACTTTGGCACGGTGGCGCTCAGCCTGGATCTGGAGCCGGGCAACGGACTGCGCAGCGCGCTGGAGAACGCCGACCGCATCGACTCGCTGTTCGTCGCCAGCGCCCTGGTGCACCTCAGCGACACCCTGTTCGTGCTCGGCGGCGAGGAGTCGCTCGACCAGCCGTTCCCGGTCGAGCCCGAGCCGCTGGAACTGCTCGTGGCCGAACTTCGCCGCATCTTCGACATGGTCGTGCTCGACGTGCCGCGGCACCTGGTGCCCGCCATCGGCCCGGCCCTGGCGACGATGAACGGGCTGGCCGTGGCCACCGACCTGTCGCTGGCCGGCCTGCGCGACACGGTGCGCATCCGTACCGGCCTGACGCGCATGGCACCGGATGTGCCGGTGCGCGTCGTCGCCAGCCGTGTCGGTCTGGAAAAGGGCGCGGAGCTCTCCCCCGCCGAGTTCGAAAAAGGCCTCGGTGCGAAGATCGACCATATCGTCGCCGAGGAGCCCAGGGCGGCCAAGGCGGCCCTCAACGGCAAGCCGCTGGCCAGCATGCTGCGCGGCAACCGCGGCGGCCAGGCGCTGGGCCTGCTGGCGCGGCAGATGGGCGGCATCGACCAGGCCGGGCGCGGCGGCAGGAAGTGGTTCGGGCTGTGGAGATAGACGCGATGCTGGACAGCCGGCTCTCGTCCCGGCTCACTCCGCCGCGGCCGAACGGCGGGGAGCCCGCCGCCGCGCCCGCGACGGATGCGGCCGGTGACGGCGCCGCCGCACCCTCGCTCAGCCCCTATCTGAGCGGCCTGTTCGAGCGTCTGCAGCCGCTGGTCGCCGCCCGTCTGCCGCCCGGCCGGGCGCAGCACATGCCGCGCAAGGAGGTGGCCGGGCAGGTCAGCGACATCCTGATGGACGTGCTCGACCTGGAAGACGACCCGCCGGGCCTGAGCGACCAGCGCCGCCTGGTGGCGCTGCTCACCGAGTACCTGCTGACCGCCGAGCCGCTCGACCTGCCACCGCCGGAGCCGGAAGCGCCGCCCGAACGGCTTGTCGGCCGCGCCAATTGTGCCGCCCAGGCGCGGCCGTCGCTCGAGGATGCCAAGCGCCGCATCAAGCCGCTGGTGCTGGAGCGCATCGATGTCGGTGCCGCCTCGACCCTCGACTACACGTCGCTGGTGCGCGAACTGGGCGGCGTCGTCGCCGAGATCCGCGACGAGCTGCGCCTGCCGCTGACCAACAACGAGCACAACGACCTGGTCACCGCCCTGGTCGACGACATGGTCGGGCTGGGGCCGCTGGAGTCGCTGCTGGCCG
>CAZGMC010000104.1:0-14651 GCA_964526565.1 uncultured Mycobacteriaceae bacterium
CCGGGCAAGCGGTTGCCTGCAGCGGCGGGCGCCATGCCCGATCGCAAGGGACAGTAGGAGACAGGTCAACCGTTTGGCCATATATGGCCATATAATGCATCAGCCGCAGTCTGCGCGGCGGAGCAGCGTGGCTTGCGGACGCTCTCACCCCGCCCGCCGCACCGCCAGCACCGCGTTCAGGCCGCCGAAGGCGAACGAGTTGGACAGGGCCGCGCGGACCGGCATCTGGCGGGCCTCGTTGGGCACGTAGTCCAGGTCGCACTCGGGGTCGCGGTCGACGTAGTTGGCGGTGGGCGGGACCACGCCGTCGCGCACCGCCATGATCGCGGCGACCAGCTCAAGCGCGCCGGCACCGCCCAAAGCGTGGCCGTGCATCGACTTGGTCGACGACACTGCCAGGCGGTCGGCATGGGTGCCGAACACGCGGCGCAGGGCGCGCGTCTCGGTCACGTCATTGGCGGCGGTCCCGGTGCCGTGGGCGTTGACGTAGTCCACCTCGTCGGTGTTCAGACCGGCATCGGCCAGGGCGCCGGCGACGGCGGCGGCGGCCCCGTCCTCCGACGGGAAGACGATGTCGCCGGCGTCGGCGCTCATGCCGAAGCCGGCCAGCTCGGCATGGATCGGGGCGCCGCGGGCGCGCGCGGCGTCCATTGATTCGAGCACGAACACCCCGGCGCCCTCGCCCAGCACCATGCCCTTGCGGCCGCGGCTGAACGGGCGGCAGGTGTCGGTCGCCATCACCCGCAGCGCCTCCCAGGCCTTCAGGGCGCCCACCGTGATGCACGCCTCGCTGCCGCCGGCCACCGCCGCCTTGACAAGGCCGTGGCGGACCATGCGGAACGCCTCGCCGATGGCATGGTTGGCCGAGGAACAGGCGCTGGATACCGCGAATGCCGGCCCGGTGATGCCGTGCGCCATGGTCACGTGGCTGGTCGCCGCGCTCATCATCAGGCGCGGCACGGTCAGCGGGTGGGTGCGCGGGATGCCCTGGCCGTAAAGCCGCTCGAACGCCGCGTCGAGCGTGGAGATGCCGCCGATGCCCGAGCCGATGATGACCGCCGTCTCGCGACCCAGCCCATCGGCAAAGTCCAGGCCGGCATCGGCGACGGCCTCGCCCGCGGCGACCAGGGTGAACTGGGTGAAGCGGTCGAGTAGCGGCAGCTTGCGCTCGTCGAAGTGCCGCGCGGGGTCAAAGCCCTTGACCTCGGCGGCGATGCGGATGTGCAGCTTGTCCGGCGGGATCAGCGTGGTCGGCGCGATGCCGCCGGCGCCGTTGCACAGAGCCTGCCAGGTGGCGGGCGCGGTCAATCCGACGGGCGAGATGCAGCCCACCCCGGTGATGGCGACTTTTTGCATGGCTTCCAAATGCTCAGGCGGCGCCGCTCTGCTTCTCGGCGATCAGGCGCTTCACGCCCTCGACGACGTCGTGCAAGGTCTCCAGCTTGAAGTTGTCGTCGTCCTGCGGCACGTAGATCTGGTACCTGTCCTCGATGGCGAAAATGATCTGCACGAGATCCAGCGACTCGACGTCAGAGACCTTCGTGTCGAGGCTGAGGGTTGCGCGGTCGCGTCGCGTCTCCCTGGCGACGATGTCGAGGATGTCGTCCGCGATGTCGGTCATGCCTGTCTCCGTCTCCGCCGCGCCCGAGGGCCCGGCCCGTCGCGGCCTCACGGCGGCGGTTCGACCTCATGTCCGCGCTGCTCCAGGGCTTGGATGCGCTTCCTGACGTCCATGAGATCCCTGAACATTCTCTTCAGCCGGCCGAGGTAAAGCAATTCCTCGATCTTCTGCTGCTTCGGCATGGCCGGATAGCCGCCGAAGACAGTGCCTGGCGGCATGTCTCGCGCCAGTCCGGAGCCGGCCATGATCACGGCATCGTCACCAACGGTGACGTGATCGGCGATGCTGACGCGGCCGGCCAGCACGGCCCGGTTGCCGAGAGTGACGCTGCCGGACAGGGCGCAGCAGCCGGCGATCAGGCAGTTCTCGCCGATCCGGCAGTTGTGGGCGACCTGCACCTGGTTGTCGATCTTGGTGCCGCTGCCGATGGTGGTGGCGCCCAGCGTGCCGCGATCGACCGTGGTGCAGGCGCCGATCTCCACGTCGTCGCCCAGCACCACGGTGCCCAGCGAGTTGATCCGCACGATCTCGATCCCGGCCCCGCTGATCGCCCCGCCGCTGCGGGCGGCCTCGATGTTGCCCTGCTCCGGTGTGGCGAAGCCGAACCCGTCGGCGCCGAGCACAGCGTTGGCCTGGATGATGGCGCGGTGGCCGACCACCACGCGCTCGCCGAGTCGCACGCCGGCATGCAGCAGACAATGGTCGCCCAGCCGCGCCTCGGCGCCGACGGTGACGTGGGCCATCAGCACGGTGCCGGCACCGATCACCGCGCCCGCACCGACATGGCAGAACGGGCCGATCGAGACGCCGTCGCCGACCGAGGCGGTGTGGTCCACCACGGCGGTCGGATGGATGCCGGGTTGGATGCGCGGCGGCGGTGTGAACAGGGCGAGCAGGCGGGCCAGGGCATGGCGCGGCCGGCGCACGACCAGGGCGCCCGCCACGCTCTCGCCCAGGGCATCCCGTTTGTCCTCGGTCACCACGGCGGCCCGTGCCCTGGTGCCGGCCAGGGCGGCGAAGGCGCCGGGCTCCATGGCCAGGGCCAGGTCGTCCGCGCCGGCCTGGGCCGGATGAGCAATGCCGCGTACGACGATGTCGCCGTCGCCGACAAGGGGCGCGCCGATCGCCTCGGCCAGGTCGGCGAGCCGGCGCGGCGCAACGGAAGGGGGCGAAGTCACGGGCAAATCGGAGGCAAAGGAAGCGGAGCGGGCGGCTCGCGGCGGCAGGCGCCGCGCGTGACGGAGACGTTAGCACAGGCCGCCGCGAAACCAAATCGCCGCGTCCGGCCGCCGTTGACACCAGCCGGCCCGGCGCGCAGGTGTACGCCCGGTCCGTCCATTGCCATACCGCTGCGCGAGGCGCCGGCATGCACCTGCAGCTCTACATCATGGGCCAGCTCGGCCGCGCCGTGGTGTTCACCACGGCGGTGATCGTGCTGGTCGGCTGCTCGCTCTATTCCCAGCGGTACCTGGGCGACCTGATCGAGCACGGCCTGTCGCTGGCGGTGTTCGGCGAGCTGATCATCTTCATGATGCCGACACTGATGGTGCTGATCCTGCCCATCACCCTGTGCGGCAGTATCATCTTCATCTACGGCAAAATGATCGGCGACAACGAGATCACCGTGGCGCGCGCCTGCGGCGTCAGCCAGTCCCGCCTGCTGCAGCCGGCGCTGGTCATCGCGCTGGCGGCGATGGCCGTCAGCTATGCCATGTCGCTCTATTTCATCCCGTACTCGTTCAGCCGGTTCAAGGACATCCAGGCGCTGGTCCAGGATGCGCAGCTGGAGCTGCTGCTGCGCGAGCAGACCTTCAACTCATTCGGCGCCGACCTGACCATCTATTTCCGTGACCGGGCCGATGACGGCACGCTGCAGAACGTGCTGATCTACGACAACCGGAGCGCCACCCAGGCGACCACGGTCATCGCCGAGCAGGCCGTCATGCACCAGGAGGGCGACCTGCTGACGGTGACGTTCATCGACGGGAACCTGCAGCGGCGCATGCGCGATGACGGTGAGCTGTCGATCGTCTATTTCGATGCATACAACTTCGAGTTCGACACTTCGGGCCTGTTCGGCGGCCCCAACGACCGCGAACGGAGCCTGTCCGAACGCCACATCCACGAGCTGCTGGACCCGCCCATGGCGACCGAGGAGCAGCGGGCCCTGGCGCCGCGCATGCGCGCCGAAGGACACCAGCGGCTGACCAGTCCGCTGCTGTGCGTGACCGTGACGCTGATGGCCGGCTGCGCCATGTTCACCGGCCAGCACCGCCGCGGCGGGCACAAGCTGCGCCTGGCGGTGGTCGGGCTGGTCATTGCCGGGCTGTTGATTGCCTATCAGGTGATCGTCCTGGGGTCGTCGACCGAGCCGCGCCTGTTGCCGCTGATCTATGTGGCGGTGACAATCCCGGCACTGGTCAGCATCGTCATCCTGTACATCGGCGACCGTGTTGCGCCGGGTCGCCGCATCCGGTTCATGCATCGGCAGGCGGTCGCTGCGGCGTCATAGCCGGCGACGCGCAGCCAGCGCGCGAGACGCTGAACCATTTCGTCGCGCAAGACCTTCGGCGAATCGGCGGCCGGCGGTATCATGGCGGCGTACAAAGCAGCGGGAGGGACGATGCATGGGAGCATGGCTGATGGCCGGCGTGGCGGCGTACGGTGCCATGCTCGGCGGGCTGTTCGTCTTTCAGCGCAACCTGCTGTATTTCCCGGCCGGTCAGGTCGGCGCGCCGGCCGACCACGACGTGCCCGAGATGGCGGTGGTGCGCTGTGTCACGGCCGACGGGCTGACCCTGACGGGCTGGTACCGGCCGGCGGCGGACGAACGCCCGACGCTGGTCTACTTCCACGGCAATGGCGGCCATTTCGGCGAGCGGGCGTTCAAGGTGCGCCGCTATCTGGACGCGGGCTGCGGGGTGCTGCTGGCCGAGTACCGCGGCTATGGCGGCAATCCCGGCCGGCCCAGCGAGCAGGGGCTGTACGCCGACGCCCGCGCGGCGCTGGCCTGGCTGGCCGGGCAGGGGGTGCCGGCCGGGCGCGTCGTGCTCTATGGCGAGTCGCTGGGCAGCGGCGTCGCCATCCAGATGGCCACCGAGCAGCCGGTGGCGGGCCTGGTGCTGGAGGCGGCGTTCACCTCGATCACGGCCATTGGCGCGCGGCGCTATCCGTTCGTGCCGGTCCATCTGCTGCTGCGCGACCGCTACGACAACCTGGCCAAGATCGGCCGCATCACGGCGCCGGTCCTGGTCGTCCACGGCGACCGCGACGAGACGGTGCCGGTCAGCCATGGCCGGCGCCTGTTCGAGTCGGCCCCGAACCGCCGCGAGGCGCATTTCGTGACCGGCGGCGGCCACGCCGACCTGGCCGACTTCGGCATCGCCGACCGGGTGCTGGCCTTCCTCGAGTCGGTGAGTCCGCGGCACGACGGTTAGGCGCCTGGCGCAGTGCCCCGGCATGATCGGCCTCAGGACGAGCCGGCAGCCGCCGTGGCGGCCGCTGGCATGGATCGCGGTGCCTGGTGCCCGGCCTCGGCCAGGATCCAGTCGCGGAAGGCGATGACGGTGCGGCGGCGCAGCATCGGCCGGGGCGTGACCGCGTAGTATGCGAAGTCCAGCGCCATGATCATGTCGAACGGCTGGACCAGCCGGCCGGCGGCCAGGTCGTCGCCGCACAGGGCATGGCTGCCCAGTGCCACCCCCTGGCCGCGCAGGGCCGCATCCAGCGCCATGCCCTGATGGCTGAACCGCGGTCCGCGGCTGGCGTCGACGTCGGCGCCGGCGGCGACCAGCCACATCTTCCAGTCCGGCCGGACGCCGGCATGCGCCGTCCAGTCGTAGTGCAGCAGGGTGTGGCGGGCGAGGTCGGCGGGGCTGCGCAGCGGCCGCCGGTCCGACAGCAGCCGCGGGCTGCACACCGGGAACATGTCGTCGTCGAACAGCTTGACCGTGTCCAGATCGCCGTGGTCGCCGGCGCCGTAGCGGACGGCGATATCGACGGCGTTGCGGGCGAAGTCGACCAGATCGGCCGAGGCGTCCAGCCGCACGTCGATGTCCGGATGGCAATCCTTGAAGCGGTCGAGTCGCGGCACCAGCCAGGCCGAGGCGAACGTCGGCGGTGCGTTGACGGTGACGACGCGATCGCCGTCACCGGCGCGCAGCCGGCGGGTGGCCTCGGCCAGCCGGTCGAACGCCTCGCGCAGCGCCGGCACGGCGGCCTGGGCGGCGTCGGTCAGGCGCAGCTCCCTGCCGACACGGCGGAACAGGACGACACCCAGATCCTCTTCAAGCCCCTTGATCTGGTGGCTGATCGCGGCCGGGGTGACGTGCAGCTCGGCCGCCGCCCGGGTCAGGCTCAGGTGGCGGGCGGCGGCGTCGAAGGCGCGCAGGGCGTTGAGCGAGGGCAGGCGGTCGGCCATGGCATCCATCTTTTAGATTTTCTAAAAGTATACGCAGGATATCTCGTTTGTCGAGGGCCTGGGATCAATCATATGCACGACATGGCGCCGTGGCCCTGCCGGATTGCGGCGCAAACCAGTTGAGGAATACTTAAGATCAAGAGGAGGATGCCATGACCGACCAGACGCTCGCGCGGGGTCCCTATCCGCCGGCTGCGTTCAACCCTTCGTCGCTCGCGTTCGTCGCCCGGCTCGCCCGGCGCCTGCTCCGCCGCGACGCCGGCGGGCGCGAGCTGCGCCGCCTCAATGACCGCATGCTCGCCGACGTGGGCCTGACCCGCGGTCGCCTGCGCGGCATCGTCGGTGGCCTGCCGGGATGGCGGGTATGAGCGGATCAGCGGTCGGGGGACGACGGTAAGGGCCTTTTAGGGAGTCGGCCGGTAGGATCGATAGCAGAGTTATCCAGAAATGCGATCGTATTGCGGCAGGCCATGACCCGTCGTCTCACCGTCCTGATTGTCCTTGTCGTGCTGCTTCTCGCCGGTGCCGGTGGCGCCATCGCCGTGCTGGGCGGTGCCGAGGCCAGCCAAGCCGACGCGGCCATTGAAGCGCCCGCGGCGCCGGCGGCCATCTTCGTGACCATGCCGCGCATCACGGCCAACCTGGCCGGTCCCGGACCGCGCCAGCGGTTCCTGGCGCTCGACGTCAGCCTGGCCGTGGCCGACCCAGAGGATGCGGCGCACATCGAGCGCGCCATGCCGCGCATCCTGGACAGCATCCAGCCCTATCTGCGCGACCTGTCGGCAACCGACCTGCAGGGCTCGGCAGGGCTGCGGCGGGTCCGTGGCGACCTGCTGCACCGCATCCGCACGGCCGGCCGCGCCGCTGCCGTCGAGGAGGTCCTGTTCACCGAGATCCTGGTTCAGTGACGCCGCCGCTGCCGGACGGCAGATCCTTGGCCGCTTCGGCCAGTGCTTTTTCCAACGCTTCTGCCAGCGCCGCGAACGGCAGCAGCACGCATTCGTGCCGGCTCTTCGCCCCGCGCACCGGCACAAAGCTCGCCAGCTCGGGCCAGGCATCCGGCGCCGAACCGACGTCACGGATCATCCGATCGAAGGCGGCATGAACATCCTGCAGCCGGCCGGGGGCTTCGCCGACAGCGCGACGGCCCAGCACCGCTGCGGTTGCCTGGCACAGCAGGCAGCCGCGCACGTGATGACCCAGAGCCGCCACCGCTCCGTCCTGCAGCCGCACATCGATGGTGACGCGGTCGCCGCATACGGGGTTGTCCACGGTGGCCGAGGCGTGCGGCTCGGCCAGCCGGCCGGCGCCGTCGGCGGCCCTGGCCAGATCCCGGATGGCCTGCTGGTAGAGTGCGTCGATCATCCGCCGGCCTGCCGCGCTTTCCTCAGCGCACCGGCGCGACGAGGCGGGACAGCGCCTCGGGCGTGTCCACGTCGGTCAGGACGGCGTCGCTGTCCATCTCCACCTCGACCACCAGCTCGTCATGCATGCCGATCAGGTGGCGGGCGCCGACATCGCCGGCAAGGCCGCGCATCTCGGCGAAGAAGCGCCGGTCCCACAGCACGGGATTGCCGCGCTTGCCGCGCCGCGTCGGCACAACAACGGCGCGGCCTTCGACCGGCGCATGGGCGGCGATCAGCCGGTCGAGCTCCGCCGCGGTGACCTGCGGCATGTCGCCGAGCAGGACCAGGGCGCCGGCGGCCGTGTCCGGCAGCGCTGCCAGTCCGGCCTTCAGCGACGTGCTGAGGCCGGCGGCGAAGTCGGGGTTGTGCACCAGATGCACCGGCCGGCCCGCCAGAACCGTCGCAACCCGGTCGGCTTCGTGCCCGGTGATCACCACCACCGGGTCGGCGCGCGAGGCCAGCGCGGCGTCCACCACGCGCGTCAGCATCGGCACGCCGCCGACCTCGGCCAGCAGCTTGTTCGGTCCGCCCATGCGCCGCGACTGCCCGGCGGCCAGCACCAGCGCGGCGATGCGCGGCACCAGCGGCGGGCCGGCGGGCTCGGCATCCGCACCCGTGTCGGCGCGCGGCTGGGGTCGGGCCGGCATCTCGGTCAGCAGGCCGCCGACGCCCATCCCCATGACCTCGTCGCGGCCGACGGGCAGGTCGGCGACCAGCCGCTCCAGCACCCAGTCGATCCCGTTCAGCCTGGGCGACCGTGCGCAGCCGGGCAGGCCGACCACCGGCACCACCCCGACCCGGCCCAGCAGCAGCAGGTTGCCCGGGTCGACCGGCATGCCGAAGTGGTCGACCGTGCCGCCGGCGGCCTCGATGGCGGCGGGCAGCACGTCGCGCCGGTCGGTGATCGCCGAGGCGCCGGCGACCAGCACCAGCCCCGCGCCTTCGGCCACCGCCGCCGGCACCGCCACCGCCTCGGCCACCGCCTCGGCCACCGCCTCGGCCACCGCCTCGGCCACCGCCTCGGCCAGCGGTACGGTGGCGTGGTCGCAGCGCCGCTCACCGGCCAGGGTGCAACCCAGGGCAGCGAGCCTGTCGGCTGTGACCCGTGCCGTCCTGTCGAGCATGCCGGCCTTGGTGCCGGGCAGGGTGGTCTGGATCAGCGCCGCCGGGCGGCCGCGGAACGGTGCCACCCGCAGCGGCGGGGCAGGATCACCGGCCAGCGCCTCGGCCGTGGCCAGCGCGGCGGCCGGCGCGGCGAACGGGATCACCTTGATGGTCGCCACCATCACCCCCGGCTCGACCACCGCGTATTCGGGCAGCGTCGCCACCGTCAGCGCCTCGTCGATGCGGTTGATCCGGTCGAGGCGGGCGCGGTCGATGACGACGAGACCGCGGGCGGCGGCATACAGGTTGACCCGGCCGGTAAACGGCGCCGCGACGCGCAGGTGCGGGCCGGCCAGTGCCGCGCCGAGCCGCGCCGCCGCCGCGTCCTCGTGCACGTCGCCTGGCTCGAGCCGCGCCGCGGTCACTTCGGCGATGCCGGCCGCGGCCAGCGCCGCGCAGTCCTCGGCCGTCAGCCGCCGGCCCTTCTTGAAGGCGAGCCGGCCGGCCTTCAGCGCGTGCGCCAGGATGGCGCCGTCGGCCTGGTCCACGGGCAGGTCACCGAAGCGCATGGCTCAGCTCCGCCGGCGCAGCACGTTGGTCATCTGCGCCAGGATCGACACGGCGATCTCGGCCGGTGTGGCGGCGCCGATGGCCAGCCCGGCGGGGCCGTGGATGCGCGCCAGCGCCTCCTCGCCATGCCCCAGGCGAGCCAGCCGGCCGAGCCGCGCGGCGTGGGTCCTCCGGCTGCCCAGCGCGGCAATGTAGAAGGCGTCGCCGCTGAGCGCCGCGTCCAGCGCCGGGTCGTCCAGCTTGGGATCGTGGGTCAGCGTGACGAGGGCGGTGCGCGCATCGGGCGCCAGCGTCGCCAGCGCCTCGTCGGGCCAGTCGCGGCGGACGGCGACACCGGGGAAGCGGTCGTCGCTGGCGAAGGCGCGGCGCGGATCGACCACGGTCACGTCATAGCCGGCCAGCGCCACCATCGGCACCAGCGCCTGGGCGATGTGCACCGCCCCGACCACGATCAGCCGCAGCGGCGGATTGAACGGCTGCACGAACACGGTGCCGTCGGCGGTGTCGACCCTGGCAGCGCGGTCGGTGCGGCGGGCGGTTTCGGCTGCTGCGGCCAGGTCCGGCGTCAGCGGCAGGCCGCCGGCGGGGCCAGGGGCGGGGCCGGGGCCGGCGACGGGGCCGGGGCCGGGGCCGGCGACGGGGCCGGGGCCGGGGCCGGGGCCGGGCGCCCCGTCGGTCACCACGGCCTGGGCGCCGCTGCCGAGGTGGGTCAGCAGCACGGCGCCGCGCCGGTCCGCCCGCGCCGCCACCAGTGCCTGCAGGACCGCCTGTCTCATGCCACGGCCTCGACGTAGACGGAGACCCTGCCGCCGCAGGCCAGGCCGACCTCCCAGGCCCGCTCGTTGGTCACGCCGAAGGTGAGCAGGCGCGGGGCGGCGCCGGCCATCACCTCCTGCGCCTCGCGCACCACCGCGCCCTCGATGCAGCCGCCGGACACCGAGCCGGCCATGCGGCCGTCCTCGTCCACGACGAGCTGCGCGCCGGGCGGCCGCGGCGACGAGCCCCAGGTCTCAACCACCGTGGCCAGCGCCACCTTCCGCCCGGCGGCGCGCCAGGCGGCGGCGGTTTCCAGGATGTCTTCGGTCGCGGTCATCGTGCCAACCCGTCAGTCACTTTGTATCCAGCCTATTCAAGGCCATGCCGATTCACCGGCCACCAGGTCCGATCCAGGACCTGCTCCAGCGTATACGGCGGCTCGGCCGGCAGCAGCGCATGGCCCATGTCCCGTGCCACGCTGGCATGCGCGTAATCCGTGCCCCGGTCCCAGGCCCACTGGAACACCTGATCGAGCTCGCTCTTCAGGCTGCGGCTGTCGGCCAGCAGATCGAGGATGGCATCGCGCTGCTTCTTCACTGAGGTCTGCCACTGCGCCCGCGGTTCTGTCTGGGCGGAGTGCTCCAGCTTGATCAGGTGCTCGAACACCCTTGCCAGGCGGCGCTTCAGGGCGCGTTTGTCCCGCTTGCCCAAGTTTTCGACCTCCTCGGCCAGATGGTCCAGGTCGAGGTCGGCGTCCAGGTTGGGCCGGTTCGCGGCGAGCCGGCGCAGGGTCGCCGCCTGGTGCCCCGTCCACAGCAGGAAGTCCTCGTCGTACAGCGCCTTGATGTCCATTGAGCCCTCCGGCCGCCGCTTCGGGCCGCCGCGGATGCCTGTCCGGGCATTATAGTCTGGCGCCGAGGCCGTGTGTTCAAGACGGCATGACAACGCCGCAGCGGGACACGCCGTATCAAAAATGTTGATGGAGGGCATGCGACTAATCGATTGGACGTCCGGCCGGCGACCATTCTAGACCGATGGAGCGATGTCCCGTGCCTGACTGCGGGCGTTCCGGATAAGGACGGCTTGAAGGCACCATGGCGGCACCGAGCGATTCCATAACCGGCCTGGAGGGCATGCCCTGGCGCGGCGCCATGGCGGGCCTGTGCGCCACGCTGATCGGGATCGGGCTGGCGCGGTTCGCCTATGCGCCGCTGATCCCGGCGCTGGTCGACGGTGGCTGGCTGTCGCCGCCGGCGGCGGCCTATCTGGGTGCGGCCAACCTGGCCGGCTATCTGGCCGGGGCGGTGACGGCCAACCGGCTCGCCGAGTGGGTGCCGGCGCCGCGGGTGCTCCGCTGGGCGATGGCGGCGGCGGCGCTGAGTTTTGCCGCCTGCGCCTTCAACTGGGGCATTGCCTGGTTCACGGTGTGGCGGTTTGCCGCCGGGGTGGCCGGGGCGCTGCTGATGGTGCTGGCCGCGCCGACCCTGCTGTCGCACGTGCCTGGCCGTTACCGGGGGCGGGTCGTCGGCATCGTTTTCACTGGCATCGGGGCCGGCGTGGTGCTGTCCGGCACGCTGGTGCCGCTGCTGGCGGAGAGCGGTCCGGGGCCGGCGTGGCTCGGGTTGGCGGCGCTGGCGGCGGCGCTGACGGCGGTTGGCTGGCGGGGCTGGCCGGCGGCCGAGCCGGCCGCCGCCGGCCGCGGCCGGCGCGCGCCGGGCACAGGCCTGTCGATCACGGCTGTGACGCTGCCGGTGGCACTGCTGCTGCTCGCCTATGCCGGCGACGCTATCGGCTTCGTGCCGCACACCGTGTTCTTCGTCGACTTCGTGGCGCGCGGGCTGGAGCGTGGGCTGGCGGTCGGCGGCGCCTACTGGGTCGCTTTCGGCGTCGGCGCGCTGACCGGACCGATCCTGGCCGGGCTGGCCGCCGACCGCGTCGGGTTCGGCCGCAGCCTGACCGTCGCGCTGGCGGTCAAGGCGGCGGCCGTGGCGGTGCCGGTGGTGTCGGCCGATCCGCTGCTGCTCGGCGTGTCGGCCGTGCTTGTCGGGGCGCTGACGCCGGCGATGGTCAGCCTGGCGTCGGGACGGGTGGCGGACCTGGTCGGCTTGGCGGCGCACCGGCAGGTCTGGGGCTGGATGACCAGCGCCTTCGCCGTGGCCCAGGCGACGGCCGCCTATGCCATGTCGGCCGCGTTCGACCTGAGCGGGTCGTACCTGATCCTGTTCGCCGCGGCGGCACTGGCGCTGGCCGGCGCCGCCGCGGCCGCGGCGCTGTCCATGCGGAGCGCCGCCGCCAGGCAAGGGGAGGCAAAGCGATGAAGCTGTTCTACGCCAAGACGTCACCCTATGCCCGGGTGGTCCTGGTCATGGCCATGGAGAAGGGACTGACCGGCCGGGTGGACGTCGAGATCGTGGATCCGTGGAGCAACCCTCCGGCCCTGCTGGCGGCCTCGCCGCTGGGCCGGGTGCCGGCCCTGGTCACCGACGACGGTGAAAGCATGGCCGAGAGCCCGATGATCGCCCAGTACCTGGACGCTGTCGACGACGCGGTGCGGCTGGTCCCCGACGGTCCCGCCCGCTGGCCGGTGCTGCGGCTCGCTGCCCTGGCCCACGGTGCCGTCGACGCCGCGTTCAGCGTCGTGATGGAACGGCGCCGGCCGGCCGACCGCCAGGTGGCCGAGCTGGCCGACCGCCGCCTCGCCGCCATCGGGCGGACGCTGCCGTGGCTGGAGCGCGGCCGCGACTGGGCCGGCGACCCGCCGTTCGACCATGCCGGCATCACCGTGGCCTGCCTTCTCGACTATCTGGACTTCCGCCTGCCGGAGACCGCCTGGCGGGCCGGGCAGCCGGCGCTGGCGGCGTGGTTCGAGGCGGTGCGCCAGCGCCCGTCGATGCGCCAGACCGACCCGCGCTGACCGGGCCGGAACCGGGCCGGAACCGGGTCAGAATAGGGCCGGAATAGGGCCGGAACCGGGCCGGCGTCCAACTGCGGGCGGCCTGCGGCATGGGCCGCGATTGACAGCGGCCGCATCGCCGCTAGGCTTTGACCCATGTCGTTCCGGTTGTCGAGAGGCCCCATGACCGACCGTCTCGTCATTGCGCTGGCCCAGCTCAACCCGACCATGGGCGACCTGCCGGGCAATGCCAACCTGCTGCGCGCCGCCCGCCGCGAGGCCGCGGCGCAGGGCGCCGACCTGGTCGTCGGCACCGAGCTGGGCATCAGCGGCTATCCGCCCGAAGACCTGGTGCTGAAGCCGTTCTTCATCGACCACGTCGAGGACGCCGTGCGGGCGTTGGCGGCGGACACGGCCGATGGCGGCCCGGCGCTGCTGGTCGGCGCGCCGTGGCGCGAGCATGGCCGGGTGTTCAATGCGGCGCTGCTGCTCGACGACGGCGCAGTGGCCTCGGCCCGCTTCAAGTACGATTTGCCGAACTACGGCGTGTTCGACGAAAAGCGCGTGTTCGCCGCCGGGTCGATGCCGGGGCCGATCGGCTTCCGCGGCGCACGCCTGGGGGTGATGATCTGCGAGGACATGTGGTCGCCGGATGTGACCGAGTGCCTGGAGGAATCCGGCGCCGACATCCTGATCGTGCCCAATGGCAGCCCGTTCACCTCCGGCAAGCCCGACGTGCGCGTCAACCTGGCCGTGGCGCGGGTGACCGAGAGCGGGCTGCCGGTGATCTACGTCAACCAGGTCGGCGGCCAGGACGAGTTGGTGTTCGACGGCCAGTCGTTCGTCATCGGCGCCGACCGGACGCTCAGGGTGCAGGCGCCCAGCTTCGCGCCGGCCGTGGTCTGCACCGAGTGGTCGCGCGACGGGCAGGGCCGCTGGCAGTGCGCCGAGGGCCGGCGCGAACCGGCGCCCGAGGGTATCGAGGCGATCTATCGGGCCATGGTGCTGGGCCTGCACGACTATGTAGAGAAGAACCGCTTTCCAGGCGTCATCATCGGTCTGTCCGGCGGCATCGACAGCGCCCTGACCGCGGCGGTGGCGGTGGATGCCCTGGGCGCGGCGCGGGTGCGCTGCGTGATGATGCCGTCGCCCTACACCTCGCAGGCCAGCCTTGAGGACGCCAAGGCGGCGGCCGAGCTGCTCGGCGTGCGCTACGACACCATCTCCATCGAGCCGGCCATGCAGGCGTTCGATGCCATGCTGGCGACGCAGTTCGACGGCCCTGCCGCCGACATCACCGAGGAGAACATCCAGTCGCGCGCCCGCGGGATCACGCTCATGGCGCTGTCCAACAAGTTCGGGCACATGGTCCTGTCGACCGGCAACAAGTCGGAGATGTCGGTCGGCTACGCGACGCTGTACGGCGACATGGCCGGCGGCTACTCGGTGCTGAAGGACGTCTACAAGACGTCGGTGTTCTCCCTGTCGCGCTGGCGCAACCAGGTGCGGCCGCCCGGCGCCCGCGGTCCGCGCGGCCGGGTGATGCCGGAGCGGATCATCACCAAGGCGCCATCGGCGGAACTGAAGCCGGACCAGGTCGACGAGGACAGCCTGCCGCCCTACGGCAGCCTGGACGACATCCTGGAGTGCCTGATCGAGCACGAGCTGGGCGTGGCCGAGATCGTCGAGCGCGGCCACGACCGCGACACGGTCAACCGCGTCTGGCGCATGCTGGACCGGGCGGAATACAAGCGCCGCCAGGCGCCGCCGGGGGTCAAGCTGACCAGCCGCTCGTTCGGCCGCGACCGGCGCTACCCGATCACCAACGCGTTCGTGAACCTGCTGTAGGACAGCCGGTGATGCTCCCGGACGGGGCGGGCC
>CAZGMC010000105.1:0-14546 GCA_964526565.1 uncultured Mycobacteriaceae bacterium
ACGCCCATGTCGTCGCACAGCAGGCGCAGGTCGCGGATGGTGCACAGATGGATGTTGGGCGTGTCGTACCACTGGTACGGCAGGCCGTAGGTGATCGGCATGCGCCCGCGCAGCAGCAGGCTGCAGCGCACGCGCCAGTAGCCGAAGTTCGGCACGCTGAGGATCGCCTGCCGGCCGATGCGCACCAGGCTGGCCAGCACCTCGCGCGGGTTGCGCACCGCCTGCAGCGTCTGGCTCAGCACGACGTAGTCGAAGGCGCCGTCGGGGAAATCGTCCAGGTCCGTGTCGGCATCGCCCTGGATCGCCGCGAGGCCGCGGCTGACGCAGGCGTGCACGCCGTCCATGGACAGCTCGATGCCGCGGCCGTCGACGCCCTTGGCATGCCAGAGGTAGTCGAGCAGCTCGCCGTCACCGCAGCCGACGTCGAGCACGCGGCTGCCTGGTGCGACCATTTCCGAGATGATCCGCAGGTCGCTGCGGATGCCGTTGCCGGGCGGCGGCAGCGTCGCCTGGGTCCCATCGTCGCGCGGCATCACCCGCGCCTCCCCTGCAGGCCGCGATGTTCGGCCAGGCCGTCGAGGAAGCCGCGCAGCACGCGATGGAACTCCGGCTCCTCAAGCAGGAAGGCATCGTGGCCCTTGTCGCTCTCGACCTCGACGAAGCTGACGTTCGCGGCGACGGCGTTGAGCGCATGGACGATGGCACGACTCTCCGCCGTCGGGAACAGCCAGTCGCTGGAGAACGAGATCAGGCAGTACCGCGTCGGCGTGCCGCGGAAGGCGTCAGCCAGCCGGCCGCCGTACTCCATGGCCAGGTCGAAATAATCCATGGCCCGCGTGATGTAGAGGTACGAGTTGGCGTCGAACCGGTCGACGAAGGTGATGCCCTGGTGGCGAAGATAGCTTTCCACCTGGAAGTCGGCATCGAAGCCGAAGCTCAGCACCTTTCGGTCCTGCAGGCTGCGTCCGAACTTGCGATGCAGGGCGGTCTCGGACAGGTAGGTGATGTGCGCCGCCATGCGCGCGACGGCCAGGCCGCGGATCGGCTGGACGCCGCGGGCATGGTAGTCGCCACCGTGCCAGTCCGGATCGCTCATGATGGCCTGGCGGCCGACCTCGTGGAAGGCGATGTTCTGGGCGGAGTGGCGCCACGACGTGGCGATCGGCACCGCGGCGTAGACCATGTCCGGATAGTTGGCTGCCCACTGCAGCACCTGCATGCCGCCCATGGACCCGCCCAGCACGCAGAACAGTTGCTCGATGCCCAGATGGTCGATCAGCAGTTTCTGCGCCCGCACCATGTCGGCGATGGTAATGACCGGAAAGCTCAGCCCGTAGGGCCGGCCGGTGGCCGGGTCGATCTCCTGCGGCCCGGTGGTCCCCATGCAGCCGCCCAGCGTGTTGGCGCAGATGACGAAATAGCGGTTGGTGTCGAGCGGCAGCCCGGGGCCGACGAGCAGGTCCCACCAGCCCGCCTTGCCCGTCATCGGATGCGGCTCGGCGACGTACTGGTCGCCGGTCAGCGCATGGCAGACCAGGATGGCGTTGGAACGGTCGGCGTTGAGCGTGCCGTAGGTCGCGTAGGCCACGTTGAACGGCCCGAGGGATGCTCCGCTGTCGAGCGGCATGGGCCGGTCCGCGGCCAGCACGACCCTGTGGCCGGGCAGAGAGCGCCGGTCCGCGACCACGGCGGCGCCACGCGGGGCAGGGGCGTCCATCGTCTCGGCTTACCGGTCCTTGCGGTGCGTTTGAGGGGGCAGTAGCTAGGAAGCGGCGGGCCGCGCTGTCAACCGTTTCTTTTCCAGGTTTTCTTTGATTTTGCGTGGGCCGCGCTCTAAACCTATCCGGCTTTCACGCAAGCCCGACCGATCATGTCACTGCGAGACCCGTCGCTCGACGCCCTGCGTCAGGACATCGACCAAATCGACGATGCCATCCACGATCTCCTGATGCGACGTTGCGAGGTCGTGGAGCGCATCGCACAGATCAAGGGAAAAGGCAGGCCGTTCATGCGGCCGGGCCGCGAAGCCACGATTCTGCGCCGCCTCGCCGATCGGCACCAGGGATCCTTCCCGCTGCCCGTGCTGATCCGCATCTGGCGCGAGATGCTGGCCGCCTTCACCCTGCTGCAGGGACCGTTCGCCGTGGCCGTGCACGCGCCGGAGGACGAGCGCGACCTGTGGGACGTCGCCCGCAACATGTACGGCAGCAGCACGCCAATGATCGCCGTGACCCAGGCGCTGCCGGCGGTGCGCGCCGTGCTCGACGGCACGGCCACGGTGGCCGTGGTGCCATGGCCCGACGAGCGCGACCGCGACCCGTGGTGGCGGGCCCTGATGTCGGAGGACGCCAAGACGCCGCGGGTCATCGCCCGCCTGCCGTTCGTCGTGACGCCACGCGGCAACGGGCCGAAGGGGCTGGCCGTCGCCCAGATCGCGCACGAGGCGACCGGCGATGACCATACCCTGGTCGCCGTCGAGATGGCCGAGCCGGTCAGCCGCGGCCGTTTCAAGGAGGCGCTGGAGGCGGCCGGCCTGCCGCCGGTGGCGTTCTGGAGCGGCGGCCCGGAGCAGGAGGGCGACAGCCCCATCCAGCTCGTCGAGGTGGCGGACTTCGTTGCCGCCGCTGACCCGCGGCTCGGCCGACTGATCGACCGCCTCGGCCAGACCGCCCGGCGGGCCATGCCCATCGGCGGCTTCGCCATGCCCCTCGTCGTCGACGACTCGGCCGTGGAGGTGCGCCGCGGATGACGGGCCCCACGCCCCGGCCGGGCATTCTCGGCGTTGAGCCCTATGTGGGCGGCGAGGCCACGGCCCCGGCGGCGCGGCTGATTCGGCTTGCCTCGAACGAGAGCGCGCTGGGCGCCAGCCCGCGCGCCGCGGCGGCCTATCGCGCGACCGCCGCCACGCTGCACCGCTATCCCGACGGCGGCGCCGTGGCGTTGCGCGAGGCGCTGGGCCGGCGCCACGGGCTGGACCCGGCGCGCATCGTCTGCGGCGCCGGCTCCGACGAGCTGATCGCCCTGCTGATCAAGAGCTATGCCGGACCGGGCGACGAGGTGCTGTACAGCCGCCACGGCTTCCTGATGTACCCGATCGGCGCCAGAACAGCCGGGGCGACGCCGCTGGCGGCGCCGGAGAGAGGGCTGCGCGCCGACGTCGACGCGCTGCTGGACCGGGTCGGGCCGCACACCCGGCTGGTGTTCATCGCCAACCCCAACAACCCGACCGGCAGCTTCCTGACGGCGGAGGAACTGGAGCGGCTGCACGCCGGCCTGCCCGAGCACGTGCTGCTGGTCGTCGACGCGGCCTATGCCGAATACATCACGCGCAACGACTATGCCGATGGTGCCGCGCTGGCCGGACGCGTTGGCAACGTCGTCATGCTGCGCACGTTCTCCAAGATCCATGGCCTGGCGGCACTGCGCCTGGGTTGGGCCTACTGCCCGGCGGCGGTGGCCGACGTGCTGAACCGGGTGCGCGGGCCGTTCAATGTCGGCGCTCCGGCCCAGGCGGCCGGCATCGCCGCGGTCGAGGACGTGGCCTTCACCGACCTGAACCGCGCCCACAACGACTACTGGCGGGACTGGACGGCGGCGGCGCTTCACGACCTGGGTCTGATCGTGCACCCGGCGGTCGCCAACTTCCTGCTGGTCGATTTCACCGCTCCCGCCGCCGATGGTGGCTGCCGCGCCGATCCGGCGGCGCGGGCCGAGGCGGCGCGCGCCTTCCTGAAGGCGCGCGGCATCCTGGTGCGCCAGATGGGCGCCTACGGGCTGCCACACTGCCTGCGTTTCAGCATCGGCACGGCCGAGGAGATGCCCGAGGTCGCCGCCGCCGTCGCCGAGTTCCTGGACAGACCGCAATGACCGAGCCGCCCGTCTTCCGTCGCCTGTGCCTGATCGGCATGGGCCTGATCGGCTCGTCGGTGGCACGCGCGGCGCGGCAGCGCGGCCTGGCCGGCGAGATCGTCGCTCATGCGCGTTCGCCGGACACGCGGGCCACGGTGCAGGATCTCGGCCTTGCCGAGCGGGTCGAGGCCGCCCCGGCGGCCGCCGCCGACGGGGCGGACTGCGTCATGCTGTGCTCGCCCCTGGGCACCTATGGCGCGCTGGTCAAGCGCATCGCCCCGGTGCTGGCGCCGGGTACGATCCTGACCGACGTCGGCTCGGTCAAGGGCTGCGTGGTGCGCGACGTCGGCCCGCTGGTGCCGTCCGGCGTGCACTTCGTACCGGGTCATCCCATCGCCGGTACCGAGCTTTCCGGCCCGGAAGCCGGCTTCGCCGAGCTGTTCGAGGGGCGCTGGTGCATCCTGACACCGCCGCCGGGAACGGATCGCGCTGCGGTTGACAAAGTTGCGGCGCTGTGGCACGGCATGGGCTCGATGATCGAGGAGATGTCGCATGAGCACCATGACCGGGTGCTGGCCATCACCTCGCACCTGCCGCACCTCATCGCCTACACCATCGTCGGCACGGCGACCGACCTGGCCGACGACATCAAGGCCGAGGTCATCAAGTTCTCCGCCAGCGGCTTTCGCGACTTCACCCGCATCGCCGCGTCCGACCCGGTGATGTGGCGTGACATCTTCCTGAACAACAAGGAAGCGGCGCTGGAGATCATGCAGCGCTTCTCCGAGGACCTGACCGCCCTGCAGCGCGCCATCCGCCGCGGCGAGGGCGACACCCTGGAGGCGCTGTTCACCCGCACCCGCGACATCCGCCGCCGGATCGTGGAAGCGAAGCAGGCCTGAGGGGGAAGCAAGCCCGGGCCTTTTCCGCTGACAGTCATTCTTCACTAAAATTGAGTCATTCCCGCGAAGGCGGGAACCTCGACGACGAGCAGGAGAACACTGCCGCGATCCGAAACCGGATGGCTGCAGCAATTGGAACGACTCCATCGAGGTCCCCGCTTGCGCGGGGATGACATCGGGTGTGGTGGCGGCACCACAGCAATTTTTGGCGAATATTCGCCGCACTTCGAGCCCGGGCCGCCTGGCCTAGAACACCATTGGCGGCGGCACCTCGGGCCAGCGGATGTAGGGCAGGCGGCCGGGCAGCGGAAGGGGGCCGAGCGACACCTGCCGGTCGGCGATGCGCAGGGGCAGGGCCGGCCCGCCATCCCCGTCGGCCGGCGCGGAAAACATGCCGAGCCCGAGTCGAACCAGGGCCGACTGGTTGCCGCCCACGAGCCCGGCCTCCTCCAGCGCCGAGACGATGCTGTCGAACCCCTGCACCCGCGCCGTCAGCCGACCCGCCGGCTGGAGGTTGCGGTCGAGCGTCAGGACACCGTCGCCGCTGGCCGCCAGGGCTCCCCAGACCAGCTCGAAGCGCTCGACCTGCAGCTCGCCGCCGGCGTCGCGCCAGGCGGCCACCAACGGCTCGTAGACCGCCGGCGGCAGCGGCCCGCTGAGGACCACGTCGGCACCGACCCGGTCGATCGTGTCGGAAAACCCGGCCAGCGGCACCTCGGGCAGCGTGACGGCGGTGGCTTCGGCAGCGATGCCCAGTGGCCCGGCCGGATCCGGCTGGATCATCGTCAGGTCGATCCGGTCGATTGTCGTCGCCCGGGCGCTCCCCGACTCGACGGCCACGTCGAACAGCGACAGATCGATCGCGTTGAAGCCGCCGCGCATGCGGGCGTCGAGCGTGCCGCTGCCGCGCGCCGCGGTCACCTCGGCCGGCGGCGCGCCCGGCGGCGTCGGCAGGGTGACCTGCACGCCGTCGTCGAGAACGAACTCGACATGGGTCGGCGCCCAGACGGCGGCCCGGCCGCGCAGGCCGCCAGCCTGGACGACGACGCCGTCCGCGTGACGCACGAAGATCCGTTCGGCCGCCGCGTCGAGCGAGAAGGGAAAACCGCTGACGCCGAGCGCGCCCAGCGTCACCTCGCCCCCGCGCGCCTGCTGCTCGGCCACCGCCTCGTCGATGCGGCCGCGCACCATGGATGAGGCGTACAGCCAGATGCCGGTGTATGCCACGATCAGCACGACCATGACGGCAGCCAGAATGACAAGCCAGCGTCGGCGCATGGGCGGGTGCTCCTCGAACCGCGGCGGCGCAATCGACCACCGGCGCGCAAGAAACGCAAGCATTGTGGTCATAGCGCGGCAGCGCCAAGCCCCGCCGCGGCATCAATGCAGCGGGGCGGCAATAGCGCCGGCCGTCGCGCGCCTATTCGGCCCACCAGGCCTCGATCACCGTGCCGTAGAGCGGCACCACCGCCTCCACCCGGTGCAGGTCGCCCCAGTAGGCCACGTAGTCGCGATCCAGGTAGTACAGCGGCACGAAATAGTGCCCCCACATCAGCACGCGGTCGAGGGCACGGGCGGCGGCGGTCAGGTCCTCGTAGGTCGCCGCATCTTCCAGCCGGTCGATCAGCGCGTCAATGACCGCGTCGCGCACCCCCGGCAGGTTGCGGCTGCCCTCGATCCCGGCCGAGCGGCTGCCCCAGTAGTAGTCCTGCTCCGCCCCCGGCGACAGGGTCACGTTCCAGAAGTTGATGGTCATGTCGAAGTCGAAGGTCTCGGCGCGGGCGGCATACTGGGCGCTGTCGACCGTCCGCACGGTGGCGGTGATGCCGAGGCGAGCGAGGTTGCGGGCGTACGCCAGGGCAATGCGCTCGTCCGTCGCCTCGCGCAGCAGGATCTCGAAGGCGAACGGCCGCCCGGTCTCCTCATCGACCAGCGTGCCGTTGCGCACCGTCCAGCCGGCCGCGGCCAGCAGGTCACGGGCCGTGCGCAGGTTCTGGCGCAAGCCGCCGCGCTCGTCCGTGGCCGGCGGCATATAGGGGGGGCCGAACACCGCGTCCGGCACCTGTCCGCGGAACGGCTCCAGCAGGGCCAGCTCGCGCCCCTCGGGCGGCCCGTCCGGGGCCAGGATCGAGTTGGTGAACAGTCCGGTAATGCGCTCGTACTGGCTGTGCAGCAGGGTCTCGTTGACCCACGCGAAGTCGAACGCGTACGCCAGCGCCTGCCGTACGCGCGGGTCGGCGAACAGTGGCCGGCGGGTGTTGAAGACGAAGGCGTTCATGCCCGACGGCCGGTCGTGGGGCAGGGTCAGCAGGGTCAGCCGGCCGTCGCGCACCGCCGGGATGTCATAGCGCGTCGCCCAGTCCTCGGCGCTGTACTCGCGGCGGAAATTGTAGGCGCCCGACTTGAACGCCTCCAGCGCCACGTCGGCGTCGCGGTAATAGTCGAAGCGGATGGTGTCGAAGTTGTGCTGGCCGCGGAAGAACGGCAGGTCGGCGGCCCACCAGTCCTCGACTCGTGCATACGTGATCGAGCGGCCGGGATCGACCGCGGCGAT
Source organism: uncultured Mycobacteriaceae bacterium (assembly GCA_964526565.1). Classification (GTDB taxonomy): domain Bacteria; phylum Pseudomonadota; class Alphaproteobacteria; order DSM-16000; family Inquilinaceae; genus CAZGMC01. The sequence goes on from CAZGMC010000105.1 coordinate 7,306, forward strand.
GCGGTACGGTCCGCCGCCGAGCGGCACCACCAGGCCGGAGCGGTCAATCGGGTGCTCGCTGTACCAGGCACGGCTGATCACCGGCATCAGGCCCAGGATCATCGGCGTCTCGCGGTCGGCCGCGTCGGTCAGGTTGAAGCGCACGCCGTGCTCGCCGACCCGCTCGACCGAGGCGATCCGGGCATAGTTGCGCCGGTAGCTCGGCAGGCCGTGGGTGCGCAGCTGCTCCATGGTGAAGATCACGTCGTCGACGGTGATCGGGCTGCCGTCATGGAAGCGCGCGGCGGGGTTCAGATGGAAGGTCACCCAGCTCCTGTCCGGCGGGTACTCGATGGTCTCGGCGACATAGCCGTACAGGGTGAACGGCTCGTCCCAGCTGCGCGCCAGCAGGCTGGAAAAGTGGTAGCCGCGTACGCCGGCGGCACTGCGGCCCGAGACGATGAACGGGTTGAGGCTGTCGAACGAGCCGAGCGCCGCGGTGCGCAGCTCGCCGCCCCGCGGCGCACCGGGATTGACATAGTCGAGGTGCTGGAAGTGCGGCCCGTAGTGCGGCTCGCCGTGCATGGCGATGGCGTGGGTCCGGACCACCCCCGGCGCCGGGTCCTCGGCCGCGGCGGGCAGTGGCACGGCGAGGGCTGCCGTCACCAGCATCACCGTCAGGGCCAGAGGGGGGGCCAGGGCCGGGGGCAGGGCCAGGGCCGGGGTCGCGGCCGGGGTGGCGGCCGGGGCCGGGGCCGGGGCCGGGGCCGGGGCCGGAACGGGGCGGGCCGCGGCGAGTCGGTGAAGTATCGGGATCATTCCGCCTGTCGTGTGCCGGTTGCAGCCGGCGTGCAGTGTCTGCCGAAGGGCGGGCGCATGCAACCGCTTCGCCGGGCCGGGCCGGCGGCGCAGCCGAACGGCGCCCGGTGCGACAGGCGCCCGGTGCGACAGGCGCCCGGTGCGACAGGCGCCCGGTGCGGCACTGGCGGGTCGTGCCGATCCGGCGTACGATCCGCCGCGGCGCCGCCGTCGGCGGCAGCGCCTGTCCCCGAAGCCGAGGCTTAAGCCATGAACATTGAAAAGATTCCCGTCGGCGACAACCCGCCCTGGGACATCAACGTCATCATCGAGAACATGATGGGCGGCAACCCGGTCAAGTACGAGATGGACAAGGCGTCCAACGCCATGTTCGTCGACCGTTTCCTGTACACGGCGATGTCATATCCCGGCAATTACGGCTTCATTCCGCACACCCTGGCCGAGGACGGCGATCCCATTGATGCGCTGGTGGTCGGGCCGGTGGCGGTCATGGCCGGCGCCGTGGTGCGGTCCCGCCCGATCGGCCTGCTGCAGATGATCGACGAGGCGGGCAATGACGAGAAGATCCTCTGCGTGCCCGTCGACAAGCTGCATCCCTACTTCACGGACGTCCGCACCCATCAGGACCTGCCCGAGATCCTGCTCGAGCAGATCACGCACTTCTTCACCCACTACAAGGACCTGGAGCGCGGCAAGTGGGCCGAGGTTGGCGGCTGGAGCGGGCCGGACGCGGCGGCCGCCGCCATCATCGCTGCCGTCGAGCGCGCCGGTCCGCCGGCCGGCGGCTGACGCCGGGGCGGCGTCGCGCGAGCGGCACGCCGGCGGGCCGGCGGGCCGGGTCGATTTCTGCTCGAATTTCGCAGTGCGAGAGCGCATTGTCCCGCCATATCTCCCGTGCCGCCCGCCCGCCCCGATCTGCACTTCCGGTCTCATGAGCGCGCCGCCGCAACTGCCCACGCCGCCTCGCGCGCTGCCCGTCCTGCTCGTCGTCTATGCGCTGGGCGGCCTGCTGGCCACCGATACCTATCTGCCCAGCATGCCGCTGCTGCCGGAGGTGTTCGGCACCACAGCCCAGTCGGTGCAGTTCACCCTGACGGCCTATTTTGCCGGCGTGACGATCGCCAACCTGTTCTACGGGCCGTTGTCGGACCGGTACGGCCGGCGGCCGGTGCTGCTCGGCGGCGGCATCTTCTTTCTCGTCGCGACGATGGTGTGCGCCCTGGCGACCAGCATCGACATGCTGATCTTCGGCCGGTTCGCGCAGGGCGCGGCGGTGTGCAGTCTGACGGTCACGTCGCGTGCCACCATCCGCGAGCTCTATGACGACCAGCGCGTCACCAAGCTCAACGCCTACATCGCCATGGCCGAGGGCCTGGCACCGGCGCTGGGCCCGATCATCGGCGCCGAAATCCTGCTGCTGCTCGGCTGGCGCTGGAACTTTTTCCTGGTCATCGTCTTGGCCGGCCTGGCCCTGATCGGCCTGTTCTTCGCGCTGCCGGAGAGCAACGTGCAGCCCAACCGCGACGCGCTGCGCCCGTGGCCTGTCTTGACGATCTACGGCCGCCTGCTGGCCACCCGCGACTTCATCGGTCCGGTGGCGGCGTCGGGGCTGATCTTCGGCGGCCTGATGCTGTACATCACGGTGGCGCCGTTCATCCTGATCGGCGAGATGGGGTTGACACCGCGCGAGTTCAGCCAGGCCCAGGCTGGCGTGGTGCTGGCTTACATCCTGGGATTGATCAGCACCTCGCGCATGGTCAACCGCATCGGCTCGGTGGCGCTGCTGTGCCTGGGGCTGGCGGCGGTCGTGATCGGCGGCGTGTCCATGCTTGTCCTGGCACTGCTCGGCTACAACAATGTCTGGGCGTTCGTGCTGCCGTTCGTGGCCTACACGCTGGGCATCGGCATCGCCATGGCGCCCATGCTGACGCGGGCGCTGTCGACCAACCGCTCGGCCACGGGTTCGGTGGCAGCGCTGCTCGGCACGCTGACCATGGCCTGCGCCTATGTCGGCAGCCAGACCGCCACCGTGATCTATGACGGCACGACGCTGCCGATCGCCTGGGCGATCTGCGGCATCTCGCTCGGCGCCGCCGTTGTCTACGTCATCAGCGACTTCCACCGCCTGTTCGGCCGCGGCTAGGCAGCGGCATGGTGCCACCGGCCTGCGGCGTTGCCCCCCACCCGAAGGACGATCCGTCATGACCGAAGACCCGAGGCACCTGGTCCGCACCGCCGCCCTGCCGCCTGAGGCGGCGACGCGCGTGTGCCATCCGCTCAATCCGAATGCCGAAGTGCTGCTGCACCAGCTCAGCGACCGCGTCGGCATGCAGCGCGTACACCTGAGCCTGGCCCGCGTGCCGCCGGGTCGCGAAAGCTTCGTGCCTCACGCGCATTCGGTCCAGGAGGAGTTCCTGTTCATCCTGGAGGGCGAAGGCGTGGCGCTGATCGGCGAGCAGCGAATCCGGGTCGGGCCCGGCGACTATCTGGGTTTCCCCACCGACGGCACCGTGCACCACCTGACCAACACCGGCACCGTCGACCTCGTGTACCTGATGGGCGGCGAGCGTACCGCGGTCGAGGTCGCGCACTTCCCCAATCTGGGCCGCACCGCCGTGATGCACGGCACCGAGGTGCGCCTCTTCCCCGACGACGCGGCCCGGATGCTGTCCGTGCGCGACTGGATCACCGAGCGGGATGACTAGAGATCCGGTTTCGGCTCCGTCTTGGGCTCGTAGGCGCACAGGTCGCGCACCACGCAGGCCGGGCAGTCCGGCCGCCGCGCCTTGCACACATGGCGGCCGTGCAGGATCAGCCAGTGGTGGGCGTAGAGCCGCCAGTGCTCCGGGACGACCTCCATCAGCCGCTCCTCGACCTTGTCGCGGGTCTTGCCGGGAGCCAGGCCGGTGCGGTTGCACAATCTGAAAATGTGAGTGTCGACGGCGATGGTCGGCTCGCCATAGGCGACATTGAGCACGACGTTGGCCGACTTGCGCCCGACGCCGGGCAGCGCCTCCAGCGCCGCCCGCTCGCGCGGCACCGCGCCGCCGTGCTGGCGCACCAGCCGCTCGCTCAGGGCGATGACGTTCCTGGCCTTGGTGTTGAACAGGCCGATCGTCCTGATGTGCTCCTTCAGGCCGTCCTCGCCCAGGTCGAGCATCTTCTGCGGCGTGTCGGCGATGCGGAACAACGAGGCGGTCGCCTTGTTCACCCCGACATCGGTGGCCTGGGCCGACAGCACCACGGCGACCAGCAGCGTGTACGAATTCCGGTACGACAGCTCGGTCTCCGGCGCCGGGTTGACGGCGGCCAGCCGGCGGAAGAACTCGTCGATCGCCTCGGGCGTCATGGGCGTCATGGGCGTCTCCGCTGCCGTCACGGGACCGGCCGTCGAGCCGGCCGCGGGGCTTGGCCAATTGCGGGCAGCGGCAATCTGCCGCGCCGCCATGGCGGGGTAAAGCCTGCTGCCGCAGCGACTCCCTCGGCGGCGGTGCGGCAGCAGCCTTTACCGCAGACATGCGAATGCTAGTATCTCGCACCATGACACAGGCCATCGACGATCCCCTGCCTGACCCATCCGTCCGTTTCGACGCGTTCCTGCATCCGCATCGCAGTCTGAGCGTCAACGGGTTCTACGTGCTGATGGCGGTCATGGTGACGGTCAGCCTGGTCATCGGCACCGTGTTCCTGTCCATGGGGGCATGGCCGATCTTCGGGTTCTACGGTCTGGACATCCTGATCCTCTACCTGTTCCTGCGCCGCAACTACCGCAACGCGCTGGTCTACGAGAAGGTCCGCCTGACCGACGACAGCCTGGTCGTCGAGAAGGGCGACCTGCGCGGACCGCCCGAGATATGGCAGTTCCAGCCCTATTGGCTGCGCGTCTCCATGGACGATCCGCCGCGCCACGAAAGCCAGGTCAGGCTGACCAGCCACGGCCAGACGGTCATCGTTGGCGCCTTCCTGTCGCCGGGGGAGCGGCTGGACTTCGCCCGCGCCCTGCACCGGGCGCTGGACGACTGGCGCCGCAGCGCCATGCCGGCCGGCGCCACCGCCTGAAGCGGGACGCACGCGGGCGCAAGAATCGGGTTGTGGCATCGTTGACGGGCAGGCATAGGCACAGGAGTGGGCCGCCCGCCGTGGCCGCCCGCGCCCGTCCCGGAGCGACGCCATGCCCCTGATCCTGCGCGATGCCGAGCCGCCGCCCGCCGACCTTGCGCCGATGGACGACCCGGCCGGTGAGGCGGCCCACCCGGCCATCGCTGCCGCCATCGCCCATCTGGTCGAGCACTATCCCGAACAGCCGCGGCTGGCCGACCTGGCCGCCGTCGCCGGGCTGCACCCGCACCACTTCCAGCGCGTGTTCCGGCGCTGGGCCGGGATCAGCCCCAAGCGGTTCGCCCAGCACCTGACCGTCGAGCACGCCAAGGCGCTGCTGCGGCGCAGCGAGAGCGTGCTGGGTGCGGCGCTCGAGGTCGGCCTGTCGGGGCCGGGGCGCCTGCACGACCTGTTCGTCGCCTGCGAGGCGATGACTCCCGGTGAGTACAAGGCCTGCGGCCGCGACCTGGTGGTCCGCTACGGCATCCACGACAGCCCGTTCGGGTCCATGCTGATCGGCACCACCGACCGCGGCATCTGCGCCCTGCGCTTCGTTGCACCGCCCGGCGCGCCTGGCAGCGGCGGCAGGATCCTGGACGACCGGACGGTCGAGGACGTGCTGGCCGACTGGAGCGAGGCGACCCTGGTCCACGACCCGGCGGCGACGGCGCCGGTCGCGGCGCAGCTCGTTTGCCCCGACAGCGGGGCGCCGCGTCAGCCGCTGCTGCTGCGCGGCACCAACTTCCAGATCAAGACGTGGCAGGCGCTGCTGTGCATTCCGCCCGGCGCCGTCGCCAGCTATCGGCAGGTGGCGGCGGCGATCGGCCAGCCGCAGGCGTCGCGGGCGGTCGGCCGGGCGGTCGGCGCCAACCCGGTGGCGCTGCTGATCCCCTGCCACCGCGTCATCCGCGAGACCGGCGCGCTGGGCGGCTATCGCTGGGGCACGCCGCGCAAGCGCGCTCTGCTGGCCTGGGAAGCGGGGCGGTGCGAGGCCGATGCCGGCGACGACTGATCCGGACCGGGCGCGGGCGGCGCGGCGGCCGGTCGGGCGCCGCACCGCCCGCGGCGCGTTACTGCAGCCGGAACTCGCCGTCGCAGACCGTCAGCTCGGCCGGGCCGATTAGATCGGCGGTCGCGACCTTGACCGAATGCAGCTTGCCCTCGATCTCGCGGACCCAGAAGTCGAGGAACTTGTTGAGCCGCGGCAGCGATGGCACGTGGTCGAGCACCTGCCAGACGAAGCTTTGCAGCATGCCCGGGTGGTCGGGCAGGTGGTAGAGGATCTCGGCGGTGACGAGGCGGTAGCCGCGCAGTTGCAGGGCGAGATCGGACATCGTCGGTTCCTCCTGGCCGGTCAGGGATGGCTCATGGCGGTCCCGGTGGTGGCTCCTCCTTGTTGATGTCACAGTGTGATCATCTTTCAAGATCGCTGACAAGAGTAAACGGCAATGTCTTCAGGGCGTTAGCAGCCTTCGCCCGAGACTGCTGCCAGCGGCTCTCAGCTGCGCGGCGAACCGTGCCCGGCCCTTGACCTGCACGTCTGTCCTTCTTAAATGCTTGGCACTCGCCACCGGGGAGTGCTAACAGCCCCGTCAGGCGTCCCCGTCAGGCGTGAAGGCAAACCTCCACCAGACGACGCGTCAGGCATCACGCCGCACACAAGATCAAGGGAGTTCGATCATGGGATTCCGTCCGCTGCATGACCGGGTCCTCGTCCGCCGTATCGAGCAGGACGACAAGACCGCCGGCGGCATCATCATTCCCGACACCGCCAAGGAGAAACCGCAGGAGGGCGAGATCATCGCTGTCGGCCCCGGCGCCCGTGACGAGACCGGCAAGATCGTCGAGCTGGACGTCAAGGCCGGCGACCGCGTGCTGTTCGGCAAGTGGTCGGGGACCGAAGTCAAGATCGACGGTCAGGAATACCTGATTATGAAGGAGTCCGACATCCTCGGCATCATCGACAAGGATAGCGCTGCCAAGGCCGCCTGAGCCGCCGGTTCGCCCACCCCCGTGATACCAGACCCGACGGAGGTATTTTCGCCATGGCTGCGAAAGACGTGAAGTTCAGCACCGACGCCCGCGCCCGCATGCTGCGCGGTGTCGACATCCTGGCCGATGCCGTCAAGGTGACGCTGGGCCCCAAGGGCCGCAACGTCGTCCTGGACAAGGCCTTCGGCGCGCCGCGCATCTCCAAGGACGGCGTCACCGTCGCCAAGGAGATCGAGCTCGCCGACAAGTTCGAGAACATGGGCGCCCAGATGGTCCGTGAGGTCGCGTCCAAGACCTCCGACATCGCCGGCGACGGCACCACCACCGCCACCGTGCTGGCCCAGGCCATCGTC
>CAZGMC010000106.1:0-14131 GCA_964526565.1 uncultured Mycobacteriaceae bacterium
TTCCCTTTCAAGCCTTTACGCTATGCCTGCCGCCCCAGGTGCATAATCCGGGTTAAAAAACGCCGGATCCTGTCTCGACGACTCCGGCCAGCTCTCGCTGTTTGTCGAAATAGCACCTAATTTCCGTCATACATTCATTGTGATGGTCAAATGTCCATGAATCTAAATTAACTTTGCCCTTTCTCCATACATTATAAATTTGGAAGTTTCCGTCTTTCCTCATGTCTTGTGTGTATCTTTTAAAAGGCCTATTTTGGTAATTTTGATCATCGCCTAAACACTTCATATCGCAATTGTTTCCAATTATTTTTTGTTCTACCACAGAAACGGCCGTACAAATTGAATGCCGCAACGTCCACTCATAAAGCTTGCCGGCGCAACATTCGTTTTCTATCTGTTGGTTTATGTAATCTGTTAATGCCTTTACAGGAACTGTATGTTCGATATGTATATTTCTACCATTTTTCTTTGATCCATTGCGCGAACCTTGTTCTATGTTTATGAACTTTATGCTTCGATAAATCGCTCCAGCACAAAGTCCTCCTTGATCCAGTGTTTCCTTTGCCTTCCACCCCAACTTGTCATGTATTTGCCGGAAAAAGTCTCCCTTGATTATTCCGCCGTTCTCTAGAGTAAGGAATTTTTGCTTGATATTATCAAGCACATTATATTTTTTTGTCTGCCAATTTCGAAATAAAGTTTTTTAACTGTTCGTGTTCGGCATCAAGTTTATTATAAAAATCACTGTCTTTATTTATCGTAACGATCGACTCAGACGATGTCATTTGAGACGCTTTCTGCACTTCTATAGACGGCATCTCATCCCCCCGTAAACTTTGGCCAAACGAATTGACCTGCCAACCATACTCAGTCAGTCTTTAAAAAATATTTAAAAGGCATCTTTTCCCATATCATCCGGGGGGCACCGTCAAGTTGGCGGGGCTTGGTTGCCATGGTGCGGCTGAGCGGCTATCCGGGCTTCATGGCGACACCCTGCTCTCCCTCCTATGCCGGCTACCGCTTTCCCGCCGAGGTGATCGGCTACGCGGTCTGGCTGTACTTCCGCTTTCCGCTCAGCCTGCGCATGGTCGAGGAGATGCTGGCGGCCCGCGGCATCGTCGTCAGCCACGAGACCGTGCGCCAGTGGGGCCGCAAGTTCGGCCGGGAGATTGCCAACACTCTCCGGCGGCGGGCGCCGCAGCGAGGCGACAAATGGCATCTGGACGAGGTGGTGATCACCATCGCCGGCAAGAAGCACTGGCTGTGGCGGGCAGTCGACCAGGACGGCTTCGTGCTGGACTGCCTGATCCAGAGTTGGCGCGACACCAAGGCGGCCAAACGGCTGCTCCGCAAGCTGATCAAGAAGCAGGCGCGGGCACCGCGGGTCATGATCACCCTCACGACTCCCCTCATTTTGTTCTTGATCCGTGCCTGCCTGGGGTCCAGAAAGGAGAGTCTTGTTTCATTCTGCACGGGGACGGGTCATGGCGGGGATGGTGGCGCCTGCGGTTCGGCACAAGGAGGTTTCTGGGTACATCCGCCGTGTGTTCGGCAAGAACCTGCACCTGAAAAGGATCGAATCGCTGAGCAACGGAACGCTCGGCGTCATGACCGGCGCCTCCCTGGCCGTGTGCACGATTGGCCAGGTCCTGGCGCAGGCGCGCGGCTTGATGACCAGGTATGCCACCAAGCAGGTGGATCGTCTGTTCGGCAACGTGGGCATCGACGTGTGGGCCCTGTTCGCCCAGCGGTTGCCGGAGGTTATTGGCGACGCCCGCGACATCGCCGTGGTCATGGACTGGACCGACTTCGATGGCGACGACCAGGCCACGCTCGTGCTGAGCCTGGTCACCAGCCACGGCCGGGCCACGCCGCTGATCTGGCTGAGCGTGTGGAAGGACGAACTCACCGGTCAGCGCAACAGCTTTTAGGACGCGGCCTTGCAGCGACTGGCGGAGGTGCTGCCGACGGGCGTGTCGGTCACGATCCTGGCCGACCGCGGCTTCGCCGACCACAAGCTGCTGACTTTCGTGACGCGCCTCGGGTTCGATCATGTGATCCGCCTGCGCGGCAACATCCAGGTCACCGCCGCTGGCCACCCCGGGCCGGCCGTGGTCTGCGTGCATGCCCGCGACATGAAGGAGCCCTGGTGCTTGGCGACCAGCAAGGCCGAGGCCACGGCCCCCGCCATCATCAGGCTCTATGCCCGGCGCTGGACCATCGAACCCAGCTTCCGCGACACCAAGGACCTCCGCTTCGGCATGGGCTTGAGCACAGTCCGTGTCTCTGACCCGCAGCGGCGCGACCGGCTGCTGCTGCTCAATGCCTTCGCCACGGTGCTGCTGACCCTGCTCGGCCAGGCCGGCGAAAGCCCGGGCATGGACCGCCAGCTGAAAACTGAAGCGTCCCGGGTTTCCCGGAGGCCATTTGGTTTGAGTCACGCGGCCACGGCGGATTGCTCCGGCATGGCGTAGTAGCGCTCCTCGGCTTCGGCCGGCGGGATGTTGCCGATGGCCCGGAGCGGCACCGCTCCGGGCCGTTGCCGTGTCCGGGCCATTGGCATGTCCGGGCCATTGGCATGTCCGGGCCGTTGTCGTGTCCGGGACGGTTCGGCAAGCCCGGCAGCTTGCCCTTCCATGCGGGCCGGACGGTCGGGGATCCGGTTATCGGCCCGGCGCCGCGGGGGTGAGCGCCCGGTGGACGGTGCCATTGGCCGGGTCGACCAGCCGGAACCCGATGCCGATGAGCAGCGCCAGCACGGGGTCGGTGATCTCCGGCGTGCGGGTGCCGATATTGGTCTGGGCCAGCTCGATCAGGAACAGCAGGACGGCGACGGCCAGGGCGGCCGCCAGCGTATGCGCGCCGCAGGCCGCCAGCACGCGGACGGCTGCACCGTAGAAGAACACCTTGCTCGTCATCGCCAGCATGTTGGCCATGATGCTGCCGCCAAAGCTGCCGATGAACGGCACCCAGCCGAACGGCGCCGGCTCGGCGCGCAACTGCAGCGGGCTGAGACCCTGGAGCAGCAGCAGGCACAGGAGCAGCGTCGCCAGTCCCTCGGCGCGGCGCGGCCGGTCGGCCAGCCAGCCCCACCACGCGGCCATGGCCAGCAGGGCGCCCAGCACCTCGTGGGCGCGCAGCGGGTTGCTGACGATGATCGGCTGCACCGCCAGCACCGCGGCAATCACTGGCAGGGCTGCCCGGTCGGCCCTGGCGTCGCCCGACACGTCGCGCCAGAAGCTCAGCGCCAGCAGCCAGCCGACCAGGTTCTCGAACGTGCCGAAGAATGTCACCTCGGGCCGCAGCAGCAGCGGCTTCAGATTGTCCTTGATCATCTGCAGGTCGATCGACGGCACGAACGGAAACAGCCTTACTGCCACCCACAGCCCGATCAGCCCGGCCGGCACCAGCGCCGTTCCCAGGCGGGCGTCGCCCAACCGGCCCAACCGGCCAGCCCGGCCCGGTCCGGCCAGCCGCGACGCCGCGATCCCGGCCGCCGCACCGAGGCCGAGACCGACCCCGTTCCAGCCGACGTCGGCCAGGCTCGCGGTCCGCTGCGGCAGGAACACCTGCCCGACCTGCAGCGCGAAGGCGATGGCCAGCCCGGTCACGACGGTGACGCCGATCCGCACCGCCGCCGGCCGGCGCGCATCAAAACTCAGCACGGCGCACGCCCCGTAGGGCACGAACAGCATGACGTTCTGGAAGATGTCGCCGCGGCTCGACCGGTCAACCAGCATGCTGCCGGCAAGATCAATCCATGATACACCCTCCGACGGCACAACGAAACCGAACGGATACAAAGATCCGTACGAGATGAGACCGATGACCAGCAACAAGACCCACACCATGGCCGGCAATCCGTGCAACGCTCCATGCAGTAAAAGCCGCCATCCGGACCCAGGCAAGCCGGCCCGGCCATCATCAGACGTATGGATCCGGTAGCGGCCAACGCCATGCCGGAACCGGCCGGCAGGAATGCCAGGAAAGGGGTGGGAATGGCATCTTGAGAATTCTGGCCTGCCTGCGATATCATGAATTTCAGGAGTCGACCCGCTTGCAATGATCTCCGGCAACCCGTCAGCGCCGCAAGAAACTGCAGCACAGGCCTGCGAAGCTCAAAAATGGACGATCGCCATATTCAAGATCGATTTCAAGATCGATGGCTGCCGCCCGGCGCGATGCTGCGGGAATTCAAAATAATAGAGGTCACAGGGGCGGGCGGTTTCGGGATCACGTATAGAACGGAATGCCTGTCTGTTATTTATGCGGTCAAGGAATACTTCCCGGATGATCTGGCGGTGCGCGTGGGCGACAACTCGATTGTGCCGCGCGATGAGCAGAATGCCGAACAGTTCAAACGGGGGCTCGACAGATTCAAGGCCGAAGCATCAATGCTGGCATCGCTTCATCACCCAAACGTTGTGGACGTTCTCTTTTTGTTTGAGGACAACAAGACCGCATACATGGTAATGAAGTACGAAGAAGGGTGCAGCATCGAGGAATTATTGATGGGGTCAGGGCGCAGGCTTGGCGAAGCCGGAATTCTGCAGATCGCGAGTCCGTTGCTGGAGGCTCTTGAGGAGGTCCACAGCGCCGGCTTTATGCATCTGGACATAAATCCTTCCAGCATCTACATACGAAAGGATGGCACTCCTGTCCTGCTGGATTTCGGCTCGGCAAGGCGGGCCTTGTCCGAGCGCACACTGACGACTGTTCTGACACCAAGCTTTTCCCCGATCGAGCAGCAAACCCGGAACAATGGCCGTCACATCAATGAAGGGCCATGGACCGATATCTACTCGTTGGCGGCAACCTTGCTCTTTGCTGCAACCTTGAGAAGGCCTCCGGACGCACTGGACCGTCTGTTCATGGTTCGCGCCAACAATCCCGACCCGATCGGTGAACCGTTCGAAGAGGTTCAACAGTTCTCCAATGAATTGATCTTCACCTTGTCCGCTGGACTCTCCATCGATCCCCGGGATCGCCCCCAGGATGTTCAGGCCTGGAGAGACATGTTCGACAGGATAAGATTTCCTGCCGACAGGACAAGCATTGACAAGCTTGTCGAGCATGAGCAGCCCGCGGCGGGTTCCGTTGCGTCCGGTTCAGCAAAAAGAACAAGATTTCAAGTTGCCTTCTCGGTGTTGATGATTGTCGGGATGGTCCTGTCGTACCAGGAATTCGGGGGCATCTTCACGAGTGCGGGTTCCCTTGCCCACCACGAGCGGATTGCCGCGTTTGCCGACGGCGGACCGGTGCCGCTCGACATTGCGCTGCCACGCGGCCCCGCGGGCGGACCGCTGCGCATCGAGGTCACGGCATTGCCCCGTGGCGGTACGGTCACCAGCGGCCGGCGGATGCTGGCCGTCGGCGATACGCTGTCGTCCGATGCCCTGGCGGCGGCACTGTTCACGCCCGATGGCCGGTTCAGCGGCGACGCCGGCGCCTTCGCCTACCGCGTCGTCGACGAGCACGGCGGCAGAGCGGCCGGGCGCGTCGCCGTGCAGATCGCCCCGGCCAACCGGCCGCCGGTGGTCGCCCCGCCGCGCACGGTCGAGGCCGCCGCCGGCGGCGGCCCGGTGCCGCTCGGCATCGCAGCGCCGCGCGACCCTGAGGACGGGCCGCTGCGCACCGTCGTCACGGCACTGCCGCAGGGCGGCACAGTGACACTCTATGGGCGGACGCTGGCCGTCGGTGACACGCCGACGCCCGACGCCCTGGCAGCGGCACTGTTCACGCCCGATGGCCGGTTCAGCGGCGATGCCGGCGTCTTCGCCTACCGCGTCGTCGACGATCGCGGCGATGCCGCGGCCGGGCGCGTCGCCGTGCGGATCGTCCCCGCCAACCGGCCGCCGGTGGTCGCTCCGCCGTATACGGTGGCGGCCGCCGCCGGCGGCGGCCCGGTGCCGCTTGACATCGCGCCGCCGCGCGATCCCGAGGGCGGGCCGCTGCGCATCGTGGTCACGGCGCTGCCCGGCGGCGCGACGGTCAGCGCCGGCGGTCGCCCGCTGACTGTCGGCGCCGTATTGACCGGGGACGAAATGCGGTTGCTGCAGGTCTCGGCTGGGGCCGGCCTTGCCGGCGCAACGCAGTTCGAATACCAGGTCACGGATGACCGTAACGCAAGCACTGTCGGCAGGATGAACATCGTCGTCCAGGAACAGGGTCCAGGGCTCACTTCCGCCGCCCCGACATCCAACGATCGATGATCGCGATCATGGCCCGGCGCCATCGGGTGCTCCTGCACGGACGCGCGCTGAATCGGGCTGCCGGTGCCATTGCAGCCGCGGTTCACCCCACCCTGACCTGGGCGATGAATCCGTTCACCTCGCGCGACAGGGCTTCGGACTGTTGGGAGAGCTGCTGCGCCGCCGTCAGGACCTGATTGGATGCGGCGCCGGCCTCGCCGGCGGCCTCGGTGACGCCGCCGATGGCGAGGGTGACCTGGCGGGTACCGTCGTGAGCCTGCTCGACATTGCGGCCGATCTCCTGGGTGGCGGCGTTCTGCTCTTCGATCGCCGCGGCGACGGCGGCGGAGATCTCCGTCATCGCCCGGATCGTCTCGTTGATCGAGTGGATGGCGCCGACGGTGCTGCCGGTTTGGTCCTGGATGGCCTTGATCTGGCCGGCGATCTCCTCGGTCGCCTTGGCGGTCTGGTTGGCCAGGGATTTCACCTCGTTGGCGACCACGGCGAAGCCCCTGCCGGCATCCCCGGCGCGGGCCGCCTCGATCGTGGCGTTGAGGGCGAGCAGGTTGGTCTGCTCGGCGATCGAGGTGATCAGGCCGATCACCTGGCCGATGCTGTCGGCGCGGCTGGCCAGGTCCTGCACCTGCGCATTGCTGGTCTCGGCGGCGGCGGCGGCGCGGGCGGCCATCTGCGACTGTTCCTGAACCTGGCGGCTGATCTCGGCGATCGAGCCGCCGAGCTGGTGGGCGGCGGCTGAGACCGTCTGCACGTTGGCCGAGGCCTGCTCGGCGGCGGCGGCGACGGTGGTCGCCTGGCTGCTGGTCTCCTCGGCGATCGACGACATGGACTCGGCGGTGGCCTGCATCTCCGTCGCCGCCGACGAGACGCCCTCGACGATGTGGCCGACGCTCTGCTCGAAGTCGTCGGCCAGCCGGCCCATGGCCAGGCGCTTGTCGGCCTCGGCACGGTCCGCGGCCCGCTTCTGCTCCGCCTCCAGGCGTTTCATTTCAATGGCATTGTCCTTGAACACCTGCACGGCTTCGGCCATCTCACCGATCTCGTCGCCGCGATCGCGGGCCGGCACCGCCACCTCCACGTCACCCTGGGCGAGGCGGGCCATGGCCCCGGTCATGCGGCTGATCGGCCGGGTCATGCCGCGGGCAAACAGCATGCCGGCAACGGCGATGACCGCCGACACGCCCAGCACCGCCAGCGCCATGGTGCCGCCCATGGCGACCGCCGGGGCGTCGACCTCGGCCAAGTCGATCTCGGCCAGCACCGCCCAGGTCGTGCCCTCGAACAACAGCGGCGCATAGGCCGACAGCACCGCGGCGCCGCGATAGTCGGCGGCCATCATCACGCCGCTGTCGCCGGCCAGGGCGCGCTCCACGGGGGCGGTGCGGACGCTGCGGTCGAGAATGGTGGACTCGTCGGAGAAGCGCGAGTCGCTGCGCATCAGATGGTCGGCGCCGACGATGTAGGCCTCGCCGGTCTCGCCCAGTCCGGTGCGCTCCTGCATGATGGCGTTGATCCGGTCGATCGGCATCTGGAAAGCCAGCACGCCGTGGGGCCGGCCGTCGTGGTCGAACACCGGCGCGGCGATGAAGCTGGCCGGGGCGCCGGCGCTGGGCGCGTAGGGCCGGAAGTCGGTGAAGGCGACGGCACGGGCGCTAGAGTCCTCGACCACGGCGCGGTGGACGGCGCCCAGGTCGCTGTCGCGCCATGGGCCCGCGTTCAGGCTGGTGGCGAAGTCGTCCTCCTTGAACACCGTATAGACGACGTTGCCGGCGTGATCGATCAGGAACACGTCGTAATAGCCGCGCTGTTCCACCAGGGCGCGGAACCAGTCGTGATAGCGGGCGTGGGCCCTGCTGTAGCGCGAGCCGTCGCCGGCGTCGTCCAGCCGGTGGCGCTCGCCGGCGGGGTGCGGGTTGCCGGCGACGTAGGCCTCCTGCAGCACCTCGGTGGCGCGTCGGCCCTCGGCGTGGAAGCCGGCCTCGAAGCCGTCCAGGGCGTCGATCACCATGTGGTTTTGCGCCAGCAGGGCGACATCCTCGCGGATCGCGTCGAGATAGCCGGCCAGCTGCGATGTCCGGTCGGCGCGGATCGCCTCCAGCTTGTCGAAAGCCGCGGCCTCCAGGCTGTGCTCGGCGCTGAAGAACGCGATGGTACCGGTGACGGCCGCGGACGCCACGGCCAGCGCGACGACGACAACAGGCAGCTTGCGCGAGATGCGCATCGATGGCAGGCGCATGATGCTGGTCCCCTTTCGCTCGATGCTGGTGGCGTTGCCCGCCCGCCGGTGCGGTGGCGGGGAAACGTCTCAGGGAGAGAAACCATAATGGTTAGAGGGTAAACGATCACTTAATTGAAACATAACGCCGTTCAGGAATGTCCCGCAGACGCCTCCAGCCTGCCGTGTCATACCAGTGGCGCCGCCCAGTGGCGCCGCATATCAGGTCTACGGCATTTCGGACTCGGCGCTGCCGGGACTGGGCCGCCGGGACTGGGCCGCCGGGACTGGAAGTTCGGCGGACGGTGGCGCTGTCTGCAGGGCCGCTTGTCCGTCGGCGGGCCCGGTTTCCTCAGCGCTCCCAGGCCTGCGGCCACTGGCCGGCCAGATCCTCGATCAGGTCTGCGGCAGTGGCGACGCCGTCCTCCCCGGCCAGGCGAGCGGCGATGGCGCGGGCGCGCTCGGCGGGGCGCGGGTCGTCGGTGACCGCACGGATCATGCCGGCCAGACGCCGCGGCGTGATCCGCTCGGCCCGCACCGCCGCCGGCGCCACGCCATGCACCGCCCCCAGCCGTCCCCAGAAGAACTGGTCGGCATGCACCGGCAGCACCACCTGCGGCACGCCGGCACGGAACGAGGCCGCCGTGGTGCCCGCGCCGCCGGCATGCACGCTCGCCGCCACACGCGGGAACAGCCAGTCGTGCGGCACATGGTCGGTCCTGTACACCAGGTCCGGGGGCAGGTGCGGGCCGCCCAGATCGCCCCACCCGGACAGGATGACGGCGCGCCGTCCCGCCAGCTGCAGCGCCTCGACGACCACGGCAGTCAAGGCGCCAACGTCCTGCACCGTGGCACTGCCCAGCCCGACGCTGATCGGCTGCGGCCCGGTGTCCAGGAACGCGGACAGTTCGGGCGGCGGCTGCCAGTCCGGATCGGTCTCGCCGAACCAGTAGCCGGTCATGTGGATCCACGACCCCCAGTCGTCCGGCCGCGGCAGCACCACCGGACTGATCCCGTAGAGCAGCGGCAGGCGGCGCCGGCGCGCGTCGTAGAGTGGTCCCTGGCGCGTGATCGGCGGCAGGCCCAGCGATTGGCGCCGCCACTCGTTCAGGATGCCGGTCCGGGTCATGCCCAGCATCCGTTCCAGCAGCAGGTGGCCGGTCAGGTTCCACGGCCCCACCTGCCACGGCCGCACCCGCGCTGACAGATAGTTGGGAAACCGCCGCGTCGGAGTCAGTGGCGTCATGAAGGCCTGGATGGCGGGAATCCCGAACGCCTCGCCGATCGACCCGCCCATCAGCGAGGTCGCCGAATACAGGATCAGGTCGCTGCCGCGGCACGCCTCGATGCACTCGTCGAGGATGATCCGGGCCCGCGCGGCGATGCGCTTCATCAGGTGGCGCTGCGCCAGGATCAGGCTGATGGTCCGCGTCCCGGAATCGGCGAGGCGCCGCCATCCCGCCGAGCGCAGCAGCTTGACGGCATCGCCCGACAGGGGGAACGGCTCCAGGCCGGCAGCGCCGATCCGCTCGGCGAACGTCCCGTACGTGGCCAGAACGACGCTGTGGCCGCGCGCCTTCAGGCCGCGCCCCAGCGCGATGAACGGCACGACGTCGCCCATCGACCCGATGCTGATGATGACTATGCGCATGGCCGGGCCGGGACCTGTTCGGTAGTGCGTGTGGTGCAGTGCCCGGCCGGCAGCCCGGCCGGCAGCCCGGCCAGCAGGTGGTCGAGCGCGGCGGCGAGGGCGTGCACGTGTGGCTCCACCATCACCCCGATGTGGTCGCCGGGCAGGCACAGGGTTTCTGCCGGCGGCTGGCTCAGCGCGGCCCAGCCGAGCGACGGGTCCGCCGCCGCGATGGCCGCCGTGACCGTATTGCCGGTGGCGCGCAGCACGGTCACCGGTGCCGCCAGCGGCCGCGGGCGATACCGCCGCAGCGCCGCCAGGTGGCGGCGGTAGGCGGCCAGGGCGGCATCGACCGCCGCCTCTCCCGCCTCGGGCGGCATCAGGCCGGCCGCGGCCAGCCGGTCGTGGAAGCGGCGGCGGCGCGCGGCCGGCGGCAGCGCCGCCAGGTCCGCCGCGTCGAGCGACAAATCGCGGCCGAAATAGCGGCCGGCGGCCTCGGCCATCTCGGCGAGCAGCCGCGCCTCGTCCCGCTCCAGGGCCGGGCCCGGCGGCTCGCCCGCGCCCGGTGCCGGCTGGTCGAGCAGCGCCACCAGCCCGACAGCGCGCCCGGCAGCCAGCCGTCGCCGCGCCGTCTCGAAGGCGACGACGGCGCCGTAGGAATGCCCGAGCAGGTGAACCGGCCCGTCATGGCTGGCCAGCGCCTCCGCCAACCGCTTGCCCTGGCGCTCGACCATGTCGCCGTCGGCGTCGTCGCCGTCATCGCCGCCGGCCAGGGCATCCAGGGCGACACCCAGCACCGGGCGGGCTGCGCCCAGGCGGCCGGCCAGCGGCACGTAGGCGAACGGGTTGCCGCTGGCGCCCGGCACAATGACCAGCGGCGCGCCATCGCCGTCGCCGGCCAGCGGGATCAAAGGATCGCCCGCGCCGGTGCACGCCCCTTCGTCGGCCAGCGCCGCCGCCAGTCCCTCCACGGTGGGTGCCCGGAACAGCGTGGCCAGGTCGAGGTCGCGGCCGAGGTGCGCGCGCACCGCGGCGACGAGCTGGACGGCCAGCAGCGAATGGCCGCCGAGATCGAAGAACGAGTCGCGCAGACCGGCCGGCCGGCCGAGCAGCTCCTCCCACAGGCGGACCAGAGCCAGCTCCAGTGGCGTGCGCGGCACCGTCGCGGCCGGTTCCGGGGCGCCGGCCGGCATTGCGGCGGCCGACCCCGGTGCCGAAGTCGCCGCGGCCGAGGCCATGTCCGGGGCTGCCGCGGCAGGGACCGGGACCGTCACCGCCGCCGCCAGGTCGGCGACCCGCGCTTCGGGCCGCAGCGCGGCCGCCAGCACGGCGGTCAGTGCCTCAAGCAGGGCGGCTGCGGCACTGTCGTCCCAGTGCTGCCGGTTGTGGACCAGGTGCAGCCGGACGTTGTCGCCAGGAACGACCAGCAGGGTCAGGGCGTGCCGCGTGCGCGCGCCGCAGCTCTCGATGCCGCTCACCCGCACGCCACCGCCATCGCCGCCATCCGCACCGGCCTGGGCGAACCCGGTCGGGTAGTTCTCGAACACCAGCAGCGTGTCGTACAGCGGCCGGCCAGGCGGCAGGCCGCTCCAGCCGTGGATGTGCCCGGCCGGCACGTGGCCGTGGGCGGCGATCTCGCCGTGATGCCGCTGCACGGCCGGCAGCCATGCGTCCAGCGGCGCGTTGGCGGGCACGCGCAGCCGCAGCGGCAGGGTGGCGATGAACAGGCCCGCCGTGCCCTCGATGCCGGGCAGCTCGGCCGGCCGGCCGGCCACGGTGGTCCCGAACGCCACGTCGTCGCGGCCGTGGAGCCGCGCCAGCAGCACCGCCCAGGCCGCCTGGAACAGCGTGCTGAGGCTGACGCCCAGCCGGCGGGCGCGTTCGCCCAGGGCAGCGGACAGATCGGCCGACAGGCTGCGCACCGCATCGCCGTGGCGCTCCGCCGCGGCGCCGTCGCCGGCCGCCGCCGCAGCCGGTAAGGGTGGCGCCTCCAGGCCGGCCAGTTCGGCCCGCCAGAACCGTTCCGCAGCCGCCGCATCCTGGCGCTGCAGCCAGGCGGCATGGTCGGCCGGGTGACGCGGTGGCGGCAGGTCGGGCGTGCGGCCGGCGCCGAGCGCCGCGTAGGCGGCCATCACCTCGCGCAGCACCACGGCCATGCTCCAGCCGTCGAGCAGGATGTGGTGGAAGGTCCAGACCAGGTGCCGGCGGCCGGGCCCGCCCTCGGCCAGGGCCAGGCGAAAGCCGCCGGGCCGGTCCAGGGGGATCGGCCGGCGGCGCTCGGCGGCCCAGGCGCCGGCCCAGGCGCCGGCCCAGGCGGACGTGGGGTCGGCAGCGGCGGCCAGTGTCTCGATCCGCACCGGCAGGGAGCTCACGATCACCTGCAGCGGCTTCGACACCCCTGCCCAGACAAAGGCAGTGCGCAGCGCCGGGTGGCGGTCGACGACCCATTGCCAGGCGCGTTCCAGCCGCCCGCCGTCGAGCGGACCGTCAATGGACACAACCAGCTGCTCGACGTGCACGCCCTCGCCGGCGGGTGCCAGCAGGCTCTCGAACAGCATGCCCTGCTGCGCCGGCGTCAGCGGCAGGATGGTGTCGATGCGGCGTGCCGCGGGCACCGCGCCGTCGGGGCCGAGCGCGGCCAGCACGGCCGCCAGATCGCCGGCCGCCAGGTCGCCGGCGGTCGCCGCCGCCAGCGGGAAGTCCTCCGGCACCACCCCGCCGGCATCGGGAGCCAGCGCGCGGTCGACCAGCGCCGCCAGAGCGTCATGCACGGCGTGCAGGAACCGTTCCGCCGTGGCGCGGTCGTGGCGCGCCGGGCTGTAGCGCAGGTCGGCGTGCAGCACCCCGCCCTCGATGCGCGTGACCAGCTCGAACGCGTGGACCCGCGCCGCGCCCGGCGCGTGGAGCGGGCCGACCGGTCCGTCGACCGGACGGAACGGCGCCTCGGCGGGCGTGCCGGCGTCGAGCCGGCCCAAATGGTTGAGCACCAGATCGGCCGGGCCGACGTCCGCAGCGGCGGCGCGCGCCGCCGGGTCGGCCGCGGCATGGCGCAGCAGCATCCAGCCGGCGCCGCGATCGGGTGCGGCGCGCAGGCTGCGCCTGGCGGCCAGCAGGGTGTCGCCGGGATCGCCGCCGGCCGGCGCGTCGACCAGCAGTGGCACCAGCGTGGTGAACCAGCCGACGGTGCGGCTCGCATCCACATCGTCGAGCAGGTCGCGGCCGTGCCGCTCCAGGTCGAGGCGCACCGGACCGCCGCCGCACATATCGGCCAGCGCCCGCGCCGCGGCGGCGACCAGCATGTCCGGCACCTCGGCGCGGTAGGGAGCGAGGGCCGGCCCCAGCAGCGCCGCGGTCCGCGCCGGGTCGAGGGCGACGGTCACCGTTGCGGCACTCGCCTCGTCGGCGCCAGGGCCGCCGGCGGCATCGGCCGCGGCGGCATGGTCGGCCGGCAGGCGCGCCGCCGGCGGCCAGCCGCGCCGGGCGTCCAGCGCCGCCGTGCGCCGCGCCGCCTCGCGCTCCAGCCGTTGCGCCCAGGCGCGGTACGATACGGCCGGCGCCGGCAGGTCGGGCGGAGCCGCGTCGCCCGACCGGCAGAACGCCGCCAGCTCCTCCAGCAGGATGCGCCACGACACCACGTCCACCGCCAGATGGTGGGCCGTGAGCAGCAGCTGCGCCGGGCGGTCGCCTTTGGCGAACCAGGCCCCGGCCAGCAGCGGCCCATCGGCCAGGTCCAGCGAGGCCTGCACCTCGCCGGCCAGGCGGGCCTGCGCGGCCGGCCGCTCGTCCGGGCCGAGCCCGCCCAGGTCGTGGACGGCCAGCGGCACGGCGCCGGCCCGTTCCGGGGGCACCGTCTCGGCCTGCCAGCCCGCGTCGGTGCGGCGGAAGCGCTGGCGCAGCGCATCGTGGCGGGCGTCCAGCCAGGCCAGCCCGGCGCGGACCCGCTCGGGGGTCAGCCACGGCGCCGACTCCAGCAGGACGGCCTGGTTCCAGTGGCTCGGCTCGACCAGCGACCGGTCGAAGAACCAGCGCTGGATGGGTGTCAGCGGCATCGGCCCGGCCGCCGTGTCGTCCGCCGTG
>CAZGMC010000107.1:0-3168 GCA_964526565.1 uncultured Mycobacteriaceae bacterium
ATCGGCCCGTAGCCGTTCTCCTCCGCCATCTGGACGGCCAGTTCGGTGGGCTGGCCAAGTCCAGGTGCGGTCGACATCCGGATTGCGAAGACCTCGGTCGGCAGGCCGATACTGCAGATACGTCTCGTCATTTTCGATTGAACCCTTCTGTCCAGCCACGCCCAGGCGTGTGCATGGGATCGTTGTTGTGTTCGAGGATCCGGGGGATTGGGCTTTTCGCCAGGGGCCAGGGCTTCGACACGCGCAAGTGCCCGCTGCCATGCTCGAACCTGATCCGCCAGCCGGTGCACCACACTATCGGCGTCGAGGACGCCGTGGCCGTTCATCAGCCCTCGCCTTCGCCCCCGCCCTTCTCCGAATGCGGGCAGGACATGCTGATGGTGGCCAGCGGGCACGAGCTGTCCGATCGGCACTGCCGGCAGACCTGCTGGGCAGCCAGGGCCAGAACGATGTCAGCGCGCTCGGGATGCTCACACATGATGGCGAGCATCGGCCCGTAGCCGTTCCCTTCGGCCATCTGCACGATGAGTTCGGCCAGTCCGCCGAGCCTCTGAGTTGCAGGAAGCCTGGTCGCAATGACGTCCGTCGGCAGGCCGATGCCACAAATGCGTCCTGTCATCCAATCCCTCCCGGTTGCACATGATGCCTCTGTGTGCCGGAAGGAGAGGTGGGCGCAGTCTGGTTAAACGTCCATGGGATCGAACACCCTCTTATCCATATGGAGGCATGCGTTTAAGAATGGACAAACGAAACGGTGCTCAACTTTCAAAGCCTGATCGTTGCGGGACAGCGACCGTCTTCGACGTACAGTCTGGTCCATTCGTTTCGCGTAAGTCTTTCGTACAAGAAGTGTCGAGCGCATGGCGGTACCGGACACGGCAACGGGCCCTGCGCGCCTGCGCTGCCACCCGCGATTTCCTGAAAACATCACCCTGCTGGTGCGACTGGCACCGACCATCCCGCCGCCGCCTGATGCCACGCTCGCGGCCCGGTCGGGCAGGCTGCCCTGGGCACGCGTCGCGCCTGGGCCACCGACGGCCGGCGCGGCGCCGGGTCAGTCGGCGCAACCCCGCGCCGTCTCCTCCACCAGCCAGTCGACCACCTGGAACAGCGCCTCCTGGCGGCTGGCGCCGGCGGCCATGGCCTCGGTGAAGATGGCCGTCTGGCGGTGGGCGCTGGTGCCACGGGCGACGATATTGCGGGCGTGGGCCACCTCGTGGGTGCACTCGAAGGCCTCGGCGTCCTCCTTGACCAACTCCAGCAGCTCCTCGAGCAGCTCGGCATACGGCACCATCTCGCCGCGGCCGAAGTCGATCAGGCCGGCATCGTGGCCGTAGCGCATGGCCCGCCAGCGGTTCTCGTTGATCAGCATGGTCTTGTAGCGCCGCCACTGCACGTTCATCCGCTTCAGCCGCCACAGCATGCGCAGGATGCAGCGGTACAGCGCCGCCACCGTGATGCTGTCCTCCAGGCGGGTGCAGATGTCGCACATGCGCATCTCGAGCGTCGGGAAGCGGGCGCTCGGCCGGATGTCCCACCAGATCTTGGTGCCGTCCTCGATGACACCGCACTGCACCAGGGCATGCAGGTGCTGCTCGTACTCGCCGTAGCTCATGAACGATTCCGGCATGCCGGTGCGCGGCATCTCGTCGAACACGGCCAGGCGGTAGGACTTCAGGTTCGACATCTGGCCCTGCCAGAACGGCGAGGACGTCGACAGGGCCAGCAGGTGCGGCAGGAAGTAGCGGACCTGGTTCATCAGGTCGATGCGCAGGTTCGGGTCCTCGATGCCGACGTGCACGTGCATGGCGCAGATCAGCAGGCGCCGCACCGGCGTGCCGATGTCGCGCTCCAGGTCGCTGTAGCGTTGGCGGTCAGTGGTCTTCTGCGGCTGCCAGCTGGCGAACGGGTGGGTCGAGGAGGCGATGATCGTCGCCTGGTGGTGCGCCGCCACGTCGATGACCTCACGGCGCAGAAAGGCCAGCTCGCGCCGCACCTCGTGGATCGACGCGCACACCGGCGTGCCGACCTCGATCTGCGAGCGCATGAACTCCGGCGACACGCGGCCCTCCAGCCGCGCCTCGCACTCCTTCCACAGGTCGGCAGGCGGATCGACGACCAGGTCGCGGCTGACCGGGTCGATCAGCATGTACTCTTCCTCGATGCCGAGGGTGAAGGACGGCTCCGGGTTCAGCATGGGCCGGCTCTCCGGCGGTACACGGCATCGTCGGCCAGGATGGGGGCGAGCGCCCCGGCCAGCCGCGCCGCCCAGGCGTCGGCGCCGCCGGCATGGGCGATCAGGTCCTGGCGCACCTCGATCAGCGCATTGGCAAGGCCGCGGGACATGGCATGGGTCTCGACCGTATAACCGTGGCGCAGCCTGCCACTGTACGGCTGATTGTCGCCGACGCAAAGCGCCGGGTCGCGCCCGAGTGCCGCGATCAGCGGCTCAGGGATGCGCCCGTCCTCGGCCCACAGTACGCCGGCGTGCCACGGCCGGATGCGCCCGCGGTACTGTGGCGTGAAGCTGTGCAGCGAAATGAACGCGGGTGCCGTGCCACGGTCGAGGTGCCGGCGCACCAGCGCGTCGACGGTGTCGTGATAGGGATGGAAGAAGGCCGCGGCGCGTGCCGCCCGGTCGGCCGCGCTCAGGCCGCGGTTGCCAGGGATGACCACGCCCTCGCCGATCTCGCAGATCGAGGTCGGATCGTCGAGCGGGCGGTTCGGGTCGATCAGCAGCCGGCTGTAGCCGTGCAGCACGGCCGGTGCGTCGAGGTGCGCGGCCAGCGCCCGCGTCAACGGCGCGATGCCGATGTCATAGGCGATGTGCCGCTCCAGGGAGCCTTCGTCCAGACCCAGCCGCTGCAGCGCCGCCGGGATGGCGCGGCAGGCATGGTCGGCGACAAGCACCACCGGCGCCCGCCCGGCGGCATTGACGACAATGAACGGCGGCGGGTCGTGCGGCCCGATCAGGGCCGGTGCCGACGGCGCCTCGGCAAGCTCGTTCGGGGTCATGGGCCGGGACTATACCCGAAAGCGCGCCGTCGCAAGCGGAGCAGTGACCGGTGTTCGGTGGCCGGCGGTCGGTGGATCAGTGATTGCCGCCCACCGATCAAGGAACCACGGGGTCCGGCGCTCCACAACACGGCACCGGGCCCAGGTTCAACG
>CAZGMC010000107.1:3268-13602 GCA_964526565.1 uncultured Mycobacteriaceae bacterium
AGCGGACAGGGTTGACAGGTCCGCAGCGGCCGGCGACCGTTCGGCAGAGGGTCGAATAGCGGCAACCGGCGGGGGCGCGCCGTCATGGCAAAGCAGCTCCTCTAT
Source organism: uncultured Mycobacteriaceae bacterium (assembly GCA_964526565.1). Taxonomy (GTDB): domain Bacteria; phylum Pseudomonadota; class Alphaproteobacteria; order DSM-16000; family Inquilinaceae; genus CAZGMC01. The sequence continues at coordinate 3,374 of CAZGMC010000107.1, forward strand.
TTCGCCGATCCGATGTGCTCGTGGTGCTGGGGGTTTTCCCCGGTCATGGCGGCCCTGCACGCCCATGTCGGCGGGCGGGTGCCGGTCCACGTCATCGTCGGCGGCCTCTATCTGGGCGTCACCGCGCCGATGACCGAGGAGGCCAAGGCGCGCGTGCGCGGCCACTGGGAGCGGGTGCACGAGCTCAGCGGCCAGCCGTTCGACTTCACCTTCTTCCAGCGCGAGGATTTCGTCTACGACACCGGGCGCGCCTGCCGGGCCGTGGTCGCCGCCCGCCGCCTCGATCCGGCGCGCACCCTGCCCTTCCTGGCCCACCTGCACCGCGCCTTCTATGCCCGAAACCGTGACCTGACCGACCCGGCCGTGCTGGCCGCCGAGGCCGCGGCGTTCGGTCTCGACCGGGTCGATTTCGAGACCATGTTCGACGACGACGAGACGCTGCAGGTCACCCTGTGGGACTTCAACACGGCCCGGCGCCTGGGCGCCACCGCCTACCCCACCCTGCTCGCCCAGGACGGTGCCAGGGCCGCGGCGATCACCATCGGCTACCAGCCGTGGGCCGACCTGCAGCCGGTCATCGACGCCTGGCTGGCCGGCGCGGCCACGATCCGGTAGCCACGCCGCAGCGCAGCGGCACGAAAGCCGCCGACCCGCCGGGGCCGACCCTGAATCTCGACCGGCGGTACGGCCCGCCGGGACAGCGGCGCTATGCCCCGGCCTGCTTGGCGGCCTGCTTGGCGGCCTGCTCGGCAGCGAGCTGGGCGGCGAGGCCGTCGCGGTAGCTGGGATGGCGCAGGGTGACGCCGAGCTCGGCCTTGATCCGGGTGTTGTCGACGCGCTTGCTGTCGGCATAGAAGCTGCGCGCCATGGGCGACAGCTCGGCCGCGTCGAACGGCACCAGCGGCGGCGGCGCGAGCCCGAGCAGGTCACAGGCATGGGCGATCACGTCGGGGCTGGGCGCCGGGTCGTCGTCGGCAACATTGTACACGGCGCCCGGCCGCGGCCGCGCCATCGAGGCGCGCAGCACGGCGGCGATGTCGTCGACGTGGATGCGGTTGAAGATCTGGCCCGGCTTGTCGATGCGCCTGGCCGTGCCGCGCCGCACCTGGTCCAGCGCGCTGCGGCCGGGGCCGTAGATGCCCGACAGGCGGAACACGTGCACCGGCACGCCGTGCCGTCGCCACAGGTCGAGCCAGCCCTGTTCGGCGGCGACGCGGCGGCGGCCGCGCTCCCCGCTCGGCTTCAGCGGCGCATCCTCGTCCACGGTGCCGCCGGCGCGATCGCCGTACACGCCCGTGGTCGACAGGTAGCCAACCCAGGCCAGCCCCGCCAGGGCGGCGATGTCGGCGCCGTGGCGGTCCAGCACCGGATCGCCGCTTGGTGCCGCCACGCCGTCGGGCGGAACCGAGGCGAGCAGGTGCGTGGTGCCGGCCAGCGCCGCCGCGGGATCGGTCAGCGGCCGGTCGCGGTCAAAGGCATGCGTGTCGATGCCGGCGCCGGTCAGGGCGGCGGCGCGCGCCGCGTCACGCACCGTGCCGGCCACGGTCCAGCCCTCGGCCCGCAGGACGGTGGCCAGGGCCTGCCCGGTGAAGCCCAGGCCGAAGCAGAACAGTCTCGGCATCGGCAGCTCGTGCAATCCCGCGGGACGGGCGGCGTCTCAGTTGGGCCGCGGCAGCCAGGGAATGCGCCCGACCTCGATGCCTTCCTCGGTCAGCGCTTCGGCCTCGGTGTCGCTGGCCTCGCCGTAGATGCTGTGATGCTCGGTCTCGCCATGGTGCATGCGCCGCGCCTCCTCGGCGAAGCTGTCGCCGACATAGTCGCAGGTCTTCTCCACATAGTCGCGGACGCCCTGCAGCTCGCGCAAGGCCGCCGCCAGGGCGGCGCGGTGGCGGGCCGCGGCGCGGTCGGCGCGGGCGACGGCCGGCGCCATGGGGCGTTTGGCGACGGTGCGGGCGCCGCACTCGGGACATGCGATCTCGCCCGCGTTGGCCTGACCATCATAGCCGGCACTGTCGCGAAACCAGGCCTCGAACGCATGCCCTTCGCCGCATTTCAGGTCGTACTTGATCATGGCCATATCACAGGCTGCGGAAAGGGACGCGTCATGGTACACGAACCGGGATTACGAAACAGTAAGGACAGCAGCACCGGCGCTTTCGTATGCCCCCGGCCGGGGGCAGGGCGTGCGGTCGGGAGGCGGCGGATGAGGCGATGGCTGGCGGAGCCGACGGTCGGGGCCACGGTCCGGACGGCACTCCTGGCGGCGGTGGTGTCGGCTCCGGCGGCGCTGGCGGCGGCGCTGGCGGCGGCCCAGATTACGCAGGAACGGCCCAGCGCGGCGCAGTGCAGCCTGGACTACGCCAGCTGCATCACCGGGTGCAGCACCGCCTCGCTGCCGCCGGGCTGCCAGCAGGTGGCAAGGCGCGGCGCCGGCCCGACCTTCACCGTCGACCGGCAGTGTCCCAATGCTCCGGACGTCAGCGCCTGCCGCGCCAACTGCGACGACATCCGCCAGGCCTGCCTGGAGTTCGCGCGGGGCCTGCAATAGGCCGGGTCGCGCCGGCCGTCAGTCCTGCTCCAGCCACCGTTTCAACCGCGCCGCCGCCTGGGCCATGTCCTCGGTGGGGCCGGCAAACGAGAAGCGCATGGTGGCGTGGCCGCGGGCCGGGTCGAAGTCGATGCCGGGGGTGGCGGCGACGCCGGTCTCGGTCAGCATGCGGCGACAGAAGGCCGGACTGTCACTGGTCAGGTGGCCGATCTCGGCATAGATGTAGAACGCGCCGTCGGCCGGCGCCAGGCGGTCGAAGCCGGCGGCCGGCAGGTGCTCCAGCAGCAGCCGGCGGTTGGCGGCATAGCGGGCCACGTTGGCGTCCAGATCGTCGCGGCAGTCGAAGGCGGCGACGGCGGCGTGCTGCGACAGGGTTGGCGGCGAGATGTACAGGTTCTGCGCCAGGCACTCGACGGCCCGGATCATGTCCTCCGGCACCACCATCCAGCCGAGCCGCCAGCCGGTCATCGAGTAGTACTTGGAGAAGCTGTTGACGACGATCGCCGCGTCGCCGAACGACAGCGCCGTCGCGGCCGGCGTGCCATAGGTGATGCCGTGGTAGATCTCGTCGGAGACCAGGCGGATGCCGGCCTGCTCGCAGTACCGGACCAGCGCCGCCAGATCGGCCGGCGCCAGCATGCTGCCGGTCGGGTTGGCCGGGCTGGCCACGATCAGGCCGTCGGGCGGCGGGTCGAGCCGGTCGAGCAGCGCCGGCGTCGGCTGATAGCGCGTCTCCGGCCCGGCCGGCAGCTCGACCGGTGTGACGCCGCAGGCGCGCAGGATGTTGCGGTAGCAGGGATAGCCCGGCGCGGCCAGCGCCACCCGATCGCCGGGGTCGAACGCCGCCAGGAAGGCCAGCACGAAGGCGCCCGACGACCCGGCCGTGACCACCACCCGCGCCGCCGGCACCACCGGCCCGCCCGCCTCGTGCCCACGGGCGTCGTGGTAATGGGCGTCGTGGTAATGGGCCTCGTGGTAATGGGCCTCGCGATAATGGGCGGCGATGCGCTCGCGCAGGGCCGGGATGCCCAGCGCCACGGTGTAGCCGAGCCGTTCGCGGTCGAGCGCCGCCCGCGCCGCCTCGATCACGCCGCGCGGCGCCGGCGTGCCCGGCTGGCCGACCTCCAGGTGCAGGCAGTCGCCGGTGGCGCGCTCGCGCTCGGCGGCGGCCGACATCACGTCCATGACGATGAACGGCGGCAGGCGGCCACGCTGCGCGACCTTGAGCGCCATGGCGGTCAGCCTCCGACGGCGGCGCCGGCGGCCAGGCCGAAGCCGCGCGGGTCGGCGGCGCCGCGGCAGGTCTTCTCGCGGCCGCGGTCCCAGTCGCAGCCGATCAGCACACCCCGCCCGGCGGCGGCCGGCGCCTCGGGCCCGGGCCGGTCCGACGGCGTGCGCGGCGCCGCCACGGCCTCGCCCGGCGACCGTCCCGCCGCCAGCCGCTCCAGCAGCGGCACGGTCAGGGCGGCGACCGAATCGGCGCCGGCGGCGGCCAGCAGCGCCGTCGTCAGCGGCTCGTTGACGACCAGGGCCAGCCCGCCGTGCACCGGCTGGCCGGTTGGCGGCGCCGCGGCCAGCAGCACACCGGTGCCGCCCGCCACCCGGCCGCTGCCAAACAGGCCGCCCAGGCTGAAGGCGCAGGCCGCCGCCATGTTGTCGGCGGACACCGCCACCGCGCTGGCGCCGCCCGGCACCACGGCGCCGCCGGGGACCTCGGCAATCACGTCCATGCCGCCGGCCGGGCCGGGTCCGCCATGGGACTGTTCCAGCGCCAGCGCCCGCCACAGCCGCTCCTGCGCCGGGCCGGCCACGCCCGACGCCGGGGCGAAGTGCAGCCGGTCGCTGCCGACGTCGAAGGCGACGGTGTCGACCCAGGCCGGGCGATAGCCGCGCAGCTCACCCACCGGCAGGGACAGGCCCGCCGCCGCCGCGCCCTCCGACACCTCGCGGGCCAACAGGCCGTCATGGAAGGCGCCGACGCCGTCGGCGCGCACCCGGCCCAGCGTGGCGGCCAGGGCCGGAAACCGCACGGTGTCGCCCTCGCCGCGCGGCGGCCCCTCCGCACCGCCGCCAAGCGCCGCGGGCAGCCGCTCCGGCGGCGTCGCGGCCACGTCGCGGGCCAGGGCGCGCGACATGGGCTGGCCGAACCGCGCCAGGTTCTCCGCGGTTGCCATCAGCTCGGCCCAGCGCACGGTGCCATAGGCGCCGTGCAGCGCAAACAGGCCGCGCAGGAAGCCGGGGGCCGGTGCCGTGCCGCCGCCACGCGGCAGGAAGTCGATGGCGCGGACCACGCCCGCTGCGGGGTCGTGCACCAGACACACGCCGCCACCTCCCGGACCGACCCGCGACGGCAGCGTCGCCGCCATGGCCAGGCCCATGGCGGTCACGGCATCGACGGCGTTGCCGCCGCGCTGCAGTATCTCGCGGCCGATCAGGGCGGCGCGCGGTTCGTCGGCGACGGCGACGTTGAGCACGTCGGGGGCGGGCGGTGCGCCGCCGGAGTTGCCGCCGCAGCCGGCAACGGCCAGAATCAGGATGCAGACGCCGCCGAGGCGCCACAAATGACTGCCAGCGTGCCGGTGGAGCCAGCGGCAGGGAGGAAGCAACTTGCGCAGGATCGTCACGGCTCTCGTCGTGCTGGGGCTGCTCGCGGCGCAACCGGCCGCGGCACAGGGGCGGATGTCGTTCATTCGCGATGCGGAGATCGAGTCTACCATCCGGATGTTCGCCGAACCAATCTTCCGCGCCGCCGGCGTCAGCCCGCGGTCGGTCGACATATACATCGTCAACAACCAGACGCTGAACGCTTTCGTCGCCGGCGGGCAGAACCTGTTCATCCACACCGGCCTGCTGACGAACGCGCGCAACGCCGGTGAGCTGATCGGCGTGATCGCCCACGAGACCGGGCACATCGCCGGCGGCCACATCGTCCAGGGCCAAGACGCCCTGGCCAACGCCCAGCGGACGGCGTTGATCAGCACGCTGCTGGGCATCGCCGCGGCGATCGCCTCGGGCGACCCGCGCGCCGCCGGCGCCGTCACCAGCGGCGGCATGCAGCTGGCCGAGCGCAATTTCCTCAGCTACACGCGCGGCATGGAAAGCTCGGCCGACCAGGCCGCGCTGACCTATCTGGAGCGCACCGGGCTGAGCGCCGAGGGCCTGCTGTCGTTCATGGAGACTCTGGAGGACCAGGAGCTGGTGCCGACCTCGCGCCAGGTCGAGTACGTGCGCACCCACCCGCTGACCCGCGACCGCGTCGATACCTTGCGCGCCGCCGTCTCCAGCTCGCCCACGACCGGCCGCCCTCTGCCGGCCGGCTGGGTGGAGCGGTTCGCGCGCATGCAGGCCAAGCTGGTCGGCTTCCTGATGCCGCACGTGGCCCTGCGCCAGTATGCCGGCGACACCTCGGTGGCCGGCCGCTACGGCCGCGCCATCGCCCAGTACCGCAACGGCGACCTGGACGGGGCGCTGGCATTGATGAACCAGCTGCTGGCCGAGGCGCCCAACGATCCCTACTTCAACGAGCTGGTCGGCCAGATGCTGCTGGAGCACGGCCGCCTGGACGAGGCGCGGACCTACTATCAGCGCGCCGTCCAGGTGCTGCCCGACGAGCCGCTGATCCTGGTGGCGCTGGCCCAGACCCGGCTGGACAGCGACGACCCGGCCGAGTTGCAGGGCGCGATCCGGGACCTGGAGCGGGCGGTGCGGGCGCCGGGCGGCGACACGCCGCTGGCCTGGCGGCTGCTGGCCACCGCCTATGGCCGGACCGGCGACTTGGGCATGGCGGCGCTGGCCCTGGCCGAAGAGGCGATGGCCACCGGCGACGGCGACCTGGCGCGGCGGCAGGCGCGCCGTGCGCTGGAGGCGCTGCCCAACGGCTCGGCCGGCTGGCTGCGCGCCCAGGACATCCAGCGCGCCGCCGAGCGGCTGTAGCCGGTACGGCCCGAATCACGAATGCGTGTGGCCGCGGTTCGCGCTTGCCGACCGCGGTCGGCGCGGCCATTGTCGCCAGGGGGTCGGTCCGGCAAGGCGGGAGGACGGGATGGCGGGGTGGATGCGACGTACGGTGTCGGTGTCGGTGTCGGTGTCGGTGGCGGTCCTGGTCGGGCTGGCTGCCGTCTTCGGGATGATTGCCCAGGCCCAGGCCCAGGCGCAGGAGAGCGCATTCAGCGACGCCGAGCAGGCGGAGATCGAGACCATTCTCCGCACCTACCTGATGGAAAACCCCGAGATCATCATGGAGGCGGTCGCCGTCCTGCAGGCGCGCGAGGAGCAGGCGGCCGAGGATCGGGCCCGCGACCAGTTGGCGGCGCGCGGCGACGAGCTGTTCGACAGCCCGACATCGCCGGTGATGGGCAATCCGGACGGCGACGTCACGCTGGTCGAGTTCTTCGACTACAACTGCGGCTACTGCAAGCGCGTGCTGGACGACGTGTTCGCCCTGGTCGAGGAGGACGACAACGTCCGCATCGTGTTCAAGGAGCTGCCGATCCTGCACGAGACCTCGGTCCTGGCCGCCCGCGCGGCGCTGGCGGCGCAGGCCCAGGGCCTGTACGTCGAGTACCACAACGCCCTGATGGCCCACCGCGGCCGCATGAGCGAGGAGGTGGTGTTCGACCTGGCCCGCCAGGTCGGCCTCGATGTCGAGCAGCTGCGCACCGACATGGAGTCCGACGCCGTGGCCCGGGAGATCGCCGCCAACATGGCCCTGGCCCAGGCGCTGGGCATCCGCGGCACGCCGGCGTTCATTGTTGGCGACCAGGTCATTCCGGGCGCCGTCGGCATCGACGTGCTGCGCGAGGTGATCGCCCAGGCGCGGGCCGAGTCGGGCTAGGAGCGGCGTTCCGGCGGCTGTGCAACCTCAGGGCAGGGACTCGCCGTCCGCTGCCGTCATGGCCTGTTCGAACGCTTTCAGGTCGCGCTCGAACGCCGGCAGCACGGCGCGGAGCCGCGCCCGGTTGGCCGAGAGGTCGGCTTCCGTCAGTTCCGAGATGACGTGCGCGTGGGCGACACGGCGGAACCGGCGCAGGCCGTCGAGCAGCGCGTGCGTTTCCGCCGACAACAGGGCCGGGCGCAGGCCGTCGGCGGGCGAGGCCAGGGCGGCGAGCAGCTCGGCATCGGCGACGCTGCCCGTCGGCACCTCGCCGTCGATCTCGTCGGCGACGGCCTCCAGCAGCCGCTCCAGCCCGGAATAGACGGAGACGATGCCGAACGCCGTGCAGGCGCACCGCGCCCAGTCGGCAGCGGCGTTGCGCGGCAGGTCGGCGAGCAGGCATTCCGCCCTGGCCAGCAGGGCGGCCTCTGTCCTGGTTCGATCGAACCGATGGCGCAGCCTCATGAATATCGAGTGCACGAACGCAGTCTTCCGCAGCCGGGACCGCTCGGGCTCACGTGCGCGATCCGGAGGAAATATTCTGTCCGGCCCGATGCCGTCTTGAAAAGATTTGCGGAAACGCGCCGTATGCGCAAGTCATCGAAAATTACGAGGCCATCATTGCCCGTTCGAACGCGGCCAGATCACGCTCGAATGCTGGAAGGACTGCATGCAGGCGTTCTCGGTTTTCTGTAACACCACGATCATTCAGATCCATTCCATAGATCGACCGCACGACGTGGCGAAACGTCCGTACCTCGTTGAGCAACGCATACGTGCCAGGAGACAGAACCGCAGGACGAATGCCCTCGATCGGCAATGCCATGGCCTCCAGAAGCTTGGCGTGCCAATCGGCGCCGGCGGGCGTGTAGTGGTCTGTTTCGTCTGCCACAGTCTTGAGAATGGTCTCGAGACCCGAATAGACACTAACAATTCCGAACGCCGCGTTGGCCCTGTGCGACCAGTCGGCCGCCCGTCCGGGCGGCAGGACCCTCAGGAGATCCTGCGACTCCCGAAAGACTTCGGCCTCCTCCTTCGTAAGCTCGAGCCGATGGCGGAGGCGGCCAAAAAATCGGGTGCACGGACAAGCTCTTCCAGCAGCCAGGACCGTTCGGGCTCGCGGACGCGCTCCAGAAAAACGACGTCGAACGGCAGGCCGCGCATCTCCGGCTCGATCAGCCCGATGATCGCGCCGTCGTCCAGCCCGGCGGCGTCCAGGATCAGGATACCGATGTCCCAATGACCGAGAAACAGCCCGCGGGCCAGGGAGCCGACAATGCCCGCGTCAACGCCCGCGGCCGCCAGCCGCGCCAGTGCGCCAAGGGCCGCGTGCCGCGCCGTCCGTTCGCGGACAGCGGCGCGCTCCGCCAGCAGGGTGTCAAGTCTGGTCGCCATGGCCGGTCCCCGGTTGTGGCCCCCATGGAGAGATCGCCGTGCTTGGGCTGGTGTGCAAGCCCGGTCGCCGCTGACATCTTTTCGCCGCGCGGCAAAACGGTCATATTCAAGGCTGAACCGGCACCGCACCGGCGATCGGGGCGGTCCGGCCCGCCGCATTGTCACAAATCAAGGGCACGAAACGCGAGGGAACGCGTCGCATGGCCGGCCATTCGCAGTTCAAGAACATCATGTACCGCAAGGGCGCGCAGGACGCCAAGCGGGCCAAGCAGTTCACCAAGCTGATCCGGGAGATCGTCGTCTCGGCGCGCGAGGGCCTGCCGGACCCCGAGTCCAACCCGCGGCTGCGCGCCGCCATCGCCGCCGCCCGCCAGGCCAACATGCCCAAGGATAATATCGAACGGGCGATCAAGAAGGCCACCGGCGGCGGCGACGACACCGACTATACGGAGATGCGCTATGAGGGTTACGGCCCCGCCGGCGTCGCCATCATCGTCGAGGCGCTGACCGACAACCGCAACCGCACCGCCGCCGAACTGCGCGCCACCTTCTCCAAACACGGCGGCAGCCTGGGCGAGACCAACTCGGTCGCCTTCCTGTTCAATCGCGTCGGCGAGATCGACTACGCGCCCGAGGCCGGCACCGCCGAAGCCGTGTTCGAGGCGGCTTTGGAGGCCGGGGCGGAGAACGTCGAGTCGGACGACAACGGCCACGTCGTCACCTGCGCGGTGGACGACTTCGCGGCGGTGCGCGACGGGCTGGAGGCGCGGCTGGGGCCGCCGCGCTCGGCCGGGCTGACCTGGAAGCCGGTCACCACCGTGCAGGTCGACGAGGAGCCGGCCGGGACGCTGTTCAAGCTGCTCGGCGCCCTCGACGACAACGACGACGTCCAGCGCATCTCGGCCAACTTCGAGATCGCCCAGGACGTGCTGGAACGGCTGGCGGCGTGACCCGCACCGCGGTGCTGCGCGTGCTGGGCCTCGATCCAGGGCTGCGCCACACCGGCTGGGGCGTCGTCGACGTCGACGGCAGCCGGCTGTCCCACGTCGCCGACGGGGCGGTGCATTCCGACGACGGCGCGGCGCTGGCCGACCGGCTGGTCGCCCTCTATGACGGGCTGGTCGCCGTGATCGAGCGCTACCGCCCCGACGAGGCCGCGGTCGAGGAGACCTTCGTCAACCGGAACGCTGCGTCCACCCTGAAGCTGGGCACCGCCCGCGGCGTGGTGCTGCTGGCCCCGGCGCGGGCCGGGCTGGCGGTGGCCGAGTACGGCGCCAACCACATCAAGAAGGCGGTGGTCGGGGTCGGCCATGCCGACAAGGCGCAGGTGCAGATGATGGTGCGCACCCTGCTGCCTGGCGCCCGTCTGGCCGGGGCCGGGAAGGTGATCGCCGTCGACCTGGCGGATTTCCG
>CAZGMC010000108.1:0-5515 GCA_964526565.1 uncultured Mycobacteriaceae bacterium
GACTTGAAAACACCATCCTGCTGGTGGGACGGGCACCGACCATCCCGCCGGAGCCGACCTGCGTCCCGCACGGCATCAGGCGGCGGCCAGGGCCAGGCGCCGCCGACGCCCTTGCCATCAAGCCGATCCTTTGTGACGGCGGGCGTTGGCCGCGGCAGCAGCCCGCCCTGTCCGCCTGGGAGGCGGCGCTTGAGGCTGGCCGACGCCTGATGCCATCCTGGCCGCAAGGTCGGGGAGGCTGCCGTATGCGCCCGCCGGGCGATCCGCGGGCAGTGGGGCATCGAAAGCCCCGATCGGGTGCTCGATGTCGTCTTCAGGGAAGACCTGTCTTACCTCTGATGCGGCCACGGTGCCGGCAAGGCCGCCGGCTGGGACACCAGGGCCCTCGTCGAACTCTTCGGCCCTCCGGCGCGTTAACCTGAGCACGTTGCCATGAGGTCTCGCCGCGGCACCTCAATGCTTGTCCGACTTGAGCATCGAGCGCAGCGCCTTCAGCTCGGCCAGGACGTCGGTCAGGTCGGCGCGCAGGTCCTCGGGCAGCAGTGCCGGCTTCGACTCCGACTCCAGCTCGGGCGCCTCGGGGGGCAGGGCGTCCTCGCCGGCCGCCTCGGGCGCCCGGCCTGCCTTCGCCGCCGCGCCGCCTTCGGGCCGCTCGCGGAGGTCGCCGCGCACCTTGCCCTCGCGGAGCAGCTTCTGTACACCCTTGATGGTGTACCCTTCTTCGTACAGCAGCTTCTGGATGCGGCGGAGGAGGCGTACGTCCTCGGGCCGGTAATAGCGCCGACCGCCGCCGCGCTTCAGCGGGCGGACCTGACTGAAGCGCGTCTCCCAGAAGCGCAGCACGTGCTGCGGCACGTCCAACTCGTCGGAGACCTCGCTGATCGTCCGATAAGCGGTGGCCGCCTTGACGACGCCGCGCGAACGGGCGCCGGTATCCGCCGCATGCGCCATGGTCAGCTACCGACCGCCAGCGCCCCGTTGATCCGATCCTTCAGCACGTGCGACGCACGGAACACGAGCACGCGCCGCGGCAGGATGGGCACCTCCTCCCCCGTCTTCGGGTTGCGGCCGATGCGCTCGCCCTTCTCGCGCACCGAAAAGCTGCCGAACGACGAGATCTTGACCATCTCGCCCCGCTCCAGAGCGCTCGAGATCTCCTCGAGCACGGTCTCGACGAGCTCCGCCGACTCGTTGCGCGACAGGCCCACCTCCTGGTAGACGACCTCGCTCAACTGCGCCCGGGTGACCGTCGTTTGCGACATGCCAGCCCCCTTGTGCCGGAAGCAACGGAAGAACCGTACTCCGACTGAAATATTCCGTCAATTCCATAGAGTTGGCGGCACAGTACCGGATTTCCAACAGGTGGCACATTAAAGTCGCACGAGCGCCGAGCCCCACGAGAACCCGCCGCCCATCGCTTCCAGAAGAACGAGCTGACCTGGTCGGATACGACCGTCGGTCATTGCCTCGTCCAGTGCCAGCGGCACCGACGCGGCCGAGGTGTTGGCGTGGCGCTCCACTGTGACAATCACCCGGTCCAGCGGCAGGCCCAGCTTGCGTGCCGTGGCGTCGATGATGCGCTTGTTGGCCTGGTGCGGGATCAGCCAGTCGACCTCGCCGGGGCGTACGCCGGTGGCAGCCAGCGCCTCCAGCGCCACCTCCGACAGGCAGGTCACGGCGTGCTTGAACACCTCGCGCCCGACCATGCGTACGTGCCCGGCGGTCTGCGTGGTCGACACGCCGCCGTCGACGTACAGCAGGTCGTGGTGGCGCCCGTCGGAATGCAGGTGGGTGGTCAGGATGCCGGTGTCGGCCTTGGTACCGTCGCCATCGCTGGACTGCAGCACCACCGCCCCGGCGCCGTCGCCAAACAGAACGCAAGTGTTGCGGTCCTGCCAGTCCAGGATGCGCGAATAGGTCTCGGCGCCGATGACCAGCACCGTGTCTGCCTGGCCCAGCCGGATGAAGTTGTCGGCGACGGTCAGGGCGAACAGGAAGCCGGAGCACACCGCCTGGACGTCAAATGCCGCCCCGCGGGTCATGCCCAGCGCCGCCTGCACGCGCGCCGCCGTGGCCGGGAAGGTCTGATCCGGCGTGGTGGTGGCCAGCACGATCAGATCCAGGTCCGTGGCCGGGTCGACGCCGGCATCGGCCAGGGCGCGGCGGCCGGCGGTGAGCGCCAGGTCCGAGCACCTCTCGTGATCGGCGGCGATGCGGCGTTCGCGGATGCCGGTGCGCTGGATGATCCAGTCGTCGGAGGTCTCGATGCGCGCGGCCAGTTCCGCGTTGGTCACCACCCGGTCTGGCAGATAGCTGCCGTGGCCGATGATGCGCGATCGCCGCACCCTCATGCCGTCATCGCTCCACGGGTCGGCATGGACTCGGGCACCACCGGGCGGGCGAAACGCTGCAGCTCCAGCTTGACCTTGTCGTTGAAGCCGTGGCGGACGAGGTCAATGGCCACCGAGATGGCGTTGCTGAAGCCCTTGGCGTCGGTGCCGCCGTGGCTCTTCACGCAGATGCCGCGCAGGCCCAGGAACATGGCGCCGTTGTAATGGCGCGGGTCGGTGCGGTTGCGCAGCTTGCGGAAGGCGTTGGCGGCCAACAGGAAGCCGAGCCGGGCGAACAGCGACGAGCGGAAGGTGCGCTTCAGCCACTCCCCGTACAGCCGGGCCGTGCCCTCGGCGATCTTCAGGGCGACATTGCCGGTAAACCCGTCGGTGACGACGACATCGACGGTACCGGCCGGCACGTCGTTGCCCTCGACGAAGCCGTGGAAGGTGCCGGGCAGTTCCATCTCGCGCAGGCGCGCCGCCGTCTCCTTCAGGGTGTCGCTGCCCTTCAGTGCCTCGGCGCCGACGTTGAGCACGCCGACGCTGGGATTGACCAGGCCCAGCACCGCCTTGCCGAAGATCGAGCCCATGATGGCGAACTGGACCAGATGCTCCGGCCGGCATTCGATGTTGGCGCCCAGGTCCAGCATCACGCTCTCGCCGCGCAGGGTCGGGAAGAACGAGGCGATGGCCGGCCGGTCGATGCCCGGCAGCGTCTTCAGGACGAACTTGGCCATGGCCATCAGCGCGCCGGTGTTGCCGGCGGAGACGACGCACTGCGCCTCGCCGTGGCTGACGGCGTCGAGGGCCAGTCGCATGCTCGACTGGCGCCCGGCGCGCAACGCCACCGACGGCCGCTGGTCATTGGTAACCACGTGGGTGGTGTGGCGGATGCTGCAGATCTCGGCCAGCCTGGGGCGGCGCTTGAGCAGCGGGCGGATGCGGTCCTCGTCGCCGACCACCAGAAACTCGACGTCGGGATAGAGGCGGCGGGCGATATCGGCACCGGCCACGACCATGGCCGGGGCGCGGTCGCCACCCATGGCGTCGAGGGCAATGATCAGCCGGTCCGTCACGGGGCGGGGCGTCATGATGGCCAATGAACGTTACGAGTGACGCGAGGCCTATGCCTCGGCGGCCGGCGTGACGACCTCCCGGTCACGGTAATAACCGCAGGAGGCGCAAATGTGATGCGGGCGCTTCAACTCGCCGCAGTTCGGGCACTCCAGGTAGGCGCTCGGCGCCAGGGCGTGGTGCGAACGGCGCATGTTGCGGCGCGACTTCGAGGTCTTTCTTTTTGGGACTGCCATGATTCACTTTCCACGATGTTCAAGACGACCGTCTCAGGGCCGCCCCGGCAGCCCCGATTGGTTAGAGCAAAAGCCCAGGCGGAGCAAGGGCGATCAACCGCCGTCGCGGCTCTTTGCCAGCGAGGCGAGTGCGGCGAACGGACCCGCTGGCGCGTCCTCTTGCCGTGCGTCCGCATCCTGATACTCGAAGTGCACGCCGGGCGCACGGGGATGCGGGTCCAGCGCCAGCGACAGATATTGCGCGGTCAGTTCGCCGATGTCCAATACGCTTCCTTCCAGCGGTTCGGGCGGCTCCTCCTCGTCCGGCGCAAGGACCACTTCGGCCGGCGGCGCGGCGTGCGGGCCGGTCTCGAAGCGGGTCGCGAAGGTGTCCTCGACGCGGGTGGCGAAGGGCTCCAGCGTGACCACACAGGTCTGCGTCACATCGGCCGACAGCGTGCCGGTCACCGTGATGACCCGGCCGCCGGCGCGGCCGTCGAGGTGCACGGTCGCCTCCAGCCGGTCCAGCGCCGGCAGGCCGAAGCGCTGCGCCAGAGCGGCCCGTTCGTCCGCATCAGCGGCGATGACCTCGACCAGCGCGCCGGGCGTCCCGCTCTCGTCGAGGCGGTCCAGCGGCACGCGGCGGCTGAATTCGGGGACGCTGGCGACCGGCATCGCGATTCTCCCTCGGCCTGGTGGGCCGGACGGCGGGTGGCGGTCAGGCCGCCGGCGGCGGACCGAACGCGACGGTACCCGACAGCAGCTCCTCCACCGGACGGTCGGCCAGCGCCACCGCCTCGCGGCGCACATAGGCGGCCATCCGGGCCAGGTGCTGCGGCGTTGCCTCGACCGTGCCGTAGAGATTGCGGCGCAAGGCCTCGGTCAGCACGGCGTCGTCGGCCGCGGCAAGGCCGTGCTCATAGGCCACCACACGGCCATAGAAGCTGCGCGCCATGTGCTTGACCTTCTTGCTGACGCTCAGGTCGCCGACGCCCATCTCGCGCAGGCTCACGTCCATGTCGGCAAACATGTAGTCGAACAGGGCCTGGGAAAAGGCGGCGACGCGTTCCCCCTCCATATTCAGGCGGCGCAGCACCAGAAAGGCGTGGAGCGCGATCATGTCGAACCGCCCGTCGACCGAATCGGGGACGCCGCAATTGCGATAGAAGCCTTCGCGCCGCGCCTGCCCGACCAGGGCGAGGTACAGGTTTGCCACGGCCCGCTCCTGGCGGGGGCGTCCGAACAGCCGTGCGATCACGGTTCGTGCACCAATGCCGACGTTGACAGGGCCGGAACCACCGGCCTAAGCAATGGGCAGTCAGATGGTGTCGCGGCGGCGCCCGGTCAATCGGCGGACCGCGGCGCATGGGCCGTGGAGGAGCGGAGCATGCGGGCAGTCGGCGTGGTGTGCGCAATGATCGTCGTCGGTGCGGCACTGACCGCGTGCAGCCCGCAGGTGGCAACGCGCGGGCACCTGGTGGAAGACCGGCGGCTGGAGCAGATCCAGGTCGGTCAGTCCACGGCCAACGACGTCCTGGCGGTGCTCGGCTCGCCCAGCACGGTGGCGCCGTTCGACGACCGCGTCTGGTACTATATCGGCCAGCGCACCGAGCGGACCGCGTTCTTCCGGCCAGAGGTCATCGAGCGCCGTGTGATCAAGATCGTCTTCGACGACTCCGGGATGATTCGTGAAATGGACGAGCTGGGCGTCGATGACGGCATGAGCGTCGAACTCGTCGAGCGGGAGACGCCGACGCTGGGCCGCCGCATGGGCTTCCTGGAGCAGATGGTCGGCAATATCGGCCGCTTCAATCCGAGCGACGAATAGGCCCGCGGCGGCGCCCAACCGTCATGCTGCCCTGACCGTCATGCTGCCCTGACCGTCATGCTGCC
>CAZGMC010000108.1:5615-7620 GCA_964526565.1 uncultured Mycobacteriaceae bacterium
ACCGTCATGCTGCCCTGACCGTCATGCTGCCCTGACCGTCATGCTGCCTTGTCGTGACGGGCCAGGGCGGTCTCCAGTCGCTCGCACAGGGTCGACATGACCTTGATCCGGGCGAAGCGCTTGTCGTCGGCCTCGACCAGGATCCACGGCGCAAAGCGCGTGCTGGTGCGCTGGACCATGTCGTTGACGGCCGCCTCGTAGTCGTCCCATTTCTCGCGATTGCGCCAGTCCTCCTCGGTCAGCTTCCACCGCTTGTACGGTGTCGCCTCGCGGCTCTTGAAGCGGCGCAACTGCTCGTCCGGCGTGATGTGCATCCAGTACTTGCAGACGACGATGCCGTGGTCGGTCAGGTCCTGCTCGAAGTCGTTGATCTCGCCGTAGGCGCGGCTCCATTCCTCCTGGGCGGCGAAGCCTTCGACACGCTCGACCAGCACCCGGCCGTACCAGGAGCGGTCGAAGATGGTGACGCGGCCGGCCCGCTGCAGGTGGCGCCAGAATCGCCACAGGTAGTGGTGGTCGCGTTCCTCGTCGGTGGGTGCGGCAATTGGCATAACCTGGTAGTCGCGCGCGTCCATGGCTCGCACCAGGCGGCGGATGGTGCCGCCCTTGCCGGCAGCGTCCCAGCCTTCAAAGACCATCACTGTCGAGATGCCGCGGTCCTTGGCGCCGCGGTACAGCCCGTTGAGGCGCGCGGTCTCCCTGCGAATGTTCTTTTCGTACTGCTTCTTGGGCAACGCCTGGCTCATGTCGAGGACCTGCAGGACCGACGGCTGAGGCGGCGGCTGCGGGCGTTCCTCGGCGGCGGCGGCGGTGGGCATGGGAACGATGTTGTC
This sequence comes from uncultured Mycobacteriaceae bacterium, assembly GCA_964526565.1. Lineage (GTDB taxonomy): Bacteria > Pseudomonadota > Alphaproteobacteria > DSM-16000 > Inquilinaceae > CAZGMC01. The sequence goes on from CAZGMC010000108.1 coordinate 6,449, forward strand.
CCCGGCAGCGACCGCCTCGACTGCGGCGCCGAGCGGATTGAGCAGATTGGGCGGCCTGGCGCCTTTGCCGTTGCCGCCGGCACGGCGCTGCCTGAGCTCAGCCATGGCCCGGCGGCGCAGCTCCTCGCGCTCAAGGTGGCGCAGGGCGGCGTCGCGGAATGCCGTGAACACGGTCAGCTCACGGTAGTTCCCGTCCTCGCCCTCGACGATGTGCCAGGGGGCACTGGCGGTGCTGGTCTTGATGATGGTGCGTTCGGCGGCGGCGGTGAACTTGTCGTACATCCGCCAGTGCTCCCAGTCCAGGCTGGTCACCCGCCAGCTCTGGTGCGGGTCGGTTTCCCACTTGCGATAGAGCCGCTTTTGCGCATCGCGGCTGAGGTGCAGCCAGAACTTGACGATCAGCGCGCCGTCGGCAGCCAGGCACTGCTCGAAGCGGCTGATGCGGTCGAGCCGGGAGTCGAACATCGGCTCGTCAATGTTGCCGTAGACGGCGTCGAGCACCGGGCGCGAATACCACGAACGCAGGAACAGGCCGATCTTGCCGCGGCCGGGCAGGTCGCGCCAGTAACGCCAGAACTCCGGGCGCTCGCGCTCCTCGTCGGACGGCGGGCCGTAGGCGCGGCTGACGATCCAGCGCGGGTCCATCCACTCATTGAACCGGTTGATGGTTTCGCCCTTGCCGGCCCCGTCGACGCCGCCGAACACGACGATCGCCGGGAAGTTGGAGTTGCGGATCTGCTGCTGCAGCTCCAGCAGCTCAATGCGCAGCGGCGGCGCCAGCTGCTCGTACTCGTCCTTGCTGACCTTGCGGCCGATCTCGGCGGTTCTGAACATGGGCGGACCCTCGACCGTGGAGCGGTCGTGCCGCTCCCGCCACCTCCGCCCGCCGCACCACGGGACCGCACCACGGGACCGCACCACGGGACCGCACCACGGGACGGTACCACGGGACGGGGGCGGCAGACGACCGCATGAATGCGCACCGGCGTTGGGATACGCATGCGTCGCAGTATAAGCGATCTGGTGGCCGAAGGCACGCTCCCCAACCCCTCCGGCTGCCGCCCCGGCCGGTGGCCGGTCCGTCCGGAGGCCGCGCCCGGGAAGGCAGGCGGGCCAGGCAGGCGGGCCAGCAGGCGGGCCAGCAGGCGGGCCAGCAGGCGGGCCAGCAGGCG
>CAZGMC010000108.1:7720-13565 GCA_964526565.1 uncultured Mycobacteriaceae bacterium
AGGCGGGCCAGCAGGCGGGCCAGCAGGCGGGCCAGCAGGCGGGCCAGCAGGCGGGGCGGCATGCACGGGGTCGGGGAGCGCAGCGACGGCCTATTCCGCCGCCGTGCGGCCTTCGCCGGCCCGCTGCAGCGCCTGGTCGAGGTCGGCGATGATGTCGTCCACATCCTCCAGGCCGATCGACAGGCGGACCACGTCGGGGCCGGCCCCCGCGGCCGCCTGCGCCTCCGGCGGCAACTGGCGATGGGTCGTCGACGCCGGGTGGATGATCAGCGAGCGGGCGTCGCCGATATTGGCCAGGTGGCTGAACAACTCGACGCCCTCCACCACCTTGACACCGGCCTCGTAGCCGCCCTTGACGCCGAAGGTGAACACGGCGCCGGCGCCCTTCGGCACGTAGCGGCGGGCCAGCGCGTGGTACTTCGAGGCGGGCAGCCCGGCATATTCCACCCAGGCCACCGCCGGGTGGCCGGTCAGGAATTCTGCCACCTGCTGCGCGCTGTCGCAGTGGCGCTGCATGCGCAGGGCCAGCGTCTCCAGGCCGAGCAGGGTGAGAAAGGCGTTGAGCGGCTGCTGGTTGACGCCCAGGTCGCGCAGGCCGACGGCATGGCCGTGGAAGGTGAAAGCCATTTCGCCGAAGGTCTCGTGAAACTTCAGGCCGTGATAGCCGGGGTCGGGATCGGTCAAACCCTTGAACCGGTCGCTGGCCGACCAGTCGAACCGGCCGGAATCGACCACCACGCCGCCGACCGAGGTGCCGTTGCCCGACAGGAACTTGGTCGTCGAGTGGACGATCAGGTCGGCACCGTGCTCGAACGGCCGGCACAGATAGGGCGTCGCCATGGTGTTGTCGACGATCAGCGGCACCCCGGCCTCGCGGGCCACCGCGGCGATGGCCTCGATGTCGGAAACGACGCCGCCCGGATTGGCCAGGCTCTCGATGAAGACGGCGCGGGTCTGCGGCGTGACCGCAGCGCGGACGTTCCCGGGGTCGTCGGCATCGACGAAGCGCGGCACCCAGCCGAAGGCGCGCTTGAAGCTGTTGCCCATCTGGTTGATCGTGCCGCCGTAGAGCTTGCGCGCCAGCACGATCTCCGCGCCCGGCTCCATGAACGGGAACAGCGCCAGCAGCTGCGCGGCGTGGCCCGAGGCCGTGGCGACGGCGCCGATGCCGTCCTCCAGGCTGGCCATGCGCTCCTCCAGCACCGACACCGTCGGGTTGGTCAGGCGCGAATAGATGAAGCCGAGCTGCTGCAGGTTGAACAGCGAGGCGGCGTGGTCGACGTCGTCGAACACGTACGAGGTGGTCTGGTAGATCGGCGTCTGACGGGCGCCGGTGGTGGGGTCGGGCCTGGCGCCGGCATGGATGGCGCGGGTCTCGAACCCCGGTGCGCGCGGCGCCCCTGTCTCGTTGTCGCTCATTGTCTCACCGTTGTCTGTCGCCGGGCGGAGATCGTGCCCGAGTTCAGGCCGGACCAGCCCATCTCGCCGTGCAGCCGGGCCCATTCCACCTTCGGGCAGCGGTTCATGACGACGCGCACGCCCCTGGCCTCGGCCCGTGCCGCGGCGTCGTCGTCGCGTACGTTGAACTGCATCCAGACGGCTTTCGGCAAGGGAGCAAGTGCCAGCACCTCGTCGACGATGCCGCCGGCGGCATCCGAGCTGCGGAAGATGTCGACCATGTCGATCGGCTCGGGCACGTCGGCCAGGGCGGCATGGCCGCGCGCGCCCAGCACCTCGCGGCCGGCCAGGGCGGGATTGACCGGGATGATCCGGTAGCCCTTGTCCTTCAGGTACTTCATGACGAAGAAGCTGGCCCGCACCGGGTTGGCGCTGGCCCCGACCACGGCGATGGTGCGCACGTCGTCCAGGATGGCGCGCAGATAGTGGGGAGCGTAGCTGTCGTGGTTCATGGCGTCATCCCGTCCGGCCGCATGCGACCTGATCCTCGAGCCGCCGTTGCTGCCGGGCGGCCGGGACGATAGACATGGGTGCCGGCCGGCCGGGAATGCAACACGATAATGCTGCACGAATCGGTGGCGGCGGCAGCGGAACCGAAAAAGGGGAGGCCGTGAGCCTCCCCCTTCCCGGGATGACGGTCGTGACGGGGTGAACGGGTCAGGCCACCCGCACCTTGGTCAGGAAGTCGTCGACCTCGCGGCGCAGGACATCGGCCTGATCGGCCAGCCCGTTGACGGCCTCAAGGAGCGAGCCGGCCGCCTTGCCGGTCGATTCCGTGGCCGCCTTCACGTTGGTGATCTTGCCGGCGACGCTCTGGGTGCCGGTGGCTGCCTCGGTGGTGTTGCGGGCGATCTCCTGGGTGGCGGCGCTCTGCTCCTCGATGGCGGCGGCGATGGTGGTGGCGATCTCGCTGACTTCGACGATGGTGGTGCGGATCTCCTGGATGGCCGTCACGGCGTCGCCGGTGACCGACTGCATGTCGGCGATCTGGGCGCCGATCTGCTCGGTCGCCTTGGCCGTCTGGTTGGCTAGGTTCTTGACCTCCGACGCGACGACGGCGAAACCCTTGCCGGCGTCGCCGGCCCGCGCCGCCTCGATGGTCGCATTGAGCGCCAGCAGGTTGGTCTGCTCGGCGATGGCGCTGATCATCTTGACGACCTCGCCGATCTTGCTGGCGGCGTCGGCCAGGCCCTGGACGGTGGTGTCGGTGCGCTCGGCGCGCGTCACCGCCTCGCCGGTGATGCGGGTCGACTGGGCGACGCGCTCGCCGATCTCGGCGATCGACTTGCTCATCTCCTCGGCGGCGGCGGCGACGGTGTTGACGTTGCAGGTGGCCTGCTCGGCGGCGGCGGCGACCTCGGTGCTCTCGCTGCTGGTCTGGTCGGCCAGGCCGCACATGGACCGGGCGTTGTCCTTCATGTCGCCCAGGCCGCCGATGACGCCGTCGACGATGTGCTTGACGGTGCTCTCGAACGAGCCGGCGAGGTCGTCCATGGTGCGGCGCTTCTCGGCGGCGGCGGCCTCGGCGCCGGCCCGCTTCTCCGCCTCCATGCGCTTCATCTCGATGGCGTTGTCCTTGAACACCTGGACCGCCTGGGCCATGTCGCCGATCTCGTCGCGGCGGCCGATGTCGGGCACCGCCACCTCGGTATCGCCCCCGGCCAGCCTGGTCATCACGCCTTCGAGCCGGCGCAGCGGGCTGCCGACGATCCGGCGCAACAGCACGGTGAGGAGCCCGACCAGCAGCACGACGATGACCGCGGCGACCGCCGTCACGGTCCAGGCCGAGGCGGCCGACTTGGCGTCGATCAGGGCCCGGCTCCAGCCGACGATCAGGGTGCCCACACGCGCATTGTCGTTGCCGAAGTGGATCGGCACGGCGACGATCAGGTGCGAGCCCTCGTCGACCGTCATCACGTCATCGCTGTGCCGGAAGACGCCGAGATTGAGGGCGAACCGGTCCGCGAGGTTGTCGCCCAGACTGGCGACGATGCCGCCTTCGGCATTGATCGCGAGCAGGCCGGCGATCATCGCGTTCTCGGTCTCGGCCTGACCGTCGTAGACGGCCTCGATGGCGGCGGCCTGATTGAAGCGGATGGCGGCGCCCATCTGGACAGCCATCAGGTCGGTAATGTCCGTGACCGCGGCGTCCGACACCTCGACCATGTTGTCCGTCTGCAGCGAGGCGGCGAACCAGATCATGACCGCCAGGCCGATGGTGATCGATACCGCAGAGGCAATCGTGATCTTGCGCCCGATGGTCCACCAGCTGCGGCGTCTTGCGGCGCCGGTGCGGCGGGAGGCGTTCGTGGCCTCAATCGCCTGAAGAGTTGTTTCCGCCATGACCGTCATCCTGAATGGGTCACTTTCGGATCGCCGGCTGGGACGGCGAGGGTGCCGGGGCGGCGTGAGGCTGCCTCGGCACGACCCGTCCACCGGCAACCCTACTCGATGATCGTTGCCGTGCTCAGCATCTGGAACGGGATGTCGATGCCGAGGCGCTGTGCCGTCGTCATGTTGACGTAGAGCAGCGGCGTCTCGTCCGTGCCGACCGGCACGTCCGCGATGGACGTGCCCTCGACCATGACCGCGGCGACCGTGTCGGCCAGCATGCGTCCCAGCTTGTGGTCGTCGGCGACATAGCCGGCCAGCACGCCCTGCTGCACCGGCTCGCCGGTGAAGGCGAATACAGGCACGTCGCCGGCGGCCTCCACCGCGGCGCCGGCGTCGTCGATGGTCAGCCGCGTGTTGCCGAGCAGGAAGGCCGAATAGTTGCCGACGTTGTCGGCGACGGCGGCAGCCAGTTCATCGGCAGTCTCAATATAGACCACGTCGCACTGAAGGTCCAGGCTGTCGCAGGCTGCCAGCACGCCGTCCTCCTCGACCGGGCCGCTCGCGTGCCCGGTCTGGAGCAGCAGCAGCATCGATTCGACGTCGGGCAGCAGGGCCATGTAGCTCTGCAGCGGGACCTCGTGGGGAATGAAGTACGTGACACCGGTCACATTGCCTTCGGGGGCCGCCATGTTCTGGACGACGCCCAGCGACGGCGGATGATTGCCGCCGCCGATGAAGGTCGGGATCGAGGTCGGGTGCGCGGCAAGGTACTGGCTGCCGTTCGATCGCAGGATGACCATGGCATCCATGTTCGCCTCGAAATCGGCGATGGCCGCCGCCAGTTCGTCTTCCGACGCCAGCTCGGGGCGGATGTCCAGATTGATGTCCGGAGCGACCTCGGCCATGCGCTCCTGGAAACCGCTCATCACCCGGTTCGTCATTCCGGATTCGCCCATCCAGGCAACGCCGAGATCGATGGCGAACGCCGGCTGAGCGGCCGAGACCGCGAGCAGGGCGGCGACGCCGCACGCCGCCGAGTAGACATGCTTCATGGCTGACCTTCCTTGTGCCTTCTTGACGTTTGTCCCGTCCGCGGCCCCGTTGCCGGCCGCCGCCCGCCATGTGTGATTGTTCGTCACGGGGGGCATGGAAATGCGAGTAACGGGGGCCGGGCGTGGTGCCGTGCGGCCATTAACAACCGGATTCTCTATACAATGAGTTAATCCAACCGAACCAATCGAAAAAAGACTGAGGCCGACTTGTCCAAGGGTTGCCGATGGCGGATGCAGTCCTTGTTATGGTTATCCAAAGATCTTCAAGTTAACTTCGGCAGACCTGCTGCCGGCCGGTGTCTGCAGCACCAGGGGAGTCCGCAAGATCACAAAGAAATTTTGAAAAATGCCAGAGATCGGGCGCCGGAACTATTGGACGCATTTCCATGGAGCCGGCATGGAGTATGGCCAGCCGGCAGGGCGGCGGCCATGTGCAACACCGCTGTCCGTGCTCGCGACCGGGATGCCGGCGCGGCGGCCACCATGGCGGACGCCGGCCGGTCGTCGCGCTGCGGCACCGGGGCGATGGCGTCAGCGGCCCTGCCAGGTCGGCGGGCGTTTTTCCAGGAAGGCGTCGATGCCTTCCTCGGCGTCGCGGGCCAGCATGTTGCGGGTCATGACCTCGCTGGCATAGTCATAGGCGGCGCGCAGGTCGAGCTCGGCCTGGCGGTAGAACGCCTCCTTGCCGATGCGCAGGGTCAGCGGCGACTTGTCGGCGATCCGGCCAGCCAGAGCCGTCGTCTCGGCGTCCAGCCGGTCGTGGGGCACGACGCGGTTGACCAGGCCCATCTCGTATGCCCGGGCGGCCGGGATCATGTCGCCGGTCAGCAGCATCTCCATGGCCGCCTTGCGCCCCACGGCGCGGGTCAGCGCCACCATCGGCGTCGAGCAGAACAGGCCGATGTTGACGCCGGGCGTGGCGAATCGCGCCTGGTCGGAGGCGACGGCGAGGTCGCAGGTGGCGACGAGCTGGCAGCCGGCGGCGGTGGCGATGCCGTGCA
>CAZGMC010000109.1:0-8253 GCA_964526565.1 uncultured Mycobacteriaceae bacterium
GTCAGAGCGAGCGAAGCGTGGCCATCCAGCGGTGCCGCAAAGTGCCGGGGGAGGCAGGTCCGAACCGGCACCGCCGGGACTGGATGGCCACGCTTCGCTCGCCATGACGGGCAGGGTACGCCGCCGGTGCCGTCGTGGCGCCGCACGCGCCGGCGCCTGCCAATCCGGCGTCGCCCACGCCCCAGGCCGTCATGGCGAGCCAAGCGCGGCCATCCAGTGGTGCCGCAAGGGCTGGCGGACGGCAGCTCCGAACCGGCACCGCCGGGACTGGATGGCCACGCTTCGCTCGCCATGACGGGACAGCGTACGCCGGTCGGTGCCGTCGTGGCGCCGCACGCGCCGGCGCCTGCCGATCCGGCGCCGCCCTCGCCCCAGGCGTCATGGCGAGCGAAGCGCGGCCATCCAGTGGTGCCGCAAGGTTGCCGAGATTTTGGTTGCGCTCGGTTGAAGCTATCGTAATGTGACCGCTGAATTGTATGACGTGGATATGAATCTCCAATGGCGCCACAAGCCCACCTCGTCCTGATCGAAACCTCAGGCAACCAGGCCTATATTTTCGGCACCAACCGATTGCGCGAGCAGGTGGGGGCGTCGGAGATCGTGCGGCGGATCGGCACGAAATTCGTGCTTTGCGCCGTCGCGGGCGAGACCGGTCGGTCATGCCTGTATGATGACGACGCCGACACTCTGGCCAACAATCTTCGCGATCCGAAGGCGAACCCGGCGATCGAAGGCCCGGACAGCCGCGGCGTGGAGGTGGTCGTCGCCACCTCCGGCAAGGCGCTGCTGCTGGTGGACCGCACAGACCGCGGCGAGCGCATTGTCGCCGCGGTCACGGAACGGGCATTGTGCGACGCCCCCGGCGCGGTGGTGCGCGGCTGCGTCGGCGAGCCCTTCCCGTTCGACAAGGCCGGGTGCCTGGACACCGCCGTCAAGCAGGTCCACCAGGAGATTGAGCGGCTGCGCGCCGACCTGCCGGCGTCGCAGGCCCGCTTCCCCGGCCTGCCGGTGCTCCAGCCCTGCGACTCCAGCGGCCTGCCGGCCAACGAGGCTGTGTCCGGCGGCGAGTCGCAAGCCGGCGTGTTCTCCGCAACGGTATGGGCAAAGCGAAGAATGCGGGAGGTGGCAAAGCGACGTTTCAGCCCGCTGGAAGCATCAAAAGGTCTCAAGCTGGCGTTCGACGCGAACGAGCTGGAGGACCTGGGGTCAGACTGGCTGGGCTATGTCCATGCCGACGGCAACGGGCTCGGCGCGATCTTCCTGGCCCTGCAGGACTGGCGACGAAAGGCGGGCCGCCCGGCAACGGCCCGGGCCTACATCGACGACTACCGGCATTTCTCCCTGGCGCTGGAGGCCTGCACCAACCGGGCCTTCTGGGCGGCGGTGACGGCCACCGTCCCGGCCCCCCGGCCGGGCCGGAAGCGGGAAGCCAGGCTGGTGCCACTGATCCTCGGCGGCGACGACCTGACCGTCGTCTGCGACGGGCGCCAGGCGCTGTCCTTTGCCGCCGAATTCCTGACGGCGTTCGAGAGGGAGACGCGGGCCGCGGCCGGCCCGTCGGGGGAGGCGCTGACGGCGCTGTCGGCCGCGGCCACGGGCTCTGCCGGCCTGGCCGCCTGCGCCGGCGTGGCAATCGTCAAGCCGCATTTCCCGGCGCATCGGGCCTACGAGCTGGCCGAAGCCCTGATCGGCTCGGCCAAGTCCGGCGTCAAGACGATGGTCGGCGACAAGAACGAACGACGCGAGACGCTCGGCGACAAGACCCTGGTCGTGCGGCCGACCTGCTCGGCACTCGATGTCCACGTCCACTTCGACAGCTCCGGCGCCGACCTGGAGCAGATCCGGGCCGCCGCGGTCGTCGAGGACGGCGGCACGTCGAAGACCGTGGCGACCGCCAAGCCCTATGTCGTCACCGCGCCGGCGGACCTCGACGCACTGGCGCCGGAGACCCGCTCATGGATCGCCAAGCGCCGCTGGGACGACCTGGTGACGGCGGCAGACCAACTCTCAGGGGCCGAGAAGGCGGACAGGGACGACAGCGAACGCCTGCCGCGCAACCAACAGCACTATCTGCGCGAGGGCGTGTTCCTCGGGCGGGCAGCGGCTGATGCACGGCTGACCCAGATCCGGCACCGCTACAGGTTTCGGTGGACGGTACTGAACCCGGTCGACGACAGAAGCCTGTTCTTTGACGACGACGCCTTCGTCCGCACCCGGCTGCTCGACGCGCTGGAGCTGGCGGAACTCCAGAGAGGCAGCAATGACCGGTAGGCCCGCCTCCGTCGCCTTCACCCTCACAGTCGTCATGGAGTCCGACTGGCACGTCGGCACTGGCGGCGGCCGGCACGGCGCGATCGACCGGCTGATCGAGCGCGACGTCGACGACCTGCCGTTCCTGCCGGCCACCACCGTCCGCGGCATCTGGCGCGACGCCGCCGAGCGCCTCGCCCTGGGGCTCGACGACGGCGACCCGGCGGGCGGCTGGGCGGCCATTGTCGAGGCGCTGTTCGGCGACCAGCCGGCCCTCGGCGGCCGCGACCGGTCCGGCGATCCCCTGTCAGCGGACGACAGTGAGCCGGAACGGCTGGCCAGACGGGCCGGGGCACCGTCCGGGGCGCGGCCGCGGCCCGGGGCGCTGAGTCTGGGCAGCGCCCGGCTGCCGAAGGCCCTGCGCGATGCCCTGGGCGGCCGCGCCGATGCCGGCCGCACCCGGCTGCGGCAGGCGCTGACCTTCGTCAAGCCCGGGGTGGCGATCGACCCGGCGTCCGGCCGCGCCCGGCAGGACCACCTGCGGTTCGAGGAGGTGGCGCGCCAGGGTGCGGTGCTGGTCGCGCAGGGCCGCGTGGCGCTGCCGCCGGACGACCGGGCGGCCGCAGCCATGCTGGCCGTGCTGGCCGCCGCGACCGGACTGGTCGAGCGCCTGGGCGGCAAGCGCCGGCGCGGCACCGGGCGCTGCGCCTGGACGATTGCGGTCGACGACCCGGCGCCCGTCCGCACGTTCGAAGACGCCGTCCGGGTCCTGTCCGGCAGCGAAACGGCGCCGCGCTGCCCGCTGCCGGCGGCCGACGACGCCGCACCCCTGGTCGCTGCCCACGCAGAGCCGGCAGAGGGCGAGGCCTGGGTCACCGTGCCGCTGGAGTTGCGGCTCCGCTCGCCCCTGGTCATCGCCGACGCGGTGCAGGGCAACGTCGTCACCAGTTTGGACTTCATCCCCGGCACCTGCCTGCTGCCACACGTCTCGGCCACCCTGCGCGGCCTCGGCGGCGGGGCCATCGCCGCGGCCATCGCCGTCGGCGACATCCGCGTCTCCGCCGCCCTGCCGGTGGTCGGCGGCCACCGCGGCCTGCCCGTCCCGTTCGCCTGGGCGCGGGTCAAGGACGATCGGCAGGGGCCCGACGGCAAGGGGCAGATCGTCAACCGTGCCGTGGAGGACGATGACCGCCAGTTGAAGCCCGTCCGGGCAGGGTATGTGGACGCCGCGCCCGCGCTGCTGGACGGCAGGCCACCGGCCCTGCTGACCGGCGTGCGCAAGCTGGTCCGCACCCACAACACCGTCGAGGATGCGGTGCAGCGGCCGACCGAGGCGGTTGGCGGCGTGTACTCCTATGAGGCGCTGGAGCCCGGCCTGCGGCTGCGCGCCATCGTGCGGGTCCGCCAGGCCCTCGCCGACCGGCTGCCGGACGGTTGGAGCGAGCGCTTCGCCACGCAGACCCTGCGCCTGGGCCGGGCCGCCAAGGCCGGCTATGGCGAGGCCGAGGTGACCCTGTGCGACGAGCCGCCGCCGCCGGAGCCGCGGCCACTCGCTCCGGCCGGCCGGATGACGGTGTTCTTCGCCGCCGACGCGCTGCTGCGCCCGCCGCTGCTGGGCGCCGGCACGACGCGCGAGGCGGTGGTCGACGCCGTGCGCGCGGCGACCGGGCTGACCGGCCTGACCGCCGTCGCGGCGCCTCCGCCCAGCGATCAGGGCCGGTCCGGCGGGCCGGCCGCTGTGGCGGAGGATGGCCGCCTCTGGCCCACCGACCTGCGGGTGCGCCGCATCGAGTCGTGGGCGGCCGCCTGGCACCTGCCGCGCCCCAGCCTGATCGCCATCCAGGCCGGTTCGTACGTGACGCTGGAAACGGCGGACGGTTCGGCCATTCCGCCGGAGGCGCTGAAACGGCTGCAGGACGAGGGCCTGGGCGAGCGCCGCGCGGAAGGCTATGGCGAGGTGCTGGTGAATTCCTGGCTTCTGTCCAAGGAGACATCGGCGTGGCAACGGCGGGCCGATGGCCAGGACACGGCTGCCGACCCGCCGCTCCCGTCGATCGACGAGGCGGCCCTGCGGTCGGACGAGATGCTGTTCCGCTTCGCGCAGCAGATCGAGGATGCCGCCTGGCGCAAGGCCTTCGCCGATGCAGCTTTCATTTTCGCCGCCGATCCCGGGCTTCGACAAAGGCACCTTGGCTGGACGGCGACCGGAGACCAGGGCCGTCCGCCGATGAGCCAGCTCGGCGCCCTGCGCTCAATGATCGCGGCGCTCGATGACGACACGCAGGTCGAACAGGCCCTTGCCTGGGTCGCCAGCGTCGAGAAGACCGCCAACCGCAGGGACAAGTGGGGTGACGGGCTGGCGCACCTGCGCCGGCTGATCGACGGGAAGACCGACGTCTGGGCGCTGCTGCTGGGGGCGGAGGGAACCGGGCTTCCCGCCACGCTGGTCCGCACGCCGGACGCGCTCAAGGATCTGTTCCGGCACGAAGCGGTGCGGGCGCAGCTGCTCGCGTCCATCCTGGCGCACAAACGCGATCTGGAGGCCGGACGATCCGGCGAGGGTGCGCGGCCGCGGCCCGACGTGGAGGCGGCGTGACATGGCACGGGCCATCGCCAAGCGCTATCGCGTCACCGGCACGCTGGTCGCCGAGTCGCCGCTGCATGTCGGCGGGTACGGGGAAGCGATCGAGGCCGACCTGCCGGTCGCCCGCAACGGTGCCGACCAGTGCGTCATCCCCGGCACCAGCCTGGCCGGCGCACTGCGCGCCTGGCACCTGTGGGCGTGCGACGCGGGATGGGACGGCCATGCCGTCGGATCCGTGCCCGGCGGCCAGGGGTTCGTCGACCAGCTCTGGGGCTTCACGCCCGGCCGCGGGAAGGACTCGAAGCAGGGCACGGCCAGCTTCGTGATCGTCGAGGACGCACCGGTCACCGCGCCGGGCCGGCTGGAGATCCGCGACAGCGTCGGCATCGACCGGGTCGAGGGCCGGGCCGCCGACGGCATCAAGTATGACCGGCAGATCCTGCCCCAGGGGGCGCGGATCGCGCTCGACCTGACCGTCGAGGTGCCGGCCGCCACCGACACCGCAGCCGCGGCGTCGCGGGAGGCCGGGGTGCGGGCGGCGCTGGGCCACCTGCTGGCGGCCCTGGAGGCGGGCGCGGTGCGGCTCGGCGCGGCCCGGACGCGCGGCCTCGGCCGGGTCCGGCTCGCGCCCGGCTACCGGGTCGAGGCGCAGGACCTGACCAGCCGCGCCGGCATGCTCGCCGTGCTTCAGGGCCGCAGCACCGCGATCCCGACGGCGGCCGACCTGCTCGTGGGCCTGCCCAACGGCCTGACGCCCCGGCCGCGGCCGCGCCTTGAAATTGCCGTCGAGTGGGAACCGGACGGGCCGGTCATGGTGAAGGCGGACGCCGCAGGGATCGCCGTCGACATGCTGCCTCTGACCGGCGTGACCGGGGATCGTCTGGCGCTGGTCATCCCCGGCGCCTCGATCAAGGGCGCACTGCGCGCCCAGGCCGAGCGGATCGCCGCCACCGTCCTCGACGTGTCCCTGGAGGATGCGGCGAACCGGCCGGCCAGCCGCGAGCGCTTCCTGAACCAGTTGGCGCGGTGCGACCTGGTGGAGACGCTGTTCGGCGCGCCGGGCAGACCGAAGACGACGGACCAGGATCGGACCAGGAACACGGATCGGCACCCCCAGCCGGGCCTGGGGGCGCTGGCCGTCGAGGACTGCTTCGCCGAGCCGTTGTTCTGTCCTGACGACTGGCAGGCCGTACTCAGCGCCGGTGCCGGCCGCGACGATCACAGCCAGGGGCCCCTGCTTGAGGCTCTGAAAACTGCCGGGTTGACGCAGAGCCAGCCGGTCACGCATGTGGCCATCGACCGCTGGACCGGCGGCGCGGCCGAGAGCCTCCTGTACAGCGTGCTGGAACCGCACGGCATCCGCTGGCCGGCCATGCGGCTGTCCGTGAACCTCACCCGGCTCGCCCATCCGGGCGACGAGCCGGCCGGCGGGCCGGCCGACAAGCCGCAGCACGAGCAGAACGGCACGGCCGCGCCGCCCTCCGATGCGGACCGCCGGACACGCCGGCTGGCGGCCCTGGCACTGCTGCTGCTGACGCTGCGCGACCTGGCCAGGCAGCGCATCCCCATCGGCTTCGCCGGCAACCGCGGCATGGGCACCATCAAGGTGACGAGGATCGCCGTTGCCGCGTCGGCAGACGGGGATGAGGCATCGGGCTTCGCCCAGGAGATCGAGGCGCTGACAGACCTCTCGCTCGACGTCCGGGACTGGCAGCAGCCGTCCGATGCGCTCAGGGAACGATGGCAGCCCTTGCAGGACGCCTGGACCGCGTATTGCGACCAGAACCGGAACGGAGGCCGCACATGACCGGCTTTCTGCACGGCCGGACCGGGACCGGTGTTCCGCTCAACGCCCTGTTCGACGCGGCGCGGGCGGCGCTGGCTGCCTCCGACGGCCGGGCCGTCGCCCTGATCTACACGCCGCGGGCGTGCGTCTTCGGCCTGCTCATCGGAAACAGGGGGATGCAGGGGCCGCGGGAGAACCCGTGGGGAGCAAACGACGGTTTCGAAGACGCGGTGGTCGCCGAGGCCTACGAGGTCCGCCTGTTCCAAGGCAAATGGGAGGCCCGCTGGCTGCGCCACGGCCGAACCGGCCGCGTCGCCGTGCTGTGGGACGACGAGGCGCGGGAGCCGGCCGACACGCCCCTCGCCGACCTGGACAGGCTGTCGGCCGTACCGACGGTCGAACTCCGTGGTACGATTAACCAGCATTACCTGTTGTGGGGCCAGCCGAGGGTGACGGGCGGGATGGCAGCCGACGGCTGGGTTGCCCAGACATCCGCCCGGATCGGCACCCTGTGGGTCCCCCTCGCGAAACCGCCGGCCGGGAACGAACGGGCGGTGCTGCGGACTCGCGAATACCTGGCGTGCCTGACACACGGCAACGTCGCCGTGGTCGAGGAACGGCTGTGCGGGCTGGGCGTGGCGGGGCCACGCGACGACCGGGGAGACGACGCATGACCGAACCCCTGCGCGGCACGCTGGTCTGGCAGTCCAGCAGGAAGGGCAAGGACACCGTCAAGGTCCGCCGGGTTGTCTACCCGACCAGGAAGGGACTGTCGCCGCCGACGCCGTTTCCCGACACGCAGCTCGCCCCGGCCCTGCAGGCAGTCAGCGAAGACGTCGAGGTCGACCTGGAGCTGGAGGGCGGCAAGCCGGTGCGCATCCGCCCGGCCGGCGAACCGTGGACGGCCTCGGCCGCGCCGCCGCCCCCGCCCAGGCCGCAGGCCACGTCCGGCCGGCCGGGGACGGGTCAGGGGCGTGGACCCGCGGCCGCCGGCCGGGCTCAGGCGGGCCACACCCCGCGGCGGCCGGCCAGTGGCTTCCACAACCCGTACAATTTCATCCCCGCGGTCGAGCCGCTGGCGGGCCGCCCGGACCGGATCGCGCAGGGCCTGGAACAGGGCGCGCCGGCCGGGCACGACCGCTATCACGCGGACCGCTGGTCCGGGCGGATCGAGATCGCGCTGGAGACGGTGACGCCGCTGCTGATCCCCGACGCGGCGCGCGCCGAAGAGCAGGCCAACGGCCACAAGGTGTTCGACCTGCGCACCGACGCCGACGGCCGGCCATGCCTGCCGCCGACCTCGCTGAAGGGGGCGCTGCGGGCGGCGTACGAGGCGGTGACCAACTCCCGCCTGGCGGTGTTCCAGGGCCACGACGTGCCGCTGGCCCACCGCATGGATGCCCGCAGCGGCCTGGGCATGATCCCGGCCCGGGTGACCGACGACGGAAAGGGCCTGGAGCTGTGGCTTGGCACGTCGACACCGGCGCCGGGCACCGACCGCCCGCAGGGCCCGATGTACGCCGCCTGGCTGCCCCGCTATCGCAAGGGGACGGGCGGCGTGGCGCCGTTCGCCGTGCGATATCCGGACAGGGAGCTGCCGAAGCACGGCGAGGCCGTGGCCTGCTGGCTGCAG
>CAZGMC010000109.1:8353-13360 GCA_964526565.1 uncultured Mycobacteriaceae bacterium
TGATCCTGGCCCGCGGCCACGTCTGCATCACCAACCAGAACATCAACAGCAAGCACGACGAGCGGGTGTTCTTCATTCCCGACAAGGCCAAGCCCGAGGTCGTGCCGCTTGCCCCCGAAAGGCTGAAGGAGCTGCGCACCGACTGGAAAAACCTGATCAAGAACTATCAGGACCTGCATGCGGACGACCTGAAGAAGCGGGACAGGGCCAACAAGCCCTATGACGCCTACCTGGGCGGCGAGCCCGGGAAGACCGCCTGGTCGCGACATGTCTACACGAGGGAAGACCGGGAGCTGCGTCCCGGCACCCTGTGCTACGCACGGCGTGACCCGGCAACCGGGGAGGTGCTCGCCCTCTACCCGGTGATGATCTCGCGCGAGCTGGCGGATTGCGCGCCAAAGGCGCTGCTGCCGGAGAGCCTGAAGCCTGCGACCCTCGTCAAGCCGCAGAGAGACGGCGAACGACGGGAGCCGGACGCCCATGCACGCCGGTTCTCCCGGCTCTCGCCGGCCGACCGGGTGTTCGGCTGGGCCAGCCAGAAGGGCGACGGGGCGTGGCGCGGGCAATTGCGGGTCGGCCCGATCCGCTGCGAGACCGGGCCGGACGCGGCCATCCACCGTTTCCCGCAGGACAACCCGCTGCCGCTGGCCATCCTGTCGACGGCCAAGCCGCAGCAGGCCCGGTTCTACATCGCCAGGGACCAGACCGGCGAACCGCAGCCAGACCATATCCGCAAGGACGACGCGGCCTATCGCGAAGGCAAGGGCCTGCGCGGGCGCAAGGTGTTCCCGCACCCGGCCCATCTCGGACGGGCACCAGAGGTGGCCGAGGCCTATTGGGATCCCGAAGCCGCCGTGGCCGACTCGCGGCCCGACGCAACGCCGGTCCCCCGCCCGGCCGGCAGCCCGCTCCATCGCGAATACCGCCGCCGCGGCAATGTGCGCGACGACCAGAACCGGTCGATCCGCGCCTGGGTCACTCCGGGCACCCGGTTCACCGCCTGGATCGACGTGATCAACCTGAACGAGGCCGAGCTCGGCGCGCTGCTGTGGCTGCTGTCGCTGAGCACGGACCCGGACGTCGGCGATACAGGCGCGGTGCACCGCCTGGGCGGCGGCAAGCCGCTCGGCTTCGGCAGCGTCCGCATCAGCCTGACCGGGCTGGACCTGGCGAACGGCCATGGCAAGGCGGCCGAATACGGCTCGCTGTTCCCGGTCGACCCGGCCGCCGCCGCGGGTGACATGGTCCGGGCCACCGATGCGGCGACGGCGGCCGACGCCGGCACGCGCTTCATCGACGCCTTCAAGACCGCCGTGCAGGAGGGCTACCGCACGCCGACCTTCACCGCCGTTCCGTTCATCGCCGCCTTCCTGACCGCCGCCCGCGGCTTCCCGGACGACCTGCCGGTCCACTACCCGCGGCCATCGCCCGCACCAGACCCGGAGGGCAGGAACTACGAATGGTTCGTCGCCAATGACCGGACCGGCCGCGACGCCCCGCCCGGCAACCAGGTCGCCCTGGGACCGCTGGCCGACGACACCGGCCTGCCGTACTGGCCTGAACAGCAGCCCGCATTGCGCGGTCGCTGACGGCATCGCGGAGATGGATCCATGCGTCGCACGCTGATGCTCACGGTCGGATCCGGCGACAAAAGGGATTTGGAAGCGTCGCTTTACCACCCGCTTTGCAAATCGATCACCGACGGCAAATGGGAGGCAATTATTCTTCTGCCGTCTCATCGTACGATGGACCGGGCGGAAGAGGTGAAGCAACGCCTGCCGGAATACCCGATCTCGATTTAGAGATTGCCTGGCGACGGCGACGAAAACAACGCCGACGCGTGTTACGCCCATTTCGACAAAGTCATCGAGGGCCTGCTCCGCGATGGCTTCGGAACCGACACGATTGTCGTTGATTTCACTCGCGGTACGAAGGCTATGAGAGCGGCGCTGGTGCTGGCCAGCGTCCGCCACGAGTTGCGAAGGCTACGCTACATGGATGGGGCCCGTGACCAACGGGGAACTGTAACGGCGGGAACCGAAGTGATCGGCGAGACAACGACCATTGTCGCGCTGACCCACCGCCGGATCGACCTCGCCCGCGGGCTGGTTGAACACGGCAGCTTTGGCGCAGCACTCGAGCTGCTGCCAAAGCTGGACCACACTGTCGTGGCGCCCTTTCCGGCTTCCTCGCTGGATTTACCGGCCATGCGTCGCCTGGTCGAGTATCTGGCGGCATGGGACAGGCTGGACTATCGGACAGCACAGGCAATCAAACTCGCTTCCGAACGCAATCTACCCCCTGCCTGGTGGAGATTCTGCCCGTCAGACGAGGAAGTCCGCTGGGTGACGACCCTCGCCAACCAGCCGCAACGGGACGATCACGTTGCCATGGCCGACTGGCTGCGCCCGCTCATGGTCGACCTGCTGGCCAATGCCGAGCGGCGGGTCGCGCATGGGCAGTTCGAGGATGCCCTGGTGCGGGCCTATCGCGTCCTGGAACTGATTGGTCAAGCCTGCCTGTTCCGGCTCGGGATCGACAGCGAGAGGATACCTCCGGACGATACCGAAGTAGCCGAGCTGCTGACCAAAATAAGGAAGAAGAAGAGCGCCGAACCGGAAGAGAATCGCGATGGTACCCTCAAAGGGTCACGTGAGTTCGTGGCGCGCCTGTTGAAGCGGAAAAAAGTGGGAATTGCCCAATCCCTGATGAGCTTCGCCGACCGCGTCACGACTCTGAAGCCGACGTCCCGCAACGTAAGTGTCTTGATACACGGCTTTGAAGCCCAGGCACCGTCGGTGGAGACCGCCTGGACGGAGATGATCAACGGCCTTTGGGAGTTGCTCCGAAACGAACGAACGGACACAACCGCCGCCGAGACGTTTCCGGCCGATCAGGCGGTTGCGCGCTTTCTGTCTTTCAACATTGGAAACCAGAACTAGGATTTTTCCCTGCAATCTCTATGTCGGTGGGCAACTGCCCCGTCCAGGACCTGCGACCGCCGCAGGTCAGTGGAAGGAGCGAGTATGAACCATGGGCGCAAACGCGGGCATTTTTAACTGACTATACTCCTATTTATTGAAACACGATTGCGTCAAAAAATTGTAGTTCTCCGCAAGATATGTTTTAATAAGAGACAACCCAGAGAGAATGCCGGCATCCTCGCAGCGGCGCCGTGGTGATCGCCAGGTTCGAGTACCGCGGCTGCCCGCCCGGTTCGTGACCCTCTACCGCCGCCTGGGAACATGATGACGACGCTCGGCGTGATGTCTGGACGGCATGGCAGGCAGCCTCCGGTCATGACCGCGCCATCTGCATGCGCCGACCAGGCCTTGGCCGGCAACCCGACCCCCGGTCCGTGCAACAACGTTGCGGGCTCACCCAGCTGTGATGCCCGAGCCAGCCGATCGTGATTCGTCTTCCTCGCCCGCTCTCTCTAACGTGATGGAGGCATGTCGGGGGGCAACGAATGCGGTCTTTGCTGGCAGTCCTGGTGACGATTGGTCTTGTTCTGGCGGTTGCCGGACCCGCGACGGCGTCACCCCTCGGCCTCCCTGTCGCACCGCTGGCCGACGCGATCGTCGCGGACACGCAGTCCGATGGCGACAATGCGGACCCTTGTTCGTGCGAGCAGATCGGCAGCTGTTCAGCGCCCTCCCTTCACCCTCCCGAAGGCTCGACCGCTTTCTCCCGGAAGCCGCCGCATCTCGTGCCGATCGGCGACCGCATCCCGAGCGGCCTGCTGCCGGACGTACCCTCGCCGCCTCCGCGCTCCGTCTGACGCGCTCGCGATACGCGCCGGCCAACCGTCGGCGCCGGGCGCCGGTTTGCACATGCGGCGGGCCGACATGGCTCGGCCGTGCGAATGCAACTGACGGACGAGGAGACTCGAAAATGGACTATCTTTATCCACGCGCCTTCGACCCGGCGCGCATCGCGCTGGCCCTGCGGGTCGGTCTGGGCTCGGTGTTCCTGATCGGTGGCTGGTTCAAACTGTCCCGGCTGCTCGATCCGGCGGCAAGCGACGGCCTGGTCGCCAAATACGTGAGCCCGACCGGCTACATCAACACGTTCTTCCAGGAGGTGCTGTTCGCCGAACCGATCGGCGATATCCTCACGCCCTGGGGCTTCCTGACCGCGCTGTCGACCTTCGAACTGCTGTCCGGACTGGCGTTGATTGCCGGCTTCATGGTGCGGCCCCTTGCCCTGGTCTTCGGTTTCCTGCTTTGGACCTTCATCGCCGCATTGCCGGTGACCGTCTCGCCCGGCGCCATAGCGGCGGATCCCACCTATCTGTCGCCCGCCCTGTTGGTCCAGATCCGGGATATCGGCCTGTCCGGGCTGATGTTCGTGCTGCTCGGCCTGGGAGCAGGCGCCTGCAGCGTCGACCGCCGGCTGTTCGGCGACAATGACCCGGCCGGGCGCGAGGACTGGCAGGGCCTCGGCCTGCTGACCCGCTTGTCCCTGGCCGGGCCCTTGCTGATCGGTGGCCTGTTTGCCGGGATGGATCATATCCAGAGCTGGGGTCTCTGGCCGCCTCTGCTGATCCTGACGGCTGCGGTTCTGATACTCGGAGTCGGGGTCCGCGTCGCCGGGGCGATCGCCGCCGGGGCGATGGTGTGGTTCATTGCCGGCAAGATCGACCCGTCGGCATCGCTGGTGGTCAACCTCAACGGTTTTAAACGGGAACTGGCGTTCCTTGCGGCCGGTGGCGTGCTCGGCCTCTATGGCGGCGGCTCGCGATACACGCTTGAGGACCTGCGGGATCGCATGAACCTGGCGGCCGCCATGCTGCGGGCGAAACGGGGCTCGCGGCGACAGGTCAGGGAAAGCAACTGACCGAACCTCAGCGGCGGCCGGCCGGAAGCGCCCGCGTCGGCCGCTTGTTGGGCGATGCCGCGGCGCGGGGTCGGTGTGGCGGTGCGACCGGCCCGGCGGGACGGGACTTCCGCTTCGCAGGGCAGTCTCGCTATCCTCGGGCGGGGCGCGGGCCGGCCGTGGGCGGCC
>CAZGMC010000110.1:0-13341 GCA_964526565.1 uncultured Mycobacteriaceae bacterium
CCACAGCCAGCGCGGCGAACCCCGCCAGCACCGCCCCCGCCAGCACCGCCCCCGACAGCACCGCCCCCGACAGCACCGCCAATGCACGGTTCATGGTCCCGCTCATCTCAGGGTATCCCGCGGCGCGCGGCGCAGCAGCAGCTCGCTGCGGCCGGTGAAGACGACGACGCCAGAGTCGTTGTCGATCCGGAAGCCCTGCGCGGCGACCTCGCCGGCCGGCCCGTGCGCCTGCACCGGATCGTCGCCCCAGGCCGTACGCTCCTCCAGGTCGATGTTCACATTGTCAGTGTAAAACGTATAGCCGTCGTCGCGGAACAAATTCACGTCCCCGCTCAGCTCGATGACGCTCCGCACATTGTCGACCATGCCGTGATCCGACAGGACGGCCAGCCAGGTGCCATCCTCCATGGTGAGCTCCGCCTCCAGGTTGTCGAAGACGACAATGTCGCCGCCGGCATCGCTCTGGCGTGCCGAGGTGCCGACGATGCTGTAGGGGCGGTCGTGGGCATCGACCCCCGACAACCGCGGGCTCATCATCCGCCCCGGGTCGGCGTCCGCAACGGTGGCCCGATCGGCCGCCCGATCCTGCAGCTCCGGCCAGATGACGACGATCGCCGTCAGCGCCAGCGCCAGCAGCGGCAGCACGACCTTCAGAATGTTGACGAAGCGCGTATAGCCGCGGCCGCGTCCCGCCGGCCGTGGCGCCGACGGTGCCGCGGTCCGGCGCCGCGGGCGAGGGTCGTCACGCATGGCGGGCGCGTGGCGGTCGATGGTCACGGCGGCGGATCGGCCCGTCACGATGCACAGGCCCGCATGGCACGGCAGGGGCCATGATCCGGCCAGGCCGGCACCATGGCGATGCCGCGCGCCGTGTCGTGCGGGCGGTCCACGACGGCGACCGGCCGGACCGGTCGGGCCGGCCGCAATTGCCTCCGGGCGACGACTGACGCCTCGATGGGGCTGGCCGGACCTGTGGCCGGACCTGTGGCCGGACCTGTGGCCGGACCTGTGGCCGGACCTGTGGCCGGACCTGTGGATGGAGCACCGAATGCGGGAACCATGGACCACTTACTTTCGCGTCAATGCGGCGGGAGTATGGCCGCAGCTCGCGCGCAGGTCAAACGCGGCGGCGCTTCCTCCCATCTCAACCGCCAGCTGGGGTCAGTGGGCAAAGACGTCCACGTCGCCCCAGCCTTCAAGGTCCAGCGCCACGCGCGTCGGGAGGAAGGCGAAGCAGGCCTCCGCCAGGGCGGTGCGGCCCTCGCGCGTCAGCAGGTGGTCGAGCCGCTGCTTCAGCGCGTGCAGATGGACCACATCGGCAGCGGCATAGCGAAGCTGCTCCGGGGTCAGGGTGTCCGCGCCCCAGTCGGAGGTCTGCTGCTGCTTTGACAGGTCGATGCCCAGCATGTCGCGGCACAGGTCCTTGAGGCCGTGGCGGTCGGTGAACGTGCGGGCCAGGCGCGAGGCGATCTTGGTGCAATAGACCGGCGTGGCCACGACACCCAGATGGGCGCGCAACGCGGCGATGTCGAAGCGGGCGAAGTGCATCAGCTTCAGCACGGCGGGCTCGCCGAGCAGCCGGACCAGGTTCGGCGCGGCGGCGGCGCCGCGCGGCAGACGGACGATGTGGGCGACTCCGTCGCCGGCGCTAAGCTGCACCAGGCACAGCCGGTCGCGGCGGTGGTTGAGGCCCATCGTTTCGGTGTCGACGGCTACCATGCCGCCCAGGTCGACGTCTGGCGGCAGGTCGCCGTCGTGCAGGTGCACGTCACCGGCCATGGCTGACTCCGGCGGTTGGCGCAGTACGCCGCCGTCGCCATGCAGGACTGCCGCCATGCAGGACTGCGGAGAATACCGGGGCCGACGCGGCGGCTGCGATCAGCGGGATGGTGCCCAGGAGAAGACTCGAACTTCCACGGCCTTGCGGCCACAGGTACCTGAAACCTGCGCGTCTACCAATTCCGCCACCTGGGCAACGCGAGCGCCTCAACTAGGCGCGATCGCCGGCCATGTCAATGCCCGGAAAAACCGGAGCGCGGATCCTGTCGCACCCCATGCCGCCTTGCCACCCGGCACAGCTGCAGGCATGCCTGTCGACAGTCCGGCGCAATGAGCCTATGTATTGACCGGTCATGACATAGGGTGGCCGGGTCCGGCGCACAAGGCATCCGGCGCATCGGGGAATCCGGCGCATCGGGGAATCCGGCGCATCGGGGAATCCGGCGCACAAGACCGGCATACAGGGAGCAGGCGATGGACGACCCCAGCCGCGAGTTTCGTCGGCCCGAGTACAATGTGGTGACAGTGTTCGGCGGCGGCGGCTTCATCGGCCGGCACCTGGTCAAGCGGCTGGCCAGGCGCGGCTGGCGGGTGCGCATCGCCTCGCGCCACCCGGGCCAGGCCATGTTCCTGAAGACCTACGGTGCCGTCGGCCAGATCGCGCCGATATTCGCCGACGTGCGCGACGACGCCACGGTGGCGGCGGTGGTGCGCGATGCCGACTACGTGATCAACCTGGTCGGCATCCTCTATGAGTCGGGCGGGCGCACCTTCGAGGCCGTGCATGCCGAGGCGCCGGCCCGCATCGCCCGCCTGGCCAGGGAGGCCGGCGTCGGCCGGCTGGTCCACCTCTCGGCCATCGGCGCCTCGCCCGACTCGCCGTCGGTCTACGCCCAGACCAAGGCGCGCGGCGAGCAGGCGGTGCGACAGGCCTTCCCCGAGGCCACCGTCCTGCGACCCAGCGTGGTGTTCGGGCCGGAGGACAACTTTTTCAATCTCTTCGCCGCGCTGGCCCGGTTGTCGCCGGTGCTGCCGCTGATGGGCGGCGGCACGACGCGCTTTCAGCCGGTCTACGTCGGCGATGTGGCCGATGCCGTCATGGCCGTGCTCGACGACCCGGCAACGCAGGGCAGGACCTATGAGCTGGGTGGACCGCGGGTCTACACCTACCGCGAGCTGATGGAGCTGACCCTGGCCCAGATCGGGCGCCGGCGGCTGCTGGTCTCGACGCCGTGGTCGATGGCCGAGCTGCAGGCCAAGGTGCTGGGGCTGCTGCCCAAGCCGCTGCTGACCACCGATCAGGTCAAGCTGTTGCAGATCGACAACGCGGTCGCCGAGGACGCACCGACCCTGCGCGACCTGGGCATCACGCCGACGGCCGCCGAGGCCGTCCTGCCGTTGTACCTGGAGCGGTTCCGCCGCGGCGGCCGGTTCGCCGGCCGGCGCTATGCCGGCTGACCGGCGGCGACACGATTTCGCCAAACCTCGTGCCTATGGTCCGGCTGACACGGCGAACGGAGCAACACGGCGGACGGCAGGCCGACCGCCGGCAGCGGAGGCAGGGACATGCGGTATGGTGCCGGCTTCAAGGCAGCCACGGTCGCCACGGCGCTAATGGCGGCCGCAGGCGGGATCGCCGGGACGACCGGCCCCGCCGTGGCCCAGAGCGGCAAGGACGGACCCACGGCGGGAGGGCCGGGAGCGGACGACCATCCGGCCAGTCCCGCCACCCAGGGCGTCGTGGTGCCCGGCGGTCCCGGCCGGCCCGGCATGCCGGTGACGGGCACCGTGGAACGGCCGGGCGACGCCGACTGGTTCGCCGTCGAGCTCGAGGCCGACGTCGCCTACATCCTTGACATGGAAGGCCAGCCCACCGGCGGCGGCACGCTGCCCGATGGCGTGCTGACGCTGCACGACGCCAACGGCACCGAGGTCGCCATGGACGACGACGGCGGCGACGGCTTCAACCCGCGGCTGGCGTTCGTCCCGCCGCGTGCCGGGCGCTATTTCGCCGCCGCGCACGGTTTCGGCAACAACACCGGCAGCTATACCCTGTCGGCCGTGGCGCGGCCCGACATCAGCGACGACCATCCGGCCTCGGCGGAGACCGGCGGGCAGGTGGCGATCGGCCGGCCGGGGCACGGCGAGATCGAGCTGCCGCGCGACGTGGACTGGTTCGCCGTCGAACTCGATCCCGGCACCGCCTATGTCTTCGACATGGAGGGCCAGCCCACCGCCCAGGGCACCCTGGCCGACCCGCTGCTGGTGCTGTACGACCCTGCGGGCCGCGAGGTCGCCAGCGACGACGACGGCGCCACCGGCCTCAATGCGCGCATCACGGTCCAGGCCGAGCAGGGCGGCAGGTACCACCTCGCGGCGCAGGCGTTCGGCACGGCAACCGGCACCTACACGCTGACCATGGATCGCCATGCGGGCTTCACCGACGACTTCGCCGCCGGCCCGCAGACCGAAGGGCGCATGGCCGTCGGCGATACGGTGACCGGCAGCCTGGAGATACCCGGCGACGAGGACTGGTTCGCCGTCCCGCTGGACCGTGGCATGACCTACACGATCGATCTGGTGGGCCAGCCGACCGGCGCCGGAACGCTGCCCGACCCGCTGCTGTCGGTGCACGATGCGGCCGGCCGTCGGCTTGTCACCGACGACGACGGCGGCACCAGCTTCAACGCGCGCCTGACGTTCTCGCCACCGGCCGACGACGTGTATTTCGTCAATGCCGGCGCCTTCGGCAACAACAGCGGCACCTACCGTCTCACCATCCGCGAGGGCGGCAGGCCGGCGCCGGCGGCCAAGTAGGACCGCTCAGAAGTTGACCGGAATGGTCGTGTCCTGGGCGGGACGGATGTTGCTCTCGCAACTGCCGCGCGGCACGAAGTAGCAGTGGCGCACGTCGAACGAGACGCTGGCGAAGTTCTCGCAGTGCAGGTTGACCAGCAGCCGTTCCTCGCGCGAGGCGTGGCCGGGCGACAGGTTGCCCAGCCAGACGACGTCCTCGGCAATGATGTTGCCGGACGCGTCGTAGAACATCAGCCGGACGGCAGCGCTGCCGACGGCCCGGCTCGATTCGTTGTGGAACTGGGAGAGCACCGTGCAGGACGGGCGGTCCGGCGAGGTCGGCTCGACACGGGTCACGCCGAAGGTGATCGGCTCGACCGTCGCCACGCCCTCGGGCGGGTTCAGGTACTCCCAGCGGCCGTTCTCGTGCAGGATGATGCGCTGGTTGTCGTCGGTCGTGGCCAGGGACTGCGCGCCTGCGGCCGACGAAACCAGGCATACCAGCGCCACCAGGGCGCAAATCGAACAACGCATGACACTTCCCTTTTTCAGCTTTGGCCTTTCCCGCTCGGGCCAATTCCCCAGCAGAATCATGGCCCTCTGTCGCCTACCGTTCAAACGGGGTGCGCCGCGGCGCGGGCGATGCGGTGACCGGAAAAGCAACGCCGCCGGAGGGGCATCCTCCGACGGCGCATCCTTCGGCGATCGGAACCGCCGGGCCGGGTCAGGCGGCGCGCCGCATTGGCGCCCGCATGGCGGCCCTGATCTCACCGTAGATGTCCTCGGGCGCAGCGAACGACCGCCCATCGAGCCGCTTCAGCTTCTGGTGCGTGGTGAAGAACACCCAGCGCTGGCGCACCCGCACCAGATCGCCGCAGCGCTCACCACCGACCACCACCCTGTGATGGTTGGACGCCATAAGTTCCTCCCCTTTACGGCGCAGTTTGTAAGCGGATGTTTCACCACCGCATCTTTATGCGCATAAAGCTAAGCATCGACCGGTGCCGGCGCAATGTAAAACCTGTCGCAGGGGCGTACGGACTCGAAAGAGTCATACGCCACCAGAAGCCGATCATCCGTTCGGCTGAGCCGGCGGCAGCGGCCAGGGCCGCGCCTGCTCGAAGGCGCGGCTGGCGCGCAGCACCAGGTCGTCGCGGTGCAGGCGGGCGACGATCTGCAGGCCGACCGGCAGCCCGGCGGCGGTCAGGCCGCACGGCACGGTGGCGGCCGGCTGCATGGTCAGGTTGAACGGGTAGGTGAACGGCGTCCACCCTTCCCAGCCGCGGTAGGGGCCGTCGGGCGGCGTGTCGTGCCCGGCGGCGAAGGCGGTGATCGGCTCGGTCGGCGTCAGCAGCAGGTCGTACGTCTCGTGGAACCGGACCATGGCGTTGCCCAGCCGGTGGCGCTCCTGCACCGCTTCGGCGTAGTCCAGCGTCGACAGGTCGGCGGCCGCCCCGGCCATGGCCAGCAGGCCGGGGTCCATCAGGGTGCGCTTCTCCTCGGGCACGGCGGCCACAGCCAGGGCGGCGCCGACCGACCAGTGGCGGCCGAAGCACCGCCCGGCGCCGTCCAGCGGCGGCGCCACCTCGTCCACCTCGGCGCCCAGGGCGGCGCAGGCGTCGACCGCGTCGCGCACCAGCGCCGCCACCTCGGGGTCGACCGGCTGGTCCGCCAGGGTCGGGGCGAAGGCGACGCGCAGCCCGGCGACGCCGCCGTCGAGCGCCGCCGTGTAGTCCGGGGCGGGGCAGGGGACTGCGGTCCAGTCGCGTGGATCGGGCCGGCTCAGCACCTGCAGCGCCAGCGCCGCGTCGGCCACGCTGCGGGTCAGCGGCCCGACCGCCGACAGGGTGCCGAACGGGCTGATCGGGTAGGCGGGCACGCGGCCATAGCTCGGCTTGAGGCCGTAGACGCCGGTGAAGCTGGCCGGGATGCGGATCGAGCCGCCGCCGTCGGTGCCCAGGTTGATCACCGCCATGCCGGTGGCGGCGGCCGCCGCCGCCCCGCCGCTGGAGCCGCCGGGCGTCACCGCCGGGTGCCAGGGGTTGCGGGTGATGCCGGTCAGCGGGCTGTCGGTGACGCCCTTCCAGCCGAACTCGGGCGTCGTGGTGCGGCCCATCAGGATGGCGCCGGTCTGGCGCAGGCACAGCACCGCCGGCGCGTCCTCCGGCCACTTCTGGTCCGGGTCGACGGTGCGCGAGCCGCGCAGGGTCGGCCAGCCGCGCACCAGCAGCGTGTCCTTGACCGACACCGGCACCCCGTCGAGCGGCCCCTTCGGCTTGCACCTGGCGTAGCGCCGGGCCGACTTCTCCGCCGCCGCCAGCGCCCCGTCGGCATCGACGAACCGGAACGCGTTGAGCTGCGGGTTCTTTGCGGCGATGCGCTCCAGGCAGGCCTGCACCACGTCGACCGGCGACAGGCTGCCGGCGCGGTAGCGTTCGACCAGTGCGGTGGCGGATAACAGGGCGGGATCGTCGGTCATCGCGGCAGGCCTTCAGGGCGGAGAGCAACCGACCCTACCACACCGCGCGCCGCATCCGCGAACCGCCACACAAGTTCCGGGGACACAATACCGAACTCTGCGGGCTGATCCCCGGCTGATCCCGGCCGCGGCCCATCCATTCGTTAACTCAGGTTTGTGTCGCCGGAATTCAATTGATGCCGATCTTTGCCGGTCTGTCTGACCGGGCCCGCGCGGCCCGATGAATTGGAACACCGCGCACGCCGGGTCACATCGATGTGACGGGCGCGTCAGAAAACGAGTGTTTCAAGAAAAGGCGCCGCCGGCTCACGATTCCTTGAAGAGCCGAAACATAGGCGCCGGTACACTCCGAGCGCGTAGGGATTGCCACGAACAATGCCCCGAACATCATGCCAAGGCACGTCTGGTGCAATCTCCGGGCCGGAGCTTCCCAATCTTACGGCCGCTTCACTTATTCTTGCCAGGCATCTTTTAACGGCATCTACCGTGCGCAGTTCGACAACGTAGGCTTTGTAGTCAAGGCTCTTAGTATATGCCTCGATGCAATGTATTTTGTCAATTATTTTCTCAAGTATATTGTCAAAATGCGGCAATGGATCATCAGAACGCACGAATTGCGTCCTTATCGAAGCGAAGATACTGCCCGTCATCGAGAGCGTAGCGTGGCGATCCAGACCCGACGCTGCCAGTACAGCAAGTCATCGATCACGCCTGCGGCACGACCGGACCGCCACGCTTCGCTCGCGATGACGGCCTTGTTGGCGGATATATTTTGCAGAACATCGATGATCACTTTCAGATATTGAAGCGGTCGACCTGTATGATGCATGCCCGCTTTGGTACCGGCCGCTTCCGTCATTCGACGAAACGGAAGCGCCGCTGATGTCACTCCAAGCATTGTTGTCAGGACCAGCCATGCGCAGTCCAGGCCGTAATCAAACACTCGCACAATCACAGAGGTGCAGAACCGGCGTATCGCCATGGCATTCGGCAACCCCTGAAAGGGTGCCCGGCGGACCGTTTGCCTGTTTCAAATAGTGGGGTCGCCGCACCGACATCCAGTCCAGCGGCCACGCGCCGAACGACCTAAGCAATTTTTACCAAACCGTCATGGAACCGTCATGCTTGTCGGCTAGAGTGCGAACGACAGGCAATAGCGCTCCGATATCGAGAGCGCGACGGGGACCACAGGGACGACGAGGGGGAGACGAGTCGTGGACACCGCATCGCCGCGCCGCACCGGCGCCAACGGCATCAATGGCACGCTGGAGACCTTGCAGGCCGCCAGGGCCTTCAACCGCCGCACGCTGCTGAAGGGCACCGCCGCCGCCGGCGCCCTGGCCGCCGCCGGGCCGTTCGTGTCGCGCCGCGCCTTCGGCCAGGACCGCCAGGTCGATGTCTACGTGTGGAACGACTACGTCACGGAAGAGATGACCCAGGCGTTCACCGACGCCACCGGCATCCGCGTGAACCTGTCGGTCTACGGCACCAACAACGAGGTGCTGAACGTCCTGCGCGCCTCCCAGGGCCAGGGCTATGACATCGTCTTTCCGTCGGTGACGACCCTGGTGTCGTGGTACGACGCCGGCGACCTGCTGCAGCCGCTCGACGAGAGCCGCATCAACGTCGACCAGGTCCTGCCGGCGGCGTGGGAGCGTTCGATCGAGCTCGGCGCCACCCGGCGCGGCCAGCGCTATGCCGTGCCGTTCAACTGGGGCACCGAGGGCGTCGCCTTCGACAGCTCGACCCGCGACTACGCGCCGGGCAGCGTCTCCTGGAACGACGTGTGGAGCGAGGAGAACCGCGGCTTGGTCACGGTGCGCCCGCGCTCGGCGCTGACCGTCATGGGCATCATGGTCGACGGCACCGGCGAGCTGATGGACGCCGCGCACAACGACGAGGAGGTCGCCCGCCAGGTGCTCGACCAGGCCCTGGAGTTCGCCATCGGCCACAAGGAATGGATCCGCCAGTTCTGGAAGGACACCCCGGCCATCCAGAACGCCTTCCTGCAGAACGGCGCCCAGGTCGGCATCTGCTGGGACGGCCCGTCGCTCAACCTGTGGCGGGAGACCGACGGCCGCATCCGCTACCTGTCGCCGAACGAGGGCGCGCTGACCTGGCTCGACACCATGGCCATGCCGTCAGGCGCGCAGCACGTCGACGAGGCGTATGAGTTCATCAACTTCATGATGACGCCGGCCATGGGCGCGGCGCACGCCAACCATTCCGGCTACAATTCGGCCGCCGCCGGCGCGGCGGAGTTCCTGGAGCCGGACCTGCGCGAGAAGTTCAACTACGCCTACGACGACGGCGCCATGATCGACCGGCTGTACTGGTGGAAGCCGGAGCCGCAGTGGTTCCAGCAGCTCCGCGCCCAGTACATCGAGCGCTACGAGGCGGCATAATCGCGCTGCCGCCGGGCCGGCCGGCCCGCCACCGTGGGCCGGCCGCCGCCGCCGGCGGGTCGACGTCGTCTTCCGGCGTCGGAGGATCCGATCGCCATGGGCATGGACATCGAGCTCGACAACGTCAGCATGCGGTTCGGCGACTTCACCGCGGTGAAGGACGCCAACCTGCGCATCAAGGCCGGCGAGTTCTTCAGCTTCCTGGGGCCGTCCGGCTGCGGCAAGACGACCATCCTGCGCATCGTCTCCGGCTTCATCGACCCGACCGAGGGGATCGTCCGCATCGGCGGCCAGGACATGCGCGGCATCGGCCCGAACAGGCGGCCGACCGCGCTGATCTTCCAGAACCTGGCGCTGTTCCCGCTGATGAAGGTGTGGGAGAACATCGCCTTCGGGCTTGAGGTGCGCGGCGTCGGCCGGGCGGCGCGGCGGCGCAAGGCGGAGGAGCTGATCGAGCTGGTCGCCCTGCAGGGCGAGGTCGACAAGCCGGTCACCGAGCTGTCGGGCGGCCAGCGCCAGCGCGTCGCCATCGCCCGCGCCCTGGCGGTGGAGCCGGCGGTGCTGCTGCTCGACGAGCCGCTGTCGGCGCTCGACCTCAAGCTGCGCCAGCACATGCGGGCCGAGCTGCGCGCCATCCAGAAGCGCACCGGCGTGACGTTCGTCTACATCACCCACGACCAGGGCGAGGCGCTGACCATGTCCGACCGGATCGGCGTCATGTCCCAGGGCGTCATCGAGCAGGTCGACAGCGGCGCGCGCATCTATGACGAGCCGGCCTCCGCCTTCGTCGCCACCTTCGTCGGCGAGAACAACCCGTTCTACGGCCGCGTCATGGAGACCGACCGCGAATATGCCGTGGTCGACACCCTGCTGGGGCCGATGCGCGGGCGCAACACGCGCCGCCTGATCACCGGCGACCGCGCCATCCTGTTCGTCCGGCCGGAGCGCTGCCGCGTCGTCAACGGCGAGGCCATCGACAACACGATCGACACCACCGTGGACCGCGTCGACCTGGAAGGCGCCTTCCGCAACCTGTTCGTCAAGGGCGACGGCCACCGCGGCATCGTCGTCCACCAGACCAATGACGGCAGTGCCCTGGACCTGGGCCCCGGCCGGCGCACGCGCATCGGCTTCCACGCCGACGACGCCGTCGTCCTGCCGGAGGCCAGCCTGTCGGAGCAATAGGCGGCGCCCGCCGGCCGCCGGGGGAACGGCCCCATGCACGCGTTCAAGGACTTCGCCCGGCGCTATGGCGCCATCATGACCGGCTACATCTTCGTGGCCTGCGCGGTGTGGATGATCGGCCTGATCATCCTGCCGCAGCTGCTGATGGTCGACTACTCGTTCCAGTACGTCGACCGTGCCGACGAGTCGCGCATCGACTACATGATCGAGCAGCGCTATGTCGACCTGCAGCTCACCCAGTCCAGCCTGCGCCGGCTCGACCGGCAGCTGGACGCGGCCGCCGCCGCCGACCGCGCCGCCATCGAGCAGGAGATCGCCGCGCTGGAGGCGCGGACCGCCGTCCTGGAGGCGGCGATCGCCGAGCTGGAGAGCGGCTTCACGATCGCCGAGACCGAGTACAGCCTGCGCAACTATCTGTACCTGCTGAACAACGAGCTGCACCGGTCGATCTTCTTCAAGACGATCTGGGCCAGCGCCCTGGTCACGCTGACGGCGCTGATCGTCTGCTACCCGATCGCCTTCTACCTGGCCAAGGTGGCGCCGGCCGGACGGGCTGGACTGCTGATGCTGGGGCTGGTCGTGCCGTACTGGATCAACGAGATCCTGCGCACCTTCGCCTGGCTGATGATCCTGTCCTACAACGGCATCTTCAACCAGGCGTTCACCGGCCTGGGCCTGGTCGACCGGCCGCTCGACTTCCTGAACCAGAACATCGGCGTCATCATCGGCATGACCTACGCGTACATCCTGTTCATGGTCTTCCCGATCTACAACACGATCGACACCCTGGACAGGAACCAGCTGGAGGCGGCGCGTGACCTGGGCGCACCGTGGTGGCGCATCCACTGGCGCATCGTCATCCCCCACGCCAAGCCGGGCATCGCGGTCGGCTGCATCATCACCTTCATGCTGGCGGCGGGATCGTACGCCGTGCCCCAGATCCTGGGCGGCACGTCGAGCCTGTGGTTCACCCAGATCATCTACAACTGGTTCTTCGAGGGCGGCGACTGGAACGTCGGCTCGGCCTATGCCTTCGTGCTGCTGATCCTGTGCGTGTGTT
This sequence comes from uncultured Mycobacteriaceae bacterium, assembly GCA_964526565.1. Classification (GTDB taxonomy): domain Bacteria; phylum Pseudomonadota; class Alphaproteobacteria; order DSM-16000; family Inquilinaceae; genus CAZGMC01. The sequence goes on from CAZGMC010000110.1 coordinate 11,705, forward strand.
TCATCCTGGTCATGATGCGGCTGTTCCGGGTCAACCTCGAGGACATTTCGCGGTAAGGGGGCGAGGGGGCGGCGGCCATGAAGGACTACATCCTGCGCTCGCTCGAAACGATGAGCACCGTCGGCTATGTCCTGGTGCTGGCGGTGGCGACGTGGCTCGGCTGGCGGTGGGGAGCGGACAACGGTCACGCGGTGCTGGGCCTGGTCGGCGGGTTCGTGGCCGGGCTGGTGCTGGCCACGACGGTGTTCGGGCTGGTGCTGCTGGCGCTGGGCATCCACCGCAACACCGGCCACCTGCTGCTGGTCCAGCGCCATGGGCCGGAGCGGGCCGAGGCGCTGCTGCGCACCACCCGCGCCGCCACCGGGTTCCTGGGCCTGGACGCGCGGCTGATGATCCGGCTCGGCACCGGCGTCTACCTGGTGATCTTCTTCGCCTACATGTTCCTGCCGCTGGTGTTCATGATCGTGGCAGCATTCAACACGCCGACCATTCCGACCGCCTTCCCGGTGCGCGGCCTGACGCTGCACTGGTTCGAGGCGCTGTTCGGCAACGACCAGCTGTGGGCGGCGGCCTTCAACAGCGTGGTCATCGGCCTGGGCGTGATCGCCCTGACGGTGCCGTTGGGGCTGGCCGGAGCGCTGCTGCTGACGCGGCTGCACAGCCGCGCGCGGACGTTCATCTATGCCGTGCTGGTCTCGCCGCTGCTGACGCCGGGGATCATCCTGGGCATTTCCACCCTGGTGTTCTGGAACAATTTCGGCGTGCCGGGCGGGCTGTTCCTGGCGGTGGTGGCGCAGAGCAGCTTCATCGCCGCGTTCTGCATGCTGCTGTTCATGGCCCGGCTGCAGCGCTTCGACCGGGCGCTGGAGGAGGCGGCGCTGGACCTCGGCGCATCGCACCGGCAGGTGTTCTGGAAGATCACCGTGCCGTTCCTGCGCCCGACCATCCTGACGGCGGCGGTGCTGGCCTTCCTGCAGTCGTTCGAGAACTTCAACACCACGGTGTTCGCCATCGGCCCGGACACGACCCTGACCATCCACATCGCCTCCATGGTCCGCCTCGGCCTGTCGCCGGAGGTCAACGCCCTGGCGGTGCTGTTCATCGTCGCCACGGTCACCCTGGCCGTGCTGTACGAGCTGAAGCGCCGCGCCGAGAAGGCCCGCGCCGAGGTCCAGCGCGAGCTGGCCAAACGCGCCGACGCGCGCATCGCCGGGGAGGACACCGCGGCACCGCCTGCCACCGCGCCCGCCACTGCGCCCGGCCCGCTCACCGCCACGCCGCGCACGGCAACGGCATGAGGGGCGGGCGTGGCGTTCGGGAACGTTGACCAGAGGCCCTTCGGTCGGCCGAAACCGTGGCATATGAATTGGCGGAGGTGAGCGATGGCGGAAACAGTATCCCAGCACCTGATGCTTGAAATCCTCAAGCAGCTCCAGGCAGGGCAGCAAACAGGTCCCAAACCGTCGTTGCGAGCGTAGCGAAACAATCCAGTGGCGCCGCACGCCAGGTCTACGGCATTTCGGACTCGGCGCCGGCGGGACTGGGCCGCGTCGCTGCGTTCGCGGTGACGGCACGGGTGCGGCCTCAGAAATCCCCTCATTTTTCGCTATCGATAGGTAGTGTATGCGCACCGGTCC
>CAZGMC010000111.1:0-12401 GCA_964526565.1 uncultured Mycobacteriaceae bacterium
CCGCCCCGGTGGGCGCGGCCGGCCCGCCCGCTTCCTGCCCGGAAACCTGCCCGGAAACCTGCCCGGAAACCTGCTAAGTGTTGCGAAAAGCGTTTTTGATTAAAGGCTTATACTTGATTTCCGGAAACTGCTCTGGCACGATCCCACGCGATCCCGACGGCGCCGTACGGGTCGGCCGGCCGCCGCGGCTGTCGCCCGGTCCGGCGCAGGCCGGTCCGCGGACCGCGGTTTGAACGAGCGTCACGGCCCGAAGGCCGCCGGCGGCGCGCCGAACGGGTGGGGGGAGTGACGAGCCATGACAAAATCAGAACTGATCGCCCGTCTCGCCGAACAGCATCCGCATCTGTATCATCGCGACGTCGAGAAGATCGTCACCACCATATTCGAGGAGATCTCCTCGGCGATGGCGCGGGGCCAGCGGGTCGAACTGCGCGGCTTCGGTGCGTTCTCGGTCAAGCAGCGCGAGGCCCGCACCGGACGGAACCCGCGCACCGGCGAGGCGGTTCATGTCGCCGAGAAGTTCGTGCCGTTCTTCAAGACGGGCAAGCAGCTCCGCGAGCGCCTGAACACCGAGGACTAGACCGACGACCGACCCCAGGACCAGACCGGGCACTGGACCGGGCACTGGACCGGGCACTGGACCGGGCACTGGACCCAAGACCAGACCAAGCACTGGACCGAAGACCGGCAGAGGAGGGCCGACAGCGTGCGTTTCCTGACCTGGATCATCACCATTCCCGTCGCGCTGGTCCTCATCAGCTTCGCCGTCACCAACCGCGGCTTCGTCACCGTGGGGCTGTGGCCGCTGCCGTTCGAGGTCGATCTGCCGCTCTACCTGCTGGTGCTGGGAGTGCTGATCGTCGGCTTCCTGGCCGGCGGCTTCCTGTCGTGGCTGGGCGGCGGCAGGCATCGCAGCCTGGCCCGCCGCCGCGCCGAACGCATCGACCGGCTGACCGCCGAAGTGCGGCGCCTGCGCGCCCGCCAGGCGGAGGCCGACGAGGCGGCGCGGCGCACGGCAGAGACCACGCGCGTCGCCCGGTCGCGGCAGGCCGCCGAGGAGGCCGGGCGCCGCGACGTGCCCGCGCTGGCCGCGCCGGCGGCGCCGGCCGGGCGCCCGGCCCCCACCGCCGAAGTGCATTGACCGCCGGCCGGCGGTCCCTGTGGCCAGCATGCGGATCATCGCCGCCGCCGAGGTCGAACAGGCGCTGGACGACAGGGCGCTGGTGGAGCGGCTGCGCCACGCGTTCCGCAATGGCTGCGCCGTACCGTTGCGCCACCGCCACCTGATCCCGGTGCTGGGCGGCAGCGAGGCGAGCCTGCTGCTGATGCCGGCGTGGCAGAGCAGCCGCCACATCGGCGTCAAGATCACGACCCTGTTCCCCGACAACCCGGCCCGCGGCCTGCCCACCATCATGGGCGCCTACCTGCTGCTGGACGGCCGCACCGGTACGCCGCTGGCGCTGATCGACGGGCCGTCGCTGACGGCCCGCCGCACCGCCGCCGCATCGGCGCTGGCCGCCACCTACCTGGCGCGGCAGGACTGCGAGCGGCTGCTGATGGTCGGCACCGGCACCCTGGCGCCGTACCTGATCCGCGCCCACGCCGCCGTGCGGCCGATCTGCAACGTGCTGGTCTGGGGCCGCAGCCCGGCCAAGGCACAACGGCTGGCCGCCCGCCTGGACCGGCCGGAGTTCCGCGTCGGCTTCACCGAGGACCTGGAGACGGCGGTACGCGGCGCCCACGTCATCAGCTGCGCCACGGCGGCGACCGAGGCGCTGATCCACGGCGCGTGGCTGGCGCCGGGCACGCACCTGGACCTGGTCGGCGGCTTCACGCCCACGATGCGCGAGGCCGACGACGAGGCGGTGCGCCGCGCCCGCGTCTTCGTCGACACCCGCGAGGGCGCGCTGGCCGAGGCCGGCGACATCCTCCAGCCGATCCGCTCCGGCGTGCTGCGCCAGGACGACATCGCCGGCGACCTGTTCGAACTGACCCGCGGCGAGCGCGCCGGCCGCCGCTTCTACGACCAGATCACGCTGTTCAAGTCGGTCGGCACAGCGCTGGAGGACCTGGCCGCCGCGCAGCACGTCGTCAAGGTGGTGTAGGCCATGACCGCCCCCGGGCCTGTCCGCGAGCCTGCCCCCGGGCCTGCCGCCGGGCCTGCCGCCGGGCCCGCCGCCGACACGGTGCCGGCCCTGTGGCCGTGGCTGCTGCGCACGGTGCTGCCGTTCTGGGCCGAGGCCGGCGTCGACCGCCGCGATGGCGGCTTTGTCGAGCGCCTGACCGCGGACGGCCGGCCGGCCCCGGACGACTGCAAGCGGGTGCGGGTGCAGGCGCGGCAGATCTACGTGTTCAGCCATGCCCACCTGCTCGGCGCCCCGGCCTGGACACTGGAGGCGGCGCACCACGGCTTCGCCTTCCTGACCCGGCACTACTGGGACGAGGCCGACGGCGGCGGCTGGTGCCGCGCGGTGACCCGCACCGGCGCCCCCCTCGACCGCCTGAAGGACGCCTACGACCACGCCTTCGTCCTGTTCGCCATGGCCTGGTACCACCGGGCCGGCGGCGATCCCGCCGCCCTGGCGACGGCCGACCGGACCCTGGCATTCCTGGACCGGCGCCTGGCCGATGCGGAACACGGCGGCTATCATGAGCACCTGGTACCCGGCGCCGCCGCCGACTGGCCGCTGCCGCGCCGGCAGAACCCGCACATGCACCTGCTGGAGGCACTGCTGGCGCTGTACGAGGCGACCGGTGACGAGCGCTGGCGGGCGCGGGCGGCGGATGTGTTGGCGTTGTTTCGCCGCCGCTTCTTCGACGCGGCCACCGGCACGCTCGGCGAATGCTTCGGCCGCGACTGGCGGCCGGCGCCGGCCCCGGACGGTCTGGTGCGCGAGCCCGGCCACCATTTCGAATGGGTCTGGCTGCTGCTGCACTACCGGCGCCTCACCGGCGACGACGGCGTGCTGGCGCCGGCCGAGCGCCTCTACCGCTTCGCCATGGCCCACGGTTTCGCCCGCCCCGGCGGTGTCGACGATGGCGGGCATGGCCCGGGTGGCAGCGCTCGGGGGGGCGGCGCCGCCGTGCTCGACCGGGTCGACCCGCACGGGACGGTGCTGGCCGACACGCGGCGGCTGTGGCCGCAGACCGAGGCGGTCAAGGCCTGGGCGGCGCGGCACGAGCTGCTGGGCGCCCCGGACGCCGCCGCGCACGCACGCGCCCATCTGGGGCTGCTGTTCCGCGACCACCTGGGGGCCGGCCACGGCATCTGGCGCGAGTGGCTGGACCGTGACGGGCACGAACTGACCGGCTACGTCCCGGCCACATCGCTCTACCACGTGTTCCTGTGCATGACCGAGGTCATGCGCGTCCTGGATCGCTGATATCAGCGACTGGCACCGGAGGTCGCGTAGACCGGAAGGCTGGGCATTCCCATGCGGCGCCTGCGGCCCCGCCGGCTCGATGCCGCCGACATCAGAATGCCGAGCGGCTCGATCTCCGTCGCCTGCTCCAGGTCGGCCAGGGTGCGGACCCGCCGGTCGAGGAATTCGAGGGCTGCCGACAGCACGATACCGAGCCCCAGACCGCCGCAGACCGCCGCGGCGATGATGAGCACCTTGGGCGGAGGAAAGGTCGGCCCGAGCGGCGGCAGGGCCGCGTCGAGCGGGACGATGTTCACGAAGGATTGCTGGGCCCGCATCTGCAAGGATGCGGCGCGTTCCTCTGCCATGTCAAGGCGACGCTGACGAAACTCGACTTCGTCCAAGAGCCCGTTCAGCGTGTCCCGCAGTTCCTGGAGCTCAAGCATCTCCCGCCGCTTCTGGGCGATCTGACGTTGCACGGAGGCAACCTGATGCTCCAGGATCTGCACCTGCGCGGCGGTCCGCCGACGCGCGGCGTCCTCTTCCTGCCTGATCTGCCGGATCAGCGTGTCCCGGGTGGAGTTGAGGGCGATCACCTGCGGATTGTTCGGGCCGACACGGCTCATCAGGCTGGCCACTTCCGCGTCCAGGGTGGTCAGTTCCCTGCGCAGGCGCGCCAGTGCCGGGGTTTCGTTGTCCGGATTGGAGGCGAGGTCCGGCGGCGCGACTCCGGCGTCGGCGTAGGACTCGAGAACGGAGCGGGCCGAGAACAGCTCGCTTTGCAGGCGGACCAGCTCGCTGGAAAGCGCAACCAGCTCCGCCTCATCCCGCCGGATGTCGACCTGCTGGTTGAGCAGCATTCCGTTTTCCCTGCTGAAGGCCGCCAGCTCCTGGCGTGCCGCCATGAACTCGCTGCGCAACTCCTCGATCTGGCTGGTATACCAGTCCGCGCTGCGACGGGCCGGCGCGATCTGCATTTCCAACTGTTCATTGATGAAGACCGACATGTAGGCATTGGCTATCGAGGCCGCCTTGTCGGGAGACGCCGCCGTATATTGAATCACCATGATGTTGCTGATGCCCAGGAAACCTGCATCGACATTGGCCTGCAATTGATGAGCGATCCAAAGACCGAGATCGCCGCGGCCATCGGTTGTCTCCTCGAAAGCGCGCCGGAACTCTGGATCGTTTGCAAGCCGAAGGTGGCGCACCACCTGAAGCGCAATCCGTTCGCTCGTTACAAGGGATCTTTGGGTTTCCCGATAATCCCTTAATGGCATCGATATGGATTCACCCGTAATAAGATCAGGCTCTGCCAGGTTATGCATCAACGTCGCCTCGGCCGTATAAAGCCGCGGGAGAGAATCGGCGACCACTATCGCTATGGGAAGCATGCTGATCCCGGCCACCATTATGATCCACTTCCGGGCCCAGAATATGGCCAGAATCTGGTGAAGTCCCATGCCTTGGTCCTCTTTGCCCTTCTGGGCCCTTCCGGGCCGATCTGGGCCGATCTGGAAAACGCGCTACGGCAACCCGATCCTGTCGGGTGGACGGGCTCGATCAAGTCTGCGCGGAACCCGATCGGAATGCCAGCTTCCTTGACGCATCTGATGGTAAATGGTTCGGTGAGTCGGCATCCGGGTCCCGAAGGCGCCGGCCCGGTACGATGCCGAAAATTGCCGACGCTCATGGGCACAGCTTGCTTGATCCGATGCCGAAGGACATACTTAGGGATGACGATGTCATGACCAGGGTGCTCGCGATACTGGCCGATGCTATATTACTTCCAGTCTGTTGGTTCTAGTTCCATCGGAGATCGAGAGGGGCCCGCTCGACGCATTCATCCGAGGGCCATGGCGCAGGCGCCCATTGGATCGCCATGACGAATGCAGATCGTACCGCCGACTCCGGATCAGATGGGGTTCAGGAAGACCAGACGGCCGGCCGGCCCGATGTCGCTCGCATCAACGGCAACAGTACCATAGAGCGTGCCGGACACGTGCTGAGCGGCCTTTTGCGCCCTGCACCGGCACGGTCGCTTGTTTCCCAGCCATCAGAGCCAGCAGGAGAGACGCCGGTGTCTTCCGTCAGGCGCGCGTCGGCGCGGAGGCCATCGACTGCCGATCCCGGCGTCACATCGCACCCGCACCCGCACGATCCGGCGTCATCCACGAATGGCGCCCACGGCGCGGAGGACACCGCCATGAGAGCCCAGGCCGCGCGCGGACTGCCGCCCAGCCATGTCCATGCCGACAGGCACGACAGCAAGAAACTCGGCCGCATTCTGGTCGAAACCGGCAAGCTGACCCCCAGGGATGTTGACACCATCCTGGAAAAGCAGTCTGCGCTTGACTGCTCGTTCGGCAAGGCGGCTGTGGCGCTCGGCCTCGTCAGCAGGGCGGATGTCACGGAAGCCCTGGAGCACCAGTTCCAGTATCCGACGCTGTACAACAACCCGGACTTCCGCACGATTTCCCGGGAACTGGTCGTCGGTCACAAGCCGTCCAGTGCCGCGGCAGAGCGGATCAGGGCCATGCGATCCTCGCTCATTCACGTTTCGCTGGCCGAGGGCTTCCGCTCTCTGGCCGTGGTCGGAGTCCACCGCCGGGTGGGGACCACCTATTTTGCGGCGAACCTGGCCCTGGCCATGGCCCAGGTGTCGCATTCGACCCTTCTGGTCGAGGCAAACATGCGCAACCCGCGGCTTGCCGAAATGTGGGGCATTTCCCGGCGGGCCCGAGGCCTGCCCGAGCTGCTGCGCTACCAGGACATGAGATCGGCGATCATCATCCATCAGATCGTTCCGAATCTGTCCCTGCTGCCGAGCGGCGCCGAGCCACCCAATCCGCAGGAACTGCTCAGCTCGCCAGGTTTCAATTCATTGCGGCAACGCCTGGAGCAGGACTACGAGGTGGTGATCTACGATACACCGTCTGCGGCGGAGTACGCCGATGCCTGCGTGGTGAGCGCCCGCGTCGGGGCGGCCGTTATCGTGGCACGACGTCACAAGACGCGCTACAAGGCAGCCTCGCAGCTGCTCGACCGGTTGACCGGCTTCAACTGCGAGGTCGTGGGAACCGTGCTCAATCATTATTGATCGCGTCGATCCGGACAGCGGCGCCGGCGGCGGCCGGACGAAGATGACGTCGTTGCCACGCAGCGACAGGGCGGGAGTCTTCTCCTGCGCGCCGTTCTATACGAAGTCGAAATCCTGGAAATTGCCGATCGTCCCGTTGAACACCGCGACAAGCTCATTCGGGCCGCCGGGGAGGCTGTTCTTCAGATAGAGGGCATCACCGCTGTGGATGCCCGTGGGCGCGGGCCCCAGCTCATACATGTCGGCGTCGCCGTGCAGCCGGATCCGATCCACGCCGGTCTCGAAATCCCATACGAACGCAAAGTCTTCGGTACCGTCGGTGCTGTCGTCGCCGTCGTCGTAGTACACTTTTTCGGAATCGCCCAGAACGAGGATGTCTGAGCCGCCACCGCCACGCAAGACGTCGATCTCGCCGAGGCCGGGGCGGGATGCGCCGGGATCAACCGCAATGACGACATCGTTGCCGGCGCCTGCGGCCGTGATGTCGTTGCCCACGATCTCCGTCACCGCGATGTCGTGGAACGTCACGCTCTCAAAATGAGAGTTCAGCACGAATGATCCGGTTGCCGGCGCGCTCAGGCGATCCACCGACTCGATGAGCCAGTCGGTTGGCTCGGCCTCGTCCTGCGTCCAGATCTTCACTTTGTAGAGCCGGTCGTAGATGTCGTACTGCTCTATGCGAGCCTTGAAATTATATGTTTCGCCCTCCGAGAAACTGTAAAGATTCTGCCGCGCGCCGCCCCAGCCCTCGTAACGGTCGATTGACACCTCGTCTTCACCCCAGAAATAGATCCCCGCACTGTTCTCCCAGCCGGCGTGAGGGTCGTAACCGGGAACGGGACTGTCGGTATGTCCGTTCCACATGAATCCAAATGCAAACAGACCGCCATGTCTTGGACTTGCAGATTGCAGGTCGTTCATCGTGACCGACAGATTGACCTCGTAATTGTCCCAACCGGCGTCGCCCATTGTCAGCAGGCGGTCATAGCCCGGGCGCGCCGGGGTTACGCCAACTCCGTCGAACTCCCAGAGTCCATCGACCACCTGCACCACGTCCTGCAGGTTCGTCACCGTGCTCCAGTCGATCGCATGGTTGGGCGACCAGCGGTTCCCCGCCTCATAGGCGATCGTCACCTGTTCGGTCAGGACCGAACCGTCGGCACGCTGGGCGGAAATGACGACCACGTCGTCGTCCGGGCCGGGATCGAGCTCCGCGTAGTCAAGCTCAATGTTGAAGTCGCCCGGCCGGTCGAGGCGGCGGCCGTCGGACCCGATGACCAGCGCGCGCGATGGTCCGTCATTGAGCGTGTAGGACAGCCCAACCACATCGGCGACCGAGATGGAGCCGAGGATGTTGGCCCATTTCTGGGTCGCGCCGGGTGTCCCGAAGTGCTGCTCTGACCCATACCAGACATCTATCGGATTGGCGACGGTGACATCCACCGTGGCCGTGTCGGCGAGCACGCCGTCCGATATCGTGTATGTAAAGCTGTCGGTGCCCCGGAACCCGGCCTTCGGAACATAGGTCAGCGTGCCGTCGGCATTGTCGATCACGTTCCCCCGCGCAGGCTGCGTGAAGCCCGTCAAGGTGATCGCATCGCCATTGCCGTCGCGATCATTGCCCATGAGATCGCTCGCGACGTCAAGCGTCAGCACCGCGTCGACATCGGTTCGAAAGCTGTCGTCCTCGGCCATGGGGGCGACGTTCGTCGGGACGATGACGCCATCCTCGTCCAGTATCGGGGTGGCGCTGTTCTCGAAATAGTCGACCTGTGCGGTGTATCCTGGTACTTCGCCTCCGCTCGCCGCGGAACTGCCAGCAAAAAGCCCCATTTTGGAGACGGTCATCGCCTGGGTCATGCTGTAGGCTTGGCTCCAGGTCTGGCCGTCGCCGGAGCGTTCGAAGACCCACTCGTCGCCGCTGCGGGTCACGCGCATGTGCTGCGCCGCGCCCGAACCAATCGCGCTGAACAGCGGAAAGCGCGTCACGCCGTCCTCGATCACGCCGACGATCAGCGTCAAGGTCGAGCCCGTATAGGCGAGATCGAAGCGCACCCAGTTCAGGTCGTCCTGGATGAACAGGAAGCCGTGCTCCTGGTACTGCTGACTCGGCTCCGTCAGGAAGCCGGCGCTGACCTGGAAATCCTCGTCCACCACAGTCTGGAGCAGCCGGGGCGCAGTCAGCACGCCGGACACGCTCAACTTGATGCCGGGCGGCGAGTAGATTTCGACAAAACCATCGGTTTCGGTCGTGGCAATCTGGGCGAAGCCGTCCATGCCCTCATAGAGCCAGACCGAGTCCAGCGGGCCGCCCGAGAAGTCGTCCGACATGGCCGGGCTCGCAACCGATATGGTCGCCGTGCCGACGCTGGTCTGGTCGCCGTCGGTGATCGTGTAGGCAAAGCTGTCCGGACCCAGATAGTCGGGCGTCGGCGTATAGGTCAGCGTGCCGTCGCCATTGTCGACGATAATGCCATGGGCGGGCTGCGCCGCTTCGACAAAAAGGATCGGATCGCCGTTCTGGTCGGTGTCGTTGATCAGGAGGTCCGCCGCGATGTCGATCGTGAACGACGTGTTGACCGGCACCGAGAACAGGTCCTCCCGCGCCACCGGTGGTCCTGGGATCGTGCTGTCGTCGCTGACGGGATCGGCGGCATTCTCGAAATAATCCACCTGCGCCACATAGCCCGGTGCCCCGCTGGCGCTCGCCGCGAACGGGCCGACCGACGTCACGGTCAGGGCATGCGTGAAGGACCCAGCCTCGATCCAGTCCGCGCCGTCGCTTGAGACCTCGAAGTGCCACTGATCCCCCGTGCGGTCGACGCGGATATGGGGCACCTCCGGCAGCTGCAGGTTGAGCGCAGCGGTCCTGCGCGACGCGCCGCCTTCGGTGACGGCGGCGAAGGCCTGGAGCTGGGTTCCGTTGTGGAGAATGTCGAAGCGGATCCAGTCGTCCTCATCCTGCTCGACCAGGATGCCCTGCATTTGCGTCTTCTGCTGCGGCGTGGAGAGGAACTTTGCCTCGATCTCAAAATCGACATTGACCGCGGTCTGCATGAAGCGCGCAGCGTCTTTGGCGCCGTTCCACAGATCGTAGACGCCGGTGGGCAGCTTGAGCTCCAGATAGCCTTCGGCATCCGCCTTGAGGACTTCGGCGGTCCCCGCTGGACCCTCGAACCGCCAATCCGCATAGGCAAAGGCGCCGCTGAAATCGTCGGAGAAAAACCCTGCCGCCGGTGTCACGCCGATCGCGACGTTCGCGGCGGCGATGTCCTGGCCGTCGCTGACGCGATAGACGAACCCGTCACCCCCCTGGAAGCCGGACTCGGGAGTGTAGCTGAGGGTGCCGTCGCCATTGTCGACGACGACGCCGTGGGCGGGCTGATCGAAGCCGGCAAGGCTGAGCGCGTCGCCTTCAGGATCGGCATCGTTGGCGAGCAGTTCGGCGACATTGATCGTCAGCGGCGTATCAATGAACGCCTGAAATACGTCGTCAGCGGGCGTCGGCGCGTCGTTGACCGCCGCGACCGTGATCGTGACCGTTCCCTCCGCGGTGCCGCCACGGCCGTCATGGATGGTGTACCCGAAGCTGTCGGTCCCGTTGAAATCGGGATCGGGGGTGTAGGTGAGGGTGTTGTCGCCATTGTCGGCGAGCACGCCATGGGCGGCGGCACTGAACGCGATCAGCGTGGGCGTGTCGCCATCGGCGTCCGTATCGTTGGCAAGCGGCGCGATGACGACCGGCGCATCCTCGGCCGCAGCAACGGAGTCCGCGACAGCGACCGGCGCGGCATTGCCCGCCGCCATCACGTCGATCCGGACGCCGCCGGTTGCGGTATTCTCGCCATCACTGACAGCGTAGTCGAAGCCGTCGAAGCCGTGGAAGCCGGGATCGGGCGTATAGGTGAGTGTGCCGTCCCCATTGTCGATGAGGACACCATGGGTGGGCTGGTCGAAGCCGGCGAGGCTGACCGCGGCACCCTCGGGATCGCTGTCGTTGGCCAGCAGGTCGGCGGCCACGTCGATGGTCAGTGCGGCGCCCTCGCCGGTGGCAACGACGTCGTCGGCGGGGACAGGCGCGGCATTCGGCGGGTCCTCGGCAGCGAGAGGATCACTGTCGACCTCGACATAGTCAACCTGGGCGGTGAAGCCGCTGGCACCGGCGGTGTTGCCGGCGAAGACCCCAGCCTGGGTGACTGCCATGGCATGGCTGAACGAGCCGGCCGGGGTCCACGTCGCGCCGTCGGCGGAATAGGCCAGGGTCCAGTTGTTGCCGCTGCGTTCGACGCGCAGGTGAGAGGCGCTGCCGGCGGCAACACCTGTGTTGATCTGCGCCGCCGACACCCCGTCGACGGTCACTGCCGCGAACACGCGCTGGTTCGAGCCGTCGTGGTAGGTGTCGAAGCGCAGCCAGTTGCCGGCGTCCTGCTCGACCAGCAGGCCCTGCATCTGGAAGCGCTGCGTCGGCGCGCTGAGGAAACGGGCGGCGATGCCGAAATCGCCGTCCGGGGCGTCCTGCAGCACGCGGGTGCCGCGGTTGCTGCCCCAGGCGTCGTAGTCGCCGGCCGGCACGGTGATCTCGAGATAGCCCTCGCCATCGGCCACCGCCGTGGTGGCCGTGCCGGCCGGACCCTGCCGCGCCCACATCGGGTCAAGCGCCGCAGCGCTGAAGTCGTCGGAGACGATCGCCAGCGGCGGGTCGACGGTGACGGCGACGGTGGCGCTGTCGGTGGCGGTGCCGTCGCTGACCGTATAGGTGAAGCTGTCGCTGCCGGTGAAGCCGGCCGCCGGCGTGTAGACGATCCGGTCGTCGGCCGCATCGTCCGGCGTGCCGTTGTCGTCGATCGCCGCCGTGCCGTGGGCCGGCTGGGTGACGCCGGCCAGGGTCAGGGCGTCGCCGTCGGCGTCGCTGTCGTTGGCCAGCAGGTCGGCGCCGGCCAGGACCAGCGCGGTGTCCGCGGTGGTCGCAGCGGTGTCGTCCTGGGCCAGCGGCGCGTCGTTGACGGGGGTCACGGTGACGGCGACGGTCGCCGTGGCGCTGCCGCCGCGGCCGTCGGCGACGGTATAGGTGAAGGCGTCGCTGCCGTGGAAATCGGCCGCCGGGGTGTAGACGACGGTGTCGTCGGCCGCATCGTCCGGCGTGCCGTTGTCGTCGATCACCGTCGTGCCGTGGGCCGGCTGGGTGACGCCGGCCAGGGTCAGCGCATCGCCGTCGCCGTCGCCGTCATTGGCCAGCAGCCCGGCGACAGTGATGACCGCCGCCGTGTCCTCGTCGGTCGTCACGGTGTCGTCGCCCGCCGCCGGCGCCGTGTTGGCGGCGTCGATCACCTCGATGGTGACGGTGGCGGTGTCGGTGAGGCCGCCGTCGCTGACCGTGTACGTAAAGCTGTCGCTGCCGATGAAGCCGGCCGCCGGGGTGTAGGTCAGGGTGCCGTCGCCGCTGTCGACGACGCTGCCGCTGGCCGGCTGGGTGAAGCCGGCCAGCGACAGCGGGTCGCCGTCGGCGTCGCTGTCGTTGGCCAGCAGGTCGGCGGCGACATCGAGCACCAGGGCCGTGCCGAGCACCGTGGCCGCCGTGTCGTCCGCGGCCACCGGCGCCACCGGCAGGCCGGCATCCTCGGCGGCGATGGGGGCGGCGGTGTCGAAGAACCAGTCGACCTGGGCGGTGTGGCCGGGGGCGCCGCCGGTGGCGGCGGCGAACGGCCCGACCGCGGCCACCGCCAGGGCATGGCTGAACGAGCCGGCCGTGGTCCAGGTCGTGCCGTCGGCGGAATACGCGAACGTCCACGTGTCGCCGCTGCGTTCGACGCGCAGATGAGAGGCGCTGCCGGCGGCGACGGCGATGTTGAGCCTGGCCGACGACACGCCGTCGACGGTCGCCGCGGCGAACACGCGCTGGTTCGAGCCGTCGTGGTAGGTGTCGAAGCGCAGCCAGTTGC
>CAZGMC010000111.1:12501-13339 GCA_964526565.1 uncultured Mycobacteriaceae bacterium
GGCCGGACCCTGCCGCGCCCACATCGGGTCAAGCGCCGCAGCGCTGAAGTCGTCGCTTGCGATCATCGGCACACCGAAACCCTCAACAGAAGCCGCGTTTTCGAGCAATCATGTCGCGAATGGTCCGGCCGGGCACTCTGTGCAACGGCATACACCCAGCCGTCTGTAAGATAGCATCTTTTCCTTGATAAAGGCCCCTGGATTCCGCAAATTTTTTATTTGAATGTCTTCTTCTTGTCGATCTGAAAAAGCGCCAGCCAATGTTGACTGACGCGTTTACGCGTACTGTATTATGGAGGCTTTCTGCAACCGCCCATCAAAGAGAGTAATTTTAGAGAGCGGCAATTGACATTCTAGCGTTCCTGTCTGCATCCCGTCGAAATCAACGGTCGCGCCGCGATTCTGTGGGGTGTGCTATTGTGCCGCGAAATCCAGACTTTGCCGTGGGGTTGCTTCGCTGCGCTCGCAAAGACGGGTGGGGCTGTCCGCGCCATCCCGGAGGCTGGGTGCGCCTCGCGATCCCGGAGGGTGGGGTCTCCTCGCCACCCTCCCCGTCACCGCGAGCGCAGCGACGCGGCCCAGGTCCGGCGGCGCCCGTCCGGAAAGCCATGGGTCGCGCCAGCGGCGCCACTGGGTTGCTTCGCTGCGCTCGCAAAGACGGGTGGGGCTGTCCGCGCCATCCCGGAGGCTGGGTGCGCCTCGCGATCCCGGAGGGTGGGGTCTCCTCGCCACCCTCCCCGTCACCGCGAGCGCAGCGACGCGGCCCAGGTCCGGCGGCGCCGCCCCTCCCCGTCACCGCGAGCGCAGCGACGCGGCCCAGGTCCGGCGGCGCCCGTCC
>CAZGMC010000112.1:0-13046 GCA_964526565.1 uncultured Mycobacteriaceae bacterium
CTGTAGCCCCCGGCGCCCCCGGCGCCCCCGGCGCCCCTGTAGCCCCCGGCGCCCCTGTAGCCGATGACGCCGAGCGGGCCGGGGCGCGGCTGGCGCGGGTCGCGGCGGTGGTCGGGCGCGACTTCGCCGACAACGCCCTGGCCATCGACGCGGCGCGCGACGGGCTGCACCTGGTCGGTCACGCCGGGCTGCCCACCTACAACCGCGCCACGGCGCAGGCGCAGTACCTGTTCGTCAACGGCCGGCCGGTGCGCGACCGGCTGCTGCTCGGCGCGGTGCGCGGCGCCTATGCCGACGTGCTGGCCCGCGACCGTCATCCCGTGGTGGCACTGTTCCTGGAGGTGCCGCCGCGCGAGGTCGACGTCAACGTCCATCCGGCCAAGGCCGAGGTGCGCTTCCGTGACCCCGGCGTGGTGCGCGGCCTGATCGTCGGCGCCCTGAAGGCCGCCCTGGCCGCCGCCGGCCACCGCGCCGCCACCACCGGCGGCAGCGCCGCGCTCGGGGCGCTGGGCCGAACGTCGGGCGCCACGCCGACGCAGGCGCAGGCGCAGGCGCATGCGGGGCCGCACTACGGGATGCCGGGCCACGGCCGGACGGCGGTGCCGAGCGGCCTGGCCGAGGCGGCGGCCCAGTACCAAGCGCCGGCCCAGTACCAGGCGCCCGTCGGTCCGCCGGCCGCGCGCGGCGACGCGGCGGCGCAGCCGTTCGGCTGGCCGGCGGGCGCCGGCCCGGAAGATGTGGCAGGCGCCGGCGCCGTCGGCCCCGGACAGCCGGCGGCGACGGCCTTCCCGCTCGGTGCGGCGCGGGCGCAGATTCACGGCACCTACATCGTCGCCCAGAGCGCCGACGGGCTGATCCTGGTCGACCAGCACGCCGCCCACGAGCGCATCGTCTACGAACGGGTCAAGGCGGCGCTGCTGGACGGCGGCCGCGTCGCCGCCCAGGGCCTGCTGCTGCCCGAGGTGGTCGAGCTGGACGAGGCGGCGGCGACGCGTCTGGCCGACCGCGCCGAAGAGCTGGCTCGCCTGGGCCTGGAGCTGGAGCCGTTCGGCCCCGGTGCGGTGGTGGTGCGGGCGGTGCCGGCGCTGCTCGGTGCCACCGACACGGCCGGGCTGGTGCGCGACCTGGCCGACGAGCTGGCCGAGCTGGACCGCGCCGACACGCTGGAGCGGCGGCTGGCCGCGGTGTGCTCCACCATGGCCTGCCACGGCAGCGTCCGCGCCGGCCGCCGGCTCAGCCTGGACGAGATGAACGCCCTGCTGCGGACGATGGAGGCGACGCCGCTGGCCGGCCAGTGCAACCACGGCCGCCCGACCCACGTCACCCTGCGCCTCGCCGACATCGAACGGCTGTTCGGAAGGAGCTGAGCGTGCGGTTTGCGACTTGTTATCAGACTGGCAGGGCCGGTTTGACGGCCTGGCAGTGCCTGACCATCAACGACGAGAACAAGATCAATCGTGGTCGATTGAGATCCAGTCCAGGTGTAAGAAATGATTTGTCATCTGCACCAGTCATGATGGACATGCTGAGGCTATGACGATGATAATTGTTCTTCCATGAGTCGCACAATAAATGAATACAGATCTTCAAGATAATCCTTTTCCCCATTTGCAAATGCGATGTCAGTACGTTTCAACAGGTCAACATACTCGTCACGGTTCTGGCGGATCAGTTCCGGCAGAATGGTCGAGCCGCTGCCGCATTGATGATCGACCGCAGGAAATCATATTGCCGCTCAAGGTTGTCAATCGCCAGGTCCTGATAGGCCGGATGCTTCTCTGAATTTGTGATCTCAAAAAGGATCATGGCGCACCTTGAACTTATGCCCTAGACGCCTTCGTTGGATTTAACTCTTTCTTCTACGCGTTCCCGCGTAATTTCACTATCCGGGGGCAGGTTCCCATAAATGAACGACACCCGCTGCCGCTCCAGCTGCGCCTTTGTTACGGGCTGACTGGCCGATTCCTGCAGCCGCCTCAAAAGGTGAGCATCCGTCTTCAGCGTTCCGATCATCAGCATGGCTCACTCCCCGCTCTACCCCCGCCTCCCGGCCATTGCGGATTGCGGCATTGCCATCACGCACCTGCCGGCCAGGAGAGACGATTGTCATGACTTTATCCCGTTCAACGTCTGCAACCATTACATACAGCAGCGCCACCGTCAACAATTTTCTTTAATGAATCAATGCCTTGGGGTGATCTGCCAAGTTGTTGTAACGACTCGCCAAATTGGCCGCGGCCGGAACCGGCCGGCCGCAGCAGTCGCTTGAGACCGGTGCGGCAACCCGCATTTTATCGCGCTCGTGGTTTGCCCCGGCGCCGGGGCCGTGCTACCCAGACCGTCCAACAGCAACGCGCCGGTCGCCACGGACGGCGCAGACAGGAGAGGGACCATGATCCTGCGAGCGATCGTTCCGGCCGCGGCGGTGGCCGTCGCGCTGGCCTGGGCGGCACCGGCGGCGGCCCAGGTCGATGACGCCGTCGCCACGGACTTCATCGACATGTGCCGGGTCCAGATGGAGGAGGAAGTGGCGGCCGTCGGCGCCGACCTGGACGAGGTCTGCAACTGTTTCGCCGACTACGTGATCGCGCAGCTCTCGCCCGAGGACGCGACCATGCTGATGCGCGCCGCTGCCGCCACCGGGCCGGACGACGACTTCGAGGAGATCCTCAGGACGCAGACCGGCATGACCGACGCCGAGCTGCAGGCCTTCCGCGAGCGGGCCATGCCGGCGATCGGCAACGTGAACGAGGTCTGCGTGCAGTGACCGTGACGGTCGCCCCGCCGACCGCGGCGGACAAGACCGGCTGGCGGCGCCTGTTCGACGGCTATGCCGCCTTCTACCGCGTGCCCATGACCGACCGGGCCGCCGGCACCACGTGGGCCTGGATCCGCGATCCGGCCCACGAGGTGGACGGCGCGGTCGCCCGCGACGGTGACGCCCTGGTCGGCCTGGCCCATTTCCGACGCATGCCCAGCCCGCTGCGCGGCGCCGACCTGGGTTTCCTCGACGACCTGTACGTCGACCCGGCGGCGCGCGGCCGCGGTGTCGGCGCGGCACTGATCGCCCACGTCGCCGCCGAGGCACGGCAGCGCGGCTGGGTGCGGTTGCGCTGGATCACCGCCGCAGACAACCACCGCGCCCGCGCCCTCTACGACCGGGTCGGCGTCAAGACCTCGTGGACTCTGTACAAGCTGACGCCGTGACGGATCGGCCGCCGGCATCGCCTGCAAGGCTTGCTGAATGCACAAGTCGGTCAACTGTTCTATAATTCAGATTGCCGGCTTGAGTTGAATAAAAGTATTGTCGAAGCCATGCTCAACGATTACACGTAGCGTTTGGCGGGGCGGACCGGTGCCGCATCGGCCCGGCCGGACGCAGGTCCGGGACCCGCGCCCACGGACCGTTAAGACACCCATGCGCAGAGCGACGCGACTGCATGCCCATGTCGGCCGGCAGGTCCGGCTGCGCCGTACCGCGCTCGGCCTGAGCCTGGCCGGGCTGGCCGAACGGCTCGGCGTGAGCTACCAGCAGCTGCAGAAATACGAGTCCGGGGTCAATCGAATCGACGTGGGCCTGCTGCATGCCCTCGGCGCGGCGCTCGGTGTGCCGGTCACGTACTTCTTCGACGGCCATGACGGCCATGACGGCGGCAGCGGCAGCGGCAGCGGGACCGCGGCGCCGGATGACGGGACCGATCCAGCCGCGGCGCGCGACCCGCGGACGGCCCAGCTCCTGGCGGCGTGGCAGCGGGTTCCCCCCGAGGTGGCCGGCCGGATCCTCAACCTGGTGACGACCCTGGCCCGGTCCGCCGACCCGCCCGCCGACCCGCCCGCCGACCCGCCTGCCGTGCGGCCGCCGGCCGGTGACACCGCCGCGGGCCGGCCGCCCTCGGCACGGGCAGCGGGCCGGCACGGCGAGCCGCCGAAGGCTGAGGCCGTCGCGGGCATGCAGGCCTATCTGCTGGTCACCCTCGACGCCGCGCGTTGCTCCGACGTGGCGGCAGCGCTGGCGGACATCGCGGCGGTCCGGCGCTGCGAGTCGCTGGGCGGCGACCTCGACATGATCCTGCGCGTCGAAGCCGCGGACACGGCCGTGCTCGATCAGGTCCGCGATGCCGTCGCGGCAGTGCCGGGCGTCACGGGCGTCACAACCGGCATTGTCCTGGCCGAGCGGTTCCATCGCCGCCGCGGCACCGGCACCGGCATCGCCGACGGCGACCGATCCCGGCCTGACCCGGCCTGACCCGGCCCTGGCCCGGCCCTGACCCGGCCCTGGCCCGGCCTGACCCGGCCTGACCCGGCCCTGGCCCGGCCTTGCCGTGGCGCCCCGCCCGGCGCGGCTGGGCCGCCCCGGCACTGCAGCATGCCCCGCAAACGACACGATCCTGCCGTGGTCCGGCCCCGATCGCCCCCCGATCGCCCCCCGATCGCGCCCCGATCCGCCACGGAATGACCTTGCCCCGGTCCGCTTCCCGCCATGCGGCACGGATACGACACCGTGTCAGGTATGCATCATTGGTACAAGGGGGAGCCGTATCATGCCGCGTCCGTCGCCCTGGCCCGCCTGTCGGGCCCACACCCTCGTCCCGCCGGCCGCCCTGTTCGCCGCCCTGTTCGCCGCCCTGCTGGCCCTGGTCCTGGCCGCCGGCGCCCGCGCCGCCCCGCCCGACCAGGCCGCGGGCGAAAGGCCGGCCGCTCCGCGCCAGGTGCCCTACGCGGCCATGGACGCCGGCGGTCTGTTCCTGCCGGCCGAGCAGCCGGGCCTTGTGGTGCCGGCCACCACCGTCGCCGCCGACGTGGACATCGTCGTCAGCGGCCTGGTCGCCCGCACCCGTGTCACCCAGCGTTTCGAGAACCCGACCGACGCCTGGGTGGAAGGTGTCTACGTGTTCCCGCTGCCGGAGCAGGCCGCCGTCGACCGCCTGCGCCTGATCATCGGCGAGCGCGTCGTCGAGGGCGTCATCGAGGAGCGCGAGGCGGCGCAGCGCCGCTATGAGGAGGCGCGCGACGCCGGCCAGCGGGCCAGCCTGGTCAGCCAGGAGCGGCCCAACCTGTTCACCAACGCCGTCGCCAACATCGCGCCGCACGACTCGGTGACGGTCGAGATCGAGTACCAGCAGACCCTGACCTACCAGGACGGCGCCTTCTCGCTGCGCTTCCCCATGGCGGTGCTGCCGCGCTACATCCCCGGCAACCAGCTCCCCACCGACACCGCCGGCACCGGCTGGTCGGTCGACACCGACCGGGTGCCGGACGCCAGCCGCATCACCCCGCCGGTGGCGCACCCGGCGCACGGGCCGGTCAACCCGGTCACGCTGACGGTCGAGCTCAACCCCGGCTTCCCCGTGGCGGAGATCGACAGCGCCTATCACGACGTGACCGTGCGCAACATCGGCGACGGCGGCTACGCGGTTGCCCTGGCCGACACCGTGTGGGCCGACCGCGACTTCGCGCTGACCTGGCGGCCCGAGCCGTCGGCGGCGCCGACCGCCGGCGTGTTCAGCGAGACCGTCGACGGCCACGACTACCATCTGGTCATGATCATGCCGCCCGCAGACGCGCCGGCCGAGGCCGACGGGCGCCCGCGCGAGGTGGTGTTCATCATCGACACGTCCGGCTCCATGGCCGGCGAGTCGATCGTCCAGGCGCGCCAAGCGCTGCTCTATGCGCTCGGCCGGCTGGGGCCGGCGGACCGGTTCAACGTCATCGCCTTCAACGACTGGCCCGAGCCGCTGTTCGAGGCGGCCAAGCCGGCCACCCCGGCCAACGTGGCCCAGGGCCGCAGCTTCGTCCGCGGCCTGGAGGCCGAACGCGGCACCGAGATGCGGTCGGCGCTGGAGCTGGCCCTCGACGGCCGCACCGACACCGAGCGGATGCGCCAGGTCGTGTTCATCACCGACGGCGCCGTCGGCAACGAGGCCGAGCTGTTCGGCGTGATCCACGACCGCCTGGGTGACAGCCGGCTGTTCACCGTCGGCATCGGCAGCGCCCCCAACAGCCACTTCATGCGCGAGGCCGCCGAGGCCGGCCGCGGTGCCTTCACCCATATCGGCGCGGCCGACGAGGTGGGCGCCCGCATGGCGGCGCTGTTCGAGCGCCTGGAGCACCCGGCCCTGACCGACATCGAGATCGCCTGGCCCGGCACCGGCGCTGCGGCGATGTACCCGGCGGTCATCCCCGACCTGTATCTGGGCGAGCCGGTGGTGGCGACGGTGCGCCTGCCGGCCGGCACCACGGGCGAGGTCGGCGTGTCCGGCCGCCCCGGCGGTGGCACCTGGCGGGCCGCCGTCTCGCTCGACAGCGGCCGGATGGCGCCGGGCGTGGCGGCGCTGTGGGCGCGCGCCAACATCGCCGACCTGGAGCGCCAGGGTTATCGCGGCGCCGAGTCCGACGCGGTGCGGGCGCAGATCCTGCAGGTCGCGCTCGCCCACCGGATCGTCAGCCGCTACACCAGCCTGGTGGCGATCGACGACGCGGTGGTGCGCCCGCCGGAGGCCGGCCTGAGCACCGACACGGTCGCCACCAACATGCCGCACGGGGTGGACATGACAGTCGCCGCCGCCACGCCGCCGGGCCGGCAGGCCTCGCTCGAGGCGATCCGGTCGATGGCCACGACCGGCTCGCCGGAGCCCGTCGCCCTGCCGGTCGGCGCCACGGCCGCCGGCCTGAAGGTGCTGATCGGGCTGGCCTGCCTGCTGCTGGCCGCGGCGCTGATGCTGCTGGCCCGGCGCCTGGCGCCGCGCCAGCTGGGCCGCGCCTGATGCCGGCGCCGCGCTCCCTCCCCCGCCCCGCCTTGTCCCTCCACCGCCTGCGGGGGAGGGCCGGGGAGGAGGCATCTCCGCCGGCAAGGCATCGCCAGCATCGCCGCCCCATCTGGCCCCTCCTCCTCGCCCTGCCGCTGGTCGCCGCCGGCCTGTGGCAGCTCGGCGGCGGCCTGTACATCGAGGCCAAGGCATCGCTCGGCCAGGTCCTGCTGCAGCGTGCCTGGGAGCGCACCCTGGCCGGCGAGGCGCGCGCCCGGCCGTGGACCTGGGCCGACACCTGGCCGGTGGCGCGGCTGCGCGTGCCGGCGGCGGGTGCCGACCTGATCGTGCTGGCCGGGGCGACCGGCGCCAGCCTGGCCTGGGGCCCCGGCCACCAGCACGGCACGGCGGCGCCGGGCGGCCGCGGCCTGTCAATCGTCGGCGGCCACCGCGACACCCACCTGCGCTTCCTGCAGGACGTGGCGATCGGCGACCTGGTCCGTGTGGATACCCCGGACGGCCGCACCGTCGACCACCGCGTCACCGCCACCGCCGTGGTCGACCACCGCGAGGCGGCGCTGCGCCGGGCGTCGGACCGCTCGGCCCTGCTGCTCGTCACCTGCTGGCCGTTCGATGCCGTCGTCCCCGGCGGTCCGCTGCGCTACGTGGTCCAGGCCGAGCCGGTGCCGGCCGTGGCATCGGCCGACTGACCCCGCGCCCGGCCGCGGCGATTGCCCTGGCGGCCGCCGCGACCATATAACATGTATGATCGGGGCGGCCGCAGCAGCAGCCGTCCCCCATGCGTGTGCATGTGCAGCCAGCTGCCCGGCTTCGCAACGGGCCATGACAGGGCTGCGAGCGGCCGGTCCGGCCGCGGGCACCGCGAAGACATCCCCCGACAGGAGGCAGGACCGGGCCGGATGAGTGTTCACGGCAGGAAGGACCCGTCGCAGCGGCAGTTGCGCGTCGGCGAAGCGTTGCGCCATGCGCTGGCCGAGATCCTGATGCGCGGCGACCTGCGCGACCCCGAGCTGCGCGAGGCGTCGATCACCGTCAGCGAGGTGCGCATCAGTCCCGACCTGCGCAACGCCACTGCCTATATCATGCCGCTGGGCGGCACCGATGCGGCGGGCGTGCTGGCGGCGTTGCGCCGCGCCGCGCCATATCTGCGCGGCCGCATGGCGCGCACCGTGCAGTTGCGGTTCGCGCCGGCGGTGGCGTTCGAGATCGACAACGCCTTCGAGTATGCCCAGCGCATCGAGACGCTGCTGCACAGCGAGGCCGTGGCCCGCGACCTGACGCACCACGACGGCGAGCCCGACGACCGCGACGCGCCGGACGACCCCGACGGAGAGCGCTGATGGGGCGCAGGCGCAAAGGCCGGCCGGTCAACGGCTGGCTGGTCCTGGACAAGCCGGTCGACATCACCTCGACCCAGGTGGTCAACCGGGCGCGACGGCTGCTCGACGCGGCCAAGGCCGGCCACGCCGGCACGCTCGACCCGCTGGCCAGCGGCGTGCTGCCGATCGCCTTCGGCGAGGCGACCAAGACGGTTCCGTTCGCCATGGATGGGGCCAAGCGCTACCGGTTCACGATCCGCTGGGGCGAAGCGCGCGACACCGACGACGCCGAAGGCCGCGTCGTCGCCACCAGCGGCGTGCGCCCGGACCGCGACACCATTCTGGCCGCCCTGCCTCGCTTCATCGGTGAGATCGAGCAGGTGCCGCCGGCGTTCTCGGCGATCAAGGTGGCCGGCGAGCGCGCCTACGACCGGGCCCGCGCCGGCGAACCCGTCGACCTGGCGCCGCGCGTGGTGCGCATCAATGCGCTCGACCTGATCGCCCTGCCCGACGCCGACCATGCCGAGTTCGCGGCCGGGTGCGGCAAGGGCGGCTACATGCGGGCGCTGGCACGGGACCTGGCACGCGCTTTGGGCACCGTCGGGCACCTCTCTTCGTTGCGGCGGCTCAGCGTCGGGCCGTTCTCACTTGACGCGGCGGTAACCCTGGATCAATTAGAGGAATTGGCCGCGCAGGCAGCCGCGGAACGGGTATTGCTGCCGGTCAGGACCCCGCTGGACGACATCCCGGCTGTGGCCCTGACGGAAACCGAAGCGCACCGGCTGCGCAGCGGTCAGGCCGTGGCGCTGCTGCGCCGGTCGGACCGTGAGCGGCTCGCCCGCCTCAACGCGGAGCGGGCCGCCGGCGAGCCGCTGGTGCTGGCCGTCACCGGCGAGGTGCCGGTGGCTTTGGCCCGGCTGGAGGGCGTCGAGCTCCGTCCGGTGCGCGTGCTCAATCTCTAGATACGGAGTTGACGATGTCGATCACGGCCGAGCGCAAGCACGAATTGATCGAGGAGTATGCCACGGGGACGGCCGACACCGGCTCGCCCGAGGTGCAGGTGGCGGTGCTGACGGAACGCATTGCCAACCTGACCGAGCACCTGAAGACGCACAAGCGGGATTTCCACTCGCGGCGCGGCCTGCTGATGATGGTCGGCCGGCGCCGTCGGCTGCTGGACTATGTGAAGAAGAAGAACCAGGGGCGCTATGAAGACCTGGTCAAGCGCCTGGGGCTGCGCCGCTGACCGTCGGCGGCCGGCCATGGCGGACGACGATGGGGACGCGGGCACGGGCGGCGCCGGCCGCACCGTCGGTGGCAACCGGCATCGGCCGCGGCCCTTGCGCCCCGCACCGCCGCCGTCGATGACGAATGCAACTCGTGGCGCCGTCGACCTTCGGGCGACGGCGCCTGTCATATCGCGCGGACCGCATCCGGCGGGCCGCTGCCCGGTTGCCGCACGCGCAGCACCGGGTTCGCATGGAAGGATCAGACTGTATGTTCAACGTTTACCGTCAGGAAATCGAATGGGGCGGGCGCAAGCTGGTGCTGGAGACCGGCAAGATGGCCCGCCAGGCCGACGGCGCCGTGCTGGCGACGTATGGCGAGACGGTGGTGCTGTGCACCGCCGTCAGTTCCCGGTCGATGCGGCCGGGCCAGGACTTCTTCCCGCTGACCGTCAACTACCAGGAAAAGACCTTCGCCGCCGGCAAGATTCCCGGCGGTTTCTTCAAGCGTGAGGGCCGGCCGAGCGAGAAGGAGACCCTGGTCTCGCGGCTGATCGACCGGCCGATCCGGCCGCTGTTCGCCGAGGGCTTCAAGAACGAGACCCAGGTCGTCTGCACGGTGCTCAGCCACGACCTGGAGAACGACCCCGATATCATCGCCCTGGTCGGCGCGTCGGCGGCGCTGACCATCTCGGGCCTGCCGTTTCTGGGGCCGATCGGCGGCTGCCGGGTCGGCTTCATCGGCGGCGAGTTCGTGCTCAACCCGCGCCTCGACGAGATGCCCAACACGAAGCTGGACCTGATCGTCGCCGGCACCCAGGACGGCGTCCTGATGGTCGAGTCGGAGGCACAGGAGCTCACCGAGGAGCAGATGCTGGGTGCCGTCATGTTCGGCCACCGCAGCATGCAGCCGGTGATCGAGGCGATCATCCGCCTCGCCGAGATGGCCGCCAAGGACCCGTGGGACCTGCCGGAGTCGCCCGCGGCCCTGACGCCGGTGCGTGACCGGGTGCTGGCCGGCCCGCTGCGCGACGACCTGCAGCAGGCCTACCGCATCGCCGGCAAGCAGGAGCGTCACGACGCCGTCGCCGTCGCCAGGCAGCGCGCCGTCGAAGGCCTGGGCGAGGAGGAACTGGCCCTGATCGAAGGTGCCGGCCTGCTCAAGAGCGTCGAGAAGTCGGTGGTGCGCCGCCAGCTCATCGAGACCGGGCAGCGCATCGACGGCCGCGACACCCGCACCGTCCGCCAGATCGTCGCCGAGGTCGGCTTCATGAAGCGGGCCCACGGTTCGGCGCTGTTCACGCGCGGCGAGACCCAGGCACTGGTCATCGCCACCCTGGGCACCGCCCAGGACGAGCAGATCATCGATGCGCTGGAGGGGGAGTATCGCGAGCACTTCCTGATGCACTACAACTTCCCCCCCTATGCCGTGGGCGAGACCGGCCGCATGGGCGGGCCGGGCCGGCGCGAGGTCGGCCACGGCAAGCTGGCCTGGCGGTCGGTGCGGCCGCTGCTGCCGTCGAAGGAGGTGTTCCCCTACACGATCCGGGTGGTGTCCGAGATCACCGAGTCGAACGGCTCGTCGTCGATGGCCACGGTGTGCGGTTCCAGCCTGGCGCTGATGGATGCCGGCGTGCCGCTGACGCGGCCGGTGGCCGGCATCGCCATGGGCCTGATCAAGGAGGACGACGGCTTCGTCGTGCTGTCGGACATCCTGGGTGACGAGGACCATCTGGGCGACATGGACTTCAAGGTGGCCGGCACCGAGGCCGGCATCACCGCGCTGCAGATGGACATCAAGATCACCTCGATCACCGAGGAGATCATGCAGCAGGCCCTGGCTCAGGCCCGCGACGGCCGGCTGCACATCCTGGAGGAGATGGCCAAGGCGCTGCCGGTGGCGCGCACCGAGGTCAACGTCAACGCGCCGCGCATCACCATCATCAACATCCCGAAAGAGAAGATCCGCGAGGTGATCGGCACCGGCGGCAAGGTGATCCGCGAGATCTGCGAGACCACGGGCGCCAAGGTCGACATCGAGGATGACGGCACCATCAAGGTGGCCGCCGTCGACGGCCGCGCCAGCCAGGAGGCGATCGACTGGATCCGGGCGATCGTCGCCGAACCGGAGCTCGGCCACATCTATACCGGCAAGGTGGTCAAGCTGGTCGACTTCGGGGCGTTCGTGAACTTCCTGGGCTCGCGCGACGGCCTGGTGCACATCTCCGAGCTCAGTTCGGACCGGCCGGCCCGGGTCGCCGACGTCCTCAAGCAGGGCGACATGGTCAAGGTCAAGGTGCTGGGCTTCGACGACCGCGGCAAGGTCAAGCTGTCGATGAAGCAGGTCGACCAGGAGACGGGGGAGGACATCGCCCCGACCCGCAAGCAGGCCAGCTAGCGCACGGCCAGGTCGGGCGGCGGCGGCGGCGCGGCCAGCCCCGGTCGGGGCGGCGGCGCTGCGTCGGCGGCCGGGTCCTTGGCCGCGACCGGGCTGCCGGCCGGGGCGGCCGGGGCGGCCGGCTTGGCCGGCAGGCCGAGCGCCAGGTCGGGCCCGGCAAAGGTGCGGCCGACGGCAACGGGGCTGGCGCTCTTGCCGCCGTCCGGCCAGCGCCAGGCCGCCACCGGCTCGCCGCGGCGAATCGCTTCGCGCTCCTCCTCCAGGCGGCGCTGCAGGGCGGCGCGGTCCGCCACCGCTGTCAGGTCCTTGGGCCGGGCCGGCACGCCGCCTAGGTTCGGATACCCGGCCGGCTCGGCCGGGCGGTTGGCGGCCTCGAAGCGCGGCTGGGTCGGCACCTCGTCGCCGGCGCAGGCAGCCGGAAGGATCGCGGCCAGCATCAAGGCGGCGGTGCGGAGGCGCAGGCGGTTCGACGACAAGGCGGTCATGGCCCCTTCATAGCGCAAAAAAAGAAGCCCCACCAAGCCTGGCAGGGCCGCCTTATGGAAAGGGCAAGATGGGACCTGGTTTGCGGCGAGCCTGACTGAAGGGAGAGCGGCTGCGACGCAACCGGTTGAACAATTATCATCGCTGCCCCGAAACGTACATAACACTTTCGCGGAAGAATATTTCTTTTTTGTTGCGGCGACGGAACGGCTCCGGCAAGGGGTGGCGGGCCGCGGCATGGCCTATGGAAGGTTTACCGTGGCGCCAGCAGGCGGCGGCGCCGACGCCGGAACAGCACCAGGAACAGCAGGCCCAGCGCCAGCACCAGCAGCGCCGCGGGCAGCAGCAGCACGGTGATCATGGCGGGGTCCCACAGCGCCGGCCACAGGTGCCGTTCAATGGCGGGCTGGGCGAGCTGCAGGCTGTCGGGGTGCAGGTAGAACCAGATCTCGCCGACGCGGGTCAGGTGGAACGCGGACACTTCGCCCGGCGGCCGCGGCAGCAACAGCTCGCCGCCCTGCCAGACCCAGGTGTCATAAGCCAGGATCGCTGCCGCCAGAAGGATCAGCAGCCAGCCGATGCCGCGCCCTACGATCATGCCCGCCGCCCGCATGGATACGAGACGTTTTCCTCTTAAACCGGCGGCCCAAGCGACACAAGGCGAAACGCCGGCCCTGCCTTGCGCAGCCGCTGTCGCGAGGCTACGTTGCCGGTGCCGGGAGGGATGGCCGAGCGGTTTAAGGCGCACGCCTGGAAAGCGTGTTCACCGAAAGGTGTCGCGGGTTCGAATCCCGCTCCCTCCGCCATTATCTTGTAACGAACCAGAGATGAGGCTCCCGTTGGGGGCCTTTTT
>CAZGMC010000113.1:0-12894 GCA_964526565.1 uncultured Mycobacteriaceae bacterium
CACCCCCGACCGCACCCCCGACCGCAACCCCGGCCGCAACCCCGGCCGCAACCCCGGCCGCACCCCGCGCGCCCGATGCCCGGCCGTCGGCGGACGGCGCAGGAACGTCGCCGGCCGCCGTCGCCAATGGCGATGCGGCCGGGTCTTCGCCGGCGACCGCGCCTGCCGGCCGCGGTGCCGCGGCACAGCCGGCACAGCCGGCGCGGCCCGCAGTTGCGCGCCTTGATCCGGGCGTGCCGGCGGCCGCCGCCGTGTTCCGCCGCGGCGATGGTCTTTGGGTCGTGTTCGCGGCGCCGGGCCCGTTCGACGTCAACCGCCTGCTCGACCAGGGGCGGCGGGCCTTCGGCGGCGGCATCAGCGTGCCGGCCGACGGCGGCTTCGCCTTCCGTTTCCCGCTGCCAGCCGGCGTATGGCCGCGGGTGGGCGGCGACGGCACGGCCTGGACTGTGCACCTGGAGGCGGCCCCGGTGCCGCCGCCGCGTCCCCTGGCCGTGGAGGTGCAGCGCGACTTCCCGCTTGGTGCCCGGCTGCTGATCCGCACGCCGGCGCCGGACGGCGTGGTCACCGTGACCGACCCGGTGGTGGGCGACGCGCTGACGGCGGTGCCGCTGCGCACCGCTGGCTCCGGTATGATCGAGACGCGCGCCTTTCCGCAGGTACGGCTGCTGCCCGCGGTGCAAGGGGCGGTGGTCCTGCCGCTGTCGGAGGCGGTGGTCGTGCGCCTGGTCGACGGCGGCATCGAGGTGACCAGCGAATCGGGCCTGTGGCTGTCCAGTGGCGTTGACGCCGCCGCCGCCCGTCGCACCACGGCGCCCGACGCGGCCGGGCGGCTGCTTGACGTGGTGGCCTGGCAGGGCCCGCCGGGCAGATTCGACGAGCAGCGCCGCGAGTTGCAGCGGCGCATCGCCTTCGGTCCGGAGGATGACCGCGAGCGTGCCCGGCTCGACCAGGCGCGGTTCTACTTCGCGCACGGCTTCGGCGCCGAGACGCTGGCGGTGCTCGACATCGTCGCCGGCGAGCGGCCGGCCCTGACCGAGCGGCCGGAGTTCCGGGCATTGCGCGGGGCGGCGCGGGTGCTGGCCGGCCAGCCGGAGGCGGCGCGCGAGGATCTCACGGTGCCGGCGCTGGCCGACTCGCCGGAGGCGGCGCTGTGGCGGGGCATCGCCGCCGCCGAGGCGCGCGACTGGGCGACGGCCGCGGCCGAGCTGCACCGCGCCGGCGCGGTGCTCTACGACCACCCGCCGCCGCTGCGCCGGCGCCTGCTGCTGGCGGCGGCGGAGGCCTGGCTGCGTCAGGGCGATCCCGCAGCCGCCGAGCGGGCCCTGGACTGGCTGGCCGATGCCGGCAACGGCGCAGCTGAGAGCCTGCCGGCGGTCGACTACCTGCGCGGCGAGATCGCCCGCGGCCGCGGCGACGCCGCCGTCGCCGAAGGCCATCTGCGCCGCGCCGCCGAAAGCGGCGACCGGCTCTACCGGCGGCTGGCCGGCACGGCGCTGATCGACCTGGAGCGGGAGCAGGGCCGGCTGGCGCCGGACGACGAGGTCGAGCGTCTGGAGTCGCTGCGCTTCGCCTGGCGCGGTGATGCCCTGGAGTTCGACCTGCTGCGCCGCCTGGGCGAGGCCTACTGGCGGGCCGGCGACCACCGCGAGGGCCTGGCCACGTGGCAGGACGCGATCGACCTGTTCCCCGACCTGCCGGAGGCACAGGCGCTGGCGGCGGCCCTGCCGGGGCGGCTGGCGGCGATGCTGCGCGGTGACGGCCAGACCGAGGTGCCGCCGGTCACCGCCCTGTCGCTGTTCGGCGAATACGAGGACCTGCTGCCGCCGGGCGCGGTGCGCGAGCGCCTGGCCGTGCATCTGGCCGAGCGGCTGGCCGAGGTTGACCTGCTCGACCAGGCCGGCGACCTGCTCGAGGGCATTCTGGCCGAGGCCCCGGTTTCGGAGGCGGCCCCATCCGAGGGGCAAGAGGGGCCGAACGAGGATATCGGTGCAGCAGAGCGGGCGCGCATCGGCACGCAGCTGGCGGCGATCCGGCTGCTTGACGACCAGCCGGCGGCGGCGCTGGGCGCGCTGGATCGCAGCCAGGCGGCGGTCGAGGACGCCGCGCTGCACGAGGAGCGCCGCCTGCTGCGGGCCCGCGCCCTGTCCGACCTGGACGATCCCGACGCCGCGCTGGTGCTGCTCGAGGCCAGCGAGGGGCCGCTCGCCGATTCGGCCCGGCTCGACATCGCCTGGCGGGCCCGCGACTGGCCGCTGGCGGCCGCCGTGCTCGAGCGCATGGCCGGCGAGCCGCCGCCGCCGGATGCGGCGATCCCCGAGGACCAGGCGCAACTCGTCCTGAACCAGGGCATCGCCCTGGCCATGGCCGGCGACCGCGGTGGCCTGGACCGGCTGGCGGCGCGCTTCGGCCCGGCCATGGCCGGGTCTTCCCACGCCAACGTGTTCGCCCTGCTGACGCGGTCGAGCACCGGCCAGGCGCCGCTGGAAGACCTGGCCGCGGTGCGCCGCCAGGTTGCCGAGGTCGACCTGTTCGAGGAATTCCTGTCCGGCTACCGCGGGGCCGGCGGCGACGATACCGCCGCGCTCACCAATTGATCCGGCGGCGCGGCGGGTCCCGCGGCCGACCAGCCACGGATGGCAAGGCGCATGCCCGAAACGCGCAATTAAACATCACAAATGGACTCAACGGTGTCGGCTGATTGCCGCAGTGCGGCACGCCCCATTCCGGCGTTGTCCGTGGCGCCGATCTCGTTTAAGCTCCGGTCATAAAAGCGAAGTTTGGGGAGAAAAAAGCCACCAGGAGCCTGCTGTACCGCAGCAGACGTATACCCATGCCCGAAGTGCGGGCGTCCGTCACTGTCACGGGGGTGCGTTCATGACCGGACAAGCGCGCAACAGCACGGCCCTGTCACTGGTCAGCATTTACGAGATCAGCAAGATTCTGACCTCGTCGCTGGATCTGCACAAGACGCTGCGCGACGTCCTCAACCTGATGGCTTCGTATCTGCAGATGAGCCGCGGCGTCGTGGCGCTCAGCCGGCCGGATGGCGAGTTCGAGATCATCGCCGCGGCCAACATGTCGCAGAACGCCGTTCAGAACGGCGCGGCCAGCCTGCCCCGGCCGGCGGCCGAGCGCATCATCCGCTCGGCCATGCCGTTCGTCGCCCTCAACGCGGCCGAGGACCCGATGGTGTCGGAGCACCATCTGGCCGGGCGGCCGCCGGTCAACGGGCACGAGATGGTCTCGTTCATCGGTGTGCCCATCAAGACGCTGGGCAAGCCGTTCGGCGTGCTGGCCATCGACCGCGTGTGGAGCCCGGACGCCAAGGTCAGCTTCGAGCACGACGTGCGGTTCCTGGTCATGGTGGCCAACCTGATCGCCCAGACGATCCGCCTGCACGACAGCGTTGCCGCCGACCGCGGCCTGCTGATGGACCAGAGCCGCCGGCTGGACCAGGAGCGGCGGCGCGACGAGCCCGTGCCCAACGCCATCCGCATCGACGGCATGATCGGCCACAGCCGGGCCATGCAGGAGGTGTTCGCCCTGGTCAGCCAGGTGGCGCCGACCCGCTCGACCGTGCTGTTGCGTGGCGAGAGCGGCACCGGCAAGGAACTGGTGGCGCGCGCCCTCCACCAGCTCAGCACGCGCAAGGCCGGCCCGTTCATCAAGGTCAACTGTGCCGCCCTGCCGGAAAGCCTGCTCGAATCGGAGCTGTTCGGCCACGAGCGCGGCGCCTTCACCGGCGCCACCCAGGAGCGCAAGGGCCGGTTTGAACTGGCCGACGGCGGCACGCTGTTCCTTGACGAGATTGGCGACATCTCGCGACCGTTCCAGGCCAAGCTGTTGCGCGTGCTGCAGGAGGGCGAGTTCGAACGTGTCGGCGGCAACCGCACGCTGAAGGTCAACGTCCGCCTGGTTGCCGCCACCAACCGCAACCTGGAAGAGGCAGTGGCCAAGGGCGAGTTCCGCGGCGACCTGTACTATCGAATCAACGTGGTGCCGGTGTTCATGCCGCCGCTGCGCGACCGGCGCGAGGACATTCCGGTGCTGGCCCAGCACTTCCTGGATCGCTTCAACGAGGAGAACGAGCGCCGCGTGCGGTTCTCGGAACGGGCCATGACCGTGCTGCAGGCCTGCAACTTCCCCGGCAACGTGCGCGAGCTGGAGAACTGCGTCAACCGGGTCGCCACCATGGCCCGCGGCGAGGTGGTCGACGAGATCAACCTGCCGTGCCAGACCGACAGCTGTCTGTCCACGGTGCTCTGGCAGCAGTGCCGCCACGACGCCGACACCGATGCGGTGGTGCAGGTCGGCCCGCCGGTGCCGGTCGTCCACCCCGTCGCGGTGGCCGGTGGCGGCGCGGGGGCGGCGGCGGTGGTGGCGCATCCACCGCCGGCCCTGGCGGCGCCCGAGCGCGCCGAACCGGGCGACATCACCCGTCTGCCGCAGCGTGACCGGCTGATCCAGGCCATGGAGCGGACCGGCTGGGTGCAGGCCAAGGCGGCCCGCATGCTCGGCCTCACCCCACGCCAGCTCGGCTACGCCCTGCGGAAATACAACATCGAGATCAAGCGGTTATAGGATCACGCTCAACAGGCACAGGCGGGGAAGCCGAAGGCGCGGACGGCGAGCGGCGGGTCGGCGGCCTCGTCCGAGCGGCCGGCGGCGCGCAGCAGGTCGGCGGCGCCGGCGCGCAGCGCCGCCAGCAGCTCCTCGTAGGTCTCGGCGTCGGCGGCGAGGCCGGGCAGGGCACGGCTCTCGGCGTACCAGTGCTGGTCGTCCTCGTCCCAGCGGGCATGGACTTCGTAGGGCATGGGCGCTGTCCCGTCTGTCGGTTCAGACGCGACACATGGGATTGTCGCATGGCATCTGGTAGACTGAGTGGAGCCTCATGAAACCCGGCTTTCTCCGGGTCAACCCGGCCTTGCCGTGATTGCGGAGGCATGCCGGGGTTCGCAGGCTCAGCCCAGCCTGCGGGGTGGGTGCGCGCTCATCCGCCCCCATACAGCGTGTTCAGCCGGTCGCCATAGCGGGCCAGGATGGCGTGGCGGCGGATCTTCATGGTCGGGGTCATCTCGGTGTTGTCGACGGTGAACGGCTCGGCTGCCAGGATGAAACTGCGCACGCGCTCGGGCGGGGCCAACTCGCGGTTGATGCGGTCGACGGCGGCGCCGACCGCCTTGCGGAAGGCCTCGTCCTCGCACAGGGCGGCCAGGTCGCGCGGCCGGTCGTGGTGGCGCGCCCAGTCGCGGGCGAACTCCAGGTCCGGCACGAGCAGCGCCACCAGATACGGCCGGCGGTCGCCCGTGACCATGGCTTGGCCCACCTCCGGCTCCAGGGTCAGCCGGCTTTCGATGCGGGCCGGCGACACGTTCTCGCCGCCGGAGGTGACGATGATGTCCTTCTTGCGGTCGGTGATGACCAGCACTCCGTCCTCTTCCAGGCGGCCGATGTCGCCGGTGTGCAGCCAGCCGTCCGCCAGCGCCGCGGCGGTGGCCTCCTCGTCGTTCCAGTAGCCCTTCATGACCAGTTCGCCGTGCACCAGGATCTCGCCGTCGTCGGCGATGTGCACCTCGACGCCGTGCAGCGGCGGGCCCACGGTATGCATGCGCGGCCGGTTGGGCAGGTTGCACGAGACGATCGGCGAGGATTCGGTCTGGCCGTAGCCCTGCAGCAGGCGGATGCCCAGGGCATGGAAGAACAGCCCGACATCGGGGTTGAGCGCCGCCCCGCCCGAGACCATGCCCTTGAACCGGCCGCCGAACCGTTCGCCCACCCGCCGGCGCACCACCCGGTCCAGGACGAGGTCCTGGACGGCGTCCCACGGTGCCAGCCGGCCGCCCTGCTCGTACCGGCGGCGGCCCAGAGCCACGGCGCGGTCGAACAGCCGCGCGGTCAGGCCGCCGCGGCGGCGCACCTCGCGCTCCAGGCGCTGCTTGAGGAACTCGCAGAAGCGCGGCACCACCATCATCACGGTCGGCCGCACCTCGGTGATGTTGTTGGCCAGCGCGTCCAGGCCTTCGGCGTAGCAGATCTGGCTGGCGCAGGTCAGCGGGAAGAACTGGCCGGCGGTGTGCTCGTAGGCGTGGGACAGGGGCAGGAACGACAGGAACACCTCGTCCCCGATGCCCAGCGTCAGCAGCAGCCGGTAGGCGCCCTCGCAATTGTGCAGGATGCCGCCGTGGGTCAGCATGACGCCGCGCGGCCGCCCGCCGGTGCCGCTGGTGTAAATGATGCAGGCCACGTCGTCGCGGCGCAGCGCCGCGACCCGGTCGGCGATGCCGTCCTCCGCCTGGGCGCCACGGTCCATCACATCCTGCCAGCGGTGCAGGGACACGGCCTCGACGTGCGGCTCCTGCATGTCCTCCATGACGATCACGTCGGTGACGCTGACGGCCTGCTGGGCGGCCGGCCACAGCCGCTTGAACAGGTTCGGCCGCGACACGATGGCCATGCGCGCGCCGCTGTGCTCCAGCTGATAGCGGTGATCGTCGGTGGTGTGGGTCGTGTAGGCCGGCACGGTGATGCCGCCCGCGGCCATGACCGCCATGTCGGCGATCAGCCATTCCGGCCGGTTCTCTGCCACCAGCACGACGCGGTCGCCGTCCTCCAGGCCCAGGGCGCGCAGGCCGCGGGCCAGAGTGCGCACCCGGTCGGCGACCTGGCGCCAGGTCAGGGCCTGCCACGCGCCCTCGAGCCTGGCACGGAGCAGCGGCTTGTCCGCCAGGCGGCCGGCCTGGTCGAACAGCATCTGCGGCAGGCTCTGCCATTCGGCGTAGGGCGGGTGTTCGGCCATGTCGTCGCTCCCCTGCGTACGCGCAGCCCCGAAACCTTGGGCGCATCTGACGCGTTCTCCTTTAGCCGCGGCGCGCCTCCACGGCCAGTGCCGGGTTTCATCCGCCACGGGTACCGCCCTTTGCCGGGGCGGTTGCCGATCATACGTTTAGGTTTGTAGTTCGCCATCTTCGTCAGTCGCTTGCAGGGAATCGCCAGTCATGCCGTCGTCGCGCGATCTCGATACGTGGATGTGGGCCGAAGCCTGCGACATGCTGGACCGGGCCGAGCGGCTGCACCGGCAGTTCTTCCGCCTCGGCCGCACCCGCGCCCTGCCCGCCTGGGAACCCCCCGTGGATGTCTTCGAGACGGAGGAGGAGGTGCGCATCGAGGTGGCCCTGCCCGGTGTGGCGCCGGACCATGTCGAGGCGGCGATCGAGGGCAACCGCCTGGTTGTGGCCGGCGAGCGGCGCCTGGCGGTCGGTCCCAGCGCCACCCTGATCCACCGCCTGGAGATTCCCCATGGCCGTTTCGAGCGGCAGATCGATCTGCCCGCCGGGCATTTCGAACTTGGCCGCCGCGAAATCGCCAACGGCTGCCTGCTGCTCATCCTGCGCAAGGCGTGAGCCGGGAGACCTGACAATGACTGCAGCCAACAATCATCCCGACAGCCACGCCGAGGCACCGTCCCGCGGCACACCGGTCCAGCCCGGCGATCCCGGCGAGCGGCCGGAGGAGATGAAGAACCTGCCGCCGCTGCCCGACGACGCGCTGATCCTGGTGCCGGTGCGCAACATCGTGCTGTTTCCCGGCATCGTGCTGCCGGTCACCATCGGCCGGCGCCGCTCGGTCCTGGCGGCGCAGGAGGCGGTGCGCAGCGAGCGCCCCGTCGGCCTGCTGCTGCAGCGTGACCGGGCCACCGACGAGCCGATGCCGGTCGACCTGCACCGCGTCGGCACTGCCGCCAACATCGTGCGCTACCTCACCGGGCCGGACGGCAGCCATCACATCATCTGCCAGGGGCAGGAGCGGTTCCGCGTGACCGAGTTCCTGAGCGACTACCCGTTCCTGGCAGCGCGGGTGGAGCCGCTGGAGGAGCCCGCAGTCGACGAGAAGGAGCTGGAGGCGCGGCTCTACAATCTGAAGCAGCGGGCACTGGAGGCCCTGGAGCTGCTGCCCCAGGCGCCGGCGGAGCTGGTCAACGCCGTGCAGTCGATCGGCTCGGCCTCGGCCCTGGCCGACCTGGTGGCCAGCTACATGGACCTGGAGCCCCACGAGAAGCAGGAGGTGCTGGAGACGATCGACGTGCGCCGGCGGATCGACCGCGTGCTGGAGTTCCTGGCCTACCGCATCGACGTG
Organism: uncultured Mycobacteriaceae bacterium; assembly: GCA_964526565.1. Lineage (GTDB taxonomy): Bacteria > Pseudomonadota > Alphaproteobacteria > DSM-16000 > Inquilinaceae > CAZGMC01. Next base: position 8,134 of record CAZGMC010000113.1, read on the forward strand.
CTGAAGCTGTCGCAGAAGCTGAGCGAGCAGACCAAGGAGTCGATGTCCAGGCAGCAGCGCGAGTACATCCTGCGCGAGCAGCTGCGCCAGATCCAGAAGGAGCTGGGCGAGGCCGACACCAAGTCGGCCGAGATCGCCGAGCTCGACGAGAAGATCACCAAGGCCGGCATGCCGGAGGAGGCCGAGGAGCAGGCGCGCAAGGAGCTGCGCCGGCTGGAGACCATGCCCGAGGCCGCCGCCGAATACTCGATGATTCGCACCTATCTGGACTGGCTGACCGAGATCCCCTGGTCGATTGAAACCCAGACGACGATCGACATCCCCCACGCCCGCCAGGTGCTGGAGGAAGACCATTACGGCCTCGAAAAGATCAAGCGGCGCATCCTGGAGTTCCTGGCTGTGCGCAAGCTGAGCCCCGCCGGCAAGAGCCCGATCCTGTGCTTCGTCGGTCCGCCGGGCGTCGGCAAGACTTCGCTCGGCCAGTCGATTGCGCGGGCCACGGGCCGCAGGTTCATGCGCATCAGCCTGGGCGGCGTCCACGACGAGGCGGAGATCCGCGGCCACCGCCGCACCTATATTGGCGCCCTGCCCGGCAACATCATCCAGGGCGTGCGCAAGGCCGGGGCGCGCGACTGCGTGTTCATGCTCGACGAGATGGACAAGGTCGGCATGGGCGGCTTCCACGGCGATCCGGCCTCGGCGCTGCTCGAGGTGCTCGACCCGGAACAGAACCACGCCTTCCGCGACAACTATCTGGGCGTCTCGTTCGACCTCAGCCGGGTCATGTTCATCGGCACCGCCAACGTGCTCGACACCATCCCCGGCCCCTTGCGCGACCGCATGGAGGTCATCGAGCTGCCCGGCTACACGGAAGAGGAGAAGCTGCAGATCGCCCGGCGCTATCTGGTCGGGCGCCAGCTCGAGGCCAACGGGCTGACGGCGGAGCAGGCCCAGATCACCGACGACGCCCTGCGCGCCATCATCCGCGACTACACCCGCGAGTCGGGCTGCCGCAACCTGGAGCGGACCATCGGCAGCGTGTTCCGCCACATCGCCATGCGCGTCGCCGAGGGCCAGACCGAGGGCATGCGCATCGACGCCGGCGACCTGCACGGCATCCTGGGGCCGCGCCGGTTCGAGAGCGAGCTGGCCATGCGCACCAGCGTGCCGGGCGTGGCCACGGGGCTGGCCTGGACACCGACCGGCGGCGACATCCTGTTCATCGAGGCGAGCCGGGCGCCGGGCTCGGGCAAGCTGATCCTGACCGGCCAGCTCGGCGACGTGATGAAGGAGAGTGCCCAGGCCGCCCTGACCCTGGTCAAGGGCCGCGCCGCGGTTCTGGGCGTCGACGAGGACCTGTTCGGCAAGAGCGACATCCACGTCCACGTGCCGGCCGGCGCCATCCCCAAGGACGGCCCCAGCGCCGGCGTGGCGATCTACACCGCGCTCGCCTCGCTGCTGACCGGCCGCACGGCCAAGAGCAACGTCGCCATGACCGGCGAGATCAGCCTGCGCGGCCTGGTGCTGCCGGTCGGCGGCATCAAGGAGAAGGTCGTCGCCGCCCAGCGCGCCGGCATCACGACGGTCGTCCTGCCGGCCCGCAACGAGAAGGAATTCGAGGAGATTCCCGAGGCGGCCCGCAAGGATCTGGACTTCGTCTGGGTCGACCACGTCGACGACGCCCTGCGTCACACCCTGGAGCAGGCGCGCCAGCCGGCCGGGACGGCCGCTTCCTGACCGCCCCGTACATTAATGGCACCAAGGCTTGGCCGCGCCCGGCAGTGACAAGGGTCACTGCCGGGCGCGGCGCTGCCGTGCTTCCTGGCAGCCGAACAGGGAAGGGGCAAAGCAATGATCATTGATGGCATAGCCGTGATTCTTCTGACCGTCGCCACCGGCCTGATTGCCGCTGCCCCCCGCGTCGGCCGCCGGGTTGGCACCGCTGTCTGCCGGGCGATGCGCTGACGCATTCGGTGCCGGAAGCCGGAATCCCGAAGCCGGAACCCAGAATAGGGGTCAGGCTCTGCACGGGCCTGGCCCGCTGCTTTCTGCGGAGGCCGCAGGCGCTCCCAAAGGCGACGGCGCACAACCTTTATGAAAGTCAGGTCGGCCCGGGTTTTACCAGTAATATTGCAGGCATTTAACTTCAGGGAGATTACTCATATGCCGGTCTGCCCGACCGGCCAGGATGCGACCGAAAGAGGCAGATAGTTATTTGTTTCAATGCCCTTGAGATCTGCTCGAAACCATCACTTTTCATCATTGCGTCCATCTGCTATTGTTTTCCAGACTTTATGAAAAGTCGCGGGGGCTGAAGGGAGCGCACCAATGTCAAGAACTCTCGTGGTTGGTCAGGGAGGAGACTACTCTTCCTTGTCGGCCGCCGTTGCTGCGGCAGAGTCCGGAGACACGGTATACGTGCTCGGCGGTGTTTATGAGAACGATCACGTGGTCATCAGGAAGAGCTTGACCATCACCGGTGACGGCACCCATCCGCACTTCACGTCAAGCGGCCTGATCGGCAACCGGAAGGGCATGATCGTCGTCGAGGGTGATCACGACCTGGAGGTGCGCAATCTCGTTCTCGAGGGTGCGCGTGTCCGCGACAACAACGGAGCGGGCATCCGCTTCCAGGGCGACAATCTTACAGTCGATGACGTCAAGTTCATCAACAACCAGATGGCCATCCTTGCCGGCCGCAATCACGATCACGACAGGGAACACACGGTTTCCGTCACGAATTCCTTTTTCGAGGACAACGGGGGATATTTCTCCGGCAACATCGGGCACGGCGTCTATGTCCAGCATTTCGGCCGGCTCGAGGTGACCGACAGCACGTTCACCGGTACCAGGGTCGGCCATCACATCAAGAGCCGCGCCTGGGAGACGGTGGTCGAGAACAACAGCCTGATCGACGGCGACGGCAACAGCAGCTACAGCGTCGATGTGCCCAATCTCGGCGAGGCCTCGATCGTTGGCAACCATATCGAGCAAAGCGTCGCCGGGTCCCGCGAAAACCCGAACATGATCAACTATGGCGGCGAGGCCCGGGCCGGTCAGCTGATTTCCACCAAGCCGGGTACTCTGCATGTCGAAGGCAACGTCTTCGTCAACATTCCGGGATCCGGCGCCGCCGTCATCAATCGCTCGGACCGGCCGGTGGAACTCGTCGACAACGCGTTCTATAATGTCGGAACGCGCTTGTCAGGACCGGGCACGGAGGAGGGCGGCCGTGTGCTTGACGCCCCGCCCGACACGAATGCACCAAGCGATGTTTCAGTTTTTCTTGTCGATACGAAGACAGATACCGTGATTCAGACGCTCAAGGATGGCGCGTCTTTGGACGGTGCGCTGCTTGACGCCACAGATGTTTCGATTGTGGTTCAGGCAACCGGCATTGACGTGGGCAGCGTTGCGCTGGACTATCAGGACGGCCTTTGGCGGCAACTTGAGAATCTCGAGCCATATGCGCTCTTCGGCGACGCGCGGGGTGACTATAACGCCTCAAAAATTGGTGCACTGTTCCCGGACTCCGGCGAGTATACGCTGGATGTCACGATCTTCTCGGGCGGGCGGGGCACAGGCGCTGTAGTTGAAAGACACTCGCTCCGCTTTGCAGTGAACGACCCGGCCGCAAACGAGTCCGACCCGGTCCCGAACGACAGTGGCCGGTCGCATCTGGACCTCTGGCTGATCGATGCCGACACGGACGCAAGACTTGCGAAGGTTGAGGACGGTGTCCAAATTCCGCGGTCGGCGCTCGGCGACGCCGCGGTGACGCTCGCCGCGTACGTCAAGGACGACAGCCCGTGGTCCGGCCATGTCTCGCGGACCGAACTCGACCTGGACGACGGGCTCCACACTCGGATCGAGCGGTTCGAGCCCTACTCGCTGTTCGGTGACGGCCCGGCGGCCGGGATCTTCAACGGCGGCGTCGTGCTGGAACCGGGAGCGCATGACTTTTCCATCACACTTTCCGGCAACGGTGCCGGGGCACCCAATACGGAAACATTGCTTTATGACTTCTTTATAGTCTGAGCCGGACCGGGGGCCTGCCCCTGGCAGGTCCCCGCTGGCTCCCAGTCCTGGTACAGACATGTTTACGTGTAATGATCCGTGGCAAAAGGGACAACCCGCTCGCGCTGGCCCAGCAACGCCGGCGACCTGCGTGGCATTCTGGGGCCGCGCAAATGCGAGAGCGAGCTGGCCATGCGCACCAGTCCTGCTACAAGATGCTGGGCTTGATTGGCGGGAGTCGGGCTGTGGCTGGGAAGGCGGCGGCGCTTGGGCGCAAGCTGGCGGATGTTCGGGCGTTCATTGATGGAGTGTATGGTGGGGATTTTCACGCCAAGCGGGTTGGCTCCCTTGCCGGGGCGACGCTGGGGGTGATGGCCGGCGCCTCGCTGGCGGTGGCGATGATCGGGCAGGCGCAGGCGCAGGCGCGGGGGCCGGGCGCGCAAGCTGCGCGATGCCCGGCTGACCGCGGCGGCGGCTCCCGTGGCCGCGGTGGTCTGCGTCCAGGCCAAGGGCATGAAGGAGGTCTGGTGTCTGGCCGCCAGCGACGCCGAGGCGTCGAGCGCGCAGCTTGTCCACCATTATGCGAAGCGCCGGGGCATAGAGACCAACTTCCGCGATATTAAGGACCTGCGCTTCGGCCTCGGCCTGGACCGCTGCCGCATCGGCGGCCTGGACCGCTGCCGCATCGGCGGCCTGGACCGCTGCCGCATCGGCGGCCTGGACCGCATGCTGAAGGTCAACACG
>CAZGMC010000114.1:0-5906 GCA_964526565.1 uncultured Mycobacteriaceae bacterium
CGAGCAGCGTCTGGAAGAACGCGTCGTGGCGCTGGACCCTGCGGGACGGCATGGCAGCTCGTGCTGATGTGGGGCCGCCGGGCGCGGCCTCTTCTGTCCGCCGCTAGCGGGCCGACCCCCGCAACGGAAGCCGGCCCGATCTGTCCGAAGCGTCAGCCCCGCTTGTCCAGCGGCATGTAGGTGCGCGGCTCGTGGCCGGTGTAGACCTGCCGGGGGCGGCTGATGCGGTGATCGGGGGATTCGATCATCTCCACCCACTGCGAGATCCAGCCGACCGAACGGGCCAGGGCGAACAGGACCGTGAACATGCTCTTCGGGAAGCCCATCGCCCGCAGGATGATGCCCGAATAGAAGTCCACGTTCGGGAACAGCTTGCGCTGCACGAAGTAGTCGTCCTCGCGGGCGATCCGCTCCAGCTCCATGGCCAGGTCGAGCAGCGGCTCGTCGCGGATGCCGAGCTCGTCCAGCACCTCGTGCGCCGACTCCCGCAGCACCGCGGCACGCGGGTCGTAGTTCTTGTAGACGCGGTGGCCGAAGCCCATCAGCCGGAACGGGTCGTTCTTGTCCTTGGCGCGGGCCAGGTATTCCGGGATGTGGTCGCGGCTGCCGATCTGCTCCAGCATGTTCAGCACCGCCTCGTTGGCGCCACCGTGGGCGGGACCCCACAGCGAGGCGATGCCGGCGGCGATGCAGGCGAACGGGTTGGCGGCGCTGGACCCGGCGATGCGCACCGTGGCGGTGGAGGCGTTCTGCTCGTGGTCGGCGTGCAGGATCAGGATCCGGTCCATGGCCCGCGCCAGCACCGGGCTGACCTCGTAATTCTCGGCCGGGACCGAGAAGGTCATGTGCAGGAAGTTGGCTGCGTAGTCCAGGTCGTTGCGCGGGTACACGAACGGCTGGCCGACCGAGTACTTGTAGGCATAGGCGGCGATCGTCGGCATCTTGGCGATCAGCCGGCGCGTGGCGATCATCCGGTGGTGCGGGTTCCAGATGTCCATGGCGTCGTGATAGAACGCACTCAGCGCGCCGATCACGCCGACCATGATTGCCATCGGGTGGGCATCGCGCCGGAAGCCGCGGAAGAACGTCAGGATCTGCTCGTTGAGCATGGTGTGGCGGGTGATCGCCCGCTCGAACTGCTCCATCTCGGCCGGCTTGGGCAGGTCGTGGTGGAGCAGCAGGTAGCAGACCTCGAGGAAGTGGCTCTTCTCCGCCAGCTCCTCGATCCGGTAGCCGCGGTGCATCAGCGTGCCCTTGTCACCATCAATGAAGGTGATCTCGGACGCGCAGTTGGCCGTCGACATGAAGCCGGGATCGTACGTGAAGTACCCTGTACGCTTGTACAGTTGCGTGATGTCGATGCATTTGGGTCCCATCGTCCCGTGCAGCAGCGGGAGGTCATACTCCTTGCCGGTGGTGCGATCGATCAGGGTGACGTATTCGCTGTCGGAGACGGGCTCGGCGGCGCTGATCGGCGCTTCGTCCATGGGGTGACTCCTCCTCGGGTTGAAGGTTCGACTTGATGGCGACCGCGGGCCGCGGCACCGAAGGGCATGGCCGGGGTGCCCCGGCGCACCGGTCGTGCACATGGGATCAACCCGTTATCCTAGACCGTTGTGCCCGCCTAGGCGAGCATGGTCCGGCCAGGGGCGGTCGGACATCCTGCCGCGCCGCTCCTGCCCGGCTCTCGCCGCAGCGGCATTTCCCGGTGGCGGTCGAACAGTGTATAAGCCGGGGCCATGACCGACATCCACGCCGAAAGCACGCCGCAGGAGCGCCGGGAGGGCTGGTTCCGCCGCCTGCGGGCCGGCCTGTCGCGCTCGTCGTCCAAGCTCAGCGACGGCATCTCCGGCATATTCACCAGGCGGAAGCTTGACGACGAGACGCTGGAGGAGCTGGAGGACCTGCTGATCACCGCCGACCTGGGCCCGGCGACGGCGGCCCGGCTGACCGCCGAGCTGGCCCGCACCCGGTTCGGCAAGGAGGTGTCGCCGCTGGAGGTGCGCACCGCCCTGGCCGACCAGGCCGCCGCCATCCTGGCGCCGGTGGCGCGGCCGCTGGTGCTGGACCCCGCCGTCAAGCCCAATGTCCTGCTGGTCGTCGGCGTCAACGGCAGCGGCAAGACGACGACCATCGGCAAGCTGGCCCGGCAGTGGCGGCAGGAGGGCCGGCGGGTGATCCTGGCCGCCGGCGACACCTTCCGCGCCGCCGCCATCGAGCAGCTCCAGGTGTGGGGGCAGCGGGCCGACTGCCCCGTGCTGTTCCGCGACCAGGGCTCCGACGCCGCGGCCCTGGCCTTCGACGCGATGACGCTGTCGCGGGCGCAGCAGGCCGACGTGCTGATGATCGACACCGCCGGCCGGCTCCAGAACAAGGAGCACCTGATGTCCGAGCTGGAGAAGATCGTGCGGGTGCTGCGCAAGCAGGAGCCCTCGGCACCGCATGCCGTGCTGCTGGTGCTGGACGCCACGACCGGCCAGAACGCCCACGCCCAGGTGGAGGCGTTCCGCGACCTGGTCGACGTGAGCGGGCTGATCGTCACCAAGCTGGACGGGTCGGCACGGGGCGGCGTGCTGGTCGGGCTGGCCGAGCGTTTCCACCTGCCGGTCCACGCCATCGGCATCGGCGAGGGCATCGACGACCTGCGCCCGTTCGACGCCGGCGAGTTCGCCCGCTCGCTGATGGGACTGGAGGCCTGACCCGGCCATGACCGCCCCGGTGGCGCTGCACGTGGATACCGCCGGCCAGCCCATGCGGTTCTCCGACCCGGAGCACGCGCTGGCGCGGCTGACCGACCTGTACGACCGCAACACGGCCTTCCTGCGTGCGGCGTTCGCCGCCTTCGTGCGCGGCGAGGAGCTGCCGGGGCGGGTGCGCGCCTGCTATCCCTATGTCGGCGTCACGGTGGAGCGGTTCGACCGCATCCGCGCCGGCGCCAGCTACGGCTTCGTCGACCGGCCGGGGCACTACACGACCAGCGTGACCCGGCCGGACCTGTTCGCCGGCTATCTTCTGGAGCAGTTGCGCCGGCTGATCCGCAATCACAACGTGCCGCTGGAGGTGGGCGTCAGCCAGATGCCGATCCCGGTGCACTTCGCCTACGCCGACAGCCTGCCGGGGGCGGACCTGGCGCCGGAGCGGCTGCAGGCGCTGCGCGAGACCTTCGACGTGCCCGACCTGGAGACGATGGACGACGGCATCGTCAACGGCACGCACCAGCCGGCGCCGGGGCAGCCGCGGCCGCTGGCGCTGTTCACCGCGCCGCGCGTCGACTATTCGTTGCACCGCCTGCGCCACTACACGGCGACGCGGCCCGAGGCCTTCCAGAAGTTCGTGCTGTTCACCAACTACCAGTTCTACATCGACGCCTTCGTGCGCCGCGCCCGCGCCCTGATGGCTGCCGGCGACCCGCGCTATGCGGCGTTCGTCGAGCCGGGCGGGCGGGTGACGCCGAATGCGGCGGCCGGCGGCGAGCCCACGGGGCAGGCGGCGGTGCGCCTGCCGCAGATGCCGGCCTACCACCTGCAGCGGCCCGACGGCCTGGGGATCAGCCTGGTCAACATCGGCATCGGCCCGGCCAACGCCAAGACGATGACCGACCACGTCGCCGTGCTGCGCCCGCATGCCTGGATCATGCTCGGCCACTGCGCCGGCCTGCGCAACACGCAGACGCTGGGCGACTACGTGCTGGCCCACGGCTATGTCCGCGAGGACCACGTGCTGGACCAGGACCTGCCGACCTGGGTGCCGGTCCCGGCGCTGGCCGAGATCCAGAAGGCGCTGGAGCACGCCGTGGCCGCGGTGACCGGCCTGACCGGCAACGCGCTGAAGGGGATCCTTAGGACCGGCACGGTGGCGACCATCGACAACCGCAACTGGGAACTGCGCGACCACCGCGAGCCGGTGCAGCGCTTCAGCCAGTCGCGCGCCATCGCGCTGGACATGGAAAGCGCCACCGTGGCCGCCAACGGCTTCCGCTTCCGGGTGCCGTACGGGACGCTGCTGTGCGTCTCCGACAAGCCCCTGCACGGCGAGTTGAAGCTGCCCGGCATGGCCGACGCCTTCTACGACCGCCAGGTCGACCAGCACCTGGAAATCGGCCTGCGCGCACTGGAAAGCCTGCGCGACCTGCGGCTGGAGGCGCTGCACAGCCGCAAGCTCAGGAGCTTCGCCGAGGTGGCGTTTCAGTGAAATTATGCCACCGGCCCAAGAGGTTGACTTGGCACCTCCCGCCCCCTGCAATAAGGCATGGCGCCCGCCGCGGCAGGCAACAACCGCTTGCTCCATCAAACAGAAGGCGCCCGTTGGTGGTGCAGTCAACAAATACCGAGGACAGCAGCACCATTCCGGGCAAGATCCCACCCAGCATCGCGAGCGAAGCGTGGCGATCCAGTGGTGCCGTACGCGCGATTGATGACCGTCTGAATTGGCGGCGCCGGGGCTGGATCGCCACGCTTCGCTCGCGAGACGGCCGTTCTGGCGGTTATATTTCGCATGATACGAACAATGGTTTCGGTTGCCAAAGAGATTGGCATGCATGATGCAGGCCGGCTTTGCATTACGGGGACAGTTTACTTATTCGCTTTGATTAGACTTGGATGAAGGGCAGTCTTTTCCTGGCGAATAAGTAAACTGTCACTGGATTGGTCACCGGAATGAAACCGCTCCACCAGCCGCTCCAGCCCGTGCTCGAAGGAAAAGTCGCGCCGCACCCGTTGTGCGCCGGCGGCGCCGAAGGCAGCGCGGGCAGGCGGATCGGCGGCCAGGGCGGCGATGGCGGTGGCCAGGGCGGCCGGGTCGTCGGGCGGGACCAGGCGGCCAGTGACGCCGTCGTCGATCAGTTCGGGGATGGCGGAGACCGGGGTCGACAGGCAGGGCAGGGCGGTGGCCTGGGCCTCCATCAGCACGTTGGGCAGGCCGTCGCGGTCGCCGTCGCGGGCGATGCGGCAGGGCAGGACGAACAGGTCGGCGTTGCAATACGCGACAACCACCGCGTCCTGCGCCTGGGGCCCGCGCCAGTCGATGCGGTCGGCCAGGCCCAGGGCCGCCGCCTGCGCCCTGAGCGCGGCCAGCCGTTCGCCGCCGCCGATGTGGGTCCAGCGCCAGTGCAGGCCGGCCGGCAGCCGCGCCAGCGCCGCCAGCATAAGGTCGAAGCCCTTCTTCTCCACCGCGCGGCCGACGCTGAGCAGGCGCAGCGGGTCGGCCGGGTCGTCGCCGCGGCGCGGCGGCCGCGGCGGCGGCTCGGGGAAGCGCGCCGCATCCAGTCCGTGATAGACCAGCGCCACCTTGTCCGGATCGCCGGCCAGCCGCGCCAGGTAATCGCGGTTCGCCGCCGTGCAGGTCACGCCCCAGGCGGCCGCGGCCAGCTTGTCGCGCAGCTCCCACGCCGGGGTCGTCCAGATGTCCTTGGCGTGGGCCGAGAAGCTCCAGCCCAGCCCGCGCAACAGGGCGCCATAGCGCACCACCGAGCAGGGCGTGTGCAGGTAGTGCACGTGCAGCCAGCCGACATCGTCCGGCAACTCGCGGGCCAGCACGCAGGCCTGACCGAAGCGGCGCACCCGGTTGCGCGTGCGGTCGCGGCGCAGGTCGGCCAGCAGGGCGGCGCCGGCGGCGCGGTAGCCCGGCTGCCGCCGCGCCCAGCGCCAGCCGCGCCACACCCGCAGCGGCTCGTCGTGCAGGTACTCGGGCAGGTACAGCACCGGCGCCCGGATCAGGTGGTGCACCGGGTGCACTTCGGAGTCGGTCGGGCGGCGCAGCGAGACGATCAGCTGGTCCTGGCCGCGTTCCTGCAGGCCGTGGATCTCCTGGGCGATGAAGGTCTCCGACAGGCGCGGATAGCCCTTGACGACGATGGCGACCCGCGCGAGCCACCCGGCCGGCCGCGGGCCGTGCGTCATCGGGTCAGG
>CAZGMC010000114.1:5916-12389 GCA_964526565.1 uncultured Mycobacteriaceae bacterium
TCAGGGCGGGCTGCCGGGCGGGCTCGGCCCAAGCGGTGCCGCGGATCGCCGCGTCGACCAGCCGGTCGACGGTCTCCAGCCCCTCCAGCAGCCCCGGCACCACGACGTGCGACGGCGGCGGCTGCTCGGGCAGGGCGCGCAGGGTGGCGATCATGGCGGCGGGGTCGCGAGCCTCGTCATAGGGCAGCATCCGCACCAGCCCCAGTTCCTGCGCGCGGGCGGCGCGGATCGACTGCTCCAGCCGCGGCCGCACCCGCGGCACCAGCACCGCCGGCTTGTCGAACGACAGGATCTCGCAGAACGTGTTGTAGCCGCCCATGGCGACGACGCCGACCGCCCGCGCCATAAGGTTCTCCAGGTGGGCGTCGAAGGTGATGACCTCGACGTCGTCCAGCCGGCCGGCGCGCGCGGCGAAGGCGGCCTGGCGGCGCGGCTGCATGAACGGCCCGAGCACGACCAGCGCCGGAAAGGGCAGGGCACGGTCGTGCTCGTAGGCGCGCAGCACCCAGTCGACCAGGCCCTCGCCGTCGCCGCCGCCGCCCGGGGTGACCAGGATGAACGGCCGGTCGAACGGGTCGACCGGCCGCCCCGCCTTGGACCCCTGGCGGCGCAGATAGCCGGTGTAGGTCATCTTCGCCCGCACGGCGCGTGGCAGGTCGATGCCGGCCAGCGGGTCGCACACCGCCGGCAGGCCATAGACCCAGATCGAGTCGTAGAGGTCGCTGAGCGCCGGCAGCACGTTCTTGCGTGCCCATTCGGGGGCGAGCAGGGCCGGCTCGTCCATCACGTCGCGCAGGCCCAGCGCCAGCGGCGTGCCGCGCCCCTTCAGCATCTCCAGCGTGCCGCGCACCTCGCCGCGCAGGCCCAGCGGCTCCTTGTCGACCAGGACCAGGTCGGGGTCGAAGATGTCGGCGGTGTGCTCGATGATCGACGCCCGCATGGCGAGCGTCTCCTCGATGTCGATGTGCAGGTGCAGCGGCGTGTACTCGCCATTGCGCAGCTTGATCACGCCGGGCACGCGGACGAAGTCGACCCGCGCCCGGAAGTCGAAGCTGCCAATGATCGGCGAGCCCGACAGGATCAGCACCGACATCTCCTTGTGCCGCTCCACCAGGTGGTGGGCGATGGTGCGGCAGCGGCGCAGGTGGCCGAGGCCGAACGAATCGTGGCTGTAGATGAGGATGCGGCTCTGGTCGGCGCGTTTCGGCATCGCCTTCCTCATGGCCGGGTCTCGAGCGGGCCGCAGCGGCAACCCGCCATGGCGCAGACGTAAAACCAGCCCGGCCGCCTCGGTTGCGGGGCCGACCGGCTGCGCGCCCTCCTCTTAGCACGAATCCTGGGATTGAGACCATGATGTTTGCGGGTAGGCGGCGAAGGACGTATCGTCTCGGGCGTAGTGCCGCCGCGGGCGACGACGGGGCGGCCGTGCCGGGGCGGGACGGCAATGGACAAGAGTATCTTCAGGTTCATATTCAGGTTCAGCCGCAGGGATCAGTTCCTGATTCTGTTCTTTACGGTCCTTTCGTTTCCGTTCATGTATTATTCCCTGGAGCTGCCGAAGCTTATCGTCAACGAGGCGATCGGCGGCGCCATCGATTTTCCGGTCGAGGTGCTGGGCCTGACGCTCGACCAGATCACCTACCTGTTTGTCCTGAGCGGCGGCTTTCTGGCCCTGGTCTGCATCAACGGTGCTTTCAAGTACTATTTGAATGTCTATCGCGGCATGGTCGGCGAGCGCATGCTGCGCCGGCTGCGCTACGAGCTCTACCACCGGGTGCTGCGCTTCCCGCTGCCGCGCTTCAAGCGCATGTCGGGGGGCGAGATCATCCCCATGGTCACGGCCGAGGTGGAACCGATCGGCGGCTTCGTCGGCGACGCCTTCGCCCTGCCGGCCTACCAGGGCGGCACGCTGCTGGTCTACATGGTGTTCATCTTCATGCAGGACCTGTTCCTGGGGGCGGCGGCGATCTCGCTCTATCCGGTCCAGGCCTACATCATTCCCAAGCTGCAGCGCCGCGTGAACGAGCTCGGCAAGCAGCGCGTCCGCACCGTCCGCCAATTGTCGGACAGGGTCGGCGAGACGGTCAACGGTGTGCAGGAGATCCACGCCAACGACACCTCGTACAAGCACCTGGCCGACGTCGCCGACCGCCTGGCCACGATCTATGATATTCGGCTTGAGATCTACCGGCGCAAGTTCTTCATCAAGTTCCTGAATAATTTCCTTAACCAGCTCACGCCGTTCTTCTTCTACTCCATTGGCGGCTATCTGGTCATCATCGGCGACCTGTCGCTTGGCGCGCTGGTTGCCGTGCTCGCCGCCTACAAGGATCTGTCCGGGCCGTGGCGCGAGCTGCTGAACTACTACCAGCGGACCCAGGACGTCCGAATCAAGTACGAGCAGGTGGTCGAGCAGTTCGACCCGCCCGGCATGGCGCCGGAGTCGCGCCTGGCCGGGGACCCGCCGTTCGACGGACCGCTGCCGGACACCATGCACCTGATCAATGTCGGCTATGTCGAGGACGACGGCATCCCGATGCTCGACGGCGTCACCGCGACGATCAGCTTGAACCGCCACACCGCGCTGATCGGCAGCACCGGCAGCGGCAAGGACGTGCTGCTGATGCTGATGGCGCGGCTGATCCAGCCGACGACCGGCCGCATCCGCCTCGGCGACTACGATTATTCCGAGGTGCCGGAGGCCCTGGTCGGGCGGCGCTTCGCCTATGTCGGGCCGCACAGCCACATGTTCACCGACAGCCTGCGGGCCAACCTGTACTACGGCCTGCAGCACCGGCCGCTGCGCCCGGCCGAGTACGACGCAGCCACCGAGGCGCGCCGCCGCCGCCGCCTGCGCGAGGCGATGGCCTCCGGCAACACCGGCTACGACGTGCTGGCCGACTGGATCGACTATGCCGCCGCCGGGGTGGACGGGCCGGCCGGGCTGGAGGGCCGGGCGCTGGAGCTGTTGCGTGTGGTCGAGATGGAGGCGGACGTCTACGTCATGGGCCTGAAGACCACGCTGTGCCCGGCCACCCACCGCGAGGTCGCGGACAAGGTGCTGGAGGCGCGGCGCGTGGTGCGCGAGCGCCTGCACGATCCGGACGTGGGCGACCCGGTCGAGCTGTTCGATGCCGACCGCTTCAACGACAGCGCCACGGTGGCAGAGAACCTGCTGTTCGGCACGCCGGTCGGCGGCACCTTCGCCCTCGAAGGCCTGGCGGAACAGCCCTACGTGCTGCAGGTTCTCGACAAGGTCGGCCTGACCGCCGACTTCCTGGACATGGGCCGGCAGGTCGCGGCGACGATGATCGAGCTGTTCGCCGACCTGCCGCCGGGGCATGAGTTCTTCGACCAGTTCTCGTTCATCGGCTCCGACGAGCTGCCGGAGTTCCAGCCGCTGGTGGCCAGGGCCGACAAGGAAGGGCTGACGGCCCTCAAGCCCGGCGACCGGGCGCGGCTGATGTCGCTGCCGTTCAAGCTGATCCCGTCGCGACACCGCCTGGGGCTGATCGACGACGCGATGAAGGAGCGGATCCTGCAGGCGCGGCGCGTGTTCGCCCGAGACCTGCCCGAGGACCTGCGCGGCGCCGTCGAGTTCTTCGACGTGGAGCGCTACAACGCGACGCTGCCGCTGCAGGACAACATCCTGTTCGGCAAGATCCGCTATGGCCGGTCCGGGGCGCAGGACCGGGTCCAGGTGCTGATCGCCGAGGTGGTGGACCGGCTCGGCTTCCGCGACCTGGTCATCGCGCTGGGCCTGAACCAGTCGGTCGGCGTCGGCGGGGCGCGGCTGTCGACGGTGCAGCGGCAGAAGCTGGCGCTGGCGCGGGCATTGCTGCGCCGGCCCGACGTGCTGATCCTCAACGAGGCGATTTCGGCCATGGATGCCGCCGCGCAGCAGCGCGTGCACGACAACGTCATAAACATGTACCAGGATAGGGGACTGATCTGGGCGCCGCACCGGCCCGCCATGGTCAGCGGCTATGGCGAGATTGTCGTCCTCAAGAACGGCCGGGTTGCCGGGCATGGCAGCTTTGCCGACCTGTCCAGGGACGGCGGTCCGCTGCACGAGCTGCTGGCGGCGGAGTAGGCCGACGACGCGAAGGAGGAGGAAGGGACGGTGAGCCTGAATCAGGAGGTGGAGCTTCTCAAGAGGCTCCCTCTGTTCGCCAACATCGAGACGTCCAAGCTCAAGCTGCTCGCCTTCGCCAGCGAGCGGATGTCGTTCCGTGCCGGGGAAACGGTGTTCGAACAGGACCAGATCGGCGACGCCGCCTACATCATCATGGACGGCGAGGCCGACGTGATCCGCCGCGGCCCGGACGGGCCGGTCGTCCTGGCCCGCGTCACGCGCAACGACTTCATCGGCGAGATCGCCATCCTCTGCGACGTGCCGCGCACGGCCACGGTGAGGGCCCGCACCGACCTGACCACGCTGCGCATCTCCAAGGACCTGTTCTTCCGCCTGGTCAACGAGTTTCCGCAGATGGCGGTGGAGATTATGCGCGTCCTGGCGCATCGCCTGGAAAAGACCAGCGCCGCCGCGGCCCGCGCCCGCGCGCCCGAGCCGTCCTCGTCCTGACCGGTTACCGCGCTGCGCCGCACCGCGCCGCGCTGAAGTGGCGGCCGGAGGCCGGATGCGCCGCATCCGGTTCGGCGCATCCGGTTCGCCGCATCCGGTTCGCCGCATCCGGTTCGCCGCATCCGGCCGGGGCACTCCCTACAGGGCGGTCAGCATGGTGGCGACGAGGGGGTGGCGGACCACGTCCTGCTGCGTCAGGCGGACCACGGCGATGCCGGGCAGCGGGTCGAGCCGGTCGGCGATCTCGGCCAGGCCCGACACGCCGGGCAGCAGGTCGGACTGGTCCGGGTCGCCGGTGACGACCATGGTCGAATGCCAGCCGAGTCGCGTCAGCAGCATCTTGATCTGGCCGTAGGTGCAGTTCTGCGCCTCGTCGATGACCACGAAGCAGTTGTTGAGCGTGCGCCCGCGCATGAAGCCGATCGGCGAGATTTCGATCGAGCCGTCGCCGAGCAGGCCCTTCAGTCGCTTGCCACCGATGCGGTCGGCCAGCGCGTCGTACAGCGGCCGCAGATAGGGCGACAGCTTCTCCTCCATCGTGCCGGGCAGGTAGCCCAGGCTCTCGCCGGCCTCGACCGCCGGGCGCGACAGCACGATGCGCGCCACCCGCCCGTCCTCCAGCGCCTCCACCGCCGCGGCAATGGCCAGGTAGGTCTTGCCGGTGCCGGCCGGACCCAGGGCCAGCGTCAGGCTGTGGCCGTCGATCGCCTCCATCAGCCGGTGCTGGTTGTCGCTGCGGGGCTTGACGCGACGGACGTAGCTCTGCTCGCGCTGGCCCTCGACCGGGTCCCAGCCGCCCCAGCGGGCCGGCAGCGGCGTCACCCGGGCGTCGTCCTGAAGGTCGTCGGCAAGGCGGGCGGATCGTTTGGCCATATCGGGATCTCCCTCCCGGCTGTGATGCGTGGGACGATGATGGCGGACGAAACGAAAAACGCCTCCGCGATGCGGAGGCGTGAGGACAGCGCGCGCGGGGCGCAATGGGCCGCGGAACCGCCCGCGGCCGTCACCGGCGGCCCGCCGGGCGGCGCTGCAGCGGGCCTGCACTGGACTGTGGCGATCATTGGCGGGCACCTTCGTGCGTCGCGCTGGCGTGCGTCAGGCTGGCGTGCGTCGCGCTGGCGTGCGTGTCGCTGGTCCGTCCCCATCATACCGGGCAGCAGTGCGGAAATCATCCCTTTTTGTGTTTGAGAATTGTTTAACCCACCAGATGCTGTAACGCTGGCGGCCCGATGCTTACGGTGACAGTTTACTTATTCGCTTGGGTGAATCCTGCCAAAGGGCCACTTTCTCCCAGCCAATAAGTAAACTGTCACCGTAAAAGCTGCTGCCAGCCGAACCACAAATCTGCTGACAGCGGCCATCCTGCCGTACTAATCTGCACATTGGGAGACCCGTAAATTCCAACAATATGATCAGGGTTTCCCGGCCTGCGCAGCGGCGGTGGCCTGGCCGGATCGCGATCCGGCGGGTTTACGGCGGCGCGCCGGGCCGAGCCCAGGGAGGCGCTCAGCCATGGCAAAACCGGGATCCGCCACCGAGGCGGAAAGGCCCAAGGCCAGGCAGAAGGCGGTGCTCGTCGTCGACGACGAGCCGAACATCGTGCTGTCGCTCAAGTTCCTGATGGACCAGGCCGGCTTCGACGTGCGCGTGGCGCGCGACGGTGACGAGGCCCTGCGCGCCATCGAGGAGCGGCCGCCCGACCTGGTCCTGCTCGACGTGATGATGCCCAAGAAGGACGGCTATGACGTCTGCCAGACGGTCCGCCAGAACCCGGCCTGGGAGAACGTCCGCATCATCATGCTGACCGCCAAGGGCCGCGAGGTCGAGCGCGAGAAGGGCATCGCCCTGGGCGCCGACGACTACATCACCAAGCCGTTCTCCACGCGCG
>CAZGMC010000115.1:0-5295 GCA_964526565.1 uncultured Mycobacteriaceae bacterium
CACGCCCCCGACCCCGACCCCGCCCACTCCACAGCCCACGCCGCGCGGCAGCGGCACCAGGAAATAGGCACCGGTCCCCGGGGCGCACGGCGGACGGTGGCACCGCCCGCCGCATTGGCCTCGCCCATCTGGCGGCCGGACCGCGCGGCCGGCTCGACCGTACCCGTTGCCTCGAGAACCGGACCATCGCCGCGCCCTTTGACACGCGCAGGCCGTCGGTGAATCGTAGCCGGCCCGGTGCCGTCAGGCTCGGTCCGGACCGCCGTCGAAAGAAGGAAGCATGATGAAGAAAGGGTCGCTGGTCATCGTCGGGACCGGCATCAAGACCGTCGGCCACCTGACCATGGAGGCCGTCGCCTGGCTGGAGCAGGCCGACAGGGTGCTCTACGTCGTCGGCGACCCGGTGGCAGAGGAGACCATCCGCCGGCTCAATCCCGATGCCGCGGAGTCGCTCTACCACCTGTACGGCGAGGGCAAGCCGCGCATGCAGACCTACATGGAGATGGTCGCCCGCATCCTGGAGTGCGTGCGCGACGGCATGCTGACCTGCGGCGCCTTCTACGGCCATCCCGGCGTGTTCGCCTTCCCCTCGCACGAGTCGATCCGCCAGGCCCGCGCCGAAGGTTACGAGGCGCGCATGCTGCCGGGCATCTCGGCCGAGGACTGCCTGTTCGCCGACCTGGGTGTCGACCCGGCCATGAACGGCTGCCAGTCCTACGAGGCCACCGACTTCCTGATGAACGGCCGGCGCATCGACCCGTCAAGCCAGGTCGTGCTGTGGCAGATCGGCGTCATCGGCGACTGGACCTACAAGAAGCACGGCTACGATCTGAGCGCCCTGCCGCTGCTGATCGAGCGGCTGTGCCAGTCCTACTCGCCCTTCCACGAAGTGTTCGTCTACGAGGCGGCCGTCTACCCGAACTGCGGGCCGGTCATCCGCAAGGTGCCGATCCATGCGCTCGCCCAGGCCGGCGTGTCGGCCATCTCCACCCTGTACATCCCGCCGGCCCAGCCTGCGGCGCCCGACATGACCCTGTACCGCCGCCTCGGTCTCGCCTGACGGACGTCCGGCGGGCCGGCCGGCTCACGCCACCGGCAGCGCGTCGGCCTCGGGGTCGGCCGGGTCGAAGCCCAGCAGCCGCCACGTCTCGGCCATGTGCGGCGGCAGCGGCGCCGTCACGTCGATGACGCGTCGCCCGCCGCCCGGCCGCGGGTGCGGCACGACCAGCCGGCGGGCATGCAACTGCAGCCGCACAGCCTCCGCCATCCCCGGCAGGACCGCCGCCGCGGCCCCGTACTTGCCATCGCCCAGGATCGGCGTACCCAACGCCACGCAGTGGGCGCGCAGCTGGTGGGTGCGCCCGGTCAGCGGCTCCAGCGCCAGCCACGCGGTCCGCTTGCCGGCCCGCTCCACGGTACGGAACACGGTCACCGCCGGCCGGCCCTGGTCGGCCGCCGGTGCCACCAGCTCGCCGCCGCGGCGGCCGGCGCCGGCCTGCCTGGCCAGCGGCACCGCGATGCGGCCCTCCTGCGGCGGCGCCCCGACCACGATCGCCCAATAGAGCTTCTTCGCATCGCGACCGCGGAAGGCGGCCGTCAGGGTGCGCGCCGCCGCCGCGGTGCGAGCCAGCAGCAGCACGCCGCTGGTATCGCGGTCGAGCCGGTGCACCAGCCGCGGCCGCTCCGCCGCGTCGAAGCGCAGCGCATCGAGCATGGCGTCGAGCGAGCGCGCCACCTTGGTGCCGCCCTGCACCGCCAGGCCGGCCGGCTTGTCGACGGCCAGCACGTCCTCGTCCCTGTAGAGCACGCGCCGGCGCAGCTCGGCCGCCTCATGAGGCGGCACCGGGGCCGGGCCGGGCTGCGGCGGCGGCGGCACCACCACCGGCGGCACCCGCACCGCCTGCCCCGCCTCGAGCCGGGCGCCGGCCTTGGCGCGGCGGCCGTCGACACGGATCTGGCCGGTGCGCAGCAGCCGCTCGATCATGCCGTGGCCGAGCTGCGGGAACTGCCGGTGCAGCCAGCGGTCGAGTCGCATGCCGGCGTCGTCGGCACCGACCGGAATCAGCCGCACCTCGGTCATGGCGCCCCGCCGTCACGGCGGGCGCCGGCCCGGCAGGCGCCATGGTGGCCGGGCCGCACCGGGCGCGGCACGGCGTCGCAGGCCGTGCGGGTCGGAGGAGCGTCTGCGGACATGCTGCGCTGTTAGGCCCGACCGGACCGACGCGCAAGCCCCGTGTCGCGGCCTCCCTGGTCGAATGTTGCGCATGCAGCCGCATACTCGCCGGCGCCGGCGCCGACACGTTCAGGTGGTCGGCCGCCGATGACGATGACGATGACGATGGCGATGGCGATGGCGATGGCGATGGCGATGGCGATGGCCGTGACCGAATCATGGACTTCGACCTGGGCCAGGGCGATGTCATCGATGTATCGGACCTGCTCGTCGCCTACGACCCCGCGTCCCGTGTCCCGTCGGACTACCTGTCGTTCAAGAAGAGCGGCCGCGACACCGTGGTGAAGGTCGATGCCGCTGGCGCCGGGCCGGGCGCCGGCTCGGTCGAGGTGTCGCTGATCAATGTGGACCTGTTCGGCGCCTTTGGCATCGGGCCGGGCGCCGCGGCGAACGCCGAGCTGATCGCCGCCATGCACGCAGCCAACGCTCTGGTGGCATGATGCGGCGCAGCGGGGTTCCGCGCAGCACGGCACATCAACCGGCTGCCCCGACGCCGCTGCAAGGAAAGATTTGCCCGCGGTTTGGATAATAAAAGTTAACGTTTAGATAAAATGACCACTTTTGCTTGACAGGTACGGCATCCATGCCGATCATAGGGGATGCTGCGTGTATCGGGCCGCAAACCCCGTTGGCGCGCGGTTGCACGCAGCCACGGAACCGCGGTCGCCGCATGAAGGGTGGGAGAGCAGGATATGGCTGAGGAAACGGGCGCCACGGAGCCGACCGCCGACACGATCGCGTCGGAGACGGACATCACGCCGGCGGCCGGACCGATCGTCGTACCGGTGCCGGCGGGCGGTCAGGAGATCGTCATCCAGGTCATGCCCGGCCAGACCATCGACCTGCAGGTCATTGCGGTGGCCGCCGTCACCCTGGTCGCCGAGGGCGACGACCTGCGCATCGACTTCGGCGCCCCCGGCAGCATCCTGCTGACCGACTTCCTGGCCGCCGCGGCCAGCGACGCGCCGCCCGTGCTGCTGATCGGCGGCGAGGTCGAAATCCCGGCCGAGGCCATCATTGCCGCGCTGGAAAGCGACGGCTTGCTGGAACCGGCCGCCGACGACGATGGCGCACCGCCGGTGCCGCCGGGCAACGGCGCCGACTTCACGCCGGTCGGCCTGCTCGACCCCACCGCTACGGAGACCTCGGCCCTGCTGCCGCAGACGCAGCTGCCGACCAGCGGCGAGTTCGCCGTCGAGGCGCTGCTCGGCCCCACCGGCCTGACGTTCGCGACGCCCGGCGGCGCGGATGACCCTTTTCTGGGCCTGACGGCCCTTGACGGCGACGGCGACGGCGACGGCGACGGCGATGCCGGCGGAACGGCGCCGGCCTCGGCCGGAGCGGTCGGCGGCGGCGGCTCGACACCGGCGCCGGGCGCAGCGGACGACGGTCCCGCTGCGCCGGCACCGGCGCCGGACGGACCGGACGACGGTCCCGCTGCGCCGACACCGCCCACGGCCACGCTGTCGCTGACACCGGCAGCGGGCGGCGGACCGGGGCTGGCCATCAACGAAGACACGTCGGGCACCATCAACGTCAGCGCCCAGAGTGGCAACGACGGGGCGCTCGGCCAGATCGTGATCACCGGCCTCGACCCGTCGTGGACATACGACCTGTCCGGCCTGCAGGCGGGCGGCGGCACGGCCAGCCTGGTCGGCGGCGCGCTGACCATCAGCGGCCTGTCGGGCACGACCTATGCAGGCGAGCTGCACCTGACGCCGCCAACCGACTCGGATCTGGATCTCGGCGCACTGAACGGTACGGTCACCGCAATCAGCACGGCCGACCCGACGCTGGCGGCGACGGCCTCCGGCAGCCTGGGCGTCACCGTCAACGCGGTGGCGGATGCACCGACGGTGACCACGCCGCCGGCCGCCGGCAACGAGGACTCGGCCATCGCGCTGAACATCGGCGCGGCGCTGGCCGATACCGACGGTTCGGAGAGCATCACCTCGATCACCATCTCCGGTGTGCCCGCCGGCGCTGCCCTGTCGGCCGGGACCCACCAGGGCGGTGGCGTGTGGACGCTGACGCCGGCCCAGCTCGCCGGCCTGACGATCACCCCGCCGGCCGACAGCGATACCGACTTCCAGCTCACCGTCGCCGCGACCTCGCAGGAGGCCGCCAACGGCGACACGGCCACCACCACGGCGATCCTCGACGTCACCGTCACCCCGGTGAACGACCCGCCGGTCAACTCTCTGCCTGGGGCCCAGACGGTGCTGGAGGACCAGCTGCTGGTCTTTTCCGCCGCCAACGGCAACGCCATCACCATCGGCGACATCGATGCCGGCACCGGCACCCTGGAGACCATGGTCTCGGTCGACACGGGCAGGCTGACGGCCACGGCCGCCGGCGGCGCCATTGTTGCCGGGAACAACTCCAGCACGCTGACCATTAGCGGCACCCTGGCCGACATCAATGCTACGCTGGACGGCCTGGGCTATCGCGGCCCGACCGATGCGGGGGCGAACGCGACCCTGACGATCACCACCAACGACCAGGGCAACACCGGCAGCGGCGGCGCGCTCACCGACACCGACACGCTGAACATCACCGTCGTGCCCGATGCCGATCAGCCGACGGTGTCGCTGCAGGTGCTCGACGGCGGCGGCAACCCGAACACCCAGATCATTCCGAACGAGACGGTGGTGCTGCGCGTCTCGGCCAATTTCGGCGACTTTACCGACGGGTCGGAAACGCACACGGTCTCCGTGACGCTGCCCAGGGACTACGAGTTTGTGAACACCTCGGCGACGGCCGCCAATTTGAGCGTGTTGGTTCCGAACCCGAACAGCGACGGCCTCGCCACACTGACCCTGAAGACTGGCCAGGGCAGCATCACCAACTTCGACATCACTCTGACGGCCCCGAACTCGATCCCGGTCAACAGCCAGATCAGCGTGGTGGCGACCGCAACGGCGGTGGAGGCGTCCAACGCCGATACGGCGACGGCGACGCAGACAGTCACGGTCGATGCCACCACGCCGCCCGACATTCCGGCACCGGTGGACGACTCGGTCACGGTGTCTGCAAACGACACCGTGACCGGGAACCTGACG
>CAZGMC010000115.1:5395-11982 GCA_964526565.1 uncultured Mycobacteriaceae bacterium
ACATCCCGACGACCGAGGGTGGCCTTCTGACTGTCGATTTTGCCACCGGCGACTTCACCTACACGCCGCCGACGGCACGAACGCCGCCCGGCATCCTCCACGACGGCTTCGACCGCATCAACTATACGGTCCAGGATATAGACGGCGACACCGGCAATGCCGATCTGAGAATCCAGATCACCGATGCGCTGGTCGTGGATACACAGCAGTTCGTCCCCAACCTGTTCGGCACGACCACCGACGACGTGATGATCGGCGATCCCAGCGCGGATCAGCTCACGCCCTTCGAACACATTCAGTCCTTCAATCACAACGATCCCCTCAACGACGGCAACGACATCATCTTCGCCGATGTGCCGAACACCGCCGCGCTGGTGACCGCCCTGCAGACCGGCAACGATCCGCAGGGGGTGGTTGCCGGATCGATCGACCTCACCGGCGTCACGGCCGGCTGGCCGGTGTTCCAGGAGTTGATCGACAACCACGGCTGGACGGAGCAGACGGTCAAGGATTACGTCCGCAACCCGGCCAACTGGGACGACCTGAACGACCCCACGCAGGGCAGCAGCGTTATCGATCGGGTCCTGGCCGGCCCTGGCGACGACGTGATTTTCGGCGGCGGCGGTGGGGGGGTCGGCAACGAGATCATCGGCGGCACCGGCAACGACATCATGTACGGCGGCAACACCGTGGACAGGTTCGTGTGGCGTGCCAACGTCCCGCCCGGCTCGACCGACGCCGACGGCTCGACCGATGAGATCCGCGGCTTCAGCATCGTCGACGACGACATCCTCGACCTGGCAGGCAAGTCGTGGGACCCCGTGACCGACTTCGTCACCGGTGACGACGTGAACGACTTCGTCACGCTGGATACCAGCGGACCCGACGCCACGTTCAGCGTCGACAGCAACGGCACCGACCCCGGCGGCGACACGGTGACCATCGTCCTGAAGGGCGTAGACAAGACCACGCTGACCACCGACCTGGGCCTGGCCGGCACGGCCACCGACCAGGACATCGTCACCGCCATGCACACCCAGGGCAACCTGGTCATCGCCTGAACTGAACGCCCCGGCCGGGTCCGCCCGGCAGTCCGCTCATCCGGCCGCCGGGCCCCGTCCGGCGGCCGCTTGCGTTTCGGCCCGCATGGCAGGGCCGCGGCACTGCACCGCCGGCCGCTCCTGGCAATCGCCCGGCCGACGCGCCAAATCTCCGGCAAGTCTCGCGCTCAAACCCGCGCCGGAGGATTGCCATGGTGCCCTATGCCGCGCCGCTGAAGGACATGCGTTTCGTGCTCCGGCACCTGGCCCGGCTGGAGGATCTGAACGCCCTGCCCGGCTACGAGGACGCCACACCCGATCTGGTCGATGCGGTGCTGGAGGAGGCCGGCAGGCTGGCCACCGAGGTGCTGGCCCCGCTCAACCACCTCGGTGACCAGGCCGGCAGCACCTTCGAGAACGGCGTCGTCCGCACCCCGCCCGGCTTCAGGGAGGCGTACGCCCACTACCGCGACAACGGCTGGAACGCCGTCCCGTTCGACCCCGAATACGGCGGCCAGGGCCTGCCCTGGGCGGTGGCGCTGGCGGTGCAGGAGATGTGGCATTCGGCCAACATGTCGTTCGGCCTGTGCCCGCTGCTCAACCAGGGCGCGGTGGAGCTGCTCCAGGCGCACGGCACGGCGGAGCTGAAGGCCACCTACCTGCCGAAGCTGATCTCCGGCGAGTGGACCGGCACCATGAACCTGACCGAGCCGCAGGCCGGCTCGGACCTGTCGCAGATCCGCACCCGCGCGGTGCGCGACGGCGGCGCCTACCGCCTGACCGGGCAGAAGGTGTTCATTACCTATGGCGAGCACGACCTGTCCGACAACATCGTGCACATGGTGCTGGCCCGCCTGCCCGACGCGCCGCCCGGCACCCGCGGCATCAGCGTGTTCCTGGTGCCCAAATACCTGCCCAACCCCGACGGCTCGCCCGGCCCGCGCAACGACGTGCACTGCGTGTCCATCGAGCACAAGCTGGGCATCCGCGCCAGCCCGACCGCCGTCATGTCCTACGGCGACAACGGCGGCGCGGTCGGGTTCCTGATCGGCGAGGAGAACCGCGGCCTGGCCTGCATGTTCACGATGATGAACAATGCCCGCCTGTGCGTCGGCCTGGAGGGCGTGGCCATCGCCGAGCGCGCCTACCAGCAGGCCCGCGACTACGCCCGCGAGCGGGTGCAGAGCCGCCCCCTGACCGACGACTCCGGCAACGGCACCGGCAACGACAGCGGCCCCGGCCCCAGCAACGGGCCGGTGACGATCATCCACCACCCCGGCGTGCGGCGCAAGCTGTTGACCATGCGCGCCGTCACCGAGGCCGGCCGCGCCCTGGCCTACGAGACCGCCGCCGGGATGGACATCGCCCGCCACCACCCGGACGCCGCCGTGCGCGCCCGTGCCCAGGCGCGGGTCGACCTGATGACCCCGGTGGTCAAGGCGTGGTGCACCGACATGGGCTGCGAAGTCGCCTCGCTGGGCATCCAGGTGCACGGCGGAATGGGCTATGTCGAGGAGACCGGCGCCGCCCAGCACTACCGCGACGCGCGCATCACGCCGATCTACGAAGGCACCAACGGCATCCAGGCCGCCGACCTGGTGTTCCGCAAGGTCGGCCGCGACCACGGCCTGGCCGCCGGCGCCTGCATCGCCGAGCTGCGGGCGCTGGACGAGGCGCTGGCCGCCGCCCCCGGCGAGGACATGGCCGCCATCCGCGTGCGCCTAGCCGAGGGCATCGACAGCCTGGCGGCAGCCACCGACTGGCTGGTCGACACCACGGCCACCGACCCGGTCGCCGCCGCCGCCGGCGCCGCCCACTATCTGCGCCTGTTCGGCATCGTCGCCGGCGGTGCCGTGATGGCCCGTGCCGCCCTGGCCGCGCTCGACGACCTGCGCGATCCCGGCGCCGACTTCGCCTTCAATGAGGCCAAGGTGATCACCGCCCGCTTCTATGCCGAGCAGATCCTGCCCCAGGCTGGCGGCCTGCTGGTGCCGCTGCGCGACGGCCACCGCACCGTCATGGCACTGGCCGAGGACCGGTTCTGAGCCGCGCGAGTCGACACGCCCTGCCGAATCCGGCATAAGCGTCGCCACAGGGGACAACCGGGGCGGCCACCGAAGGGCGCCGCCCGCCGGACTCGGGGGGCACCGTGATCCGCATCCACATCGAGCTGCCGGGCCCGGCGGCGGCCGCGCTGGCCGTTGCCGCCTTCCTCCTGTCTGCCGGGGGCGCGCCCGTGTCCGCCGCAGCGACGGAGGCCACGGCGCCTGAGGCCCGCGACGCCGCGTTCATCCGCGCCACGCTGCGCCCGGCCGGCGGCGGCCCGTTCGCCGTGCCACTGCCGCCGCGCCGGCCCGAGCCGCCGCCGCTGCCCGCCGCCCTGCGCGTGCCGGCACCGCCGGGCTGCGACGGCGAACCGATGCTGCGCTTCGTCTCAGAGACGGTGCCGGACAGCGAGATCGTCATTGCCCTGGTCGGCGACGTGCTGCTGCACGGCAGCCTGCAGCGCCAGGCCTTCGCCCACCCGGAGGGCTTCCGCAGCCTGTGGGCCGAGGTCGAGGACATCCTGCAGGGCGCCGACCTGGCCTACGCCAACCTGGAAGGCCCGATCGCCGAGGGCGTCGACAAGGTCGGCGGGCTTGTGGCAGCCCCGGTCGAGCATTTCGACGACTGGGTCTACAGCAGCTACCCGATGTTCAACTACCACCCGGCGCTGGCGCCGGCCTTGCGCGCCGCCGGGATCGACGTGGTTTCCACCGCCAACAACCACTCGCTGGACCGCTTCGCCGTCGGTGCCGACCGTACCCTGCAGGCGGTGCAGGCCGCCGGCCTGGCCCATACCGGCACCCGCCCCAGCGACCGGCCCGACGCACCGTGGCACACCGTGACCCGCAGCGGCGACCGCAGCATCGCCTGGCTGGCCTGCACCTACGGCACCAACGGCATTCCCGACCGGGCCGGCCAGGTGCTGCTGTGCTTCGAGCAGCAGGACGAGGTGCTGGCCAGCATCGCCCGCCTGTCGGCCGACCCGGCCATCGACGCCGTGATCCTGACACCGCACTGGGGCAACGAGTACTGGCACGACCCGACCGCCCAGCAGCGCGCCCTGGCCCACGCCGCCATCGCCGCCGGCGCCGCCGCGGTGGTCGGCAGCCATCCCCACGTCGTCCAGCCGTGGGAACGCCACGTCACCGCCGGCGGCCGCGAGGGGTTCATCCTCTATTCGCTGGGCAACTTCGTCAGCGGCCAGCGCGAGCTGCCGCGGCGCACCGCGATCATCCTGCTGCTCGGGCTGGCCGAGACGCCTGACGGCCGCCTGACCGTGGCCGGCGCCCGCTATGTGCCGATCCGGTTCAACTTCCAGGCCGGCAACGGCCGCCCGCTGACCGTACAGGCGCTGGACCGAACCGGCGGCGGCGCCGACAGCCTGGCCCTCTTGGCCCGCCTGCTGGAACCCGCCAACATCCACGCCGCCGACGCCCCCCTGACCACCCTGACCGACTGCGGCGGAGGGGCGGACCGTGCCGCGTTGCCCGCCTCGGACCGCGTGCTGACGGCGGAGCAGGCGCAATAGCCGCGGCATCGCCCTCCTCAGGTTGATGCTGAGCGACGCGAAGCGACCCGGCCGCGAACTGTCAGCCGCACGTCGGCCGTCCCGCTCAGCCCTGCCGTTCGGCCACCGTCTCGTCGGCCACCGTCTCGTCGGCCACCGTAGCGCCGCGCTCGCCCATCGGCCGGTCTTCGCCGACGGTGGTGTCGTGGCGGGTGTGGCGCTCCAGCTCGGCGTTGAGCTCGGCGCCGAGCAGCAGGACGTAGGCGCTGATGTAGAACCACATCAGCAGAATGATCGCCGCGCCCAGCGAGCCGTACGTCTCGTTGTAGCTGGCGAAGCTGGACACGTACCAAGAGAACAGCAGTGATGCCGTGATCCACAGCACGGTCGCCGCCGCCGCGCCGGGGCTCAGCCACTGCCAGCGGGCGCTGCGGCGGCACGGGCCCAGCCGGTACAGCACACCCATGCCGAAGATCACCAGCACCAGCAGGATCGGCCAGCGCGCCACCGAGATCAGCCACTGGCCGGCGCTGCCCAGCGGCAGCAGGCCGATGATCGCCGGCAGCGCCACGATCAATGACAGTGTCACGATGATCGCCAGCACCGCCCCGATGGTCAGCAGCAGGCCCAGCACGTTGAACCAGATGAAGCCGCGCGTCTCCTGCTCGTCATAGGCGATGTTCAGCGCTGTCATCATGGCCTTGACCCCGGCGCTGGCGCTCCACAGCGCCAGGGCCATCGCGATGGCCAGCCCATAGGTCAGCCGCGACTGCGCCGCCGAGGCCACGTCGGTCATCTGCCGCTCCAGGATGGCCAGCGCGTTCTCGGGCACCACGTCGGACATGGCCGCCACCTGGCGCTGCACCGCCTCCGGATCCGCAACCAGGCCATAGAGCGTGACCAGCACGACGATCGCCGGAAACACCGCCAGCATGCCGTAGAAGGCGATGCCGGCGGCGACCAGCCCGACATTGTCATGACCGGTCTCGACCTGCACCCGCTTGAGGATCTGCCACCAGTCCCGCAACGGGATATTGCGCGGCCGGCGGGCTGACCGACCGCCGGCTTCGACCGTGGTCTGTGCCGTCATGGGTCCTCCTCCACCGCGACCGCACCGGGCCGGGGCCCATGGCTCCTCCGCCAGCCAGCTTGTAGCCATTGACGAGGATGGTGGCAATCGGCGGAAGCACTTCGCGCCGGGCAATCCGGCGCCACAAGCGGGTGATCAGGTCGCGCTGGCCCAGGCAGCCGGCGCCCGGTTGCCTGGGCCAGCGCCATGCCAATCGAAGTCGCGTCGATGGGTCCCGGCGGCGCATGAGGCGCTGCGTCGGCGACGGATCCGATGCAAGAAAAAAGGGGCGCCGGCGGCGCCCCTTGGAGTAGCTGTGTAGCTGTCTACAGTCCGGCAGGGCTCAGAAGTCCATGTCGCCCATGCCGCCCATGCCGCCCATGCCGCCCATGCCGCCACCGGGCCCGGCCGGGCCTTCCTTCTTCTCCGGCTTCTCGGCGACCATGGCCTCGGTGGTGACGAGCAGGCCGGCGATCGACGAGGCGTCCTGCAGCGCGGCGCGCACGACCTTGGTCGGGTCGATGATGCCGAACTTGTACATGTCGCCGTAGTCGCCGGTCTGGGCGTCGAAGCCGTAGGCCGGGTCGCTCTGCTCGAGCAGCTTGCCGACGACGATCGAGCCGTCCGCCCCGGCATTCGTGGCGATCTGGCGCACCGGTGCCTGCAGGGCCCGGCGCACGAGATCGACACCGACGCGCTGGTCGTCGTTGGCCGGAGTCAGGTCGTCGAGCACGCGCGCGGCGTAGAGCAGCGCCACACCGCCACCCGGCACCACGCCTTCCTCGACCGCAGCGCGGGTCGCGTGCATGGCGTCCTCGACGCGGTCCTTCTTCTCCTTCACTTCGATCTCGGTGGCACCGCCGACGCGGATCACCGCGACGCCGCCGGCCAGCTTGGCCAGCCGCTCCTGCAGCTTCTCGCGGTC
>CAZGMC010000116.1:0-11353 GCA_964526565.1 uncultured Mycobacteriaceae bacterium
TGCCGCCCCTGCGCGACGTCATCGCCCGCCACGGCCTGATGGCGCGCAAGGCGCTCGGCCAGCACTTCCTGCTCGACCTGAACCTGACGGCACGGATCGCCCGGGCCGCCGGCGATCTCACCGGGGTCCACGTCGTCGAGGTCGGGCCCGGGCCCGGCGGGCTGACGCGGGCGCTGCTGGCCACGCCGGCCGCAGAGGTCGTCGCCGTCGAGCGCGACCGCCGTTGCATCGCCGCCCTGGCGGAGCTGGCCGCGGCTGCCGGCGGCCGCCTGCGGCTTGTCGAGGGCGATGCGCTGGAGGTCGATGCGGCGGCGCTGGTACCGGCGCCGCGCGCCGTCGTCGCCAACCTGCCGTACAACATCGCCACGCCGCTGCTGCTGGGCTGGCTGCGACGGATCGAGGCGTTCCGCTGCCTGACGCTGATGCTCCAGCGCGAGGTGGCGGAGCGGCTGGCCGCGGCGCCCGGCAGCAAGACCTATGGCCGGCTGTCGGTCATGGCGCAGTGGCGGGCCGAGGTGCGGACGCAGTTCCACGTGCCGGCCGCCGCCTTCACGCCGCCGCCCAAGGTCGACTCCACCGTGGTACGGCTGACACCGCGGCCTGCCCCCGAACCGGCCGACTGGCCCGCCATGGAGCGGGTCGCTGCCGGCGCCTTCGGCCAGCGCCGCAAGATGCTGCGCCAGAGCCTGAAGGGGCTGGGCGACCCGGCGGCGCTGACGGTGGCGGCCGGCCTGCCGCCGACGGCCCGGGCCGAGGACATCGATATCGCCGGCTTCGCCGCGCTGGCCCGCGCGTGGCGGGCAGCCTCGGGCGGCTGACCGGGTGACAGTGGTTACGGTGGTTACGGTGGTTACGGGGACAGTTTACTTATTTTCTCTCGATCCCGAGCGGGCAGATGGGGCGTCCGAAGACCTCGTTGATGACCTGCGCCAGCCCGGTGTAGATCGCCGAGGCGCCGCACACGATGCCTTCATAGCCGGCCCAGCGGGTGAAGGTGCGGTTGCCGGTCAGGTCGCCGAGGACGAGCAGCAGGAACAGGACGACGAGCAGGAAGAACACGACCTGCAGCGCCCGGCTCAAGCGGAAGGTGCCGATGAACAGGACCGTGGCAAAGATCCCCCAGATGCCGAGGAACGCCGCCATCGCGGTCGCCGACGGGGGATCGCCCAGGCCCATGCGCGGCAGGGTGATGATGCCGGCCAGCGCCAGCCAGAAGAAGCCGAAGGAGATGAACGCCGTCGTCGCAAAGGTGTTGTTCTTGCGCCACTCCATGACGCCGGCGAAGACCTGCGCAATGCCGCCATAGAAGATGCCCATGCTGAGGATCATGGCATCGAGGCGTGAACGCCACACGATCGCCTATGACAGCGTCAACTACGGCTATGACCCGCTGGAGGCGGTGGCCACCTACAATGAATGGCGGCAGACGATCGATCCCGTGGTCGTGCTCGGCTGGGGCACCGCCGATACCGAGCTGCTCGTCCCCTATGTGACGCGCGACGAGGTCGTGTTCATCTCCGGCTCGTCGTCCGGCCACCTGACCGACCCGACCGGCCGTTCGCCGCACACCGATACCCCGGCCCCGTACAATTTCTTCTACGGTGCGTCCTATTCCGACGGCTGCCGCGGCCTGGTGCAATGGGCGGCGGAAGACTGGCGGCGCCATGCCGGCGCCAATGTCTCCACCTTCCTGCAGGACCTCAACCCGCCGCGGTTCCTCTACATGGGCGACAACCATCCGTTCCAGAACGCGCCCATGGATGCCTGCCTGAGCTATGCCCGCGACCTGGGCTTCGAGATCGTCGAGCCGATCCGCTACTCGCTGGCACCGGGCGACTTCACGGCACACTGCCGCGCCGTGCGGGAGACCGGAGCCGACTACGTGTTCCTGGGCAACACCACCGAGTCGAACATCCGGCTGAAGCAGGACTGTGCCCGCGTCGGCGTCAACGCCCAGTTCATGACCAATGTCTATGGCTGGGACGAGAACGCCGTCCGGGCCGCGCGCGAGGCCGGCAACGGCATGGTCTGGGTTGTCACCGCCTCCACCTGGGGCGACAACGTGCCCGGCATGGACACCGTGCGGGAGATCGCCAATGCCGCGACGCCGGCAGGGCAGACCGTGGACTACCGGCCGGTGCACTACATGCGCGGCGTCTGCACCGCCTATTTCATGCGCGACGCCATGGCCCAGGCGGAGGCCCTGGGCGGCATCACCGGCCCGAACATCAGGGCGGCGTTCGAGCAGATGCAGGACCACGTGCCCGAAGGCCTGGAAGTCGTGTGCCTGCCGCACACCTGGACGCCCCAGGACCGTCGCGGCACGACCGAGGTCACCCTGTATCGCAGCAACTACAGCAACGAGCAGTGGAACCTCGAGCAGATCTACTCGACCAACCTGCCGCTGCGTCCTGACTGGCTCGGCTGGTAATCCCGTCGGTCCCCGGCCGGCGGACGGATATGCTCCGGTCCGCCGGCCATGGGCCGCGGCTCAGCCGAGGGCGCCGTGCCCGATCACCAGCAGCCCCAGCAGGCTGCCAAACAAAAGCAGCATGACGGCAGCTTCGCGCAGCATGATGCCGAGGCCGTCGGCGGCCTGGGCCCTGTCCTTCGAGAGATCGGTCATCGCAACCATTCTTCATGCAGGCCGCAGCAAGCAGCCCCCTAATCGTTAACAATATATGATAATGCGTGGATGTGCCGCGTACAGGCGGGCTTTCGGATAAATCGACCTGCCCTTGCCGCTCACGGCGCGCTTTCGGCCGACGTTCCCTTGCGCGGCAGCCGCGCGATGATCGGATCCGTCAGCCCCGGCGGCAGCACGCCGCCCAGCCAGGCCGCCGCATAGGTCGGCCACGGAAAGGCGATTCGCGCCCGGTTGCGGGCCAGCCGCCGCCGGATCAGCCGTGCCGCACGCTCGGCGGTCATCAGGAACGGCATGGGGAACGCGTTGCCCGCCGTCATGGCGCTGCGCACGAACCCGGGGCAGATCACGTTGACCGCAACGCCGTGCTCACGCAGCACCGTGCGCAGACCCTCGCCGTACACGCGCACTGCCGCCTTCGACGCACAATAGGCCGGCGCCCCGGCATAGCCGCGGAACGCCGCCAGCGAGCTCATCAGCGCGAGCTGGCCGCGGCCGCGGCGGCACATCGGGCCGATCAGCGGATGCACCGTGTTGAGCACGCCGTCGACGTTGACCGCCAGGATGCGGCGGGCCTGCGCCGCGCTCTCGCCGGCACCGCTGGTGCCGCCCGAGATGCCGGCATTGGCGATGGCCAGGTCGATGCCGTGGCGGCCGTCCATGACGGTCAGCCAGTCGGCCAGGGCCTGCCGCTCGACGACATCGAGGACCGCGGTCTCCACCGCCGCGCCGCGATCGCGCACCTGTGCCGCCACGGCGTCGAGACGGTCGCGGCTGCGCCCGGTGAGCAGCAGGGTCCGCCCCGGCGCGGCATATTCCACTGCCAGGGCCGCGCCGATGCCGCTCGACGCACCGGTGATCAGGACGATACGGGGATCGCGCATGGGTTCCGAGGCTTGTTGCCGGCGCCGCCGGACCGTATAACCGCCCCGCCCCGCCTGTCCCACACGATTCTGGAGAGCCCCCGTCGTGACCGCTTCCGCCGCCGGCCCCGTGGCACCGGCCGTCGCCAGCATGACCGGTTTCGCCCGCGCCGACGCCGGCCACGGGCCGCAGGCCTGGACCTGGGAGGCCCGCAGCGTCAACAGCCGCTCGCTGGACGTGCGCTGCCGCCTGCCCGCCGGTCTGGATCGGCTTGATTCGACGGTGCGCGCCGAGGCCGGCCGGCGGTTCAAGCGCGGCAACGTCTCGGTCACGCTGGCCATGGCCAGGGCCGAGCCGGTCAGCCGCCTGCGCATCAACCGCGACCTGCTGGACCAGGTGCTGGCCGTGTCGCGCGAGCTGGCCGCGGCCGGCGCCGCGCCGCCGCGGCTTGATGCCCTGCTGGCCGTGCGCGGCGTCATCGAACCCGTCGAGGAGGAGCAGGCCGAGCAGGAACAGCTGGACGCGGCGCTGCTGTGCTCCCTCGGCACGATGCTGGACAGCCTGGCCCTGGCCCGTGCCGAGGAGGGCGCGCGCCTGGCCGCCGTGCTGAGGGACCAGCTGGACCGCATCGCCACGCTGACCCAGGCAGCGGCGGCGACGGCGGCCGCCCAGCCGGAGGCCCTGAAGGCGCGGCTGCGCCATCTCGTCGCGGAGCTGCTGGAGGCGGCCCCGGCCCTGCCGGAGGAGCGCCTGGCCCAGGAGGCGGCACTGCTGGTCGGCAAGGCCGACGTGCGCGAAGAGCTCGACCGGCTCTCCGCCCACGTCGCCCAGGCCCGCGGCCTGCTGGCCGAGGGCGTTGCAATCGGCCGGCGGCTCGACTTCCTCTGCCAGGAGCTGAACCGCGAGGCCAACACGCTGTGCTCGAAAGCGGCCGACGTCGAGCTGACCCGCATCGGCCTCGACCTCAAGGCGACCATCGAGCAGTTCCGCGAGCAGGTGCAGAACATCGAATGACCGCCTCCTCCCCCGGCACCCCCTCCCCTGCCGCTTCGGCGCCGCGCGGCATCCGGCGCCGCGGCCTGATGCTGGTCCTGTCGTCGCCGTCCGGCGCCGGCAAGACGACGATCTCGCGCCGGCTGCTGGAGCGGGACGGCAACCTGAGCATGTCGGTCTCGGTGACGACACGGCCGATGCGCCCCGGCGAGGTCGATGGCCGCGACTATCATTTCATCACTGCCGAGCGCTACCGGGCGATGGTGGCCGGCGGCGAGCTGCTGGAGCACGCCAGGGTGTTCGACCACCACTACGGCACGCTGCGCGCCGCCGTGGAGACGGCGCTGGCCGACGGGCGTGATGTCCTGTTCGACATCGACTGGCAGGGCACGCAGCAGCTCGCCGGTTCGGCGCGCCAGGACCTCGTCACCGTGTTCATCCTGCCGCCGTCGGTGGGTGAGCTGAACCGGCGCCTGCACACCCGCGCCCAGGACAGTGCCGAGGTCATCGCCCGCCGCATGGCCAAGGCGGCCGACGAGATGAGCCACTGGGCCGAATACGACTACGTCATCATCAACACCGGCATCGACGAGAGCGTCGCCGACGTGGCGGCCGTGCTGCACGCCGAACGGCTCCGGCGCGAACGCCGCATCGGCCTGTTCGACTTCGTCAGCGCCCTGCAACAGGGCGTCGCCGACGACACCGCGGCCTGACCGGCGTCAGGAACCTGGGCGAAAGGCTGGCGCACTGGGTGGACAACCAGCTTCTGCCGCACATGATGTATGCCGACCAGTAGGCCCTGCACGCGACGTCCACGGCCTGACCAGCCGCCCGGTCCTCGGCCGCGGCCGGCGTCATCCGGAGGGGGTGCGACAATGAAGTGGGTGCGGCGTGCCGCGCTCGTGCTGCTGGTGCTCGTCGTCCTGGCCGGCATCGGCCTGGGCGCCGGCTATGTCTGGCTGCGCGGCAGCCTGCCCCAGTACGCCGCTGCAGTCCCGGTCAACGGCGTGGCGGCACCGGTGCGGATCGTGCGCGATGCCCATGCCGTGCCGCACATCTTCGCCGAGAGCGAGGCCGACGCCGCCTTTGCCGTCGGCTTCGTCCATGCCCAGGACCGCCTGTTCCAGATGGAGATGGCGCGACGCCTGGGCGCCGGCCGGCTGGCCGAGGTGCTTGGCGGATCGGCGGTGCGGGCCGACCACTTCATGCGCATCCTCGGCCTGCACCGCCTGGCCGAAGGGTCCGTCGCCGGCCTGGCACCCGAGGTGCAGACCCTGCTCGAGCGCTATGCCGCCGGGGTCAACGCCTGGCTGGCGGGCCACGACGGCCCGTGGCCGCCGGAGTTCTACGCCCTGGGCATCGAGCCGGAGCCGTGGCGGCCGGCGGACAGCCTCGTGGTCGGCCGGCTGATGGCCCTGCAGCTGGCCTCGAACTTCCGCAGCGAGCTGCTGCGCGCCCGGCTGGCCGAAACCATCGGCCGCGAGCGCCTGGAGGACCTGTTTCCCAACGACCGCCTGCCGCCGCTGACGACGCTCGGCACGCTGTCGCAAGAGGCCCTGGCCACGCTGCACGCCGGCCTGCCGGATCCTGGGGCGCGGGGTGCATCGAACGCCTGGGCCGTCGCCGGGACGGGCACAGAGACCGGCGCCCCGATCCTCGTCAACGACCCCCATCTGGGCCTGGGCGCCCCGATCCTGTGGTACCTGGTGCGGCTCGAGACGCCAGAGCTGACGCTGGCCGGTGCCACCATCCCCGGCGCGCCTGTCGTCATCCTCGGCCACAACGGCACGATCGCCTGGGGCCTGACCACCACCGGCGGCGATACCCAGGACCTGTTCATCGAGCGGCTCGACCCCGACGCTCCCGGCCGCTACCTGACGCCGGACGGCAGCGCGCCGTTCGAGACGCGGCAGGAGACGATCCTGGTCGACGGCGGCGACCCGGTTGTCGTGACCGTCCGCGCCACCCGCCACGGACCGGTCGTCAGCGATGCCGAGCCCGACGCCGCCCTGGCGCTGCTCGGCGACCAGGCCGTGGTCGCCCTGGCCTTCCCCGGCCTGGCGGAGGAAGGTATCATCGCCGAGGCGGTGTACCGCATCAATCATGCCCGCGACTGGGACGATTTCCGCGCCGCGATGGCGCACTGGATCGCGCCGCAGCAGAACGTCTTCTACGCCGACACCGGCGGCAACATCGGCATGTTCGTGGCCGGCCGCGTGCCGGTGCGCGCCGACGGCAACGGACTGATGCCCGTGCCGGGCTGGACCGGCGCCTACGACTGGACCGGGTTCATCCCGGTCGACGACCTGCCGCAGGTGCTGAACCCGCCGTCCGGCCGCATCGTCAACGCCAACAATCCGGTGGTCGGCCCCGAATACCCGTACCTGATCGCCGCCTATCCCTACGAGCTTCCGTTCCGCGCCCTGCGCATCGAGGAGATGCTGGACGAGAGCGGCGTGCAGAGCCTGGAGAACTCCCTGGCGCACCTGATGGACGCGCTGTCGCCGGCGGCGCGCGACCTGGCGCCGCTGCTGACCGGCATCGCTGCGCCGGACGAGCGCGCCGCGCAGGCGCTCGCCCTGCTGCGCGACTGGGACTTCGTCATGGCCGCCGACCGGCCGGAACCCCTGCTGTTCACCGCCTGGCTCAACGAGCTCAACCGGGCGCTGTACACCGACGAGATCAACCGGCCGCTGCCCGCCGGCGCGATCAACCGGGCGCTGCCCGCCGGCGAACCCGGCCTGCTGGCCGAGGACTTCTGGGATCTGCACCCGGCCACGGTGCGCCACATGCTGACCGAGGCGCAGGACTGGTGCGACGACGTGACCACCTGGGAGGTCACCGAGACCTGCGACGAGATCCTGCGCCTTTCGCTGCAGCGCAGCCTGGACCTGTTGAGCGCCGCGCACGGCGGCGACATATCAGCGTGGCGCTGGGGCGATGTGCACACGGCCGCGCTGTCGCACCGCATTTTCGGGCGCGTCCCGGTGCTGCGCGGTCTCGTCGACCTGTCGGTGCCGACCGACGGCGGCAACTACACGGTCAACCGGGGCGGCATCCGCGCCGGCGCCGCAAGGCAGCCGTTCCTGCACGTGTTCGGTGCCGGGTTCCGCGGCGTGTACGACCTGGCCGACCTCGACCGGTCCCGCTTCATCATCGCCACGGGCCAGGCGGGCAACCCGCTGTCGCCGCATTTCAGCGATCTGGTCGAGGCGTGGCGGACCGGCGGCGCCATCACCCTGAGCGGCTCCGCGGACGAGCTCGCCGCCAGCGGCTCCGGCACGCTGATGCTACAGCCGCAGCACTGACCGCCGGCGCGGTGCCGACCGCTACGGCCGCGGCACCAGCCGGTGGAAGGCGCTGCGATAGTAGACCAGCGGCTCCGCCTCGCGCAGCACGCCCAGCCGCTGGACCTGCCCGATCAGGATGCGATGGTCGCCGCCCGGCACCGCCGAGGTCAGGGTGCAGTCGACTGCGGCCAGCGCCCTCGCCAGGATCGGTGCTCCGGTCTCCCAGATCTCGACGTCGACATTCTTCCAGTCGTACGGCGCCTGCGCGAAGCGATCGCACAAGCCTGCCTGGTCGGTCGCCAGGATGTTCACCGCAAACACGCCCGCATCGACGAACAGCGGCAGCGTCCGCGCGTCGTGGTCCAGGCAGAACAGGACCAGCGGCGGCTCCAGCGACAGCGAGGTGAACGAGTTGATGGTGACGCCGACCGGCGTGCCGTCCGCCACCACCGTCGTGACCACCGTGACACCCGTGGCGAAGCGTCCCATCGTGTCACGGAATGCACGGTCATCGATCTGAGGCGCGGGCTGCAACTTGGCGACGGGCATGCCTGATCCCCGGAGGCTAGGGCGGGCGACGGTGGAGGTGCCCGTCAAAAATGCGTCGGCCGGCCGCCATCGGCAAGCGGCACTGGTGCCGCACCGACACCCTTAAACCGTTCTTAAGAAAAAAAGGACAGGCTGGCCAATGGATCGTGACCGGCATTCAGCCGGCACGCGGGTTCGGCCAATGCTGCTCATCGTCGGGGCCATCATCGTCACCATCTGCACCTTGGGCGGCTATGCCGCCCTGGGCGGTCATATCGCCGTGCTCTGGCAGCCGTTCGAGTTCGTCATCATCGGCGGCGCCGCGGCCGGCGGGTACATCATTGCCAACCCCAAGAACGTCCTGATGCGGACCGCCTCGGCGGTCAAGCAGGTTCTGGCCGGCCGCCGCCACGACAAGGAGAGCTATCTCGAACTGCTCAGCCTGCTCTACCAGTTGTTCAAGGTGGCCAAGACCAAGGGCATGCTGACGCTGGAGCAGCACATCGAGAAGCCTGACGAAAGCGCCATCTTCCAGCAGTTCCCCAGCATCTACAACAACCCGCGCGCGCTGACCTTCATCTGCGATTATCTGCGCCTGATCTCCCTCGGCTCGGAGGACCCGCACACGCTGGAAGACCTGATGGACGAGGAGATCGAGACGGCGCACCAGGAGAGCTACCAGATCGC
The DNA here is from genome assembly GCA_964526565.1 of uncultured Mycobacteriaceae bacterium. Classification (GTDB taxonomy): domain Bacteria; phylum Pseudomonadota; class Alphaproteobacteria; order DSM-16000; family Inquilinaceae; genus CAZGMC01. Next base: position 9,007 of record CAZGMC010000116.1, read on the forward strand.
CAACGCCATGCAGACCGTCGCCGACACCCTGCCGGCGCTGGGCATCGTCGCCGCCGTGCTCGGCGTCATCAAGACGATGGGCTCCATCACCGAGCCGCCCGAGGTGCTGGGCCGGCTGATCGGCGGCGCGCTGGTGGGCACCTTCCTTGGCGTCTGGCTGGCCTACGGCTTCGTCGGCCCGCTGGCCAACGCCATGAAGACCATGTACGACTCCGAGATCAAGTATTTCCAGTGCATCAAGGCCGGCCTGCTCGCCCACCTGCACGGCAACGCCCCGGCCGTCTCGGTCGAGTTCGCGCGCAAGGCGCTGTTTGCCGACGTGCGGCCGGACTTCTACGAGGTCGAAGAGACGACCCAGGCGCTGCCCCCTGTGGTCTAGCGCGCGCCCGGAGGCCGAGCCATGGTGACCAGCGGCAACGGCGATGCGATCATCGTCATCAAGAAAAAGAAGAAGGGCGGCCATGCGAGCCATCACGGCGGCGCCTGGAAGGTCGCCTATGCCGACTTCGTGACGGCGATGATGTCGTTCTTCCTGTTGTTGTGGCTGCTCAACGTGACCACCGACGAGCAGCGCCGTGGCATCGCCGACTATTTCGATCCCGGCGCGGTGGCGCGCTCGCACAGCGGCGCCGGCGGCGTGCTGGGCGGCCTGACCATCGGCAGCCCCGGCCAGATGTCGTCGCCCAGCGCGCGGTTCAGCATGGACCGCAGCCTGCCGGGCCGACGCCATGCCGTCGAGGACAGCCACACCCTGGACGAAGGCGCCAGCGACGAGCCGGCCGAGGACGTCCGGGAGGCGGCGCGGCGGGCCGGAGCCGCGGCGGCGCGCGAGGACGAACCCGACGGCGAGGCGGCGCTGGAACGCCTGCGCACCACGCTCAACGCCGAGGACTTCGCCGCGGCCGTCGCCGAATACGAGCAGCAGCGCTTCGAGACGGCCGCGGCGGAGCTGCGCCAGGCCATCCGGTCGATCCCCGGCCTGCAGGAACTCTCTCAGAACCTGATGATCGAACAGGCGCCGGAAGGCCTGCGCATCCAGATCGTCGACCAGGAGCGGCTGTCCATGTTCCCACGCGGCAGCGCCCGCATGCACGGCCGGACCCGCCAGTTGCTCGCCCTCGTCGCCCAGGCCGTCGGCCAGATGCCCAACGAGATCTCCATCAGCGGCCACACCGACTCGACGCCGTACACCGACAGCGACAGCTACGACAACTGGGACCTGTCCACCGATCGGGCCAATGCCAGCCGGCGCGCCCTGGCCGAGGCCGGCGTCGACCCGGCCCGCATCGCCACCGTCGTCGGCCTGGCCGACACCCAGCCGATGTTCCCGGACGATCCGGCCGACCCGCGCAACCGCCGCATCTCCATCGTGCTGCTGCGCGAGGCCCCGCTCGGCGCCGCACCCGCCGCCGGCCGGCCATAGGGGTCGCACCAAACCCGCCTCTTGACGTATAATTGCGCAGCCTGGGATACAGGATTAAATGCGACCGAAGGCAGGGCCGGTTTCGCCTTCGGGCAGGTGCGGTGCTCCGCATCGTCCGGCAGGCGCGGCAGCATGGATTTCAGAGGGATAAGGGCGATGTCCGTCATCAAGCCGGAGGTCACGCGCCTGCACCATTTCTTCCGGTCCGGACCGATGCCGTGCCCGTACCTGCCGGGCCGTATCGAGCGCAAGCTGTTCACGCGCCTGAGCGGACCGGACGCCGCCGGCCTCAATTCAATCCTGTCGCGGGCCGGGTTCCGGCGCAGCCACGACATCGTCTACCGCCCGGTCTGCCCCGGCTGCCGGGCCTGCGTGCCGGTCCGCATTCCGGTGGCGCGCTTCAAGCCGAACCGCACCCAGCGCCGCATCACAGCATACAACCGCGACCTCGTCATGGACGAATGCCCGGCACTGGAGACCGCCGAGCAGTTCGAAGTGTTCCGCCGCTACCAGCGCTCGCGCCATGCCGACAGCGACATGGCGCGGATGACGCGCGCCGACTATGCCGCCATGATCGAGGAGGGCAACGCCGGGGCGCGCATGTTCGAGTTCCGCTATCCCGGTGGCCGGCTGGCCGGCGCCCTGCTCAGCGACCGCCTGTCGGACGGCTTCTCGGCCGTCTACAGCTTCTATGATCCGGTCGAGCCGCGGCGCAGCCTGGGCACCTACTTGATCCTGGCCCTGGTCGAGCAGGCGCGGCGCGAGGGCCTGTCCCACGTCTATCTGGGCTACTGGATCGCCGACTGTCGCAAGATGGCCTACAAGGTCTGGTTTCGCCCGATCGAGACACTGAGCGACGACGGCTGGCGGCCCCTGCCCGCCGCCTGACGCCTGACGCCTGCCCGCCGCCTGACGCCTGCCCCT
>CAZGMC010000117.1:0-10569 GCA_964526565.1 uncultured Mycobacteriaceae bacterium
CGGGCGGCGGTCTACGGGCGGCGGTCTACGGGCGGCGGTCTACGGGCGGCGGTCTACGGGCGGCGGTCTCCGGGCGGCGGTCGACGGGCGGCGGGCGACGGGCGGCGGTCTACGGGCGGCGGTCTACGGGCGGCGGTCTACGGGCGGCGGTCCCCGGGCGGCGGTCCCCGGGCGGCGGTCCCCGGGCGGTGGTCCCCGGGCGGCGGTCTACGGGCGGGAGATGGTCATATGTGCACGGTGTGCGGCTGCGGCCATGCGGACGATCATGGCACCGAAAGCCACGATCATGCCGATGGACACGCCCATGGGCATGCCCACGAGCACCACCACGAGCACGAGCACGTCGGTGCCGACGGCACCGTTTACCGGCACAGCCATGCCGTCCGCGTCGGCCCCGACGGCCGCAGCGAGGAACATGTCAGCACCGGCCACGCCGGCGCCGGGCACCGGCATCGCCACGGGTACGGGAACGATCACGATCACGATCACGATCACGATCACACGTACGCGCATGCGCACGCCCACGCGGCGGCGCACACGCAGCAGACCGTACGCCTGGACCGCGGCCCGGCCGGCACCGAAGTGCCCGGCATGAGCCAGTCGCGGCTGGTCCGCATCGAGCAGGACATCCTGGCCCGCAACGACGAGTTCGCCGCCGCCAACCGGCTGCTGTTCCGGGGCCTGGGCGTGCTGGCGCTCAACCTCGTCTCCAGCCCCGGCGCCGGCAAGACGACGCTGCTGGTGCGCACGCTGCAGGACCTGCGCGACCGCTTCCCCGCCGCCGTGATCGAGGGCGACCAGCAGACCGACCTGGATGCCTCGCGCATCCGCGCCACCGGGGTGACGGCGGTGCAGATCAACACCGGCAAGGGCTGCCACCTGGACGCGTCGATGGTCACCCGCGCCGCCGGCGGCCTGGGCCTCGCCCCCGGCGGGGTGTTGTTCATCGAGAACGTTGGCAACCTGGTCTGCCCGGCCGGGTTCGACCTGGGCGAGGCGCACAAGGTGGTGGTCGTCTCGGTCACCGAGGGCGAGGACAAGCCGCTCAAGTACCCCAACATGTTCGCCGCTGCCGACCTGATGCTGGTCAACAAGGTCGACCTGCTGCCCTACGTGCAGTTCAACGTCGACCGGCTGGAAGCCTATGCCCGCCGCGTCAACCCGCGCCTCGCCACGCTCCGCGTGTCCGCCACCACCGGCGAGGGCCTGCCCGACTGGTATGCCTGGATCGCGGCCGAGCGCACCCGGCTGCACGCCGCGGCCGGGCCGCCGGCGGCGGAGTAGCCGCCGTGCCGGACGGTGCCGCGCCCGCCGCCGTCCGCTGCCGCGTCCGCGTGCGCGGCCTGGTGCAGGGCGTCGGCTTCCGCCCGTACGTGTATGCCCTGGCCAGGGCGCACGGCCTGTCCGGCTGGGTGCTCAACGACGGCGAGGGCGTGCTGCTGGAGGTCGAGGGGTCGGGCGCCGCCGCCTTCGCCGCCGCGCTGGCCGCCGACCCGCCGCCGCTGGCCCGCATCGACGCCGTCGAGGCGGCGGCCGTGGTGCCGTGCGGCGACGGACCCGGCCGGTTCGTCATCCGCGACAGCGCCGGCGGGGCGGTGACCACCGGCGTCGCCCCCGACGCCGCGGTCTGCCCGGCCTGCCTGGCGGAGCTGTTCGACCCGGCCGACCGGCGCTACCGCTACCCGTTCCTGAACTGCACCCACTGCGGGCCGCGCTATACCATCACCCGCCGCCTGCCCTATGACCGGCCGCAGACGGCGATGGCGCCGTTCCCGCTGTGTCCCGACTGCGCCCGCGAGTACCACGACCCGGCCGACCGCCGCTTCCACGCCCAGCCGGTCGCCTGCCCGGCCTGCGGGCCGCGCCTGTCCATGCCCGTGGCGGAGATCGTCGCCCGCCTGCGGGCCGGGCAGATCGTGGCGGTCAAGGGCCTGGGCGGCTTCCATCTGGCCTGCGACGCCTTCAACACCGAGGCCGTGGCCCGCCTGCGCCGTGTCAAGCAGCGCGACGCCAAGCCCTTCGCCGTGATGGTCGCCAACCCCGCCAGCGCCGCCCGCCTGGCAGAGATCTCTCCGGCCGAGGCGGCGCTTCTCGCCTCTGCTGAACGCCCCATCGTCCTGCTGAAGCGCGCTCCCTCCGGTACAGCGCACCATGCCCGATCCCCCGCCCCGCGGGGGCGGGAGATGCCCTCCGACCTGGCCCCCAACCTGTCCTGGCTCGGCGTCCTGCTGCCCTACACGCCGCTGCACTACCTGCTGTTCCACGATGCCGCCGGCCGCCCCGACGGCATGGCCTGGCTGGAGGAGGCGCAGGACCTGACCCTGGTCATGACCAGCGCCAACCCCGGCGGCGAGCCGCTGGTCATCGGCAACGCCGAGGCGCGCCGCCGGCTGAGCGGGATCGCCGACGCCATCGTCGACCACGACCGGGACATCGTGATCCGCGCCGACGACGGCTTGGCGCGGGTCATCGCCGGCGCCCCGGCCCTGCTGCGCCGCGCCCGCGGCCACGTGCCGGCGGCCATCCGCCTGCCGCGCGCCGTGCCGCCGGTGCTGGCCGTCGGCGGCCATCTGAAGGCCGCGGTGTGCGTCACGCGCGGCGCGGAGGCGTTCCTGTCGCAGCATGTCGGCGACCTGGACAACGCCGCCACCCTCGGCTTCCTGGAAGAGACGGTGGAGCATCTGTTGCACGTCCTGCAGGTCGAGCTCGCTGTCATCGCCCACGACCTGCACCCGGACTTCCAGTCGACCCTGTACGCGCAGGACCTTGCCGAAGCGTGCGGCCGGCCGGCGTTCGGCGTGCAGCACCACCATGCCCATGTCGCCGCCGTCCTGGCCGAGCACGGCATCGACCCGGCCCGCGATGGTCCAATGGTCGGCCTGGCGCTGGACGGCTTCGGCCTGGGCGGCGACGGCGGCGCCTGGGGCGGCGAACTGCTCGCCCTGGATGGGCCGAAGTTCGAGCGGATCGGCCACCTGCGCCCGCTGCCCCAGCCCGGCGGCGACGCGGCCGCGCGCCAGCCCTGGCGCATGGCCGCCGCCGCCCTGCACGCCCTCGGCCGCGGCGGGGAGATCGCTGCCCGGTTCGCCGTGCACGGCCCGGCCGCCGGTGTGGCGGCGCTGCTGGACCGCGGCGTCAACACGCCGTCGACGACCTCGTGCGGCCGGCTGTTCGACGCCGCCTGCGGCCTGCTCGGCGTGGTGCCCGCGGCCACCTATGAGGGCGAGGCGCCGATGGCGCTGGAGTCGCTCGTCACCCGGCCGCGGGTGCTGCCCGGCGGCTGGCGCGTCGACGGTGGCACGCTCGACCTGCTGCCGCTGCTGGCGGCGCTGGACGGCCGCGATCCGGCCGATGGCGCCGACCTGTTCCACGGCACCCTGGCCGCCGCGCTGGTCGACTGGGCGCTGCCGGTGGTGCAGGCGCGCGGGCTGCGCCGCATCGCCCTGTCCGGCGGCTGCCTGTGCAACGCGGTGTTGGCCGAGGCGCTGGTCGCCGGCTTCGCCGCGCATGGCGTCGCCGCCCTGCTGCCGCGCCGGGTGCCGGCCAATGACGGCGGGCTCGCCCTCGGCCAGGCCTGGGTGGCCGGGCTGGCGGCGGCCGCCGCAACGGTTTCATAAGGGAGGGCTCCCCCATGTGCCTCGCCATTCCCGCCCGCGTCGTCGAGCTGCTGCCGGCCGAGCAGGCCGTGGTCGACCTGGACGGCGTGCGCAAGACGATCTCCATGCTGCTGATCGAGGACGCGGCCGTCGGCGACTTCGTGCTGGTCCACGTCGGCTATGCGCTGAGCAAGATCGATCCGGACGAGGCCGCGCAGACCCTGGCGCTGATGCGCGAGGCGATGGCGCTGGAGGACGCCCGATGAAATACGTCGACGAGTTCCGCGACGGCGCCCTGGCCCGCGGCGTCGCCGCCCGCATCCGCGCCACCGTCGATCCGGACCGCGATTACCGGATCATGGAGTTCTGCGGCGGCCACACCCACGCCATCAGCCGCTACGGCCTGGAGGACCTGCTGCCCGCCAACCTGCGGCTGGTGCACGGGCCCGGCTGCCCGGTGTGCGTGCTGCCGATCGGCCGGCTCGACCAGGCGATCGCCCTGGCGCGGCGGCCGGAGGTGATCCTGTGCTGCTATGGCGACATGATGCGGGTGCCGGCCTCGGGCCGCGACAGCCTGATCCGCGCCAAGGCCGCCGGCGCCGACGTGCGCATGGTCTATTCCAGCAGCGACGCCCTGGCCGTGGCCCAGGCGGCGCCGGAGCGCGAGGTGGTGTTCTTCGCCATCGGCTTCGAGACCACCACGCCGGCCACCGCCGCCGCGCTCGCCCAGGCACGGGCGCTGGGCAAGAAGAACTTCTCGGTGCTGTGCAACCACGTGCTGACGCCCTCGGCGATGCGCGCCATCCTGGATGCCTCCGGCCCCGATGCGGTGCGCGTCGACGCCTTCATCGGCCCCGGCCACGTCAGCGCCGTGATCGGCACCGCCCCGTACGAGCCGTTCGCCGAAACCTATGGCAAGCCGATCGCGATCGCCGGGTTCGAGCCGCTCGACGTGCTCCAGGCCGTGCTGATGCTGGTGGAGCAGTTTCGCGACGGCCGCTGTGTGGTGGAGAACCAGTACGCCCGCGCCGTCGGCCGCGCCGGCAACCGCAAGGCCCAGGCGCTGATCGCCGAGACGCTGGCCCTGCGCGAGTCGTTCGAGTGGCGCGGCCTGGGCAGCATTCCGTTCAGCGCGCTGCGCGTCGCCGACGCCTATGCCGGGTTCGACGCCGAGCGCCGCTTCGGGCTCGACTATGCGCCGGTGCCCGACCACCCGGCCTGCGAGTGCGGCACCATCCTGCGCGGCGCCAAGCGTCCTGCCGAATGCCGCATCTTCGCCACCGGCTGCACGCCCGAGAACCCGATCGGCGCCTGCATGGTCTCCCCCGAAGGCGCCTGCGCGGCGCACTACCTGTACGGCCGGTTCCGGGATCTGGCGGCGGAATAGTCGGCCTTATACTGAAAATGTGGGGCTTCTTGAGGAATTGCGCGGTTGAGCGGTTTTTCCAAGCACGGCGCGGGCCCGCAGCAGCGCGCCGGGCCCGCGCAGCGGGATACGCACGACGGCCTCGACGTCGAGGATATGGATCTGCTGTTCCAGCTTCTCCTTGACCGGATGCAGCGCTTCGTGCGTCCAGGGGAACAGGGAGTGCTGAATACAGCTCCAGGGCTTCCGCATGATGATCGGGACTGTCGGGTGGCTATTCTCAGGATTGCAGAGTTAGATTAAGATTTAGTAGTGTCCTTTCGTGCGTATCATCGTATCGCTGAGAAGGTTAATGGGCTCCACCCCCGGTGATTAGGTTTGTGGGAGAATACGACTAATGAAAGACATCCGTGATATGAGCAAGGGTGAGAAAATTCAAGCCTTTCGAAGGAGTGGTCCTAGCATATTTAAGTATTTAGCACATTTTTTTGGTGTATTCAAGATGCTATCATATTGTTCGTATATTTTTGTAGGCTGGCATGCATATCTTGGTAACATAAGCTGGTGGTGGTTAATAGCATGTTTCACTGCATCATTATTATTTGAATATTTGAGTAGAGCAAGCGTTCATTCACATTTGATGACCCAGGGGTACCACTACTATGGTGTAGAAGGAGCCACACAAAATGGTTTTGACGGGACCGTACGTGGAATTAATGATATAGTATCAAAATTTGGCGCTGTCATGGAAACTCATGACTGGCTTACGACGTTCTACGATACAAATGTTCTACCTTTTGAAAAAGAAGAGATCAGAAAAGCAATTTTTGTATGCTACTATCTTGAGAAAGATCAGGAGAAGAAAGAGTTGCTGAAAACCGCGTTATTGGCTTTAACTCATTTCCAAAACAACATTGGCCATACACCAATCAAAACCGTAATTAAAGATTCTATTACAAAGTACAATACAATTTCTAATGTTAATGATGAAAATATGGATCATGAAAATTTATATCATTTAGTAAAGGATATCCTGGCCGAGAGCGCCGACATAGAGAGCAGCAAAGCGTCAGAATTGAGCTCGCTCGCGGATGCAGAATTCAAGATGTATTTGAATATGTTGGAACGTCAAGTTTTATAGGCGCCATGGAGACAACAGAGCGGCCGCGGGCCGCGCGCATGCCGCTGCTCGGCCCGAAGGAAGTAGGGCCCAGCGTACGCTCGTGCCGTTCGGGACCGGCGTGATCGCCGTGGCCCGGACCGCCGATTCCTGTCCCGGAACGGCCATGCCGGGATTGCGGCACCAGGCTGGCGCTGGCGGCATCGGGCTCCAGACGGGTGCGGGATGACCCGCAGCGCAGACGGCAATTTAGGCCATGACAACGATGGGTTGCCGGGCGGGCGTGATTTCGTCATCAGGCGCGGCAGGCGGGTTCCGGCAGCATGGGGGCATGGCGGAGGCGCGCCGCCTGCTGCCGCGTGCTGCCGCGAGGCGCGAGATTGACCTTGAGGACGCAGAGGGCGCAGGCGAAGGCTGTTCAGTGTTGTGCGGTCTGCGCGTACACCGCGGCCAGGTCGTCGTCGTCGAAGCGGTAGGCGGTGTTGCAGAACTCGCAGCGGATGACGACGGCGTCCTCGTCCGCCTCCTTGCAGGCCATCACTTCTCCCCGCGGCAACGATGCCAGGATGCGCGCCACGCGGTCGCGCGAGCAGCGGCAGCGCGGGCGGAACGTGGCCGGGCGGAACACGCGCACGCCGTCCTCGTGGAACAGCCGGTAGAGCAGCACGTTCGGCGACAGGTCGGGGTCGAGCAGCTCGTCGTCGGTGCAGGCGTGCATCAGCACCATGGCACGGCGCCAGTCGTCCTCGGCGTGGCTGGGCACCACCTGGTTCTCGTCCGGCAGCCGCTGCACCATCAGGGCGCCGCCGCGCCAGCGGCCGTCGCGCTGGTCGACAGCGACACGCATGCCGGCTTCGATCTGTTCCGACTGGCGGAAATAGTGCTGCAGGCAGTCGGCCAGCGTCCGCCCGCTGAGCTCGACGATGCCCTGGTACGGCTCGGAGAACTCGCCCTGGTCGACGGTGAAGGCGAGCAGCCCGTCGCCGAGCAGGGCCGGCACCTCCGGCGCCGTCCCCTCGGCCAGCCGCTCGGCGTTGACGCGGGCATAGCCGCGCAGGTTGCCGTCGGAGGTGACGTCGGCCACCAGCATCGACACGGCGCCATCGCCGCGCGCCTGCAGGGTGAACACGCCCTCGAACTTCAGCGCACTGCCGAGCATGGCGGCGAGCAGCACGGTCTCGCCGAGCAGCCGCGCTACCGGCTCGGGGTAGGCATGGGCCGAGACGATCTCGTCGAGGGCGCCGTCCAGGCGGACCAGCCGGCCGCGCAGGTTCGACGCCTCGATCTGGAACGGCTGGGCGACGTCGTCGGCCGGCCCTTCGGGCACGACGCGGCCGTCGCCGGTTACTGCAGACACCACAACAGGATTCCCTTCTGCGAATGCAGCCGGTTCTCCGCCTCGTCCCACACCACCGAATGCGGGCCGTCGATGACGCCGTTGGTGACCTCCTCGCCGCGGTGCGCCGGCAGGCAATGCATGAAGATGGCCTCGGGCCCGGCCAGGCGCATCAGCCGGTCGTTCACCTGGTAGGAGCGCAGCAGGGTGTGGCGCGACGGCGCCTCCTTGTCGCCCATGGACACCCAGGTGTCGGTCACCACGCAGTCGGCACCGCGCACCATGCTGTCGGGATCGTTGCCGACGGTGACGCGCGCGCCCTTGCCGGCGGCCCAGGCCAGCAGCTCGGCCGGCGGCTGCAGCTCCTCCGGGCAGGCCATGCGCAGCTCGAAGTCGAACATCGCCGCCGCCCGGATCCAGGTGCGTGCCACGTTGTTGCCGTCGCCGACCCAGGCGACGATGCGCCCGGCGATCGGCCCGCGGTGCTCCTCGAAGGTCATGACATCGGCCATCAACTGGCAGGGATGGCTGCTGTCGGTCAGTCCGTTGATGACAGGTATGGTGGCCGCGTCGGCCATTTCCAACAGCCGGTCCTCGTCCCAGGTGCGGATCATGATGGCGTCGACATAGCGTGACAGCACCCGGGCCGTGTCGCCGATGGTCTCGCCGCGGCCGAGCTGCAATTCGGAGCCGGTCAGCATCAGGGCCTGGCCGCCGAGCTGGTGCATCGCCACCTCGAACGACACGCGGGTGCGCGTCGACGGCTTCTCGAAGATCATCGCCAGCGTCCTGCCGAGCAGCGGGTGACTGGCGTTGCCGCGCGGGTCGTCGCGCTTGAGGGCCACGCTGGTGTCGATGATGTGGCGCAGCTCGTCCCGCCCGAGGCGGTGCAGGTTGATGAAATGCCTTACTGGCTTCTTCGTGTCCGGCATCGTATTCATGGCCCCGGCTCCGTCATCGAGGCACACACCGTGTCAAGGATGGCGACGGCCTGGTCGACCTCGGCCTCGGTGATGATCAGCGGCGGCAGCAGCCGGACCACGTTGTCCGACGCCGGCACCGCCAGCAGCCCGGCCCCGCGCAGGGCAGTGATGACCTCGCCATTGGGCGGCACGCATTTCAGGCCCAGCATCAGGCCGGCGCCGCGCACCTCGGCGATGACCGCCGGGTGGCGCCGCGACAGATCGACCAGCTGGCGCCACAGGATACGGGCGATCCGGTCGACCTCGTCCAGGAACCCCGGTTCCAGCAGCACGTCGAGCACGGCGTTGCCGATGGCCATGGCCAGCGGATTGCCACCGTACGTGGTGCCGTGGGTGCCGGCGGTCATGGCCGCGGCGGCGCGCTCGGTGGCCAGGCAGGCGCCCAGGGGAAAGCCGCTGCCGATGCCCTTGGCGGCGCACATCACGTCCGGCGTCACCCCGGCCCATTCATGGGCGAACAGCTTGCCGGAGCGGCCGTAGCCGGTCTGGATCTCGTCGAAATAGAGCAGCAGGCCGTACTCGTCCGCGGTCTCGCGCAGGGCGCGCAGGTAGTCGAGGGAAGCCGGCTGGATGCCGCCCTCGCCCAGGATCGGCTCGACGCAGATGGCCGCCGTCTCCGCGCCGATCGCGGCGCGCAGCTCGTTCATGTTGCCGAAGGCGACCTGGTCGAAGCCCTCGACCAGCGGCCCGAAACCGTTGACCAGCTTTTCGGTCCTGGCGGCGGCGATGGCGGCCAGGGTGCGGCCGTGGAAGGCGCCGCCGACGGTGATCACCCGCCAGCGCTCGGGCGCGCCGCGCTGGTGGTGATAGCGCCGGACCAGCTTGACGCCGCACTCCCATGCCTCGACGCCGGAATTGGCGAAGAACACGGTATCGGCGAAGGTGTGGGCGACCAGCCGCTCGGCCAGCCGCTCCTGCCCCGGAATCCGGTAAAGGTTCGACGTATGCCAGACCTTCGCTGCCTGGTCCTGCAACGCCCGGACGAGGTGCGGGTGGCAGTGGCCGAGCGACGTGACCGCGATGCCGCTGCCGAAATCGAGATGGCGTCGGCCGCGCTCGTCATACAGGTACGGGCCGTCGCCCTTGACGAACGCAATGTCGGCTCTCGCATAGGTCGGCATCACGGCGGGAATCATGGCGGTCTTCCGCTCGGGCTGAAGGTCGGGGATCGGGTTTGCGGATGACGGCGCAGCCGTGCCGCCCCGTGTCCGGCAGTGCGGCGCAAACGACAACGGCGCGGTCGCCCGCGCCGCTCATGCCTGTGGATTAGAGGGGCCGGCAGCGGGCTTGTCAATGGTTGGTCAGGTCCGGCCCACGGCAACGGGTTCAGGTTGACGCGATGCGTGCAGGAACCGGTGGCGTTCGGCAGGATTCCGGCAGGATGGCGTGACTCATGGTGTGTCGATATCGCACAGCAGCCGGCATCGGGACGATCAGGACCTGGCCGGCAACCGTGGTTGACGGGAGTGACCTGCGCCACTCCCGTCAGTCCACGACGACAAGACCTGATTGAACGGGACGTTAGACAAAGTCGAACGAAGATCGCGCTGCCAGATCCGCGATCAAACTCGCGGCGAGCACCTCGTCGTAGATCTCCACGTCGGCAATCTGGCCGGAGAAGGGGTTGGTGAAGCTGTCGTCTCCGGTTGCGCTGCCCCAGCCGAGGCCGCCGACATTGAGCACTTCGTTGTTGTTCTCCCAGTTCATAATGAAACTTCCGTTCTCGGCGACCAGATTGCCGTCAACGTAGAGACCGACGCCATCCGGTCCGAAGACGGCCGCGACTTCGTACTCCTGGTCGGGATTGAGGTCCTCGAACACGAACACGATCTGGTCCCCGCCATCCTGCAAACGCACGTTCAGGTCACCATTGTCGATGTAGGCGGCGAAGTGGTTGCCGCCTCCGACAAAGGCCGAGGCATCCTTGACGACGAGCCCCTGGCGCACCGCCGGATTGTCGTCGATGAACGAGAACGCGATCGTGCCCTGCGCGATGTTGAGCGCCGCATCCGGCCCATAGTTGTCCACGTCTCCCGACGACCCTGAGTAGGTCTCAACACCCGGCTGCTCGAACACCGGGGTCGGCAGGACCGGTTCGTCCGAGACGGTGACGGTGACGGTTGCCGTGTCGGTGCCGCCGTTGCCGTCGTCGACGGTGTAGGTGAAGC
>CAZGMC010000118.1:0-10479 GCA_964526565.1 uncultured Mycobacteriaceae bacterium
GGCGGCGTGTCCGGCGAGCTGATCGGCACCGTCGGCGGCCACGCGGCCGAGCTGGCCCGTGCCACCGACGGGGCGGCGGCCGAGTTGCGCGCCATGGCCGAGCGCTACGAGACCATGCGCGCCCATCTGGCGGAGGCCGGCGACGCCGGCCGCGCCGAGGCCGACCGCCTGGCCGGGATGCTGGAGCACTTGGCGGAGCGGGTCGGCGCGGTCACCGCCGTGCTGGGCCAGCGGGTCGACGAGACGGCGGCGATCCTGGACGAGCGGCTGGCCGTGCTCAACGGCGCGGCGCTGCGCCTGGGCGAGCGCACCGCCGGGCTGGAGGCGGTGCTGCGCCGCGAGGTCGAGTCGCTCGGCGCCGCCGGCAGCCGCGCCGGCGAGCAGGCCGAGGCGATCCGCGCCGGCCTGCACGAGCAGGCCCAGGACATCGCCCGCGTCTCCGGCGAGATCGCCCACCGCGCCCGCGAGGTCAACGAGGCGCTGCAGCACGGCACCGACACGCTGGCCGCGGCCGCGGCGGCGGCCCTGGACAAGGTGGCCGGGGTCGGTGCCGAGCTGCGCCAGCAGGCGGAGGCGCTGACCGGGGCCGCCGATGCCGCGGTCGGCCGCGTCGACGCCGCCGGCGGCCGCCTGGAGACGCGTGGCGCCGCCCTGGCCGAAGCCGCCGACGCCGCCGAACAGCGGCTCGATGCCCTGGCTGCCGCCCTGGCCCGCCAGCACCACCTGATCCGCGACCTGACCGAGCGTGCGGCGACCGAGCTGGATGCCGTCGGTGACCTGCTGGCCGAGCGGGCGCGACGGCTGGACGATCCCGAGACCGGCACGCTGAGCCGCGTGCAGGCGCTGGCCGACCGGCTTGGCGGCCTGCTGCCGCAGATCGCCGACGACGCCGACCGCGCCGCCGACCGCCTGTCCGAGGTGGTCAGCCTGTTCCGCCAGCGCGCCGCCGGCCTGGAGGACGGCGCTCACGCGGCGGTGGCGGCCCTGCGCGCCGCCGGCGACGCCGTGGCCGACCGGCTGGGCGCGCTGGAGCACAGCGCCCACGCCGCCGAGCAGCAGGTGCGCGCCTATGTCGGGGCGCTGGAGCACCAGGGCACGGACTTCCACCTGGCCGCCGACCAGGCGGTGCTGCGCATCGATGCGGTCAGCAAGGCGGTCACCGGCCACACCCAGGACCTGTCGGCGGCGGTCGGCCGGGCGACGGCGCAGCTCGACGAGGTCGGCAGCGCCTTCCGCCGCCGCGCCGACGAGGCGGTGGAGCAGGCCGACCGGATCGCCTCGCGGCTGTCCGGAGCCGGCGTCGTCGCCCATCGCGAGGCGGCGCAACTGGCCGAGGCGGTGACGCGGGCGCTGGAGCGGATCGATGCCGTGGCCGGCCGCCTGCACGACGAAGGCGAGACCCTCGGTGCCGACAGCGACCGGGCGGTGGAGCGGCTGGAGACGGCGCGCACGGTGCTGACCCGCCTGTCGGGCGAGCTGGCCGAGTGGAGCGGCGATACCGCCGTCCGGATCGAGGCGGCCGGCACCAGCGTGCGCGACCAGATCGCCGCGATGACGGCGGCGCGCGCCGCCCTGGAGGACGGCATGAGCGGCTCTCTGGCGACGCTCGAGGACCGGCTGCGGGTGCTGCGCGAGGCCGGCGACGACACCCAGGCGCGGGTCGTCGCCGCCGGCGCGGACCTGCTGGAGCAGTCGGAGCGGCTGGCGCGGGCCTCGGGCGAGGCCGGCGGCACGGTGCGCGAGGCGGCGGCAGTGTTCCTCGACCAGACCACGGCGCTGATGCGCGCCTCGCAGGAGGCGATGGAGCGGGTCGAGGCGATCCGCCAGACCGAGTTCCGCGTCCGCCGCGACGCCTTCCTGACCGCCGCCAAGTTCGTGCTGGAGAGCCTGCATTCGCTGGCGGCGGACTTCAGCCGGGTGCTGGAGGCGGAGGTGCCGGAGAAGACGTGGAAGGCCTTCCAGAAGGGCGACACGGCGGTGTTCACCCGCCGCCTGGCCGGCCTGCGCGAACGCCTGCCGCTGGACGACATCCGCGCCAAGCTGCGCGACGACGCCGAGTTCCGCACCCACGTGCAGCGCTATGTCCGCCAGTTCGAGGAGCTGCTCGACCAGGCCGTGGCCGGCGACCACGGCGACATGCTCAGCGCCACCCTGATGACCTCGGACGTCGGCAAGCTGTACATGCTGCTCTGCTCCGTCCTGGGCCGCACCCGGCGCGGGCAGGGCCCCGCGGCGCCGCCGGCGCCGGCGCCGCAGGAGCAGACGTAATACCAGCGGCCCTTCCATACGACCGGACGACGGCACCGGCTGGTGCCAAGGCGGGCATGCATGGTACAGGTCGACCGCTTCGGCATTTGCAATGCTCTTCGGTATTTCAGCAAGGCGTATCCGCCAGAAAGGCCGTCATCGCGAGCGCAGCGAGGCGATCCAGACCCGGTGCCGCCAGTTCAGCAAGTCATCAATTGCGCTTGCGGCACAACCGGATCGCCACGCTTCGCTCGAGATTCTGAGTGGGATCTTGCCTGGAACAGTGCCGCTGTCCTCGGTATTTGTTGACCGCACCACCACCAGGCGCTTTCTGTTTGGCGGAGCAAGCGGTTGCCAGCAGCGGCGGGCGCCATGCCCGATCGCCAGGGACAGCAGGAGACAGGTCACCCGTTTGGCCCGCTGGCATAATCGGCCAGGCCCGCCGGTGGCCCCAGGGCGATGCCCCTTGCCACCCGAACGCGCTCCGTCTTCGCCATGCCGTCGTGGCCGGTTCAGCGCGCGCCTGACCGCCGCGCCCGGAAGAACGCGCGCAGCAGCCCGGCCGCACGGTCGGCGCCGGGGCCGGCCGTGACGGCGGGGCGGTGGTGGCAGGTCGGCTGCCCGTAGAAGCGCGGGCCGTGGGCGACGGCGCCGCCCTTGGGGTCCGGGGCGCCGTAGACCAGGCGGCGGATGCGGGCAAAGCTGATCGCGGCGGCGCACATCGCGCACGGCTCCAGCGTCACGTACAGGTCGCAGTCGGGCAGGCGCGGCCGGCCGCGCGCCGCGGCGGCGGCACGGATCGCCAGCACCTCGGCATGGGCGGTGGGGTCGGCCAGCGCCTCGGTGCCGTTGCCGGCGCGGGCCAGCACGGCGCCGCTGCCGGCCTCGACCAGCACCGCGCCGACCGGCACCTCGCCGCGTGCCGCCGCCGCCTCGGCCTCGGCCAGGGCCATCGCCATGTATGCATCGTCGCTGGTCATCAGACCCTTCATCGAGAACGCCGTCGCGGGCCGGCGGCACCATCGGCCGCGGCCGCCAGGGCGGTCAAGCCGGGCCGGGCTTTCCATTGCCGCCGCCCCGCCTAGTTCGCTACGGTGTCGCCAACACCAATCCAGGGGGACGGCCATGCCCGACCGTGTCTACAAGAAGATCGACCTTGTCGGCTCCTCGCCGGAGAGCATCGACCACGCCATCCGCAATGCCATCAGCAAGGCCTCGGTGTCCGTGCACAACATCGACTGGTTCGAGGTCGTCGAGATCCGTGGCCGCGTTGAACATGGCAACGTCCAGACCTTCCAGGTCACCATCCGCGTCGGCTTCCGGCTGGAAGAGTAGCCGCCGCCTTGCCGTCCGCCCGGTGGGCGCGGCATGATGCCGGTTGAGACAAGGACCGGCCTCATGCCAAGCCCCGCAGTTCCACAATCAGCCAACGGCCCCGCGGGCGAGCGCATCGCCAAGGTGCTGGCCCGCGCCGGCCTGTGTTCGCGCCGCGAGGCGGAGCAGTGGATCGCGGCGCGGCGGGTGGCGGTCAATGGCCGCGTGCTGGACACGCCGGCGATTACCGTCAACGGCAACGATCGCATCACCGTCGACGGCAAGCCGGTGCCGCGGGCCGAACCGCCGCGGCTGTGGCGGTTCCACAAGCCGGTCGGCACGGTGACGACCCGGCACGACCCGCAGGGCCGGTCGACCGTGTTCGATGTGCTGCCGCCGGACCTGCCGCGCGTCATCACCGTCGGCCGCCTGGACATCACCAGCGAAGGCCTGCTGCTGCTGACCAATGACGGGGCCCTGGCCCGATATCTCGAACTTCCGTCGACCGGATGGCTGCGCCGCTATCGCGTGCGCGTCCACGGTGACGTGGACCCGGACCGGCTGGCCGCGCTGGCCGCCGGCCCGGTGGTGTCGGGACTCCGCTATGGGCCGGTGGAGGCGCGACTCGATCGCCAGCAGGGCTCCAATGCCTGGCTGACCGTCGGCCTGCGCGAGGGCCGCAACCGGGAGGTGCGCAAGGTCCTTGAAAGCCTGGGGCTGACCGTGACGCGGCTGATCCGGGTGGCGTTCGGCCCGTTCCAGCTCGGCAACCTGGAGCGCGGCGCGGTGGAGGAGGTGCGGCCGTCGGTGCTGCGCGACCAGCTCGGCCACGTCCTGGGCGACCGGTTGCCGTCCCAGGCGGCGCGGCGCGGCGATCGCAACACCAGCAGCAACACCAGCAGCGGCACCAGCAGCGGCACCAGCAGTGGCACCAGCAGTGGCAAGACCGGCCATGCGCATCGTCGGCGGGCGCAATAAGGGCCGGCGGCTGGCCACCCCCGGCGGGCGCGCCGTGCGGCCCACCACCGACCGCCTGCGCGAGGCCATGTTCGACGTGCTGATGCACAAGCCGTGGGGCGCGGCAGGCGCTGATCCGGTCACCGATGCCGTGGTGCTGGACGCCTTCTGCGGCACCGGCGCCCTGGGGCTGGAGGCGCTGTCGCGCGGCGCGGCGCGGGCCCTGTTCCTGGACGCCAGCGCCGCGGCGCTCGACATGGTGCGGCGCAACGCCACGACGCTGGGCGAGGCGGGGCGGACCGCCACCGTCAAGGCCGACGCGACGCGGCCGCCGCCGGCACGGGCGGCTGCCGGGCTGGCCTTCCTCGACCCGCCGTACGGGCAGGGGCTGGCGGCGCCGGCGCTGGTTGCACTGACCCGGGCCGGCTGGCTGGCGCCGGACGCCATCGCCGTCGTCGAGCTGGCCCGCGCCGATCCGTTCATGCCACCCGGCGACTTCGCTGTGCTGGACGATCGCCGCCATGGCGATACCCGCGTCGTCATCCTGCGCTGGCAGGCCGACTCTCAATCCGCCCTTCAAACCCATTGAACCGTCAGGATCGCGGCATGATCACCGATGCCATGCTGGACGCCCTGCTGGGCGAAGACGCCCCGTTCGGCGACCTCACCACGCAGGCCCTGGGCATCGCCGGCCGGCCTGGCCGGATGCGCTTCGCGGCGCGGGCGGCGATGACGCTGTGCTGCGTGGAGGAGGGGGAGCGGCTGCTTGGTCGGCTCGGCCTGCGGGTCGAAAGTCTTCGCGCCAGCGGCGACGATGCAGCGGCGGGCGAGGTGTTCCTGGAGGCTGAGGGGCCGGCGGCGGCGCTGCTGCTGGGTTGGAAAACGGTCCAGACCCTGGTGGAGCACACCTCGGGCGTCGCCGGCGCGGCGCGGCGGATCGTTGTGGCGGCGCGCGCCGTCGCCCCGGACGTGGTGGTGGCCTGCACGCGCAAGGCGCTGCCCGGCTCGCGGGCGCTGATGTCGCGCGCGGTGCTGGCCGGCGGCGCGCAGATGCACCGCCTGGGGCTGTCGGAGACGGTGCTGGTCTTCCCCGAGCACCGGGCGTTCCTGGGCGGGCTCGACGGTTTCCTGGCGGAGCTGGCCGGCCTGAAGCGCCGCCTGCCGGAGAAGAAGGTCGTCGTCGAAACCGCGTCGGCCGACGAGGCGGTGGTGCTGGCCCGCCATGGCGCCGACGTGATCCAGCTCGAGAAGCTGCCGCCCGACCGGGTGCGCCGCGTCGTCGAGCAGGTGCAGGGGTTCAGCCCCGCGCCGGTGATCGCCGCGGCCGGCGGCGTCAACGAGGCCAATGCCGCCGACTATGCCGCGACCGGCTGCCGGCTGCTGGTGACCTCGGCGCCGTACTGGGCGCGGCCGGCCGACGTCAAGGTGACGGTCGAAGGCATCGGGCCGGACCGGTGGACCTGACGGTCAGGCGGGCGGCGGGGTCGCCCCGGCTACAGCGCCAGGCGCAGGTGGGTGAGCTGCTCGCCGATTTCGCGGAAGACGTCGCGCAGGTCGTCATTGGTGGCGGCGTGGAAGTAGTTGTCGGGCTCGCTGGCACACTGGTGGAACAGGCCGCGCACCTCCCGCGACAGGCTGCCGAAGGTGACCGTGTAGATCTGGATGCCGGCGTTGCGCATGCGCCGGCACACCTCGGCCATGCGCCGGTCGATGACGTAACGGGCCTCGTCACGGCTGGTTGTGCCCAGGTTCGCGTCCGTGACCCGGCCATAGGGCGTGTAGTCGGCACGAATGTCGGATCCCGGCCAGTTGTAGGCCTGGTTCTCGCCGTCGGTCATGATGACCACGGCCTTGACCATGCTGGAGAAGCTGTACGGCAGCGGCAGGTCGTGCAGGCCGTCGCGGTCCTCGAAGGTCTGCTCGGCGTCGGGCCAATAGGTGGCGTTGGGCCAGTTCGGCGACAGCGTGCGCCAGCCCCAGACCAGCCCGACATTGGTCATGGTGCCGCCGCGGTGCCACGGCTCCAGGTTGTCGATGGCGTTCTCGATGGCCTGTCGGTCCTGGGTCAGCGGCAAAATGGCGTTGTTGGGGCAGCCCAGATTGGGGCCGACCGAATCATTCTCCCATTCCGATTCGATGCGGAAGACGATGCCGCCGGTGTCGCTGTGCGGTGTGTCGTAGCGGTTGTCCTCCGCCAGGGGATAGCGGAACGGACGAAACCGGGTCGCTTCCGAGGCAGGGGCCACATCGGTCATGTCATAGGCATCGGTGCGCTCGTTGTAGGTCTCGTCGACGTAGGTGTCGTAGCGCGCTTCGTTGCCGTTGACCGTGTACGTCTCGGACCAGACCGGCGCGTGATAGGGGGTCGGTGCAACGTGGCGCGCCTCCACGCAGCCCAGCCACGGCTCCAGCGTATAGGGGGAACTCGTGACGTCGCTGTCGGCGGTCAGCCAGGCGGTGTGGGCGGCCCGGAACAGGTCGCGGTCGGAGTGGATCGGGTCGGTGAGGTCGACGCGAGTGTCGCCGTCGCGGCGCACGCGGCCGGTCTGCCCTTCCGGGGTGGGGTCGGTCCAGGGCCGGTTGATGTTCACCGACGTGGTGTACGGCACGACGCTGACGAACAGGTTGTCGATCTCGTCATGGGTACCGTAGATGATGTCGATCAGGTCGCGTGCCGCGCTGCGCAACGCCCCGATCTTGCCGTCGCTGCGCATCGATCCGGTCACGTCGAGCACCAGGGCCAGCTCCATGCCGGCGTTCTCGCCATAGGCCATGCCGGAGGCCCTGACGTCCATGTCGTGAATGCCGACCACGGCCATGAACGTGGTCGGGGCCGTGACCATGGCCGAGGCGGCGAGCGAGCGCTCGGTGGAATCGTAGGTCAGGTCATAGGTCACGCTGTGCGCCGCCAGGAAGTCCTCCGGGAAGTTGGCGCGGAAGAACTCGTCGAACACGCGGTCGCGCCGGGTCGTCGGCGTGACCGGTGCGCTGTAGTCCTGGTGGAAGGTCGGCGGGTCGTCACTGTCCAGATCGTGCGCGGCCGCCAGCAGGGCGTTGTCGATCGCCGACTGCAGCGTGCTCTTCACGGTGTAGCCGCGGACCGTGTCGATCGCCAGGCCGGACACGGCGACAAGCGGAACGATCGAGAACCCGACCAGAACCATGTTCACACCCCGCCGGTCGGCCCACAACCCGGCCAGACGCCGGCCCAGGGCGCAGCGTAGCAGCATACCCTTCATGGCAGTCTTCATGGCAGTCCCCATGACAGCGCCAGACAGCGCCAGACAGCGCGACTCCTCCATTGGCCGACACTGCCATGAACTCACTTACGAACAGTAAACAGTTCTGCCAAACAGAGTAATACAATGGCGGGTGTCCGGTCGCAAGCGGCCGGTCTTTTCCAGATTGTTTTGTCCGGCATTTTGCAGAATTTCAACCGTGGTCCGGGCGCAAGCGGCTGGTTTTGCCTGGTCTGGCCGGCCGGCAGACGCATCCGGTCGGCCGGCCACTGCCGCCCCTGCGAAAGCCGGTGCGCCGATCGCGCAACGATCGTATAGTCCGCGCGCCCGCACATGCCGGACACCAGCGCACGGCCTCGTCATGACCGGCACGGCTTCAGACACGCCACCCATCATCCGCTTCATCGCCGTCTCCAAGCGGTTTGCTCCCGGCGTGACGGCGGTCGACGGCGTGTCCCTCGACATCGTCGACAACGAGTTCTTCGCGCTGCTGGGTCCGAGCGGTTGCGGCAAGACCACGCTGCTGCGCATTCTGGCCGGCTTCGAGCAGCCTTCGGCCGGCAGCGTGCTGCTCGACGGGCGCGACGTGACGCGCATGCCGCCCAACCGGCGCCCGGTCAACATGGTGTTCCAGAGCTATGCCGTGTTCCCGCACATGACCGTCGGCGCCAATGTCGCCTACGGGCTCAAGGTATCGGGCGTGCCGCGGGCGGAGATCGGGCCGCGCGTCGCCGAGGCCCTGGCGCTGGTGCACCTGTCGGACCATGCGAGCCGCCGGCCGCACCAGCTTTCCGGTGGGCAGTTGCAGCGCGTGGCCCTGGCCCGGGCGCTGGTCAAGCGACCGAAGGTGCTGCTGCTGGACGAGCCGCTGTCGGCACTGGACCGCAAGCTGCGCGAGGGCATGCAGCTGGAGCTGGTCCGGCTGCGCCACGAGGTGGGCATCACCTTCGTTATGGTCACCCACGACCAGGAAGAGGCGATGAGCGTGGCCAGCCGCATCGGCGTGATGGACAGCGGCAGGCTGGTCCAGACCGGCACGGCCGACGAGGTCTACGAGCACCCGCAGACCCGCTTCGTCGCCGACTTCGTCGGCTCGATCAACCTGTTCGAGGGGCGAGTGGGCGCGGTCGACGGCGGCACCGTGCGGCTGGAGTCGGACGAGGCCGGGACCGGCCTGACCGCCGCCGAGGACCGTGCCCGCGCCGCTGCGCCGCCCGGCCGCGGCGACCGTGCCTGGCTGGGGGTGCGGCCGGAGAAGGTGAGTGTCGGCCAGGTCCGGCCCGACGGTGGTGCCAATGTCGTCGCCGGGACGGTGTTGGAGCTGGCCTATCTGGGTGAGCGGTCGATCTGCCACGTGCGGCTGGACAGCGGCAAGATCGTCAAGGCCAGCCTGCCCAACGAGCGCTGCTTCGGCGGCCTGGATGTGGCGGCCGGCGAGACCGTCTTCGTGTCGTGGGCGCCGGCCAGCAGCATCCTGTTGACGGGGTGAGGGGCGGAAATCCGGCCCTAGAGCTGCCGCGCCACCTCCTCCATCTCGAACGCCTCGATGACATCGCCGACCTGGATGTTGTCGTAGTTCTCGAAGGCCATGCCGCACTCGAAGCCTTCGCGCACCTCGCGAACGTCGTCCTTGAAGCGCTTCAGGGTCTTCAGCGTGCCTTCGTGGATCACGACGTTGTCGCGCAGCAGGCGCACCTTGGCGCCGCGCTTGACGATGCCCTCGGTGACGTAGCAGCCGCCCACCTTGCCCACCTTGGTGATGTTGAACACCTCGCGGATCGCGGCGTAGCCCAGGAAGTGCTCGCGCAGGGTCGGGGTCAGCATGCCGGTCAGCAGCGCCCGCATGTCGTCGATGACGTCGTAGATCACGCTGTAGTAGCGGATCTCGATGCCGTCGCGCCTGGCCATCTCGCGGGCCTGCGGGTTGGCGCGGACGTTGAAGCCGATGATGGTCGCTCCGGTGGCGCCGGCCAGCGTCACGTCGCTCTCGTTGATGCCGCCGACGGCGTTGTGCAGGACGCGGACGGCGACCTCCTTGCTGTCGCCGCCCAGCTTCTCCAGGCTGCCGGCGATGGCCTCGATCGAGCCCTGCACGTCGCCCTTGATGACGATCGGCAGCTCCTTGGTTTCGCCCGCCTGGATCTTCGAGAACATCTGCTCCAGGCTGCCGCGCGCCGTGGCCACCTGGGCGGCCTCGCGCTTCTTGCGGTCGCGGTAGGCGGCGATCTCGCGGGCGCGCTGCTCGTTGTCGACGACGACGAAGTCGTCACCGGCCAGCGGCGTGCCATTGAGGCCGAGCACCTCCACCGGCTGGGCCGGGCCGGCCTCCTTGATCATGTCGCCGCGGTCGTTGACCAAAGCGCGCACGCGGCCCCATTCGCTGCCGGCGACGAAGATGTCACCGACGCGCAGGGTGCCGCGCTGGACCAGCACCGTGGCGACCGGACCGCGGCCGCGCTCCAGCTTGGCCTCGATGACGCTGCCCTCGGCGGTCCGGTCCGGGTTGGCCTTCAGCTCCAGCACCTCGGCCTGGAGCAGGATGCCCTCTTCCAGCGTGTCGAGCCCGATCCTGGACTTGGCCGAGACCTCGATGGTCTGCACGTCGCCGCCCATCTGCTCCGGCACGATGTCGTACTGCAGCAGCTCGTTGCGCACCCGGTCCGGATTGGCGTCCGGCAGGTCGCACTTGTTGATGGCGACGACGATCGGCACCTTGGCCGCC
>CAZGMC010000119.1:0-10305 GCA_964526565.1 uncultured Mycobacteriaceae bacterium
GGATCGGGGCGGATCGGGGCGGGGCGGGGCGGGGCGGGTTGGTGTGACGGTGAGCGTCACTCGCGCCCGTAGACGAGCTCCAACGTCTTGACCAGTCCGGCGTCGGGGCCGGCACCGGGCGGCGGCTGATAGAACTCGTTGATCTCGCGGTCGGGGCCGTCCATGCGGCTTTCGATGCGCATCGGGATCAGGCCGCCGGCCATCGGGTTGGGGACCTCGCCCTCGAACACCAGTGTCTCGCCGACGAAGTCGCCGTGGAACACGGCAACGCCCGTGCTCATGTTGTCCATCCAGGTGCTCCAGTAGCGCCCGGTGACGTTGTCGTAGCCGGAATGGCCCAGGCCCTCGTACGGCTCGCCCTCGAACGTGCCGCTGAACCGTTCCTCCATCATGCGGCGGCCGAGGATCATGGCGCGGTCGGCGCGGCCCTCGCTGACCTGCGGCTCCGCCGACGGGTCGAGCCAGACGCGCACCGTGACGCGCCACTGCCCGGCCAGCTCGGCCATCGCCTCGTGCTGCGGCCCCGGCGTCATCGATTGCACCCAGGCCGCCTCCATGGCCGCCGCGTCGGCGGGCATGTCCGTCGATGTCGCGTCCTGGGCCGGTGCCGGGACAGGACAGAGGCTCCAGGCCAGCAGAGCCAGGGCAGCAGAAAGGCCGGTCAGCGCGCGCATGTCACCCACTCCGTTGGAAACACTGCGCGGACGATACACGATTCGCGGGCGCGGCAAGGAGATGTTGATGATCCTCCAGCCGGCGGGCGCCGCCGCGCCACGATGGCCGGGATCAGGGGGAACCGTTCCTGCCGGCACGGGCGCGCAGCACGTCGAAGGCGGCGCGCAGAGCGGGATAGTGGGCGCGGATGTTGCCGTAGATGCGCCGTGCCGTCGCCTCGTCATAAATATGCGAAGTCTCGTTGCGGTCCTTGAGCATCTGCAGCCATAGAGCCTCGTCGTCGAGCCAGCCGGCCTGGTAGGCCTGCTTCAGGGCCTCGCGCGGGGTCGCGGCGCGGATGCCTTCGGCCTCGAGCTGACGCTTCAGCGTCTTCCAGGTGAGTTCCAGGGTGAACTCGAACCGCTGGATCGTGCCGTCGATGACCAGCGGGCTCGCCTCCGGCTCGGCCAGGGCTTCGCCCAGGCGATCCAGCGCCCGGCCCAGATTGGCCAGGGACTGGTCAATCCGTGCGTTCATGGATCAGGCGGCCTTCAGCCAGGACACGGTCACGCAGGTCCGGGGCTGCATCCTCCAGACGGACCAGGTCGATCGGCAGCAGGGTCTCGGCCTGTTCCTCGACCGCCTCGGCGATGCGCGCCCACTGCCCTGCATCGGCGCGGGGGCAGGATACGGCCAGGTCGATGTCGGCGCGCGGGGCATGGTCGCGGCGGGCGCGCGAGCCGAACAGGTAGACGCGCTCGACTTCCGGGAAGCGGGCCAGCACCGCGACGACGCGCGCTTCCGGGCCGGTTCCGGCTGCGGCAGCGGCGGAGTCCGTCATGGCGATGCGGCCGACAGCGCGGCGGCCACGTCGAGCAGGGCGTCGGCGACGGTGCCGGGCCGTTCCAGCGGCAGCATGTGGCCGGCATCGGGCACGTCGCGGCGGCGCCCGGCCGGCAGGCGGTCCGCTGCTTCGTCCAGCGCCTCAGGATCGAGGAACAGGCGGTCCTGCAGGCCGGTCAGCAGCAGCACCGGCAGGCTCAGCTCGTCCCACGGCAGGTCCCAGTCGGTGGTGCCGGCGGCGGCGAGCAGCAGGTACTGGCCGCTGTCGTGGTCGTACGGCATGTAGGGCCGGTGCCGGAGGAAGCGGTGGCGATGGGCGGCCAGCCAGTCCTCACCGAACATCAGTGGCGTGAACAGGTCTCCGAACAGGTCGAGCCCGCCGACCTCGACGCAGCGGGCCAGGGCCTCGTCCAGCCAGCGCCGGCGCGGCCCCGGCCGGCGCACGGCATTGATCAGCGCCAGTGCCTCGGCAGCGGCGCCGTCCAGCCAGGCCCGCGCCGCATGGATCCCGCCATGGGCCAGGCCGACCAGCACCGGCCGCGCCGGCGCCACCGACGTCAGCAGACGCACCGCGTCGGCGGCGATCAGGCCGGCCGACAGGTCGGTGCCGGCGGCGAAGCGGCTGTGCGGCTGGCCGCGGTAGTTCCACACCAGCGTGCCGTGGCCGGCGCGGCGCAGGGCGCCGGCGATCTCGCCATCCCACATGCGGCTGTCGCCGATCAGCGCGTTGAAGAACACGAAGGTCAGGCCGCCGTCCGCCTGCGGCGGCATGTGCTCATGGTACAGCACCTCGCCCGGCCCCAGCGTCAGTTCGGCCATGGTTCCGCCTCGATGTCCAGTGTCCCCACCGTCGTCATGCTCTTTACCATCTTGCGCGTACCGCGGCGAGAGCGCGCATGGCGCGCCGCTGGGCACGACGCGGCGGCTTAAGGGTTCATTGTGGCGGGCGGCGGACCGGCTGTGCCATAAACCGCCCGGATACGGCAATGCGGCGGTACCAGGAGGCCAGACCATGACCAGCACCAGCACGCTCACCCTGACCGCAAGCGACGGGCACCGCCTCGGTGCCTTCATGGCAGAGCCCGACGGCGTCCCGAAGGGGCATCTGGTGGTGATCCAGGAGGTGTTCGGCGTCAACAACCACCTCCGCAGCGTCTGCGAGCAGTTCGCCGGCCTCGGCTTTGCCGCCATTGCGCCAGCCCTGTTCGACCGCATCGAGACCGGCGTCGAACTCGGCTACGACGACGACGACCTGGCCCGCGGCCGCGAGCTGCGCACCAGCCTGGACTGGGACGTGCCGGTGCGCGACGTGGCGGCGGCGATCGAGCACCTCGCGGCGCACGGGCCGGTCGGCACGATCGGCTATTGCTGGGGCGGTTCGGTCTCGTGGCTGGCGGCGACGAGGCTCCGCCCAGCCTGCGTGGTGTGCTACTACGGTGGCCAGATCGTCCAGTTCAAGGACGAGCAGCCGACCTGCCCGGTGCTGATGCATTTCGGGGAGAACGACCACATCATCACGCCGGACGACGTCGCGGCAATCCGCAACGCGCAGCCCAACGTTCAGATGTACGTCTACCCCGGCGTCGGCCACGGCTTCAACTGCACCGAGCGGCCGGACTTCGACCCGGACAGCGCCAGGCTGGCCCTGGACCGGACGCTGGCATTCTTTGAAAAGCACCTGGTCTGACCAGCACAGCCGGAGCGTCCGGATCGCGGGGCCCGCCGGTGATCGACGGGCGGATCGAGAAGCGCTCCGTCCGCATCGCCGGGCACCGCACCAGCGTGTCGCTGGAGCCGGCGTTCTGGGCGGCGCTGAAGGCGGTGGCAGAGCGCCGCGGGATGTCGGTCAACCGTTTGATCGAGGCCATCGACCGCGACCGCGCCACGGCGCCGCATCCCGGCAATCTGTCCAGCGCCATCCGCGTGTTCGTGCTGGCCCAGGTGCAGGAGGCGGCGCCACCTGCGGCCGCGGCCGCGTCAGGACCCGCAGCCGGACCCGAGGCAGAAGCCGGCGGCGGCGCGGCGCCCCCTCAGGGTCCCATCAGGTAGGTCGGCAGCCAGGTGGCCATGCCCGGAAAGATGCACAGCAGGATGATGCCCAGCACCATGCACAGCATGAACGGCAGGGCGCCGGCCAGGATCGTCTGCAGCCGCACCTCGGGCGCGATGGCGTTGATGACGTAGAGGTTCAGCCCCACCGGCGGCGTGATCAGGCCGATCTCCATGTTGATGGTCATGATCACGGCGAACCAGATCGGGTCGAACCCGGCGCCGACGATGATCGGCAGCAGGATCGGCGCCGTCATCACGATCACCGCCGCCGGCGGAATGAAGAACCCGGCGACCAGCAGGAACAGGTTGATGCAGGCCATCAGCACCCACGGGCCGGTCTCCAGGCCGACGATCCACTGCGCCAGCGACTGGGTGACGTAGAGCCGCGACAGCATGAAGCCGAACAGTTCCGCCGTGGCGATGATCAGCAGCACCATCACCGCCTCGCGCGTGCCGGTGCGCAGCACGCCCCACAGGTCCTGCGGCCGCCACATGCGGTACAGCACGGCGGCCAACACCAGGCAGAGCAGGGCGCCGACGGCCGCCGCCTCCGACGGGGTCGCCACACCGCCGTACAGCACGTACAGGACGCCGACGACCACCGCCAGGAACGGCAGCACCTTGGGCAGCACGGCGAAGCGGTCGTGCCAGGTGAAGCGGGGCAGGGCCGCAATTGCCGGGCTGCGCTGCCGGCGCGCCGCGATCACCGACCAGACCATGAACAGACCGACCAGCATCAGCCCCGGCACGACACCGGCCAGGAACAGCCGGCCGATCGACGTCTCGGTGGCGATGCCGTACAGGATCAGCGTGATGCTGGGCGGGATCAGGATGCCCAGCGTGCCGCCGGCGGCAATCGCGCCCGTCGCCAGGCTGTCGGAATAGCCGCGCCGGCGCATTTCGGGGATGCCCATCTTGCCGATCGCCGCGCAGGTCGCCGGCGACGATCCGCTCAGTGCGGAGAACACCGCGCAGGCCCCCAGGTTGGACACCACCAGGCCGCCGGGCACGCGGCCGATCCAGCGGTCGGCGGCCTCGTAGAGGTCGCTGCCGGCCCGCGAGGCGGCGATCGCCGCACCCATCAGGATGAACATCGGGATCGCCAGAAGGGCGAAATTGTCAAGGTAGCCGAACAGGCTCTCCGCCACCATCACCAGGCTGCCGCTGCCGGCGAAGATGACCAGGAACGTCAAAGCCACGCCGCCCAGCACGAACGCCACCGGCATGCCCAGCAGCAGCAGCGCGACGGTGACGGCGACGATCAGCAGGCCGAGGATTTCGGGGCTCATGTCACGGCCTCCCGGTCCGTCAGGCCGAACGGGCGGCGCTCGCCGCTGACCAGGCCGACGATGTCGGCGATCAACTGCAGGCACATCAACACGGTGCCGGCCGGCATGGCCAGATAGGGCTGCCACAGCGGCACCGCCCACAGTGTCTCGGACCGCCAGCCGCCGCGCCACGCGTCCAGCCACAAGGCGATGCTGAGCCAGGCCAGCACGCCGCACACCGCCAGGCACAGGACGGCCGACAGCAGCGCCATGGCCAGCCGCAGCCGCGGCCCGGCCAGCCGCGGCAGCAGGTCGACATGGACGTGGCCGTAGGTCAGCAGGCCGTAGGGGCTGCCGAGGAAGATCGCGCCGATGATCATGTAGCTGGCGAACTCGGTCTGCCAGATGGTCGGGTGACCGAACAGGTAGCGGGTCAGGACCATGTGGCAGACCACGGCAACGGCGGCCATCACCATGCCGGCCGCGGCGATGCCGCTCAGGGTGGACAGTGTCGTCGTCACGCGCAGGAACAGGCCCATGGGCGGTACTCCGACTGGGGCGCCCGCCGGCCGCGCCGGCGGGCATCCGGGGGAGAGGCGGGACTGTGCGACGGTCATTCGACGGACAGGGCCAGATCGAGCAGGGCCTGGCCGTCCTCCACGCGCTCGGCGAAGGAGCGGTACGCCGTCTCGGCGGCGACCACGCGCCAGGCCTCGGCCTGCTCCTCGGTCATGAACACGACCTCGACGCCGTTGTCGCGGAAGACCTGGATCATCTGCTCGTCGGCGGCCCTGGCGGCCTCATGCGCGTATTCTTCGGCCAGGGCGCCGGCGCGGCGCAGGACCTCGCGCTGCTCGTCGGTCAGCGTGTCCCACGTCGCCCGCGACATCAGGATCGGCTGGTACATGAACCACAGGGCGTTGTCCCCCGGCGGCGTCACGCAGTCGAGCTGCTCGTAGAGCCGGTAGGAGACGAAGCTCTGCGAACTCGTGTTGATGGTATCAAGCACGCCCGTCTGCAGCGCCGTATAGATTTCCGAACTTGGCATCGAGCTGATCGAGGCGCCGGCCCCGGCCAGCATCTGCTCGAACGCCGATCCCGCGGCTCGGGCCACCTGGCCCTGGACGTCCGCGGGCTCCAGGATGCAGCCGTGGCGCGAGGCGAAGCCGCCGGCCAGCCACGCATGGGCGATCACGACGACCCCGGCCTCATGCATGATCTCCTCAAGCCGGTCCATGAACGCGGACTCGTTCAGCCGCCGGGCGTGGTCGTGGTTGCGCACGAGGCCGGGCATCAGCGTCGCGTGGAACTGCGCATGGCGGCCGCCGGCGTAGTCCGGCGGGAACACGCTCATGTCGAGCTGGCCCGAGATCATTGCGCTCCACTGCTCGCGGGCCCGGAACAGCGACTGGGCGGGAAAGATGCGAATGGTCAGGCCGACATCGGCGGCCTCCACCTCGCGGGCCACGAGCCGGACCATCTCGTCGCGCAGGTCGCCGACGCCGCCGGGGAACTGGTGCGAGACGGACAGTACCCGGTCCGCCCGCGCGGGCCCCAGCGTGGTGCAGACGATGAGCCCGACCGTTGCGGTTACGCCAATCCAAGTCCGGGGGATTTTAAACATATTCCGAGTATCCCTGCTGCATTGTGGTCTTGTTGACCCGCATATAGACAGGGCGTCGGTAAAAGCGGTTTTAATTTTATAATATAGTTAATGATTCACCAAGGAGTCTGGACATTGAACTCCTTGAGCGGTCGCGCGCAAATCCCGGTCAACAGTTTTGCATTCTATGGTATTCCATCAGGGCGTCCGGCCTCGCGGCCTCAGGCATTGTGGCTGCCGTCCCTGACCCATGCTTTGGGACCCATGCTTTGGGACCCATGCTTTGGGACCCATGCTTTGGGAGGCCGGGCCGGCCGGAGTTCCGTTGGCCTTCCGTTGCCACAATCCGTGATCACGGCCCGTTCAACGCTCTGTGATTCAACGCGAGTGGCACCGCGTCGACCGCACGTGTTCAAATCCCCATGCGCCGACGGAAGGGGCGCGGCGCCGGATGAGACGGCCGGCGTCACAACACCAAGGCCGAATCGAGATCGACAGGAGGACGTGAGAGATGCTGAAAGAGACTCTGGCCGCCATCGGCATGGGCGCCATCGCCACCGCCACTGTTCTGCCGACCGCCGTTGCCGCGCCCGTCGAGGCCGGGACGATGAAGGTGCTGCACGCCTGCAATCCCTGCAATCCGTGCAGCCCGTGCGGCGCCGCCAACCCTTGCAATCCGTGCAGCCCGTGTGGCGCCGCCAACCCTTGCAATCCGTGCAGCCCGTGTGCCGCCAATCCCTGCGCTGCCCACCCGTGCTCGCCCTGTGGGGCGGCCAACCCCTGCTCGCCCTGCGGCGCCACTGCGAACTGACGCGCGGCGCTCTCGACACCAGACTCCTGCCGGCGCCGGGCCGGACCGTTGCGGCACCGTTTACGGTCCGGGCCGGCGTCAGCCGCCCTGCCGCCGGCGCGGGCGGATGTCCAGGGTGACGATGAGAATCACCAGGAAGACGACCGGCGTCAGCACCAGGGCCACCCAGAACATCATCACCATGCCCCAGACCATGGTGCCGAGGATGGCGACCAGCAGGATGTTGATGCCGACCCAGCCAATGGTGCCCAGGCCTTCACGGGCTTCGTGCGGTACGGTGTCGTCGGTCTCGGAGGTCATTGATTCGGTCCCTTTCCCGCCGACCGGTTGACGATGCAGGCGGATCACCCCTATATACCCGCCACGGCCCGGCCCGGCCAAGGGCGCGGGGCCACGGGTTATTGCCTGCGACAAAAAAGAGAAGGATTGCACGATGTCCCGACGCTGCGTCGTGACCGGCAAGGGCGTCCAGTCCGGCAACAATGTCAGCCACTCGATGCGCAAGACGCGTCGGCGGTTCCTGCCAAACATGCAGACCGTGTCGCTGCTGTCGGAGACGCTTGGCGAGTCCGTCCGGCTGCGCATCTCGTCCCACGGCCTGCGCACGGTCGAGCACCGCGGCGGCCTTGACGCCTTCCTGCTGGGGGCGAAGCGTGACGACCTGACGCCGGCGCTGCGCCGCCTGCGGCGCCGCGTTGAGGGTGCGCGCGCCGCCGCCGCGGCTGAAGCGTCGGCTTCCTCCTAGGGCGGACGGCCTGTCCGCCATACCGGGCGCCCCGGCCCGCGGCCGCCGCGGGCCTTTTTCGTTGGTGTCATGCTCAGCGGTGTCATGCTCAGCCTGTCGCCCGGCGACCTGATCGCCGCCCTGAATGCGGGGCCGCCCGAACTGGTCTGGCTGCTGCTGCTGCTCACCTGCTTCACGGCGGTGCTGGCGCTCGTCCGGCTGTTCGGGGCAGCCGGATTGTACGTGTATGTCGCGGTGGCGGTGATCGGTGCCAACATCCAGGTGCTCAAGCCGGTGCAGTTCGCGGTGTTCGCCGATCCGGTGGCGCTGGGCACGGTGCTGTTCGCCTCGACCTATCTTTGCACCGATATCCTGGCCGAGCACTACGGCCGGGCCGAGGCACGGCGGGCAGTCCTGCTCGGCTTCGCCGCCTACCTGCTGTGGACGGTGTTGATGCTGCTGACGCTGGGCTTCGCGCCGCTGACCGGGACGGAGGCTGGGGCCGGCCTGGCCTGGGCGCTGCCGATGCACGATGCCATGGCGACCCTGTTCACGCCGGCGCCGGCGCTGTTCGTGGCCGGGATGACGGCCTATCTGGTCAGCCAGTTCCACGACATCTGGCTGTACCGGCTGATCGGGCGGGTGACCGACGGGCGGTTCCTGTGGCTGCGCAACAACGCCTCGACCATGGTCTCGGCGCTGATCGACAACACCGTGTTCAGCGTGCTGGCCTGGGTGGTGTTCGCGCCGGAGCCGATCGGCTGGCAGCCGCTGGTGTTCACATACATCCTCGGCACCTGGGTGCTGCGGGTGCTGGTGGCGGCGCTCGACACGCCGTTCCTCTATCTGGCCGGGCGCGCCGCGTCGCCGCCGGCAGCCCCGCGCCATGCCTGACGGATCGCCGTTCCGCTTCGAGGTCGTCGCCCGCGACCCGGCCGGGCGGGCCCGCAGCGGCCGGCTGACCACGCCGCACGGCACGGTGCCGACGCCGGCGTTCGTCTTCTGCGGCACCAAGGCGGCGATCAAGGGCGCCACCCCGGCCCAGATGCGCGACGCCGGCACCGACATCGTGCTGGCCAACACCTACCACCTGATGCTCCGGCCGGGGGCGGAGCGGGTGGCGCGACTCGGCGGGCTGCACCGCTTCATGGGCTGGGACGGGCCGCTGCTGACCGACAGCGGCGGCTTCCAGATCTTCTCGATGGGCCACGGCGGCGTCGCCGACGAGATCAAGGGCCGGCGCCGCCCGGCCACCGACTCGGCCCTGATCCGGGTGTCCGAAGAGGGCGCCGAGTTCCGCTCGTATGTCGACGGGGCGAAGCTGTTCCTGTCGCCGGAGCGGGCCATCGACATCCAGCGCCGGCTCGGCGCCGACCTGATCGTCGTCCTCGACGAGTGCACGCCGTTCCACGTGGAGCGGGACTACACGGCGCGCTCCATGGCGCTGACCCACCGCTGGGGCGACCGCTGCCTGGCCGAGTTCGCCCGCGGCGACGACGGCCGGCAGGCGCTCTACGGCATCGTCCAGGGTGGCATCTACCCCGACCTGCGGCGGGAGAGCGCCGCCTGCACCGCCGACCGGCCGTTCTTCGGCACCGCCTTGGGCGGCTCGCTGGGGTCCAGCAAGGAGCAGATGCGCGAGGTGGTGTCGTACTGCATGCCCCATGTCCACCCGGACCGGCCGGTGCACCTGCTCGGCATCGGCGGGGTCGGCGACATCCTGGCCGGGGTGGCGCTGGGCATCGACACGTTCGACTGCGTCTCGCCGACGCGCGTGGCGCGCCATGGCTGGGCGGTGGTCAAGGGCACGCCGGGCGAGCGGGTCAACCTGCGCAACGCCCGCTTCCGCGACGACCCGGACCCGATCGACGCGACGTGCGGGTGTTATACCTGCGGCACGTTTTCGTGCGGCTACCTGCACCACCTGATCAAGGCCGGGGAGCTGCTGGCGATCACCCTGCTCGCCATCCACAACGTGTTCACGATGAACCGCCTGATGCGGGAGATCCGCGCGGCCATCGCCGCCGGGACGCTGGCCGATGTGGCGCGGGCGTGGTCGGCGTGACGACCGGATGTGCGCCCGGCATCGCGAAAGCGTAGCGGAGGGCCGCCCGCGACGCTAGAACTGCGGCAGGCGGCAGGCGGCAGGCGGCAGGCGGCAGGAGGCGGCAGGCAGGGAGGCCGGCGGTGGCGGAGCGGGCGGGGACGGAGCCGGGGCGGGCGGGGCCGGGGACGCTGCTCGAGGCGCTGACGCCCGTCATCCTGCGCGTCCTGGCCGTGCTCGATGGCCTGCGCGGCGGCGACGCGTTCACGGCGCCGGCCGGCGAGGTCTATCGGGATCTCTTCGATG
>CAZGMC010000120.1:0-10270 GCA_964526565.1 uncultured Mycobacteriaceae bacterium
GGAAGCGCCACACGCAATGGTATGGATCGATGGTTCCAGCGGCCGTTGCGTCACAGCAACCCCATCGACTTGAAGCTGCTGTGCCCCTTGCGGCCGATGATCAGATGGTCATGCAAGGTGACGTTGACCGCCGCCGCGGCGTTGGCGACCTGGCGGGTGATCTCGACGTCGGCCTTGGACGGGGCCGGGTCGCCGGAGGGATGGTTGTGCACCATGATCAGGGCGCTGGCATGCAGCTCCAGGGCGCGGCGCACCACCTCGCGCGGATAGACCGGGGCATGGTCGACGGTGCCGACCTGCTGCACCTCATCGGCGATCAGCGCGTTCTTGCGGTCGAGGAAGAGCAGACGGAACTGCTCCGCCTTCTCGTACTTCATCGCCGCTTCGAGATAGTTCAGCAATGCGGCCCAGTTGCCCAGCACCGGCCGCTCCAGCACCTCCTGGCGCAGCATGCGCACCGCCGCGGCCGACACCGCCTTGAGCGCCGCCACCGAAGCCGGGCCCAGCCCGCCGCGCTGCTCGAGCTGCCGCGGCTCGGCGGTCAGCACACCGCCGAAGCCGCCGAACTGCTCCAGCAACTGCTTGGCCAGGGGCTTCACATCCCGCCGCGGGATGGGACCGAACAGCAGCAGCTCAAGCAGCTCATAATCCGCCAGGCTGTCCGGCCCGGCAGAGAAGAACCTCTGGCGCAGCCGGTCGCGATGGCCGGCGTAATGGGGTTTTCTGCCGTCGTCGCCGCCCGGCTCGCCCAGGCCGGGCAGCTCGGCGTCGTCGGGCGGCGCCCCCGTCACGGTGCCGCGGTCTCGCACGGATAGGGCGGATTCGTGTAGCCGGCCGGCGACAGCGTGAAGATCTCCGCGGCGTCGGCGGTGACGCCCACCGAGTGCTCGAACTGCGCCGACAGGCTGCGGTCGCGGGTCACGGCGGTCCAGCCGTCGGACAGCACCTTGGCCTCATAGCGGCCGGCGTTGACCATCGGCTCGATGGTGAAGAACATCCCCTCGGCCAGCGCCGCCCCCTGGCCCGGCCGGCCGAAGTGGAGGATGCTGGGCGGCGCATGGAAGACCTGTCCCAGCCCGTGGCCGCAGAAGTCGCGCACCACGGAAAACCGTTGTGCCTCGACGTACGACTGGATGGCGTGGCCGATGTCGCCGACGGTGGCGCCGGGCCGCACCGCACCAATGCCGCGCATCAGCGCATGGTAGGTGACGTCGACCAGCCGCCGCGCCTTGACCGAGACCTTGTCGCCGGCAAAGAACATGCGGCTGGTGTCGCCGTGCCAGCCATCCAGGATGACGGTGACATCGATGTTCAGGATGTCGCCGTCCTGCAGCCGCCGGTCGCCGGGAATGCCGTGGCAGATGACGTGGTTCAGCGAGATGCACGTCGCCTTCGGATAGCCGCGATAGTTCAGCGGTGCCGGGATGGCGCCGTGATCACGAATATAGGTCTCGCACAGCGCATCGAGCTCGTCGGTGGTCACGCCCGGCACCACGTGCGGCGTCACGAAGTCGAGCGTCGCCGCGGCCAGACGGCCGGCCCGCCGCATGCCCGCAAACGCTTCGGGGCCATGTATCTCGATGCGTCCGGCCTCGACGGAGGTATCGGTCGCGCGCTTGAGAACCATTGGAGAGCGGTGAATTCTCAGGGTCCTCCCCCAGCTATACCACCACGGGCAGCGGCGTTGCCACGTCAATGCCGTCCATGCCGACGCGGCAGGCGTAGCACAGTGGCTCGACACCGGCCGTGCGCGCCATCACAAATGCCGCCCGGAAGGCGGGATCGAGGTCGCCGGCCAGCCGCAAATGGTCGCAGTCGCCACGCTGGACGACGAACACCATTACGGCCCGCGCCCCCTGCCCGGCCATCGCCGCCAGCGCCGCCAGATGCCTGGCGCCGCGCCGGGTGACGCAGTCGGGAAACTCGGCGGCCGTGGGATGCGGGCCGTCCCGCCGCCTGAGATGTACGTTCTTGACCTCCGCGTAGCAAGGCGGCCGGCCCGCAGCCTCGAGCAGCAGGTCGATGCGGCTGTCGCCGTTGTACGGCACCTCGCGCCGGCACCGGTCATAGCCGGCCAGCGGCGCAATCGTCCCGGCGGCGACGGCCTCGGCGACCAGCCGGTTGGGCAGCAGGGTGTTGACGCCGACCAGACCGCCGTCGGCACCGGCGCCGTCGTCGTCGCGCACCAGTTCCAGCGTGTAGGGCAGCCGCCGCGCGGCTCGCGTGCTGGCGGACAGCCACACCTCCCGCCCCGTCTCGGCCAGCCCCAGCATGGCGCCCGGGTTCGGGCAGTGCGCGGTCACCGCCGCGCCGTCGTCGAGCACGACATCGGCCAGGAACCGCTTGTACCGCCGCACCAGGCGACCGCGGCGCAGGGGCTGGGGAAAACGCATGACGCCGCAAGGCTAGGCCACATCCCGCCGCGTCGGCAAGCAGAGCAATCCCTAAGCGTCATGGACGGTTTCGACGCGTCCCTGCGCGAGCGATGTCCTGCTGCGCCGACTGTCCGGCCATGGTCATTGCATCGTGCCGCCGGGCATCGTGCCGCCGGGCATCGTGCCGCCGGCCTATCCGTGATAAGGTGCCGGCCGCAGGGGGTTCGGCAGGCGGGATGGATCGATGAGACGGTTGGCCTTGACCATGGCGTGCTCGGTGGCGCTGGCCGCCACCGCTCTGGCGCCGGCGCGCGCGGATATCGACCTGCTGGCAGAGCCGCCGGTGGTCCAGGCCGTGCGCAGCAACGATGTCGATCAGGTACGGGCGGTGCTGACCCGCGGCGAGTCGCCCCACGCCATCGGCCGCAGCCGGGAGTCGGCCCTGTTGATCGCCGTGTCCGGCGGCAATGTGGCGATCGTCGAGTCGCTGCTGCAGTACGGCGCCCTGCCCGGCCAGCCCGACCGCGACGGAACCACCCCTCTGCACCGTGCCGCCGAGCGGGGCCATGCCGACGTCGCCGCTGCCCTGCTGACGGCTGGGGCGCCGGTCAATGCCGCCAACAGCCAGGGCCTGACGCCGCTGATGGTTGCCGCGCGGTACGGCCATCCCGGCGTGGCCCGCGTCCTGGTCGACGCGGGCGCGGACATGGATCGGCTCGACTACACCGGCCGCAGCGCCCTGGACTGGGCCATGGAAGGCCGCGGCAACCCGGTCGCCGGGATGCTCCGCCAAGCCGGGGCGCAGTAGACAGGCTCTGGCCACGCCGGGCGCACGCTCCTGCGGCCGGGTTGGACGAGGTCCGTCCTACGGCTTGACCTCGTATTCGGCAACCACGTGCGAGCTATCCGTCTCCACCTCGCGCAGCACGACCGGATAGGTCCACAGGCCGGCCAGGTGGCGCAGCACGCGCCGCGCCTCCAGCGCGTTGAGCGCCCGGCCGTCACGCATGGTGTGCTGCAGGACGAGCCGGCGGTCGCCCTGGAAGTCGGCATCGACCACGTCGATCGCCGGATGAACGACCGCCGGATCGTGGCGCATGGCCAGCGCCCGGCGGACCCGGGCATAGCCGCGCTCGTCATGGATCGCGCGGACGACGAGTTCCGCATCGTCGGTGTCGTCGTGGAGGCAGAACAGCTTCAGGTCGCGGATCACCTTGGGGGAGAGATACTGCAGAATGAAGCTCTCGTCCCGGAACATCTCCCAGGCGCCGCGCAATGTCTCCTCGGGCCGGCCGTTGCCGGCGATGTCGGGGAACCAGTCGCGGTCCTCGGCCGTCGGCGCGGTGCAGATGCGCTCGATGTCCTGCATGATGGCGAAGCCGAGCGTATACGGGTTGAGGCCGCTGTAGCGCTGGTCGTCGTAGCCGGGCTGGAAG
The DNA here is from genome assembly GCA_964526565.1 of uncultured Mycobacteriaceae bacterium. Lineage (GTDB taxonomy): Bacteria > Pseudomonadota > Alphaproteobacteria > DSM-16000 > Inquilinaceae > CAZGMC01. The sequence continues at coordinate 3,812 of CAZGMC010000120.1, forward strand.
ATGACGCTCGAATGCAGGTGCATGAACTCGAGCAGCGAGCCCTCGGTGATGCGGCCGAGCTCGCGCAGGCGGGTCATGATGCGGTAGTGGACCCAGCAGGCGCAGCCCTCGTTCATGACCTTGGTCTGGCGCTGCGGCTCGAAATAGTTGGAGATCATCCGCACGATGCGGATCAGCTCGCGCTCCCAGTCCTTGAGGCGGGGCGCATGCTTTTCCAGGAAGTAGAGGACGTTCTCCTCGGGCAGGGCGAGGCTGTGCCGCTGCACGCTCTCCTCCGGGTCCTCCTGCGGCTCCGACGCGGGGCGGCCGGCGCCGGGCACGGTGCGCCACAGGTCGTTGTAGGTCATGCGCTCGTGCTCGAGGCGGCGGCGCATGCGGTCCCGTTCCGCCTCGATGCGCGGCCGGTTGCGACGGCGATAGCGGTCGACGCCCTGGTCGCCCAGCGCATGGGCCGCATCCAGAACACGCTCGACCGCACGGTGGCCGTAGCGGTCTTCGCACCGGGCGACATAGGACTTGGCGAAGGCGAGATAGTCGAGAATGGTCTCCGCCTCGGTCCACTGCCGGAACACGCTGTTGTTCTTGAAGAAATGGTTGTGGCCGAAGGCGGCGTGGGCGAGCACGGTGGCCTGCGCCGTCATCGAGTTCTCCTCCATGACGTAGCAGACGGTCGGGTTCGAGTTGATGACGATCTCGAGCGCCAGCCCCTGCAGGCCAGTGCGGTACAACGTTTCCGACTGGGCGAAGCGCTTGCCGAACGACCAGTGGCGGTACATCAGCGGCATGGCGCCCGAGGCATAGGCATCGAGCATCTGCTCGGCCGTGATCACCTCGATCTGGTTGCGGTAGGTGTCCAGGCCCAGCTCGCCGTGGGCGATCTGCTCGATGGCGTCATAGGTCCGTTTCAGCGTGTCGAAGTTCCAGTCGGCCCCTTCGAACAGCAGGCCGCCGCCGATCGGCGCTGCCGCGGCAGGCTTTTCGTCAAACCTGCCCGCGGCCCCGGCCGGCTGCTCATGGGGATGTTCGGTCTTCCCGGTCAAGCGGCCGCTCCTTCACGGCTGAACAGGCCGCGGAATACGGGATAGATGTCGCGCGGATGGCCGATCTTGCGCATGGCGAAGTTGGCATGGCGTTCGACCAGCGGCACATAGCCGCTCCACAAGGTGCTGGCCCGCGCCGCCTGGAAGCCGGCGGGGATGCGGTTGCCGTCGTCGATCTCGACATAGGCCATGTACTGCGTGATCGGCAGGATGCGCGTCTCCAGCAGCCGGGTGCACCGGCCGACATCGCCAAGCCCGTTGTCGCCGTCCGAGGCCTGCGAGACGTAGATGTTCCAGTCGGCCGGCGAATACCGCGCCTCGACGACACGCACCATCTCATCAAGCGCGGTCGACACCACAGTGCCGCCAGTGGCCAGCCCGTAGAAGAAGGTCTGCTCGTCGACCTCGGCGGCGCGGTCGGTGTGGCGGATGAACACCACCTCGATCCGGTCATAACGGCGCGTGAGGAACAGGTGCAGCATCATGAAGAACCGCTTCGCCACGTCCTTGCGCGTCTCGGTCATCGACGCCGAGACATCCATCAGGCAGAACATGACGGCCTGGGCGATCGGCTTCGGCACCTTCTCGAATCGGTTGTAGCGGACGTCGACCGGGTCGATGAACGGCACGTTGGCGCGCTTGTGGCGGGCGCGCACCAGGCGCTCCTCCAGCTCGGCGATGCGGCGATCAACCGGCTCGTCCTCGGGCCCGGCGTCGCCGCCCTCGAGCCGGGTCAGTTCCTGCTCGAGCCACTCGACGGTGCCGAGCCGCGGCCGGCTGAGGGCGATGCGTCGGCCGAGCGAGTTGCGCATGGTGCGGACGAGATTGAGGTTGCTCGGCGCACCCGTCACCGAGAAGCCGGCCCGCTCGTGGCGCATGGCCTTCTCGGAGGTGACCCGCTCCTTGACGAGGTCGGGCAGTTGCAGGTCCTCGAAGAACAGGTCGAGGAACTCGTCGCGGGTCAGCGCGAACACGAAGTCGTCCTCGCTTTCCGGGCCCTCGCCGGGTTCGCTGCCGCCGCGTCCCGCACCGCCGGCGGGGCGGCGGATGCGGTCGCCGACCACGAACTCCTTGTTGCCGGGCAGGACGTGGTCGCGCCGCCCGGCCGCCGGGTCGTGGCTGAACGTCGGCTCGTGGATGCCATCCGAGGAGATGACGACCTCCTCGCCCGACTCGGAGTCGGCGATGCTGCGCGCGCGGATCCGGTCGCCGACCGCCTGGCGCAACTGCCGCCGCGCCCGGTTGATGAAACGCTGCCGGTTGCCCAGGCTCTTGCCTTTCGGGTTCAGCCGTCGATCGATGATGTCCATCGGTCCCGCCCCCGTTCCTGTCTGCGCCGGCGACGCCGGCGACGACGCCGCCGGCGCGTGGCTCAGCCGGCCTTCTGCACGCGCATGTACCACTCGACCAGGCGGCGCACCTGGCGCTCGGTATAGCCCTGCGCCACCATGCGATCGAGGAACGCCTTGTGCTTCTGCTCGCTGTCGCTGTCCTTCTTGCTGTGGAACGAGATGACCGGCAGCAGCTCCTCGACCTGCGAGAACATGCGCTCCTCGATCACCTGACGGATCTTCTCGTACGAGGTCCAGCGCGGGTTCGACCCGCCGCTGGCCGCCCGCTGGCGCAGGGCGTACTTGACGACCTCGTTGCGGAAGTCCTTCGGGTTGGCAATGCCCGCCGGCTTCTCGATCTTCGACAGCTCCTGGTCGAGCATGCCGCGGTCGAGCATCTGCCCGGTGTCGGGGTCCTTGAAGTCCTGGTTCTCGACCCACGCGTCGGCATAGGCAATGTAGCGGTCGAACAGGTTCTGCCCGTAGTCGTTGTAGGACTCCAGATAGGCCTTCTGGATCTCCTTGCCGATGAACTCGGCATAGCGCGGCGCCAGTTCTTCCTTGATGAAGTACAGGTACTCGCGCTCCTTCTCGGGCGGGAACTGCTCGCGCCGGATGTGCTGCTCCAGCACGTACATCAGGAAGACCGGGTCGGCGGCCACCTCGCGCGTGTCGAAATTGAACGTCTCCGACAGGGCCTTGTAGGCAAAGCGTGTCGACAGGCCCTCCATGCCCTCGTCGACGCCGGCCGCCTCGCGGTACTCCTGGACGGTCTTGGCCCGCGGGTCGACCTCGCGCAGGCTCTCGCCGTTGTAGACGCGCATCTTGGCGTGGAGCGACGAGTTCTGGTGCGGCTTCAGCCGGGTCAGGACGGAAAAGCGGGCCATCATCTCCAGGGTGCCGGGCGCGCAGGTGGCGCCGGAAAGCTCCGACTGGCGCAGCAGCTTCTGGTAGATCTGCACCTCCTCGTCGACGCGCAGGCAGTAGGGCACGTTGATGACGCAGATGCGGTCCAGGAAAGCCTCGTTCTTGCGATTGGACTTGAAGGCCTTCCACTCGGACTCATTCGAGTGGGCCAGGATCAGGCCGTTGAACGGCAGGGCGCCGATGCCCTCGGTGCCCATGTAGTTGTTCTCCTGGGTCGCCGTCAGCAGCGGATGCAGCATCTTCAGCGGCGCCTTGAACATCTCGACGAACTCCAGGATGCCCTGGGTCGTCACGTTCAGGCCGCCCGAATAGCTGTAGGCGTCCGGGTCGTGCTGGCCATAGTATTCCAGCTTGCGGATGTCGACCTTGCCGACCAGCGACGAGATGTCCTGGTTGTTCTCGTCGCCGGGCTCGGTCTTGGCGACGGCCGTCTGGCGCAGCTTCGACGGATACAGGCGCACGACCTTGAAGCGCGACAGGTCGCCCTCGAACTCGTCGAGGCGCTTGAGCGCCCAGCCGGAGCACATCCCCGGCAGCTTGCGCAGCGGGATGCCGTACTGATCCTCCAGCATCCGGCCGTGCCGCTCGGGGTCGAACAGGCCGAGCGGGCTTTCGAAGATCGGGCTGACCTGGTCGCCCGCCTTGAGCACATGGATCGGACGTTCCTCGACGAGCCGCTTCAACCGCTCGGCAAGCGACGACTTGCCGCCGCCGACCGGCCCCAGCAGGTAGAGGATCTGCTTGCGTTCCTCAAGTCCCTGCGCGGCATGACGCAAGAAGCCGACGATGCGCTCGATCGTGTCCTCCATCCCGTAGAAGTCTGAGAAATAGGGATAGATCTTGATCGTGCGGCTTTGGAAAATGCGGCTCAGACGTTCGTCCCGCGACGTATCGACAATCTGCGCTTCGCCGATCGCGTCGAGCATCCGCTCGGCGACAGTGGCGTACATCATCGGGTCCGTGCGGCAGCCATCGAGATAGTCCTGGAACTCCAGCTCGGTGTCTCGATGGCGGCCGTAGCTTTCGCTGAAGAGGTCGACGATGTTGGGGGCGGCCATGGCCACATCCTCTCGGCTTGGTATGCCTCTCGGTGTCTGACCCATAGTTCGGCGACAGCCCCGTATGTGGTGCCGTATATGGCAATATGATGGCGAGAACCATGCCTGCATATCGATACATATTGCCACAAAACTGAACCATGGGTCGGACACCCAGATCAGGCGCTTCCCTTCATCTCCTCTTAACGTGCTGCCGCCGGATCCACCTCCTTTGACCCTCACTGCTTTCCGGTCTCGATTGCTCGGCAAAATGCTCTTTGGCTGCTACCGCAAGCCACTTTCCGCGATAGCGGTCTTGACCAAAGTGAATGTAGGGCGGGCCCGCCGGGTTCCCAGCCTGCGGCTGTTCATGCTGTCGAGCAACGCGGCCCCCCACCAAACGCCAGATATGTCATTCCTTTCTGTGCCGACAAGCATCTCTGCCGACAAGCACTGACGCGGCCGGCGCCCGCGCCTCGGGCGCCGGCCCGTCCCGCTCAGGGCGGCAGGACTGCGCGCAGCGGGTCGGCGTGCAGGTTGATGCGGCGGCCGGCCAGGATGTCGGCGACGGCGGTGCCCTGGCCGTAGTAGCGCTCGTTGTGGCGCGGCTGCGGGCCGACATAGGCGCCCTCCAGCGACATGCCGGCGAACAGGCCCTGCGAGCGCGAGAAGGCGTAGATGTCGGAATCCAGGTCCAGCGTCGTGCCGGTCCTGAAGCCGGCCCCGACGGCCACCATGGCGACGCTGGCATCGGCGCCCAGCGTCACCCGCCGGCTGAGCAGGGCATTGAGCCCGCGGTCGGTCATGACCGTCATGACCATCTCCGACACCTGCCCGCCGATCTGCAGGCCGATCGAGCCGCCGCCGGTGAAGTAGAAAGCCGGGTAGCTCCAGCCGCCGTTCTCGCCGCGCACCAGCAGCACGCCTTCGCCGCCGGCGGCGCCGATCACGAAGCCGCCACGGTACAACTCCGGGATGATCAACACCGCCTTGGCCGAGGCCATATAGGGGCGCATGACCTCGGTGTTCGGGTCGCGCAGCATCGACAGTATGGTCAGCCGCGCCTCCTCCACCAGTTCCTCCTCCGGCGTCAGCGCCCGCGCCGGCGCCGCCGCAAGGACCAACCCGACCATGACGGCGAACATGGCCGCGAGCACGGACGGAACGGGGCGAACTCTTGTCATCAAGGGCCTCCATTCGGCGAGACGTCGCGACACTGCGGCACGACGGGCCGTGCAGCAACGCCAACCTTGGCATGGCATCAAATTGCGACGGTTCCGGGGCATCGGGACCGTTTCTGAGACGGAGGATTAGCTTGCGACGCGGTTGACACAGCCGACGCGCCACACCGGCGCCTGGCCGGGCAGCTCGATGAAGTCCAGGCGCGTCAGCGACCAGGTGTCGACCACCACGCGCAGCGCCGCCTCCGGCGTCAGATCGAGGGCCAGGGCCAAGGCGGCGCGGACCGTTCCGCCGTGGGCCACGGCGACCAGATCGCGCCCGCGATGCGCCGCCGTCAGGCGCGGCACCGCCGCCGCCACCCGCTCCATCAGGTCGGCGAAGCTCTCCCCGCCCGGTGGCCGGTGGTGGGCCGGGCGCCGCCAGAACGGATGCGGCTCGCCGCCGGGGGCGGCGAACACCTCGGCCTGCGGCCGGCCCTGCCAGTCGCCGAAGCTCTGCTCGATCAGCGCCGCCTCGACCGTGGGTTCGGCACCGGCCCGGTCCATGCGGGCGCGCACGGCCACCGCCGTCTGGGCCGTACGGGCCAGCGGGGACACCACCCACAGCGGGTCGGCCGGCAACGCCGCCGCCAGGCCGGCCGCGGCGGCGCCGTCGCCGGTGTCGGCCGGCAGGTCATGACGGCCGTAGAAGATGCCGTGCGGATTGTCGACCGGCGCATGGCGGATCCACCACCAGCGTGTCACTGCGCCCGTGTTGCCGCCGTCGCTCATACGGACGCCGCCAGGGCCAGCAGCACCGCCACCTCGACCGCCTGCTGGCAGGCGCCGAGGACGTCGCCCGTGTAGCCGCCGACCTGCCGGCGGGCCAGCACGCCGAGGGCCGCCGCCGGCACGCCGGCCGCCGCCAGCGCCACGGCCCCCGGCCACGGCCCGGCCTCCGGCC
>CAZGMC010000121.1:0-9771 GCA_964526565.1 uncultured Mycobacteriaceae bacterium
AGGCCGCGGACCGGCAGGTAGGCCAGCAGCGCGGCGCGCGCCGGGGCGCTCAGCGGCACCAGCCGTTCGCGCCCACCCTTGCCGCGGACGATCAGGCAGCGGCCGTCGCGGTCGACCGCGGTCAGCGGCAGGCCGACCAGTTCGGAAACGCGCAGGCCGGTGGCATACAGCGTCTCCATCAGCGCCACCAGACGCAGGCCCTCCGGCCCCGGCCAGGCGGCGGCGGCGGCGAGCAGCCGGTCGACGTCGGCCTCGTTCAGCACCCTGGGCAGGGTGCGGCCGAGCCGCGGGCCGTCGAGCCCGGCCGACGGGTCGTCGCCGCGGTGTCCCTCCGACACAAGGAACCGGTAGAACTGGCGGATGGCGGCGCGGCGCCGCGCCAGGGTGCGCGGTCCCGCGGCCGGGCGGGCCGCAGCGGGACAGCCGGCGGCGGGGCGGGCGGCAGCGGCATCGGGGCCGCCGGCCAGTGCCGCCACATAGGCGCGCAGGTCGTCCTCGCCGGCCCGCTCGATGGCCGTGCCGCGCCCGTTCAGGAAGGCGGCCAGATCGCTCAGGTCGCCGGCATAGGCGAGGCGCGTGTTGTCCGCCGCGCCGCGTTCGGCGACCAGCATGTCGGTGAACGCCTCGACCAGCGGCGGCGGGGCCGGCCGGCGGGCGCCGCTGCGCGTGGGCCGATCTGTGGGCACCTACTTCCGCGGCCGCAGCGTGGGGAACGCGATCACCTCGCGGATCGAGGAACTGCCGGTCAGGATCACGGCGAGGCGGTCGATGCCGATGCCCAGGCCGCCGGTCGGGGGCAGACCGTACTCCAGGGCGGTGACGTAGTCGTCGTCCATGGGCGGGGCCTCCTCGTCGCCGGCGGCGCGGGCGCGGGCCTGGGCCAGGAAGCGCTCGTACTGGTCCTGCGGGTCGGTCAGCTCCGAGAACGCGTTGGCCACCTCCATGCCGTTGACGAAGGTCTCGAACCGCTCGGTCAGGCGCGGGTCGGTGCGGTGCGCCTTGGCCAGCGGCGAGATGTCGCGCGGAAAGTCGGTGACGTGGGTCGGCTGGAGCAGGCCGGACTCGACCTTGTCGGCGAACACCACCTCCACCGTGTGGCCCCAGCTCTCGGTGCCATGGATCTCGCAGCCCAGCCGGCGCGCCGCGATGTGCGCCTCGGGAGCGCCGGGCAGGGCGCCGAAGTCAACGCCGGTCTCGTCGCGCACCAGCTCGACCATCGACTTGCGCGGGTACGGCCCGGCGAAGTGCAGCTCGTGGTCCCCGGCCGGCACGATGGTGCTGCCGCAGGCGACCCGCGCCGCCGCCGCCAGCAGGTCCTCGACCAGCGCCATCATGTCGGTGTAGTCGGCATAGGCCTGATAGGCCTCCAGCATGGTGAATTCCGGATTGTGGCGCGGCGAGATGCCCTCGTTGCGGAAGCTGCGGTTGATCTCGAACACCCGCTCCCACAAGCCGCCGACCACCAGCCGCTTCAGGTAGAGCTCCGGCGCGATGCGCAGGTACAGGTCGATGTCCAGTGCGTTGTGGTGGGTGACGAACGGCCGCGCCGCCGCGCCGCCGGCGATCGGCTGCAGCATCGGCGTCTCGACCTCGATGAAATCCCGCCCGGTCAGCACGCGGCGGAGCTCGGCAACGATGCGGCAGCGCGTGCGCAGCGTCTCGCGACTCTGCTCGTTCATGATCAGGTCGAGATAGCGCTGGCGGGTGCGCGCCTCGATGTCGGTCAGGCCGTGGTACTTTTCCGGCAGCGGCAGCAGCGCCTTGGCCAGCACGGTCAGCGCCGCCGCGGCGACCGACAGTTCGCCGCGCCTGGTGCGGCGGATGCGCCCCTCGATCCCCAGCATGTCGCCGATGTCGAGCTGGCGCAGCGTGTCCAGCTCCGCCTCCGGCAGCAGGTCGCGGTGGCAGAACACCTGGATCTTGCCGGTCGGGTCGTGCAGGTCGATGAACATGCCGTTGTTGCGCATGGCGCGGATGCGCCCGGCGATGCGCACGGTGTCGTCCGTCTCCGTGTCCGGCGGCAGGGCGGCGTAGCGGGCGTGCAGGGCCGCGGCATCGCTGTCCTTGTCGAAGCGGTAGGGATAGGGGTCGATGCCGGCGGCGCGCAACGCGCCCAGCTTGTCGAGCCGCGGCGCCTTGAGCGGGTTGTCGGCGTCGACGGGGGGCGGCGGCACGGCAGGGCGCGGCGCGGCGCGGTCGGACATGGCTCGGCTCTCGCGGCTCGGTGACGGGGACACGGTCAAGGGCCGGCAGTCTAGGCCGCAGGCGGCGGCATGGGAAGGTCGGGTGCGGCGCCGGCGCGGCCTCCGGACATCGCCGCGTATTGAGGACTCGTTTACCACTTACTGCCTAGTATGCGGGCACGGTTGCGGATCACACACGCCAATCACCGTACCGGCTTGGCAGGCCGTTCCGTCCCGATCCCGCCGTACCGAGCGAGGAGTGCATGGCCCACGCGCAGACAAGGAGCGATTCACCGGCCGGCCCCATGCGGCGGGTCGACGACGAGGCCGCTTTCAGCGACGTCTCGCGCGACGCCATCGACCAGCTGCCCCTGGCCATGATCCCGCTGCAGACGAAGACGCTGCGCCGGGCGCGCCTGATCAAGAACATGCAGCTGGAGGGCGTGGTCGAGATCTTCAGCGGCGAGGGCACCGGCAGCGGCCAGTTGCGGCCCAACCAGCTGCCCACCTTCTTCCAGTGGAGCACCCGCACCGAGCACCCGGACCTGCGCACCATCCGCCGGCTGGCGGCGCTGAACAGCTATGACGTCTACAGCCTGCGCATCGAGTTGCGCCGGCTCGACATCACGGTCAACGATGTGTCGGCCCTGCGCCTGTCGGAGGCCAAGGCGCGGGAGCTGACGCGCTGCATGAAGAGCTTCACCGAGCCGCTGATCCAGCAGGTCTATGGCGGCACCGACTCCGACATCTGCGACTTCGAGCAGCTGATCGCCATGTTCGAGCGGCCGAACAAGGCCGAGGCGCTGCGCAACCTGCGCCGCATCGCCGACCGGCTGCAGATCGAGCTGATCGAGGTGCCGCGGTTCCTGGAGGACTACGGCGACGTGTTCCTGTCGCTGGCCTATTTCAAGCAGCACCTGGACGACCTGGTGCCGCGCATCTCGGCCTTCCTGGAAACGGCGCGCGGCCTGCACAGCAATTTCCAGTTGCGCAACGACCAGCGTTTCATGAGCTGCTGCACCTATCTTGACGAGCGGCTGAACAACGTCATCACGTCGATCACCGGCCGGTTCGAGAGCTTCAACCAGCACACCTCTGACATGTGGCAAAACATCACGGCCGACACCTTCCGCAAGGTGCGCGACCTGATCATCGGCCACCACACCACGGTCGGCGGCGTGCTGTGCGGGCTGCATGTCAAGATGCGCCTGTGGGACCAGCGTTTCGCCAAGCGCCGTGCCGACGCCGCCCAGCTCAGCAAGGCCGAGTTCATCATGAGCGAGATGCGCCAGGGTATCGAGAAGATCGAGCGCATCGAGGCCTCGGCACCGAAGATCGCCGACCTGAACTGATTGCCGCAAAGCCCCCAGGCGCCAGTCTGTTATTTCTTGTGCGCGCGGCGCGCGTTCACGAAAGCTTCAAGCTGCCGCCATCAAATATTTCCGCGGCTTTTTACGGATAAGAAACCGGAACCCCGTACCACCTCCCCATCGGTCTGGTCGGGGGTCTGTCCATGGTCTTGCGTGAGAGTGTCAAACTCAAGCTGATGGCGGCGGCCATGGTGCCGCTCGCGCTGATCCTGATCGCCGTCGGCGCCTACGAGTACAGGCAGGCCAGCCGGTCGCTCGCCGAGTCGTCCGCGACCCTGCAACGGGTCCGCGGCGAGGCCCTGGACACGCGCCTGACGCTGCTGCGGGCGCTGGGCGAGCGCCTGTCGCAGGCCGAGGAGGCGGCCGGCATCCGCGTGCAGGAGGCGGAACAGGCCGCCGTGGAGCGGGAGCTGGCGCGGATCCGCAGCAGCCAGGAGGAGGCGGTACGGATCATCGCCCGGCTGGCCGGGCCGGCGCTGGCCGCGCCGCTGTGGGACCTGGACGACCAGGCGGTGCAGGCGGTGGCCGACGGCATCGCCGACTTTTCGTTCGTCAACGGCGTCGTGGTCGCCGAATCCGGCAACGACTTTGCCGCGGCCGGCGCGATCGGGGACGGGGAGGCCGTCACTGCGCCGATCCTGCGCGGCGACCAGGAGATCGGCACCCTGCATCTGTTCATCAGTGATGCGCCGCTGGCCGAGGCCGCCGCCGCGGCCACCGAGCGGTCGGCCGAGACGGCCCGCGCCATCGCCGCGCACGTCCGGGCCGAGCAGGCCGGCATCGAGGCCGAGATCGCGGCGGTCCGCGCGGCGGCCGAGGCCGAGGCGGCGGCGCTGGACCGGCAGGCCGCGGCCGACCTGGCGGCACGCGAGAGCGAGGCGATCCTGGAGGCAGTGGCCGTCGTCCTGGTCGGACTGGCCGCCGTCGCCGTGGCGCTGTTCTTCGCGCTGGACTCCCTGATCGTGCCCCTGCGCCGCATCACCGGGGCAATGAACCGCGCCGCCGCCGGCGAGGGTGTCGCCATCCCGTACCAGGACCGCACCGACATCATCGGCCGCCAGGCGCAGGCCCTGGAGACCTTCGTCGGCGCCATGCGCCAGGCCGCCCTGCTCGAGGCGGAGCGGCTTGAGGCGGAGCAGCGGGCTGCCGAGGACGGCCGGCGCGCCCGCCGGCAGCTGGCCGGGGACTTCGAGCGGCAGGTCGGCGGCGTGCTTGCCGCCGTGCTGTCGCGGGTGGCGGCCATGACCGATGCGATCGCCGCCCTGTCGCAGAATGCCAACCGCAGCCGGCAGATGGCCGCCGAGGCCCGCTCGACCGGCGAGCAGGTCAACCAGTCGGTGCAGACCGTCGTGGCCGCCGGCGAGGAGCTGTCCGCGTCGATCGGCGAGATCAACCGCCAGACCGACAGCACCCGGTCGCTGATGGCGACCGCCGATTCCCGGGCCGAGGGCGGCGTCGAGGAGATGCGCGGCCTGGTCCGCGCCGCCGAGCAGATCGGCGCGATCGTCCGCCTGATCTCCGACATCGCGGCGCAGACCAATCTGCTGGCGCTGAACGCCACCATCGAGGCGGCCCGCGCCGGCGCGGCCGGCCGCGGCTTTGCCGTGGTGGCGCAGGAGGTCAAGAGCCTGGCCACCCAGTCGGCCAGGGCCACCGACGAGATCGCCGCCCAGGTCGAGGCCGTGCAGGCCGCCACCGGCGGGGCGGCGCGCCAGATCGAGGACGTGTCGGCCGCGCTGGCCGCGGCCAGCGACGCCGTGACCGGCATCGCCGACGGCGTGGCGCAGCAATCCGCCGCCAGCGGCGAGATCAGCCGCTCCCTGGCCGAGGCGGCGCGAGGGGCGGAGAGGCTGACCGCGTTCACCGGCTCGGTCGCCGGGCAGGCGGCCAGCGCCCACGATGCCGCCCAGGGCGTCGCCGACGGCCTGGACAGCCTGCGCGCCGACATGCAGGCGCTGGAGGACGCGGTGGCCGGCTTCCTCAAGTCCCTGCATGTCAGGGCGGCGTGACCGGCAGGGTCAGCGGACGGCCCCGCCGGCAAAGGAGATGATAGGCTCATGATTCGCATGACGACACCGGCCGTCCTTGCGGCCGCCTTCGCCCTGATCGCCGCCGCGCCGGCCGAAGCCGACGCGCTGGCCATCGCCTCGCTGGAGTGGCCGCCCTACAGCGGAGCGGCTCTCGACGAGGGCGGCACCAGCATCGACATCGTCCGCCAAGCGTTCGCGGCGGCCGGGCACGACCTTGCCGTCGAGTTCCTGCCCTGGGAGCGGGCAGTCCGGGCCGGGACCCAGGAGCCGGGCTTTGTCGGCTACGGCCCCGAATACTACGACCCCGCGCTGGACGCAGAAGCCGGGGGCGAGCGGTGCCTGTTCTCGCGACCCTACCAGACCGGGCCGCTGGGCCTGGTCGAGGCCACCGAAGCGGACATTGACTGGGCCGCACCGGAGGACCTGTCGCGGTACCGCATCGGCGTGGTCGACGGCTACCTGAACACGCCGGCGTTCGACGCCCTGGTCGCCGACGGCACCATCGCCGTCGACGTCAGCGCCGACGACCTGACCAATGTCCGCAAGGTCGCCCACGGGCGCATCGACGCCGCCGTGATCGACGCCAACGTCCTGGCCTGGCTTCTGGCCAACGAGCCGGCCCTGGCTGATGCCGCCGGCCGCGTCGCCATGGACGATCGGTTGCTGGCCGAAAAGACGCTGCATATCTGCTTCCGCAACGACGCTGCCGGGCGCGCCGCCCGCGCCGCCTTCCACGCCGGCCTCGACGCTCTGGACCAATAGTCCTCGCGGCGCGGCCACCGGCCGAGGAGCGAGTCGGGGGCCGCGCTGGCCGTAACCGTGCGGCCGGGGCCTGACCCGGCGGCCGGCTGCACGAATTTTTCGACAGGCCGGTGCCGCCTGGACGGGCGGGGCGCGGGTGGCTCGTCCGCCGCGCCGTCGCACCGCGTTCTTTCGCTTCGCCCTTCCGTTATACTCGCCCCATGGACGCCCCCGTCGCCGCCGCCCCCCATGTGGCCGTGCCCGAGGCCGATGCCCTGGCCGTGGGCGCGGCCGGCGGCCGGCTGCTGACCACCGACGGAGAGCTGCGCGCCCTCGACCCCGCGCAGGTGAAGGACCGGCTGGGCGGGGCGGCGCTGCTGCTGTGTCATGCGCGGTCGGTGGCGCGGCGGGCCGGGCTGCCGGCGGTGCGCGCCTATGACGTGCTGGAGCTGTTCGCCTTCGTCCATCCGGCGCGGTTCTGCCGGCCGACGCCGCGCGGCCTGGCCGAGGCGCTGGGCCTGCCGCCGCCGGACACCCTGGAGGACGCGGCGATCGCCCTGCCCCGCCTGGCCGGGACGCTGCTGCGCACCCTGGCCGCACCGCTGCGCGACGAGCGCTCCGATCCCGTCACCCTCGCCTGGGCGATGGGCAAGGGCGGCTGGCCGTGGGGTCCGGCGGTGCTGGCCGCGCTGGGCCGCCCGCACGGGCCGGAGGACCGCGCCGGCTCGCGCGCCTTCCAGGTGTGGCACCGCCTGCCCGAGTGGCAGGCCGAGGCGCCGCTGCCGCCACCCGCCGGCCACCCGGTCGAACCGGCCGAGGCGCGCCGCCGCCTGGCCGGGATGCTGGGCGAGGGAGCCGAGCCGCGCCCCCAGCAGTCGGACTATGCCAGCGCCGTCAGCGCCGCCTTCGCCCCGCGGCCCGAGCCCGACTGCCCGACCCTGGTGCTGGCCGAGGCCGGCACCGGCGTCGGCAAGACGCTCGGCTATCTGGCTCCGGCCAGCCTGTGGGCGGAGAAGAACGGCGCGCCGGTGTGGATCTCCACCTACACCCGCAACCTGCAGCACCAGATCGACCAGGAGCTCGACCGCCTGTACCCGGAGCGCACGGCAAAGGCGCGCCGTGTCGTCGTCCGCAAGGGCCGCGAGAACTATCTCTGCCTGCTGAACTTCGAGGAGGCGGCCGGCGCCGCCGCCATGCTGCCGCAGTACGCCCCCGCGGTCGGCCTGATGGCGCGCTGGACCGCGGCGACCCGCGACGGCGACATGACCGGCGGCGACTTCCCCGGCTGGCTGGCCGACATCATCGGCCGCGGCCGCTCGCTGGGCCTGGCCGACCGGCGCGGCGAGTGCATCTACTCGGCCTGCCCGCACTATGGCCGGTGCTTCATCGAGCGCAGCGTGCGCCGCGCGCGCAGGGCCGACATCGTCATCGCCAACCACGCCCTGGTCATGGTCCAGGCGGCGCTGGGCGGCATGGACGACACCCACCTGCCGCTGCGCTACGTGTTCGACGAGGGCCACCACCTGTTCGACGCCGCCGATGGCGCCTTCGCTGGCCACCTCACCGGGCGCGAGGCGGCCGAGCTGCGCCGCTGGATCGCCGGTGCCGAGGGCGGCCGGCGGCGCAGCCGGGCGCGCGGCCTGAAGCGCCGCGCCGAGGGCCTGCTCGGCGACGCCACCGAGACCTGGGGCGAGGCCTGGGCCCATCTGGAGGAGGCCGACCGGGCCGCCCGCGCCCTGCCCGGCGACGGCTGGCCCGATCGCATCGCCGCCGGCCCGGAGACCCTGACCGGCCCGATCGGCCCGGCCGAGGCGTTCCTGGCCCTGGTGCGCCGCCAGGTGCTGGCCCGCGCCCCCGGCGCCGACGGCCCGCACAGCCTGGAGGCCGGCACCGACGAGCCGGTCGAGGGCCTGGCCGACGCCGCCGGCCGCCTGGACCGGGCCCTCGACCGGCTGCAGCGGCCGCTGGCGGCGCTGGTCCGCGCCCTGCGCGCCCGCCTGGACGAGGCCGCCGACCGGCTCGACGCCGACACCCGGCGGCGCATCGACGCCCTGACCCGCGCGCTGGACCGCCGCGGCCGCGTCGAGGTCGGCGCCTGGCGGGCCATGCTGGGCACGCTCGGCCAGCCGGTGCCGCCGGAGTTCGTCGACTGGTTCGGCGTCGAGCGCGACGACGGGCGCGAGGCCGATGTCGGCTACTACCGCCACTGGGTCGACCCCACCGTGCCGTTCGCCCAGGCCGTGGCCCAGCCGGCGCACGGCGTGGTGGTCACCTCGGCGACGCTGACCGATGGCACCGGCGACACCGAGCTGGACTGGCGGGCGGCCGAGCTGCGCACCGGCGCCGTCCACCTGCCGCGGCCGGCGATCCGCGCCGGCGTGCCGTCGCCGTTCGACTACGCCGCCCAGACGCGGGTGCTGATCGTGCGCGACGTGCGCAAGGACGACCTGGACCAGGTCGCCGCCGCCTACCGCACCCTGTTCCTGGCCGCGGGCGGCGGCGCGCTGGGGCTGTTCACGGCGATCGGCCGGCTGCGCGGGGTGCACCGCCGCATCGCCACGGCGCTGGAGGACGCCGGCCTGCCACTGCACGCCCAGCACGTCGACGGCATGGACGTGGCGACGCTGGTCGACATCTTCCGCGGCGAGGAGCACGCCTGCCTGCTGGGCACCGACGCGGTGCGCGACGGGGTGGACGTGCCCGGCCGCAGCCTGCGCCTGATCGTGTTCGACCGCGTGCCGTGGCCGCGCCCGACCCTGCTGCACCGCAGCCGCCGCGAGGCCTTCGGCGGCCGCCGCTTTGACGACATGCTGACCCGCCTGCGCCTGAAGCAGGCCTATGGCCGGCTGGTCCGCCGCGCCGACGACACCGGCGTGTTCATCCTGCTCGACCCGATGATGCCGACCCGCCTGACCGGCGCCTTCCCCGACGGCGTCGAGGTGCAGCGCGTCGGCCTGGCCGAGGCGGTGGCCGTGACGCGGGCGTTCCTGGGCGGCGCCGACTGCGCCGAGCCGCAGGGCGGGCCGCAGGGCGGGCCGCAGGGCGGGCCGCAGGGCGGGCCATAGGGCGGCCGGAGCGCAGCGACGCTCATGGCGCAAAGCACCGTTTCGCCGGATCGTCCCTCGACGCGCCACTGATGGCGACGGTGTCCGTCGTGCTCCACCCACCCTGCGGAGGTGCCGCTGCTGCCGGTCAACGTCGTTCAGTCGCCGTTGAACACGTCGGTCAGGTCGCGGGCGTCCAGGATGGAGTCGCTCCAGCCGTCGAGCCGGCCGGCATCGGCGCTGCGGACCCGCGCCTCGATCTCCGGCGACAGCGGCCCGAAGCGCCGGCCGAGCAGGCGCAACAGCATCTCGGCCTTGCCCCTGGCCTCACCCCTCGCCTCACCCCTCGCCTTGCCCCTGGCCTCACCCTCGATCAGACCCTTGGCGAGGCCTTCATTGAACC
>CAZGMC010000122.1:0-9652 GCA_964526565.1 uncultured Mycobacteriaceae bacterium
CGGCCCCGGCGCGGCCCCGGCGCGGCCGGAACCGATGAACCGGTCCCCGATCACAAACTGTCAACCGTTCCGTCGCATATTTTCGGCCGGCCATGCGGCCGGCGGCAGGCCTTGGGATTGCTTCCGGCATGCGAAACATGAACAATAGTTGCAGAGAACCAGCGTTTCGGTCTCCGGCCCGTGAAGGGATCCCGCGGCGATGGGCTTCATCGAGCTGTTGCAGAAAAATCTTGAGCGGCGCACCAGTCGGGTCATGGCGCTGCTGACGCCGGACGATCCGTCCACCTCGGCGCTGCCGTTCGCCGTGGCGCCGCCGTTCCTGGACGTGTACGGACAGGTGCTGCGCCTTGGCGCCGTTCCGCTGATCGCCAGCCGCCGCCAGATCCAGCTTCTGGGAAAGCAGTTCGACTGGGAGACGGAGGGTCAGCGTCACCTGGTCGAGATCCTCAAGCAGCGTTCCAACCCCGTATTCGATGCCTGGGACAGTGCCTGGGACGGCCTGTGGGGCAATTACGACCCCAACCGCCAGCCGCCGCCGACCCGCCAGGGTCCCCGCGACCGTGCCCGGTCTGGCCACGCCAAGGGTGGCCTGGCCCGCGCGGTCAGCGGCCTGTTCGGCAACCACAAGGACGATTCGGTGGAAGCGGCGCCGCCGCAACCGGCCGAGCCGAAGCCGGTGATGGCCGGGCTGCGCGCCATGATCGAGGAGCACGCCGGCCAGCACGGCTATCTGCCGCCGCGGGAAGACGACGTCGCCCTGCTCAAGGAACTGATCCGCGTGCACCCGCGCACAGTCGAGGAGGCATGGCGCGAGCTGACCCAGGTCCACGCCCAGGAATTCCGTCCGATCGACCCCAAGGAGAAAGCCCGCCAGGGGGCCCTGCGCGAGGCCATGATCAAATGGCAATACTCGCTGCCGACACGCCTGGGCGAGCTGCTGATCCTGAAGTCGGCCGCCGACCTGGAGTACTGCGACGCCGACTGGGTCCGCCAGTACATCCGCCAGTCCGCCCGCACCCTGGAAGAAGGCGAGCGGGCCATGCCGTACCTGACGCTGTACCAGAAGACGATGAGGCGGGTGATCCGCTAGGCGGCCGGCGGCATCGTCGCATGCCCGGTCAAGCCCAGCCCGGAACAGGGACGCCGTGCTGTTCGGCAGCCTTGCAGAGCCGGCCATCAGTCGTGGCCAGCGGAATGCCGAGGCGCATCGCGAGGTCAAGACAAGCTGCATCGCAGGCCGTCAAGGCCTGCATTCGCGCCGTTTCGTGATGGTGATCTGCCCGCCGCGCTCGGCGCGATCAAGCTGGCTCGAAAAATGGGTCTTCGCTTCGAAAGCGCCCACCGTGGTCATGGCAACTCCAAAACCAACCAGTCTCCAACCAGACTGATCGAACGAACAGCGGTGCTCAACAGGCAAAAACGCACCCTCGAAAAAATTGCCGCTTGACAGCTATAGGAACAAAGACCTATACCGCTGCCCGTCATCGCCACAACCCTGTCCGGCGCCAGCCGGCGCGGGCCAGGGCGGCGGTGGTGGCGGCGGTTGGGCCGGCGGCGGTGCCTCCTCCCGTCGCCGCGCACCCTTGTCCTCCCTGTCCCTGACCCGGCCGGACCAACCGCGCCGCCGCTTCCCCCCTCCCCCCGGGCGGCGGCGCGGCACCGGCCGGGTCCTTGTTGCGCGCGCCCTTGGCCCGCCGCCCCGCCAGCCGGCGCGGGCGGCCGACAACCGGGCGGCGGTTCGCGCCCATCCCACCGAACCGCACCCCATCAAGACCCCCATCACGACACCCCATCAAGACACGAGGTCCGCTCGCCATGGCCACTTCCATCGACCAGGCGTTCGTCAGGCAGTTCGAACGCGAGGTCCACGAGTCCTACCAGCGCATGGGCTCCAAGCTGCGCAGCACCGTGCGCTCCAAGGGCACCGTCAAGGGTTCGTCCACGACCTTCCAGAAGGTCGGCAAGGGCACCGCCTCGACCAAGGCGCGGCACGGCGCCGTGCCGGTGATGAGCATCGACCACGAGCCGGTCGAGTGCACCCTGACCGACTATTACGCCGGCGACTGGGTCGACAAGCTGGACGAGCTCAAGGTCAACATCGACGAGCGCCAGGTCACCGCCAACGCCGGCGCCTACGCCCTGGGCCGCAAGACCGACGACCTGATCATCGCCGCCCTGGCCGGGGCCACCATCGCCGCCCTGGACGGCACCACCGGCCTGTCCAGCACCAAGGCGCTGGCGGCCCTGGAGCTGCTCGGCGCCAACGACGTGCCCGACGACGGCCAGCGCTATGCCATCGTCGGCTGGAAGCAGTGGACCGAGCTGCTGGCGCTCAAGGAGTTCGCCAGTGCCGACTATGTCGGACCGGAGGAGCTGCCGTGGCGCGGCACCCAGGCCAAACGCTGGCTGGGCACGCTGTGGATGCCCCATTCCGGCCTGCCGCTGGCCAATGGCGTGCGCACCGGCTTCTGGTACCACAAGACCGCCGTCGGCCACGCCTCGGGCGCCGACGTGGAGACCGACGTGACCTGGCACGGCGACCGCGCCGCCCACTTCGTCAACAACATGATGAGCCAGGGCGCCTGCCTGATCGACGGCAACGGCGTCGTCACGCTGCCCTGCAAGGAAAGCTGAGCGTCGGCGCCGCAGCGGTCGCGGCAGCCCGGCTGCCATGGCGCTGCGGCGCCGCGCCCTTTCAACCGAAAACGCGTCACCTGCACGACGGAGATCACGAGCCATGGCCTTCACCCTGAAGGACCTGAGCGTGCTGGCCTACGCCAACGGCTTCACGCTCTGGCACTACAAGACGACCGACCCGGACACCGAGGTCGACGACACCGACTATTTCCTGGATGCCATCGACATGCTGCGCCCCGGCGACATGATCCTGGCCAATACCGGCGACGGCGGCACCGCCACCGGCGGCATCTTCCGCATCGTCGCCAACGACGGCACCACCATCGACGCCGCCAACATGACCACGGTCGGCGCCACCAATACCTGACGCCCGCCCCGAAGCGCCCCTGCCCCGGCCATCACCGGGCGCGGGGGCGCGGTCTTTTTCCGGAAAGGATGCCGCCCCATGGCCCTGTCCGATGTCGCACTGTGTTCGCGTGCCCTGCTCAAGATCGGCGCGGCCCCCATCAACGGCTTCGGCGACGCCACCGCCGAGGCCGAGGTTGCCGCCGCCCTCTATGGGCCGACCCGCGACGCCCTGCTGTCGGCCCACCCGTGGCGCTTCGCCACCGCCCAGGCGACGCTGGGCCGCCTGGCCGAGCCGCCGGTCGCCGACTTCGCCCACGCCTTCCAGTTGCCGCCCGACCTGCTGCGCGTGCTGTCCGCCGGCACGGGCGCGCGCGGCCGCGGCCTGGCCTACCGCCTCGCCCGGCGCCGGCTGCACTGCGACGCGGGGGGCGTGGTCATCACCTACGTCTTCCGCCCGGCCGAGGCCGACGTGCCGCCGTTCTTCGACCAGGCGCTGATCGCCCGCCTGGCCGCCGAGTTCTGCATCCCCCTGACCGAGAACACGAGCCGCGCCGAGACCCTGACCGGGCTGGCCGAGGACGAGCTGCGCCGCGCCCGGCTGATCGACGGCCAGCAGGACACGCCGCCGCGGTTCGAGGACTTCACCCTGATCGAGGCCCGCTCCTGATGTCGCGCCTGCGCACCCTGCAGACCAACTTCACCGCCGGGCAGATCTCGCCGCGCCTGCTCGGCCGCGGCGACCTGCGCGCCTACGCCAACGGCGCCCGCCGGCTGACCAACGTGTTCATCCAGCCGACCGGCGGCATCGACCGCCGCGACGGGCTCGCCTTCGTCGACGCGCTGCCCGGCCGGGCGCGCCTGATCGCCTTCGAGTTCAACACCGACCAGACCTACCTGATCGCCGCCACCGACCGGGCGATGCGGGTCTACGCCAATGGCGAGCCGGTGGCGACGCTGACGGTGCCGTGGACCGGAGCCCAGCTCGGCCAGCTCACCTGGACGCAGAGCGCCGACACGTTGCTGGTCTGCCATCCCGAGGTCGAGCCGCGCAGCATCACCCGCCACGGCGCGACCGACTGGCGCATCCAGGCGTGGCCCATTCCCGTCCAGGACGGCGCCGACCGGCGGCCGTTCCACCGCTTCGCCCCGGCGGAAACCAGGCTCAATCCGGGCGGCACCACCGGCATCATCACCGTGACCGCCGACCGCGCCACGTTCCTGCCGGGCCATGCCGGTGCCCTGCTGCGCATCCGCGGCCGACAACTCACGGTGACCCGCGTCGACAGTCCGACCGTCGTGGCGGCCCAGGTCAACCAGGCGCTCGACCAGACCGGCTGGACGGCCGACTGGGACGAGGCCGCCTGGTCGCCGGCCCGCGGCTGGCCCATCTCGGCCACGTTCCACCAGGACCGGCTGGTCGTCGGTGGTGCCCGCGATCTGCCCAACCGGCTATGGCTGTCGCGTTCCGCCGACCTGTTCAACTTCGATATCGGCGAGGGCCTGGACGACGAGGCGATCGCCTTTCCCATCCTGTCGGACCAGGTCAACGCCATCCGCGCCGTCTTCTCCGGCCGCCACCTGCAGGTGTTCACGTCGGGCGCCGAATGGATGGTCAGCGGCAACCCGCTGACGCCGGAGACCGTGCAACTGCACCGCCAGACGCGGATCGGCTCGCCGGTCCAGGCCGCCGTGCCGCCGCGTGACGTGGAGGGCGCCACGCTGTACGTTGCCCGCACCGGCCGCGAACTGCGCGAGTTTCTCTACGCCGACGTTGAGCAGGCCTACCGCTCCACCGACCTGGCCCTGCTTGCCGAGGAGATCGTCGCCGACCCGGTCGACCAGGACTACGATCCGTCGCGGCGCCTGCTGTTCGTGGTCATGGCCGACGGCAGCGTCGGCGTGCTCACCGCCTACCGCACCGAGCAGGTCACCGCCTGGACCCGGCTGGAGACGACCGGCGCGGTTGCCGCCGTGGCGGTCGCCGGCGACGGCGCCTATCTGGCCGTGGACCGCGCCGGCCGCTGGTCGCTGGAACGGCTCGACCGCACCGTGCTGCTCGACGCGGCGATGACCGGCAGCGCCGATCCGCCGGCCGCCTCCTGGAGCGGCCTCGACCATCTGGACGGCCGCCACGTACGGGTCCTGGCCGATGGCATGGACCGCGGCGACTTCACGGTCAGCGGCGGTACCGTGGTGCTCGACGAACCGGTGTCGAGCATCGTCGCCGGCCTGCCCTATACCCACGTCGTCGAGCCGCTGCCGCCGTTCCTAATGGGTCAGGGCGGCGGCAGCCAAGGTCTGGCCCTGCGCCCGGTCGAGACGGTGTTCCGGCTGCACAGGACACAGGCACTGACCCTCGACCTGGGCCGCGGCGGCGCCGCCGTCCCGCTGCACCGGTTCGCCGCCGGCGCCGTCTTCGACCGGCCGGTGCAGCCGTTCAGCGGCGACCGCCGGGTGCGCCACCTCGGCTGGACGCGCAGCGCCACCGAGCCGCTGTGGCGGATCGAACAGGACGCGCCGCTGTCCTTCTCCCTGTTGTCCGTGACCACCGAGCTCAAGGTGAACGACTGATGGCCGCCCTCGTCCCCCTTGCCACCGTCGCCGTCGCCGGGTTGCAGATCGCCCAGACGGTGGCGGCCAGCCGCCAGCAACGGCAGGTGACCTACCCCGTCCAGCAGCAGACCCATCAGGTCCAGCAGCAGCAGGCCGCAATCGACCATCAGGACCTGGCGCAGCAGGAGCAGCGGCAGCAGACGGTCGCGACCGAGGACCTCAACACCATCATGCGCGAGCAGGGCGCAGCCGACCGCCGCCGCAGCGATGCGCTGCGCCGCGCCGTCGCCCGACAGCGCGCCCGCCTCGGTGCCCGCGGCATCGACGCGACCGCCGGCTCCGGCGAGGCGCTGCTGCTCGGCATGGTCGAACAGTCGGCGCTGGACAAGGCGGACGAGCACCGCGACACGCGCAGCCGCTACCACGCGGTCCAGCGCGGGCTGGAGCACCAGCAGCGGCTCAACCTGCTCGACCGCGGCCGCCTCGCCAACCGCGACCGGCTCAGCGAGCTGGCCTGGCGGGGGCGGGAGGCCGGCCGCAGCGGCGATGCCCTGGCCACCGCCGGCACCGTCGCATCCGGCGTGCGCAGCCTCGCCACCGGCCTGCACGGCCTGCTGTGAGCCGGCGCCCCGTGCCGCCGCCGGCCCGTGTCCGCCCCAGCGCATCCTCCAGCCAAAGGCGCCGCCCATGAGCGACCACATCCGCATCGGTGACCAGCCGCCGCGCGTGCAGT
This sequence comes from uncultured Mycobacteriaceae bacterium, assembly GCA_964526565.1. Classification (GTDB taxonomy): domain Bacteria; phylum Pseudomonadota; class Alphaproteobacteria; order DSM-16000; family Inquilinaceae; genus CAZGMC01. Next base: position 6,272 of record CAZGMC010000122.1, read on the forward strand.
ACTACGCCGACGGCGCACAGACCCAGTTCGCCTTTCCCTTCCCGGTCTTCACCGCCGACGACCTGCAGGTCTTCCTGGACAACGGCCGCGTCACCGGCGGCTATTCGGTGGCCGGCGCCGGCGCCAGCGCCGGCGGCTCGGTCACCTTCGACGAGGCGCCGGCCGTCGGCCGCATCGTCACCCTGCGCCGCAAGGTGCCGATCCGCCGCCTGACCGACTTCCTGCAGGGCGGCGACCTGCGCGCCGACAGCTTCAACGACGAGTTCGACCGCCACACGGCCATCGCCCAGCAGCTCGCCGACGATCTGGCCCGCACCATCCGCGCCGCCGAGTTCGACAAGGCCGCCGTGCTGGAGCTGCCGGCGCGCGACGTGCGTGCCGACAAGGCGCTGGTGTTCGATGCCACGGGCAATGTTTCGGTGGCGTCGCTCGAGCTGCCGTCCGGCGTCGTCACCCATTTCGAGGCGCCGGCCAGCGGCGCGGTCAGCCGCTCGCTGACCGCCAAGCTGGCCGACGTGCTGTCGGTGCGGGATTTCGGCGCCGCCGGCGACGGCCTGGCCGACGACACGCCGGCCTTCACCGCCGCCCTGGCCGGCAGCACGGCGGTGTACGTGCCGCCGGGCACCTACCGCGTCACCGGCACCATCACCCTGGGCCACGGGCGCACGCTCTACGGCGCCGGCAACGCCTCGGTGATCGACGCCGGCACCGCCGCCGTGCCGCTGGTCGAGCTGACCGCCGGCTACGCGGCGCTGCACCACCTGCGCCTGGTCGGCGGCAGCATCGGCGTCCGCCTGTACGGCCGCGACGGGCCGTGCGTGCAGAACGCCGTGCACGACCTGTCGATCTGGGGCGCCGGCACCGGCATCCTGCTCGACGGCTGGAACGACCCCGACGATCCCTGCTACTGGAACAATTTTCACAACGTCCTGGTGGCGCAGCCGGCGGTCCACGGCATCCACCTGACCCGCAGCGGCGGCGGCGACACGCCCAACGCCAACCGCTTTTCCCGGGTGCGCGTCTACAGCCTGAGCGCCGCCATCTCCGGCAGCGGCCTCTATGTCGAGCAGGGGCGGTTCAACAACAGCTTCACCGACTGCGAGGTCAACCTGTCGGTCACGGCGCACAGTTGCGTCCGGATCGGCCCCGGCAGCGACAAGACGCTGCTGGTCGACCTCTACACCGAGACGGTCGGCGAGGTGGCCAACGTGCTGCTCGAGGCCGGATCGGTGGAGACGGCGATCACCAACCTGCTGTCGGCCAGCGCCGGCCCGGCGATCTGGGACTTCTCCGGCGGCGCCTACACTGCGGTCAACGCCGGCTATCCGGACAAGAACCGGCTGCGCCTGACCCGCGTCTCCGAGCTGGTCGTCGAGCGGCTGCGCTTCGACACCGAATATCTGGAGCCCGAGACGGGCGGCCTGGTCGAGCTGGACCTGGCCGCCTCGGTCTATCTGGTCAGCGCCTTTGGCGGCGCAGTCGAGGCGCGGCTGCCCGCCGCGGGCGACGCCAATGGCCACCACGTCGTCCTGAAGAAGACCGACATCGGCAACCATCCGGTGACCGTGACCGAGGCGGGCGGCGCCGGGCCCGACGGCGGGACGGTCACGCTGGCCAGCCGCAACGACCATGTCACCGTGGTCTCCAACGGCGCCACCTGGCACGTGGTCGGCGGCAACCGGGCACCGGCGAACGCCTGGTTCCACGAGGCCGCCGGCCTGTTCGAGCCGGACCTGACCCGCCGCGTCTATCTGGTCAGCGCCTTCACCGGCGCCGTCGAGGTGCGCCTGCCGGCGGCGGCCGCGGCCGGTGCCGTGGGCCGCATCGCCACCATCAAGAAGAGCGACCCCTCGGGCAACGCGGTCACCGTCACCGAGGCCGGCGGGGCGGGACCGGACGGCGCAACGGTCATGCTGGCCGGCCAGCATGCCTTCGTCACCGTGTTCTCCAATGGTGCCGCCTGGCACGTCATCGGCAAGGGCTGATGCGCATGTCCACCACCGACATCGAAGCGCTGCGCCGGCAGATCGCGCAGCTGCTGCCGGCGGCCATGGCGCGCTGCGTCGCCAGCTACCGCAGTTTTGCCCTGGGCGATTGCGATGAGCCTGAGGGGGCACCGGACTTCGGCCGGCACCACGCCGCCTGCCGGGCAGCGCTCAACCACCTCGACGCCCTGACCCGGCTGGCCCGCTGGGCCTCGGCCGATGCCGGCACCGCCGCCGCCTTCGACGAGACCGAGCTGGCCGGCATGGCCAAGGCGGCCCGCGCCGCCCTGTCCATCCATCGGCAGCATCCGGAAGACGGGCCATGATCGCGCTGACCCTGGCCGAGTTCATCGAGATCTGGAACCACGAGGTCCAGAGCCTGGCCACGCCGGAACACCACCACCGCATGGCCCGCTGGCTGCAGGCATGCTGGGACGGCGGGTACCGGCAGCTGCTGCTCATGGCCTTCCGCAACAGCGGCAAGTCGACCCTGATCGGGCTGTTCGCGGCGTGGCTGCTGCGCGGCAACCCGGACCTGCGCCTGCTGGTGCTGGCCGCCGACCTGGCGCTGGCGCGCAAGATGGTGCGCAACACCCGGCGCATTGTCGAGCGCCACCCGGGGACGCGCCACCTGCTGCCGCGGCGGCGCGACCAGTGGGCGGCCGAGCGGTTCGCCGTGGCCCGGCCGAGCGAACTGCGCGACCCGTCGATGCTGGCCCGCGGCATCCACGCCAACCTGACCGGCAGCCGCGCCGATGTGGTCATCTGCGACGACGTCGAGGTGCCCAACACCTGTGACACCGCGCTCAAGCGCGCCGACCTGCGCACCCGCCTGGCCGAGGTGGAGTACGTGCTGTGTCCCGGCGGGCTGCAGCTCTATGTCGGCACGCCGCACACCTACTATACGATCTATGCCGACGCGGCGCGGCCGGAGGCGGGCGAGACGGTGCCGTTCCTGGACGGCTTCACGCGGCTGGAGATCCCGCTGCTCGGCCGCGACGGCGAGAGCGCCTGGCCGGAGCGGTTCAACAAGCGCTCGATCGGCCAGATCCGGCGCCACACCGGGCCGAACAAGTTCGCCAGCCAGATGCAGCTGCGCCCGGTCAACATCGTCGACAGCCGCCTCGATGCCGACCGGCTGCGCCCCTATGACGGCGAGCCGGACTACCGCGAGTGCGGCGGCCGCGCCGAGCTGACCCTGAACGGCCGCCGCCTGGTCTCGGCGAGCTGCTGGTGGGACCCGGCCTTCGGCGGCGCCAGTGCGGCCGGCCGCGGCGACGGCAGCGTCATCGCCGCCGTCTACGGCGACGGCGACGGCCACCGGTTCCTGCACCGCATCCGCTGGCTGAACGGCGGCGGGCTGGCGGGCGGCGGGCTGGCGGGCGGCGGGCTGGCG
>CAZGMC010000123.1:0-9504 GCA_964526565.1 uncultured Mycobacteriaceae bacterium
GCTGGCGGGCGGCAGCGATCCCGCCCCGAGGCATGCCGGTGAGGATGACGAGGCGACCCGCCAGTGCCGCGCCGTCGCCGCCTTCCTGGCCGAACTGCACCTGCCGGCGGTGACCGTTGAGACCAACGGCGTCGGCCGCTTCCTGCCCGGCCTGCTGCGCCGCGCTTTGGCCCGCGCCGGCGTTGCCGCCGCGGTCGCCGAGGCGGCCAGCACCATGAACAAGGAGCGGCGCATCCTGGAGGCGTTCGAGGCACGGCTCGCCGCCGGGGCGCTGTACGCCCACCGCAGCGTCTGGGACACGCCGTTCCTTACCGAGATGCGCGAGTGGCAGCCGGGCGGCAAGGGTCACGACGACGGCCTGGACGCCGTCAGCGGCTGCCTGCTGTCCGACCCGATCCGCCTCGGCCGCCTGCCCCCGCCACCGCGCGGCCCCGATTGGCGCCCCGGCGGCGGCACGTTCCGGGCGGAGACGGGGTTCGACCTATGACGCATTGATCGCAGAAGAACCGGCCGGCTCAAGCCCGGCCGGCGCCGTTTCGGGCCGCCCTTCGGGGCGGCCTTTTTCGTTGGCAACCACCGGGAGCCCCGTCATGGACCCCATCACCACCTTCGACCCGCAATGGTGGGTCAGCGCCGTCGAGCTGCCCGTGCTCGGCGGCCTGTACTGGCTGCTCTGGCGCACGCGCCAAGACCTGGAGGCGCGCACCGAGGACGCCCGCGACCGCGCCGCGTCCGGGGACACGCGGCTGCGCGAGAGCATCGCCGACTTCAAGCTGGACGTTGCCAGGTCCTACGCCTCGATCGCCTCGCTCAACGACGTGGAGCGGCGGCTGGTGGCGCACCTGGTGCGCATCGAGGCCAAGCTTGACCGCCACGTCGCGGTCGAGGCGGCGGAGGGCGCGGCATGAACCCGCCGCGCCCGACGCCGCTGCGCGTGCCGGCCGCCGCGATCGGCGGCCCCGTCTTCTGGACTGAACCCGTCTTCTACACTGAAAAGGAGTGACTTGCGATGCTGCCTGCCATCCCTGCCCTGCTGGCCAGTATCGGCCTGCCCGTGCTGACCCGCGTGGTCGGCCGCGCCCTGCGCGGCGTCCAGCACCCGGCCGCCCAGGCCGCCGCCGACGGTCTGGAGCGCGTCGGCGGCGCCGTCGACACGGGCGAGATCGCGCCCGAGACCGTGGTCGACGCCAACCGCCACATCGAGCGCATGGCCGAGCTCGCCTCCGACGACTACCGGACCACCATCCGCGAGGTGAACCGGACCATCCGCGCCGAGGTCGCCTCCGACGACGCCTATGTGCGGCGCATGCGGCCGACCTTCGGCTATGTCATGGCGCTGACCTGGACGGCGCAGATGGGCGCCATCGCCTGGTCCATCGTGGCCGACCCGCAGGGGGCGTCGGCCGTCATCGCCGACATGGCCAGCCTGTCGGTGATCTGGACGGTCGGCCTCAGCGTGCTCGGGATCTATGTGTACAAGCGGTCCGAGGAGAAGCGCCCGGCGCTCGATCCGACCGGCGGCTCCGGTGCCGGGCTGATCGGCGGACTTGTCCAGCGCCTGCGCGGCGACCGCTGAGGCAGGCCCCTGCCGGCGGCTCCGGCGGGGCCAAGGGGGTCGGGTGGCGGCGCCGGCCGCTACCCGGCCGCCTTGATCATGGCCTGGTAGACCCGCCAGGCGACCTCGACCGACACGTCGCCGGCGCGGGCACCGGCGGCCAGCATCTGGGCGCTCGGCTTCGCCGGCACCGTCACCGCACAGTTGTGGCCATTGGATGCGGCCGCATCGGAGGTGAACTCCTCGGGCCGGTCCTTGTCGTCGTCGCCGCTGGCCGCCATCATTCTTTTTTCGAGCCCCATCTGGCCCTCCTGTGTGGACCCGCGGCCTCAGTCAGCAAGGACGGTGCCATGGCGCGTCCGGGGCGGCTCGAATCGCGCGCGTCGGCTGCCGGCCTGTGACATTGCTGGGAGTTGACGGGTTTTTTGTACGTTTTCGCGAAACTGTAAGCGGCTGATGGTTAACGATTATTAACTGCCTCGCGAAACGATATTTGCAGAATGCAAACCGGAGTCATCATGGCTTTGCAAAATGCAAAGGCCGGCACCGGTCACGCCACGCGTTGTCTGGCAAACTCTTGCGGGTGCGGCATCCGGCTTGCGGACCGCCGGCTCACTGGTTAAGAACGCAAAAACCATACCGGGTAGCGGCAGCGCAGCATGATCGACCTGTTTCCCGTGGCCCGACCGCTGCTGCTGCGGCTGCCGCCGGAGGCCGCCCACGCCATGACCCTGTGGGCGCTCAAGGCCGGGCTCGGGCCGACGGCCCCGGCCGCCGACGACCCGAGCCTGACCGTCAGCGTCTGGGGCCGCACGCTCGGCAACCCGCTCGGGCTCGCCGCCGGGTTCGACAAGAATGCCGAGGTCGCCGACGCCATGCTGCGCCTGGGCTTCGGTTTCGTCGAGGTCGGCGGGGTGACGCCGCAGCCGCAGCCCGGCAATCCGAAGCCGCGCGTGTTCCGCCTGCCCGCCCAGGGCGCGATGATCAACCGGCTGGGCCTGAACAGCCAGGGGCTGACCGCGGTGGCGGCGCGGCTGCAACGCCGCGCGGAGTCGCCGGCACGGGCGCCCGGCCTGGCCGGCGTCAACATCGGCCGCAACAAGGACACTGCCGACCCGGTCGCCGACTATTGCACCGGCGTGCGGACGCTGGCCGGGCTGGCCGACTTCCTGGTGATCAACGTGTCGTCGCCGAACACGCCGGGCCTGCGCGACCTGCAGGGCCGGGCGGCTTTGGCCGGACTGCTGGCGGCGGTGCTGGCGGCGCGCGACGAGGCCGGATCGCGGACGCCGCTGCTCGTCAAGATCGCCCCCGACCTGGCCCCGGGCGACCGCGAGGACATCGCCGGGGTGGCCCTGGATGCGGGGATCGACGGCCTGGTCGTGGCCAACACGACGACGGCCCGGCCGCCGGACCTGCCGCCGCGACTGGCGGCCGAGGCCGGCGGCCTGAGCGGCCGGCCGCTCATGGGACCGTCGACCGCCCTGCTCGCCGACATGGCGCGGCTGACCGGCGGCCGCCTGCCGCTGGTCGGGGTCGGCGGCGTCACCTCGGGCGCCGATGCCTACGCCAAGATTCGCGCCGGGGCGTCGCTGGTGCAACTCTATACGGCCCTGGTCTATGGCGGCCCGGCCCTGCTCGGCCGGATCAAGCGCGACCTGGCGGCGCGGCTGCGGGCCGACGGGTTCGCCTCGGTGGCCGAGGCGGTGGGCAGCGGCCTTGACTGACGATCCGCATCCGGCCCTGCCGTCCAGGTAGGGGCCACTTCGCTCGCCGCAAATACCCTGTCGAAAAAGTTGTTGGCTGCGGCTACTCTGCTACGCGGCGGCACGAACCCTTGAGCCGAAAACACGAGACCGCCGGTCAAATCCGACCGACGGCCCGCGTAGCATGGAGGTAGCATGGAGGTACTGCTTGATGATCGTGGGGATGCTCGGCGGGTCACCTCGTTCGATCTGTTTGGTCTATCTGTGCTTGGCGCCGAAAAAGATCATATAGGCCAAATTCTTACCAAAGAGTAAATCGTTTGGTCTAATGACGCTGCGCGCAGGCCGACAGATCCGCTGCCACCTGAAGGTGCATTTCGTTTTCGTCACGAAGTGCGCCGGGGAGGTGTTCTGCCGCGCCGCCCTGGACGACCTGCACGGCATGTTCGCCGACATCTGCCGCAGCTTCGACGCGGAGCTGCTGTTTTTCGGCGGCGGCACCGACTGGGTGCGGCTGTCGGTGGCCCATGCGCCGACCGTGGCCCTGCCCCATCTGGTCAACAGCCTGAAGACCGTGTCGTCGCGGCTGATCCGCAAGGCCCCCCACACGCGCGTGCGCGCCGCCATCGCCGCCGCCGGCGGTGCCCTGTGGTCGCCGAGCTACCTGGCCGCCGCCGGTGACGCCCAGGAGGTGGAGGAACTGGTCCTCACCTTCGTCGAGGAGCAGGGCGGCGGGGCGATGCTGTAGGCCAGCGCAGGTCGGGCCGGCAGGTCGGGCCGGCATGGAGCGCCCCGTTAACCAATCGGCCCGTTAACCAATCGGCAACCGGCGCCGGTCACAGTGACGGGCGACCGGATCCGGTGTCTGCCGTCTGCCATGTCCCTGCTGCGCCACGCCGTTTTCGCGCTCGTCTACGGCGCGCTCGCCGTCGCCGTGGCGCTCACCCTGCCGTACAGCATCGACGGCATCGAGCGCTGGACCGCCGTCGGCATCGGCGCCCTGGTGCTGGTGTTCGGCGCGCTGGTGCATGAGGTCTATGCCCGCCAGCAGCGCGAGCGGGCCCTGGCCGAGCGGCTGGCGCGCATGGCCGATGCCCGCGACACGCTGCACCTGGAGCTGGCCGGCGCCCGCGAGGAGCTGGGCGCGATCCGCACCCGGCTGATGGAGCGGCCCGGCGCCGAGCGCACTCTCGCCGAGGTCTCGGCCGAGGTGCGCATGCTGCAGCAGCTTGTCGCCACCCTGGTCCGCGACGGCGGCGGCGCGGCGCGGCACCGGCCGACCCGCCCGCTGGCCGGCGACGCCGGGCTGGACGACACCGGGCTGGACGACGCCGGCCTGCTGGCGCTGGTGCGCGACGCGGTGCGCCACGACCGGATCGACGTGGCGCTGCAGCCGATCGTCAGCCTGCCGCAGCGCAAGGCCCGCCACTACCAGGCCTTCCCCTGCCTGCGCACCGCCGGCGGCCAGCACCTGATGCCGGCACGGTTCCGCCGCGTCGCCGAATCGGCCGGCCTCAGCACCGCCATCGACAATCTGCTGCTGCTGCGCTGCATCCAGCTGATCCGGTCGACGCTGCAGCGGCACCGCGCGGTCGGCTTCTTCGCCGCGGTGTCGGGCCGGTCGCTGCGCGATGCCGCCTTCATGAACGAGTTCGCGGAATTCGTCTCCGACAATACGGAGCTGGCGCCGCGCCTGGTGTTCGAGGTCGCCGCCGCGGCCCTGGACGCCGACCTGGCGCCGCTGCGGGCGGCGGCAGCGCGGCTCGCCCCGCTCGGCAGCCGGTTCGCGCTCGACAACGTGCGCGGCCTGGCCGGGCTCGCCGTGGCGCCGCTGGCCGCGGCCCAGGTGCGCGTGCTCAAGGTGCCGGCGGCGGTCCTGCTCGACGAGGCGGCGGCCGGCCTGCACGTCGACGGGCTCAAGGACCAGGTGGAGCGCAATGCCATCGACCTGATCGTCACCGACATCGACGACGAGGCCACCCTGAGGGAGGTCCTCGACCTGCCCATCGATTTCGGCCAGGGCCGGCTGTTCGGCGAGCCCAGGGTGACCTGAGGCCGGACCCGCTCAGCCGACCGGCTCGCTGCGCACCGGCAGCGGCACGGCGATGCCGTCGTCGGCCAGACCGGCGAGCACGGTGCGAAAACCCTCCACCGCCTCGGCACCGGCCTGGCGGTAGGCGCGGACCAGCCGACGGCGCTGCGCCTCGAACAGCTGACGCTCGACCGCGCGGCCCTGCTCGGTCAGCACAAGCTGGCGCTGGCGCCGGTCGCGCGCGCCGGGGCGCTGGCTGACATAGCCGGCCCGGACCAGGTCGGCCAGCACACGGCTGAGGCTCTGCTTGGTGATCTGCAGGTCCGAGAGCAGCTCGCCGACCGTGATCCGCGGGCGCCGGCCCACGAAGAAGATCACCCGGTGGTGGGCGCGGCCCAGGCCCAGCCGGGCCAGCAGGGCATCGGCGTCGGCGGCGAGGTCGCGCTGGGCGCGGAACAGCAGCTCCATGCCCTGGCGCAATTCTTCCTCCTTCAGGAACAGCGGGTTGGGGCCAGCCTTGCTATCGCTCATGTTGACACGGACGGAAAGCGAATGTTACGACCGATCGATGCCAGTATCGGACATAAATGAATAACCGGTAGCCCCGTATCATGACAATCATGCCCTTCGATGACCGCGACGGCCTGATCTGGCTCGACGGTCGGATGGTGCCGTGGCGCGACGCCCGCATCCACGTGCTGACCCACGGCCTGCACTATGGCAGCTGCGTGTTCGAAGGCGAGCGGGTATACGGCGGCACCGTCTTCAAGCTGACCGAGCACTCCGAGCGGCTGGCCCTGTCGGCGCAGCTGCTCGGCTTCCGGCTGCCCTTCCCGGTGGCGGACATCGACGAGGCGACCCGTGCCGTCGTCGCCGCCAACCGCATCGTCGACGGCTATGTCCGCCCGGTGGCATGGCGCGGGTCGGAGATGATGGGCGTGTCGGCACAGGCCACCACAATCCGCGTCGCCATCGCCACCTGGGAGTGGCCCAGCTATTTCGATCTGAACGCGCGGCGCCAGGGCATCCGGCTGCGGACCTCCGATTGGCGGCGGCCATCGCCGGCAACGGCGCCGGTGCAGTCCAAGGCGGCCGGCCTGTACATGATCTGCACCATGAGCAAGCATGCCGCCGAGGACGCCGGCTTCCACGATGCGCTGCTGCTCGACTGGCGCGGCCGCGTCGCCGAGGCGACCGGCGCCAACATCTTCCTGGCCATGGACGGCCGGCTGCACACGCCGGTGCCGGACTGCTTCCTGGACGGCATCACCCGCCGCACCGTGATCGACCTAGCCCGCCGCCGCGGCATCGAGGTGGTCGAGCGGGTCATCATGCCGGAGGAGCTGAAGGACGCCGACGAGATCTTCCTGACCGGCACCGCCGCCGAGGTGACACCGGTCGGTGTGATCGACGACCTGACGTTCACGCCGGGGCAGATCACCTTTGCGCTGATGGACGACTACAGCGCCGAGGTCCGCCAGACGGCGACGGAGCACGCGGCGGCCGAATAGGCGGGCCGGCTCAGGAATCGCCGAGGCTGCACCGGGCGACGCGCTCCACGTCACCTCGGTTGAGCCGCGGCACATAGAGGATGTCGTCCTCGTCGATGCCCACCGGGACGGCCACGTTGCCGGTGTCCCAGTCGATGTAATAGCCCTGCTGAAACAACTGCTCCCACTCGTCCGGGCGAAGCGCCATGGCCGCGACGCCCGGCTCCAGGGTGGCAACCAGGTCGCCCTCGATCAGGGCGGCGGTCAGCACTCGGCAGCCGCACTCATAGCCCAGCGCCGGCGCCAGCAGAACCGCCGCATCGTGCAGCGACAGCCAGGTGCGGTGGAGTTTCGATGTCGTGCCGGCCAAGCGGTGCTCCTTCTGCATGCCGGAAGCCTGACGCCGGCCGCGGCGTCCCGGCCCGGGCAGCCGCGCCGGCCGGTCATCGGACCAGTGTACGGGGAGCCGCCGGGGTCTGGTCAAGTCACTGACAGGCCTTGTTGCAACATGGAGGGCGCGACCAATTCGTTGCCAAGTCCCCTTCATGCTCGACAAACAGAGCCACAATATCGCTACCACACAACCTGGACAGGCAGGGCGCGGAACGCTTTGTCAGACGGTACCAAGCCACATCCTTCCACCATGGCCTGAGCGGCAAGCAGCCGGTCCCAGGGATCCCGATTGGTCCAGGCAAGCGCGGCTCCTTCCACCATATGCGCAAGATCGAGTGACAAGGCCGGAATACCGGACTTGCTGAGACGCACAGGGAATTCGCGCGCGATTGGGCTGTCCATCTTCCCGATGCGAACCTTGGTGCCAATCTCGAAAGCTGAGACAACGCTGGCCATAATCGTGTTGTGCGGCTGGGTTATCGCCGCTCGGGCCACCAACGAGAGTCGCGGATCGGCAGCCAGCCACCACAGGGCGACATGGGTGTCGAGCAGCAGCTTCACCAATCCGTTCCGGCCGCCTTCGAGGACCTTGTCATCAGGCAATCTTCGTCGTGATGCTGCCCCTCGGCAATCGCCACATCCTCTTCATTCATCGGCTCGAGAAGCAGTCTGTTCAGACGCTCCCACTCGGGGTCGTTCAGCCAATGCTTCGCCAGGCCCGGCTGGCGGGGGTGCGCCGCCTTTGACGGCGGCGACTCTACCGGCGCCAGGCGAACCACGGGGCGGTCGTCGCGGGCGATGACGATCTCTTCCCCGGCCTCGGCACGGGCCAGGAGTTCGGACACGCGAGTCTTGGCGTCGGCAATGCTGACCACCTTGCCCATGGCACGGCCCTCGCTACGGTACATGCACCTTGATATAGGGCACAACCGGGACGGGGTAAAGCCGGTGCTGAAAGCCCTGCTCGCCGTGCCCGAAGCGCCGCGGCCAGGCTCCGGATGGCTTGCCTGGGAGGATATCGAACGCATATCATTGATAGATATCAGGTGGCCGAGGAGATCCGACATGAAAACCACCGGCATCGCTCGACTTTTCATGCATGGGCGCAGCCAAGCCGTGCGGCTGCCCAAGGATTTCCGCTTGCCGGGTGACCGGGTCCGGGTCCGTCGCGTCGGCAATGGCGTGCTGCTGGAGCCTTTGGCCTGTGACGTCAAAGCCTGGTTTGCGGAACTGGACCGGTTTGCAGACGTGCCCTTCATGGAGGATGGCCGTAATCAGCCGCCAATGCCCGAGCCCGAGACGCTGTTCGACTGATGTATCTGCTTGACACGAACGCAGTGATTGCGGTCCTGAAGGATCGATCCAATGACGTTCGGCAGCGGTTTGAACAGGCGGTCACGGCGCGCGACGTGCTTCTTGTTTCATCTGTTGTGCTGGGCGAGCTGTGGTATGGTATCGCCAAGAGCAGGCGCCGCCAGCAAAACAGCGATCGTCTGATGGTGTTTCTTTCGGGCCCGATCGACATCCTGGCTTTTGACGACGAGGACGCCAGGACGGTCGGCACTGTGCGCGCCGAACTGGAAGCCAATGGCACGCCCATTGGCCCCTATGACCTGATGATTGCCGCGCAGGCTCTGCGCCATGGGGCCACGCTGGTGACGGCAAATGTCGGCGAATTCAAACGGGTGAATGGCCTGCGCGTGGAGGATTGGAGCGGTTCCGGCTGAAGGGAATACCGGGAGAGACAAGTTTCGCTGCGGTCATATCGCACATCCTTGCCGCCGACCGCCAAGGTCCCGACGGCCGGCCGCCGGTGACCGCCTCAGTCGCCGCCGCTGCCAGCGGCCAGGGCGCCCAGGTAGCCGAGCGCGCCGCCGAGCGAGAGCACGGCGGCCGGGATCTCGCGACCCTGGATGTTGGCGTAGGGGTTCGGCGGGTCATAGGCACCGCGCTCGGCATACCGGTAATCGTAGAACTCGGCGAGATTTTCGGCGTAGGCGACCTGCGTCGGGTTGGCGTCCTCCACCTCCTGCTGCGCCTCGATGTACAGCCGCAGGGCGGCGTTGACGTCGCGCTGGACGAACAACTCGTCGCTGGGGTAGAGGCGCACGCGCTCGACCATGAAGGCGGCGGCGCGGCGGCGGTTCTGGTTGTCGGGGCCCTGGGCCAGCCGCCCCAGACCGCGCCACGCCTCCTCCAGGTCCGGCCACAGCAGCCCGGCCTGTTCATAGAGCTGCATGGCGCGGGCGGCATCGCCGGCCGCTTCCGCCTGCTCCGCCTCGGCCAGCAGGGCCACGGCACGCTCCTCATCGAAGCGCCCGGCGTCCA
>CAZGMC010000124.1:0-9091 GCA_964526565.1 uncultured Mycobacteriaceae bacterium
TCCACACCTGCACGATGACCAGCGGCGTCAGGGTGCCGGCGGCGATCAGGGCGATGGCGGTGGGGCCGGGCAGCTCGACCTGCAGCAGACCAGACAGGCCGGGCACGAACACCGCGGCCAGCATCAGGCCGACGCCGATGGCCAGGGCGCCCCAGACGTACGGGTTCCCTGTAATGCTGTTGACGAACAGGCCGGAGCCGATGTCGCGCATGTTGAACACGTGGACCAGGCGGGCGAAGCCGAAGGTCAGGAACGAGATGGTCACCGCCATCCCCTCCCCGAGCTGCAGCCAGTACAGCGCCAGCACGAACACCGCCAGCACGCAGCCGCCGATCAGCGCGCCATAGCCGGCGATCGCCGCCCACTGCCGGCGGGCGACGATGTGCTCTTCCGGGTCGCGCGGCTTCTCCTGCATGACATTGCCGGTCTCCGGCCCGACGCCCAGCGCCAGCGCCGGAAAGGCGTCGGAGACGATGTTGATGAACAGGATCTGCAGGGGCAGCAGCGGCAGCGGCAGGCCGGCGAACGAGGCGACCGAGATCGCCAGGATCTCGCCGGCATTGCCCGACAGCAGGTAGACGATGAACCGGCGGATGTTGTTGAAGATGGTCCGGCCCTGCTCGACCGCTGCCTCGATGGTCGAGAAGGCGTCGTCCTTGAGCACCATGTCGGCGGCCTCGCGGGCCACGTCGGTGCCGCGCTGGCCCATGGCCACGCCGATATCGGCCTGCTTGAGGGCGGGAGAGTCGTTGACGCCGTCGCCGGTCATGGCGACGAGCCGGCCGGCGTCCTGGAACAGTTTCACCAGGTTCAGCTTCTGCTCCGGGCTGACGCGGGCGAATACGGTGGCCTGGAGCAGGCGGTCGCGCTGCTCCTTGCTCAGCTTGTCCGCAGGCTGCAGGTCGCGGCCGTGGACGACGTGGATGTCGTCGCCCTCGTCGTACAGGCCGACCGCTTCGGCGATGGCGCGGGCCGTGGCCGGCTGGTCGCCGGTCAGCATGATCACGCGGATGCCGGCGTCGCGGCAGGCGCGCACCGCCGCGGCGGCGTCCTCGCGCGGCGGGTCGACCAGCGCCACCAAACCGATGAAGGTCAGGTCCTCGTAGGGTTGCACCTGGGTGTGCTCGACGCGCTTCTCGGCCAGGGCCAGCATGCGCCACCCCTCCCCGGCCATCTCCTCGTTGCGCCGAAGCCAGGCGTCGCGGTCCTCGTCGGTCAGCTCGGCGCCACCATTGCGGCCCATCACCCGGGTCGAGACCTCCAGCACCCGGTCCGGCGCGCCCTTGACGGCGACCAGCAGGCCGTCGCCCCGGCCGTCGCCCCGGCCGTCCCCCAGGCTGTCCCCCTCGACGCGGTGGTACGTCGCCATCATCATGGTGTCGCGCTCGAACTCCTCGACGCGCTCCACCGGCATGGTCTCGAGCAGGTCCGGCCGCGGCCGGCCGGCCTCGCGGCCCAGGCGCAGCAGCGCCACCTCCATGGGGTCGCCCTTGGCGTCGTCGGGCGTCTCCCCGAGCTCGGCGCCGTTGCACAGGCTGCCGACCCGCACCGCCGCGGCCAGGACCGGATCGTCGTCCAGGGATATGTCGCGCCCGTCGGCGCGGAACCGGGCGGTGCCGGCGGCCTCGTCGCGCTCGACGTCGACCTCCTCGTCGGGCAGGGCGTAGTGGCGCACGGTCATGCGGTTCAGCGTCAGCGTGCCGGTCTTGTCGGAGAAGATGACGGTGACCGCGCCCAGGGTCTCGACCGCGGCAAGCTGCTTGATCACCGCGTTGCGCCGGGCCATGCGCCACATGCCGCGCGCCAGCGCCACGCTGGCCACCACCGGCAGGCCCTCCGGCACGGCGGCCACCGCCAGCGCCACGGCGGTCTCGATCATCAGGGACAGATCGCGGCCGGTCAGGATGCCGATCACCGCGATCACCGCGGCGATCGCCACCACCAGCCAGACCAGCCGCGTGCCGAGCCGGTCGAGCCGGCGCTCCAGCGGCGTGTCGCCGCCGCCGGCCTCGGCGGCCAGCTCGGAGATGCGGCCCAGCTCGGTGTCCATGCCGGTGGCGACGACCACCGCCGTGCCCTCGCCGCGGGCCACCGAGGTGCCCTTGAACGCCATGTTGTGGCGCTCGGCCAGCGGCGGCTCGCCCTCCAGCGGCTCCGCCGTCTTGTCGACCGGCATGGACTCGCCGGTCAGCGCCGCCTCGTTACAGCGCAGGGTCTCCACCTCGACCAGGCGCAGGTCGGCGGGGATGACGCTGCCGCGCTCCAGCACGATGATGTCGCCGCGGACGATCTGGTCGGCCGGGACCTCCCGGTCCCTTCCGTCGCGCCGCACCGTCGTGCCGGCCTGCTCCATGCGCAGCAGCGCCTCCATCGAGCGGCGGGCGCGCAGCTCGGTATAGAACCCGATCGCCGTGTTGATCAGGATGGCGACGACGATGGCGATGCCCTGCGCGATCTCGCCCAGCGCCAGCGAGGCCGCCGCGGCCACCGCCAGCAGGATGATGACCATGCTCTCGAACTGCTCGACGAGCAGCCGCCAGGCACTGACCGGCTTCTTCCGGCTGAGGCGGTTCGGCCCGTCGCGCTCCAGCCGGCGCTGCGCCTCCTCCTCGGACAGGCCGGTATCGGGCGACACCTCAAGGTCCGCCAGGACCTCGTCGGCGGGACGGGCATGGGGTGCACTCATGGAAACCGTTCCTCGCCGGGGTCATCCAGGGCGGCCGAGATGGTGCCGGAGCGGCATCATGTCCTGGAACCCCTCTGAGTGTCGCGGGTTCCACAGCGTGACCAGTTCGGGTCAGCCGATCCACACGGGCCGGGCCTTCCCGTCCGGCCATGGCCCTTGTTCGGAACCTGCTCCAGAAAAGGACTTCAGGTCCGTTGACCCCGTGCCGTGGCGTCCCCCCTCCCCGGAGGCGATGCGGTCTGCAAGCCGGAGGGTTCGATGACGGAAGACAACCGCCCCGACTGGCATGCCCTGTCGATCGAGGAGGCGGCGCAGGCCGTCGCTGCCGGCACGGACGGCCTGAGCGAGGAGGAGGCCAGGCGCCGCATCGAGGAGGTCGGCCCGAACCGGCTGCGCCCGCCGGATCGGGAAGGACCGCTGGCCCGCTTCCTGCGCCAGTTCGCCAATGTGCTCATCTACGTGCTGCTGGCCGCCGCCGCCGTCACCGCCCTGCTCGGCCAGTGGCTCGACACCGGGGTGATCCTGGCCGTCGTCCTGATCAACGCGCTGATCGGCTTCATCCAGGAGGGCAAGGCCGAACAGGCGATGGAGGCCATTCGCGGCATGCTGTCGCCGCAGGCCTCGGTGCTGCGCGACGGCCGGCGCCAGACGATCCCCGCCGAACGCGTCGTGCCCGGCGATGTCGTGTTCCTGCAGGCGGGCGACAAGGTTCCGGCCGACGTGCGGCTGAGCAGGATCAAGAACCTGCAGGTGCAGGAGGCGGCGCTGACCGGCGAGTCCGAAGCCGTCCAGAAACGCCTGGATGCGCTGCCGCCGGACACGCCGCTGGGCGACCGCACCTGCCTCGCCTTTGCCGGCACGACGGTCACCTTCGGCCAGGGCAGCGGCATCGTCGTGGCAACCGCCGACTCCACCGAAGTCGGGCGGATCAGCACCATGCTGAGCGAGGTCGGCGAGCTGCAGACGCCGCTGCTGCGCCAGATCGACCGGTTCGGCCAATGGCTGACCGGGGCCATCGTCATCCTGGCGGCGGCAACCTTCGCCTTCGGCGTGCTGGTCCGCGACTACTCCTACGTCGACATGTTCATGGCCACGGTCGGTCTGGCCGTTGCCGCCATCCCGGAAGGCCTGCCGGCCATCCTGACCATCACCCTGGCCCTGGGCGTGCAGCAGATGGCCGGCCGCAACGCCATCGTCCGCCGCCTGCCGGCGGTCGAGACGCTGGGCTCGGTCACCGTGATCTGCTCCGACAAGACCGGCACGCTGACCCGCAACGAAATGACCGTGCAGACGATCGTCACCCGCCGGTCCGAGATCGAGGTGACCGGCGTCGGCTATGACCCCCACGGCGATATTCTGGTCGATGGCGAACACGTCGACCTCGACGCCATGCCGCTCCTGCAGGAGATGCTGCGCGGCGCCCTGCTGTGCAACGACGCGCGGCTCACGCGCCGCGACGACGACTGGACCGTGGACGGCACGCCGACCGAAGGGGCGCTGCTGACGGCCGCCTGCAAGGCCGGGTTCGACCGCGACTACGAGCGGGAGGTGTTTCCCCGCACCGACGTCATTCCGTTCGATTCACGGCACAAGTTCATGGCGACCCTGCATCACGACCACGAGGGCAATGCCGTCATTCTCGTCAAGGGGGCGCCGGAGCGGGTGCTCGACATGTGCAGCCGGCAGGCCGGGGACGGCGAGGACGAACCGCTCGACCGCGACTGGTGGCTGGACCGGATCGGCACCGTCGCCGCCCGCGGCCAGCGGCTGCTGGCCCTGGCCAGGCGGCCGGTCGATGCGGGCCAGCGGGAGCTGAGCTTCGACGACGTGGAGGCCGGGCTGACCCTGCTCGGCCTGTTCGGGATCGCCGACCCGCCCCGCGACGAGGCGATCCGCGCCGTGGCCCTGTGTCAGTCCGCCGGCATCCGGGTCAAGATGATCACCGGCGACCACGCCGTCACCGCCCAGGCCATCGGCCGCCAGCTCGGCCTGATCGGCATCGATCATGCCGTCACCGGCCGCGACCTCGACGAGGTCGAGGACGAGCGGCTGCCGGGCACGGTCCGCTCCAGCGACGTGTTCGCCCGCACCTCGCCGGCCAACAAGCTGCGCCTGGTGGAAGCGCTCCAGGCCGAGGGCGAGGTCGTCGCCATGACCGGTGACGGCGTCAACGACGCCCCCGCCCTGAAGCGCGCCGACGTCGGCATCGCCATGGGCCAGGCCGGCACCGAGGCGGCGAAGGAGGCCGCCGAGGTGGTGCTGGCCGACGACAACTTCGCCACGATCGGCCGGGCCGTCGAGGAAGGCCGCCGCATCTACGACAACATCAAGAAGGCGATAACCTTCATCCTGCCGACCAATGGCGGCGAGGCGTTCGCCGTGCTGACGGCGATCGCGATCGGCATCAGCCTGCCGATCACGCCGCTGCAGATCCTGTGGGTGAACATGGTCACGGCCGTCACCCTGGGCCTGGCGCTGGCGTTCGAGCCGGCCGAGGAGGATCTGATGTCGCGGCCGCCGCGGCCGCCGGACGAGCCGCTGTTGTCGGCCTTTCTGGTCTGGCGGATCGGGTTCGTGTCGCTGCTGCTGGTGGCCGGCACGGCCGGCATGTTCGTCTGGGAGACGTCGCAGGGTGCGTCGGTGGAGCGGGCGCGGACCATCGCCGTGAACGTCCTGGTGATGTGCGAGATCTTCTACCTGCTCAACAGCCGCTACCTGTATGCGTCGGTGATCGGCACGCACGGCCTGTTCGGCAGCCGGCCGGTCCTGCTTGCCATCGCCGGCGTCGTCGTGCTGCAGGCCGTGTTCACCTACCTGCCCTGGATGCAGGTCCTGTTCGAGACGACGGCACTGGACGGGGCCGATTGGGGCCGCATCCTGGCCATCGGCCTGGCCGTGTTCCTGCTGGTCGAGACCGAGAAATGGGTGATCCGGTCCGTCGTCCCGGAGCGCCTGCGCCCGCGCGAGGCGCTGCGGTCCGGCAGTGCATAGTGTCGCGGGCACGAAGCCGGGCCGGCCCAGGCCGCATGGGCGAAGGGCGTCGGCGGCCAAGGGCGTCGGCGGCCAAGGGCGTGGTCTGGAGTACCCTATTGCAATGAAGTGCCGGTGCGGGTTGCCAAACGGGCGCAGAAACGGGCATGACTCGCAAGGTCGCGGCTCGGATCGGCCCCAGGGAACCGATCGCCAGGGAACCGATTGATGGAACGGCACGGGACCGGGATGTTTCAGCAGCCGTTTGCGCGGAACCTTTCGGGTCGGTTCGGGTTTGCGATTCAGTGTCGAGGGCGTGCTGCGAGGACCGGGACCCTGCCGCCGGCCGATATCGGCCGATGGAGCCGGCAGGTGGCAACCCCCGGGAGCGGTGCAACGGCTCCGGCGACGACCGCCAAACCGCCCAGAAAAGGGGAAGCAAGCATGAAACTGGATCAGAATCAGGTGGATCAGATCGAACGGCAGACGGGTGCTCAGCCGATCTCGGACAGCAATCCGGCCATGCCGGCGCTCAAGGAGAACTTCGGCGAGCACAGTTTCTATGTGTCGGAGACCGGGCTGATCGTATGGGAGTGGGTGGACAGCCCCGAGACCCCGAACCAGCCGGTGGTCGGGGTGCAGATCGCGGCCTGGGCCGACGAGGACAAGTCGCGGATCGTACCGCACGAGCCGAAGGCGACGAACCTGGTGCTGCCGCTGGCGCCCGAAGCGTCGTCCGCACCGCCCCCCATGTAGGGCCTCTGCCTTATCGACGCATGTCATGAACGGTTCGGCCGATCCCGGCCGGCGCCACGGTGCGGGCCGGGATCACCCTCACATCGTCATCGTCGGCGCCGGCTTTGGCGGGCTGGCGGCAGCAAAGGCCCTGGGCGGTGCGCCGGCGCGGGTGACGGTCATCGATCGTGAGAACTACCACCTGTTCCAGCCGCTGCTCTACCAGGTGGCAACCGCCAGTCTGAGCCCTGCCGACGTGGCGGAACCCATCCGGCGCATCCTGCACCGCCATGACAACATCGACGTGCTGATGGGCGAGGTGACCGGCGTCGACCTCGACCGCCGCCAGGTCGCCATGAACGGCCGGACCATCGGCTACGACCGGCTGATCATCGCCACCGGCGCCACCTACCAGTATTTCGGCCATCCGGACTGGAGCGCGGCGGCGCCCGGCCTGAAGACCGTCGAGGACGCCCGGATCATCCGCGCCCGCATCCTGACCGCCTTCGAGCGGGCCGAGATGGCCGAGGACGACGACGAGCGACGCCGCCTGATGACCTTCGTCCTGGTCGGCGGCGGCCCGACCGGCACCGAGCTGGCCGGTGCCATCGCCGAGCTGGCCCGCCAGGCGCTGCGCCGCGACTTCCGCCGCATCCGTCCCGAGACGGCCCGGATCGTCCTGCTGGAGGCGATGGACCGTCTGCTGTCCGGGTTTCCGGACGAGCTGGCGGACTATGCGGCACGCGCGCTCGGCCGCCTCGGCGTGGAGGTGCGCACCGGTGCCATGGTCACCGACATCTCGGCGGACGGCGTCTCGATCGGCAACGAGCGGCTCGAGTCCGAAACGGTGATCTGGACCGCCGGCGTCGCTGCCAACGCCCTGCCGCTCTGCACCGGAACCGGCGAGATCGAGATGGCCAAGGGCGACCGTGTCGCCGTCGCGCCCGACCTGTCGGTAGCGGGCCATCCCGAGGTGTACGTGATTGGCGACGCCGCCTCGTGCCGCGGGCCTGACGGGCAGCCGCTGCCGGGCCTGGCAGCCGTCGCCTCGCAGCAGGGTCAGTGGCTGGGACGGCGGTTGGCCGGGCTGGCTGCCGGACAGCGGGTCGCCGGCGAGTTCGTGTACAAGAACCGCGGTCAGCTCGCCACTCTGGGCCGCCGGGCGGCGGTGGCCGACCTGCCCCGGTTCCGCCTGCGCGGGGCCATGGCCTGGTGGCTGTGGGGCCTGGTCCACGTCTATCTGCTGGTCGGCTTCCAGAACCGGCTCGCCGTGCTCGTCAACTGGTTCTACCAGTACGTCACCTTCCAGCGCGGCGCGCGCATCATTACCGCCAAGCCCCGCGACAAAGGCTGACTGTCGGCAGCGGTTCGGGAACCCGGCCGCCTCGGTTCGCGTTTCAGAAGCGTCCACACATCGCGTCTTTGCATGCATCGCGGGTAGCGCGGCAGGACATTCAAGCGCCGCCCTGATGCGTGGATGCGCTTCCACGGCCGCCGACAAAGGAGGATCAGCCGATGAGACTGGCAACAGCAACCCTGTTCTCCGCCAGCGTGCTGGCGCTGACGCCTGGAACCATGCAGCCGGCCGCCGCCCAGGAGGGCCAGCAGGAGCCGATCGAAATCCACAACTGGACCTATGCCGAGGCCTACCAGGGCTGGCGCGCCGATGAGCTGCTGAACGGCGATGTCGTCGATCAGGATGGCGAGGACATCGGCGAGATCGAGGACCTCATCATCAACACGGATGGGCGGATCGAGCGGGTCATCATCGAGGCCGGCGGGTTCCTGGACATCGGCGACACCCACTTCGCCATGGACTGGAGCGAAGTGACGATGCTCGACACGGACACCATCACGGTGCCGTTCGACGAGGACAACATCGAGGACTACAGCATCTTCGGCGACATCGACAGCGAGCCGGTCGGCCCCCGCCATTGGCGCGTCCGCGAGTTGCTGGGCGACTATGCGCAGTTCTCCGAAGGTCCGCGCTTCGGCCTGATCGAGGACGTCATCTTCGACACCGACGGCAACATCCAGGCCATCGTCATCGGCGCGGATGTCGGCTACGGCGTCGGCGGTCCGTACGCGGTGCCGTTCGCGGGCAACAACTATGGCTACGACCCGGCGTACGACTACTACGAGGTCCCCTATGCGGTCGAGGACATCGAAGAGCTGGGGCCGTTCGAGTACGAGATGATGCGAGGCGAACTGTAAGGTGCGGCGCGGCGCAACGCCCGTGTCCCGCCTCCAAAGGAGTCCAGGCAAGGGAGGAGAACCATGAACGTCAGCGATATCATGAGCCGCGACGTGCAGCTGGTCGACCCGAAGACCAGGCTGGCCGAGGCCGCCCGCATGATGCGCGACAAGGACATCGGCTTCCTGCCGGTGGGCGAAGAGGACCGTCTGGTCGGCACCTTGACCGACCGCGACATCGCCATCCGCTCGACAGCCGAGGGCAAGGATCCCAACGCCACCACGGTCGGCGACGCGATGTCGACGAACCTGGTCTATTGCTTCGAGCATCAGGACGCCGGCGAGGCCGCCGCCATCATGGGCGAGCGCCAGGTCCGCCGCCTGCCGGTGCTGAACCGCGACAAGCGGATGGTCGGTATCGTCTCTGTCGGCGACATCGCCACCGAGACCGGCCATCTGGGCCTGGCCGGGGCCACCGTCGAGGCGGTTTCGGCAGACAAGTGACGG
>CAZGMC010000125.1:0-8581 GCA_964526565.1 uncultured Mycobacteriaceae bacterium
CTGCCTTGGGACCAGCCGGTGCCGTCGTCCGGTCATAAGGAAGGGCCGTTGGTATAAAGCGCTGATTGACGGCGGCTTTCGCCAACTGCTACCCAGGACGCTCCGCATTTGCCGGAGGTCGCCGTCATGCAGCTCTCGTTCTATCAGGTCGATGCGTTCGCCGCGGCCCTCTTCACCGGCAACCCGGCCGGCGTCTGCCCGCTCGCCGAGTGGCTGCCGGACGACACCATGCAGGCCATCGCTGCCGAGAACAACCTGTCGGAGACGGCCTTCTTCGTGCCCGGCGGCGACAGTGCCGATTTCACCCTGCGCTGGTTCACGCCGGCGGTCGAGGTCGACCTGTGCGGCCACGCCACCCTGGCCTCGGCGTTCGTGATCATGACGCTGCTGGAGCCGGACCGGGCGGCCGTGCGGTTCGCCACCCGCGTGTCCGGCGTGCTGAGCGTCCGCCGCGACACCGAGTGGTGGGTGATGGACTTCCCGCGCTGGCCGGCCACCGCCATGGCCATGCCGCCGGCCGGCCTGAGCGAGGCGCTGGGCCGCCGGCCGCCGCAGGTGTACGACGGACCGGACTGGATGGCGGTGTACGACAACGAGGCAGACGTACGGGCGCTGCGGCCCGACTTCGCCGCCCTGGCCCGCCTGCCCAAGCGCGGCATCATCGCCACCGCGGCCAGCACGGCGTCGGGCCCCGGCGTCGATTTCATCTCGCGCTTCTTTGCTCCTGGCGCCGGCATCAACGAGGACCCGGTGACCGGCTCGGCGCACTGCATGCTGGCGCCGTACTGGGCCGAGCGGCTCGGCCGGCCGGAGCTGCTGGCCCGCCAGATCTCGCCCCGCGGCGGCGAGGTGCGCTGCGCGGTGCGCGGCGAGCGGGTCGAGCTGGCCGGGCGGGCGGCGCTGTACCTGGAAGGCCGCCTCCATGTCTGAGCCGGTCATCGGGCCGGCGGCCGGGGCGGCGGACTTCTCGGCAGTGCGGAGCATGCTGCTGGACTACGCGCGCGAGTTCGGCGGCTCGCCGTGCTTCGAGGGCATCGACATCGAGGCGGAGACCCTGCCCGGCGCCTATGGCCCGCCGCATGGGCGGCTGCTGGTGGCCAGGACCGGCGACGAGATCGTCGGCTGCGTCGCCATGCGGCCGCTGGGCGACGGCGTCTGTGAGATGAAGCGCCTGTACGTGCGTCCCGGCCACCGCGGTGGTGGCCTGGGGCAGCGGCTGATCGAGGCGGCGCTGGCGGCCGCACGCGACCTGGGCTGCCGCGTCATGCGCCTGGACACGCTGGAGCACATGACGGCGGCACGGGCGCTCTATCGCCGGCTCGGCTTCGCGGTCATTCCGGCCTATTACCCCAACCCGGCCAAGGGCGTGGTCTTCTTCGAGGCCCGCCTGGGCGAGGTCGGCGAGGCGGCGGCGTGAGCGCGCTCCATTTCGAGGACTGCGCGGTCGGGCGTCGGTTCGCGACCCTGGGCGTGACGCCGGTCGCGCCCGGTCCCGCTGTCAGGCCCGGCGGCCGGGGTAGAGCAGGTCGGTCAGGGTGTCGTCGTCCAGATCCTGGAAGCCGGGGCGATGAGCGAACAGCTCGCGCAGGCCCGTGTGGGCGTCGAGCAGGCGCGCCGCGCCGGGGCCGACGCTGAAGCCGGTGTTCAGGGCATCGGCCTCAAGCACGCGCAGCAGCGGCGGGTCGGCCAGCACCTCCGCATGGACCGGCGTGAATCGCACCCGCAGCACGGCGATGACGGCCAGCCGGCGCAGCGTGTCTGCGGGCGGGTCGCCGCCGCCGGCCCACAGCCGGCCGCTCAGGTGCAGCAGGGTCAGCGTCCGCTTGACGCCGCGCGGCGTCGGCAGGGTGGACCGCGCCACCAGGTCGGTGCAGTGCTCGCGGATGTCGTCGCGCCCGTGCGCCGCGCACCAGTGCGTGACGAAGCCGGCCATCTGCTCCGGCGTCAGCGGCGGCAGGGTGAACGGCACCTGGATGATCCTGTCGATGGCGTGCAGCGCATCGGCCGCCGCCGTCCCGCTGGCGCCGCCGCCAGCAGGCTGCTGGCGCGTGCGCACCGCCTCGGCGATCGACCGGCGGTCCAGGGCAATCACGGCCACGCAGCCGGGCACGTCGAGGAACAGCTTGAGCGCTTCGAGCCCGGCCAGCGCCGCCTTGGGCGGACAGCGGTCGAGGTCGTCGACGAACAGCACCAGGCGCCCCCAGCGGGCCGCGGCGAAGCCGGCGACCAGCTCGTGCAGGGCGGCGCGGAACCGCTCGACCGCCTCGACGTGCGCCGCGTCGGCCTGCCGCATCTCACGCGCCAGGGCGCGGCCGTCGTCGGCGCCGGACTGCTCCTCGGCGGCCCTGGCAAAGGCCGCGCGCCGGCTGACGGCGGCACTGACGCCCGCCACGGCGCGGTCCAGCAGCCGCGGCGCCAGGGCCGCCCAGTCGAGCGTGTGGCCCGGCCGTTCGACCTCGGCGAGGCGCCGATAGAGGCGTTCTGCCAGGGCTTCCAGGCGGCGGCGGCCGTCCGCGTCGTCGGCCGGCAGCGCCGCCTGGACCCGCGCGACCACGGCGCCGCACAGGCCGCGCCACAGCGCCGCCACATCGCCAGCGTGGCGCCGCGCCTCGAACCACACGCCGAGGCCGCTGTCGGCCAGGTCGGCCTGCAGCAGCCGCATGGCCGAGGTCCGGCCGCTGCCCCAGCCGCCCTCGATGCCGACGACAATGGGCGTGTCGAGCCGGTCGTTGCGCAGCAGCGCGGCAAGCACGCCCACTGCCCGGCCGCGGCCGAGCGTGTCGTCCTCGGGCCGGAGAATCGGGTTGTCGCCCAGCGTCATGGCCGGGATCCGCCGTTGCCCTGTTTCGGATACGCAAACGTACCCTCGGGTTCGCCGCCGACACAAGCGCCTCGGCGCATGGCTCGGGCGCGGGATGTTGCACTGGCGCCTGCGGCGGACCGCCGGTTCAGCCGCCGACGGCGCTGTGACGAGGCGTTCGTGCCTGGGTCGCATCCGTGTAGGCGGACAGGGGATGGGCCGGCAGGATGCAGGTGACAGTCGTGCCGCGCCCGGGGTCAGAGTCGAGCTCGACCCGGCCGCCGTGCATCTCGATGAAGCTCTTGACCAGCGCCAGGCCCAGGCCGACACCGCTCTGGCGCAGATGGGGATGGCCGCGCTCGAAGCGGCCGAACACGCGCTCCTGGTCCGCCTCGGGAATGCCGATGCCGGTGTCGCGGACGAACAGGCCAACCTCGCCGTCGCAACGCCAGGCCGACAGCGTGATCCGCCCGCCCGGTGGCGTGAACTTCACGGCATTGCTGACCAGGTTGTACAGCGCCTGCTTGAGGCGGCGCTCGTCGGCCTCGATGGTGCCGGTGTCGGCCGAGCCGTCGATGGTGATCTGCAGGTCCTGCTTGGCCGCCCAGTCCTGCGTCAGGTCGTGGACACCGCGCAGCAGATCGGCGACGTTGACCTGCTTGAGCTCGAGCGCCATGTAGCCGGCCTCGATCGTGGCGATGTCCAGGATGTCGTTGATCAGCGACAGCAATCTCCGCGAGGCATCGACAATGCTGGAGGTGTATTCGCGCTGACGGTCGTTGAGCGGGCCGAAGTACTGCTTGTCGAGGATTTCGGCGAAACCCATGATGGCATTGAGCGGCGTGCGCAACTGATAGGATACATTGGCGATGAACTCCGACTTCAGCCGGTCCGCCGTCTCCAGAGCCTGGTTGCTGGCCCGCAACGCCTGCTCCACCTTGGCGCTGTCGGTCACGTCCAGATAGCTGTTCAGCACGGCGCCGTCCGGCAGGGGCACGGTGCTGTATTCCAGGATCGATCCGTCGGCGCGGACCATGCGGCCGGTGGCCGGCTGGCGGTCCAGCGCCCAGGCCATCATGGCCTCGCGTTCCTTGGCCCAGTCTTCGAACTCGAAATAGCGCCGCGTGCGATCGAGGACCTCGGAAATGTGCGGCTGGCCCTCCAGATCGTCCGGCTTGAGGCCCCAGATGCTGGTGAAGGCCGGGTTGCTGAGCCGCAGCCGGCCGTCGCTGCCGTAGACGGCGATGCCTTCGGCCAGGTTGTCCAGGCTCTCCTTCTGCACCGCCATGAGCGTGTTGTAGTTGCATTCCAGGGTCAGGGCCGAGGTCACGTCCTCCAGCACGAACATCAGCCCGCCGAACGGATGCGGCGTGACCAGCAGGCGCAGCGTCGTGCCGTCCGGCAGGTGCAGCAGGTCGTCGCGCGGCTCGGTCAGCGACGTGAACAGACCCATCTGACTGCGCTTGAACGGCCGGAAGTCGGCATATTCGGGCAGTCGCCGGCGTTCGCGCAGGTCTTCCAGGATCTCGCCCAGGGTGGGCTGGCCCTCCAGCCACTTTTCGTCGAATCCCCACAACGAGACATAGGCCTGGTTGAAGAATTTCAGCCGTTTGTCGGGGCCGAAAATGGCGATCGCCGACTGCAGGTTCTCCAGCACCTCGGCGTGTGCGGCGAGGTGGCGGGCAAGCTCGGCCTCGGCCTGCTCGACGGCGGTCCGGTCGAGGGCATAGCCGAGAATGCCACCGTCGGGACCGGGCAGCGGATGCTCGGCTATCGTCATCAGCCGCCTTTCGCCGGCGACGACGACATGGTGGCTGTCCGACTGCGGCCGACCCTCGGCCTGGGCGCGGCGGGCCAGGGCCCGCCCCTGCCCGGCGATCACGCCGCCCGCAAACTCTTTCTGCGTCGCCACGGCGTCAGCCGCCGGCAGCCCCACCGCATCGCCGCAGGCGCGGTTCACCCAGGCCAGGCTGAGGTCGTCGCGGCGCAGCCACATCGGCAGCGGCAGCAGGTCGAGCGCCGCCGTCAGTTGGGCGAGCCGCACCTCGTCCTCGGCCAGTGCGGCATCGCGCGCCGCGATCACCGCCTCGCGTTCGGCCACGACGGCCGCCGATTCGGCCGCGGCATCGGCCCGGGCGGCCGCGGCGGATCTGGCGGCTTCGCCGAGCGCGTTCTGCAGGCGGCTCACTTCGGCAGCCAGAGACTCGGCACGGCCGGCGGCCCGCACCCCCCGGCGGTACAGGGCGATGCAGCCCCCAACCGCCGCCGCCGCCAGTATCACCGCGGCGGTCAGAGCGACGACAAGCGAGCCGCCGCCGGCATCGGCCGCGGACTCCGGCGATTGCGCCAGGGCCGGCGCAACGCGGACCAGGACAGCGAAGGCAGTGGCGGTGGCAGTGGCCAGGATCACGGGCAGCGACGCCAGGGCAACGGAGCGCGAACGGTATCCGCCCGGACCGAACATCGAGCGGCGCCGCTCAATCTACGCGACAAGGCGGAAACGAAACAAGCCGGCTGCGTCACGAAACGCAGCCGGCTCTCTGTTTCGTTGCGCTTTTGGTAGCGCTCCGGTAGCGTCCAGCCGCCGCTCAGTAGCGATAATGGTCGGACTTGAACGGTCCGTCCGCCGCCACGCCGATATAGGCCGCCTGCTTCGGCGTCAGCTCGCTGAGCCGGGCATTGAGCTTGCCGAGGTGGAGGCGGGCGACCTGCTCATCGAGGTGCTTGGGCAGGACGTATACCTTGTTCTCGTACCTGTCGGGGTTGGTCCACAGCTCGATCTGCGCCAGGCACTGGTTGGTGAACGAGGCGCTCATGACGAAGCTGGGGTGGCCGGTGGCGCAACCCAGATTGACCAGCCGGCCCTTGGCGAGCACGATGATGCGCTTGCCGTCAGGGAACACGACCTCGTCGACCTGCGGCTTGACCTCTTCCCAGACGTAGTTGCGCAGGGCGTCGATCTGGATCTCGGCGTCGAAGTGGCCGATGTTGCAGACGATCGCCCGGTCCTTCATCTGCCGCATGTGGTCGAGCGTGATGACGTCGACGTTGCCGGTGGCGGTGACGAAGATATCGCCCCGCGGCGCGGCCTCGTCCATGGTCACCACCTCGTAGCCTTCCATGGCGGCCTGCAAGGCGCAGATCGGATCGACTTCCGTGACCACCACGCGGGCGCCGCCGTTGCGCAGGCTGGCTGCCGAGCCCTTGCCCACGTCGCCGTAGCCGCAGATGACCGCGACCTTGCCGGCCAGCATCACGTCGGTGGCGCGGCGGATGCCGTCGACCAGGCTCTCGCGGCAGCCATAGAGGTTGTCGAACTTCGACTTGGTCACGCTGTCGTTGACGTTGAACGCCGGCGCGCCCAGCGTACCCTTCTTCTCCATATCATAGAGGCGGTGGACGCCGGTGGTGGTCTCTTCCGACAGGCCGCGCACGTCCTTGAGCAGGTGCGGGTACTTGTCGTGCATGATCTGGGTCAGGTCGCCGCCGTCGTCGAGCAGCATGTTGGGCCGCCAGCCGTCCGGTCCTTCGATGGTCCGGTCGACACACCACCAGTACTCCTCCTCGGTCTCGCCCTTCCAGGCGAACACCGGGATGCCGGCGGCGGCGACGGCGGCAGCCGCATGGTCCTGGGTGGAGAAGATGTTGCACGAGCTCCAGCGGACCTCGGCACCGAGCTCGATCAGCGTCTCGATCAGCACGGCGGTCTGGATGGTCATGTGCAGGCAGCCGGCGATGCGCGCGCCCTTGAGCGGCTTGCCGGGTCCGTACTGTTCGCGCACGGCCATCAGGCCGGGCATCTCCGTCTCGGCGATGGCGATCTCTTTCCGGCCCCAGCCGGCAAGCTCGAGGTCCTTGACCTTGTAGTCGACCAGCGTGGCGGCGTCGGGCATCGGTAGACTCCTCAAAGCACAATGGTGCGGGCATGAAGCGGCGTGCCGGCGCGCACGCCGCCCGGTTGGCCAGTGAAATAGCAGCCGCCACGATGGCTGGCAAGCATAAAGATATGTTTATGTCTGCATATCGTTCAGACCGGCCGCGGCGGATGCCTTCCGATTGCCTCTCAGCGCTGGAAGCGGACCGGCACCGGGAACTCCGGCGGGCGGGTGTGGCGGGTCGTGCAGTCGACCGTGCCGTCGGGTTCCCGGTTGCACACCATGACGCGCTGGGTGATGGCCGAGCCGTCGTCGCAGCGCACGTGGCCGGAGTCGATCACCGTCAGGGAGTCGCCCTCGAAGGCGGCGCCGATGCCGCTCTCGCAGCGCGTGCCGTCATCAAACACCAGGGTCTGGCGGCCGCTGCCATCGCGGTCGAAGCACATCTCCCAGTCGCGGGTGCGCAGCGTCTCCATGCTGTCGCGGCGCGTGACGCTGTAGTCCGAGACCAGGGTCCAGCAGCCTTCCAGGAACGACAGGTCGCGCTCGCGCCACTGCTCCTCGGGGATCACCGGTTCCTCGGACCGCTCGGTTTCGGCGGCGTCGTCCGTCTCGGCCGGGCGCTCGTCGGTGCGGTCGGCCACGTCCGGCGGCAGCGGGGTGTCTTCCTCGGTCAGCGGTTCGGCGCGCTCCGCCTCTTCGGGCGGCGGCGGCTCCTCGGGCAGGGCCTCCTCGGGCAGGGCCTCCTCGGGCGCCTCGGCCACCTCCGGCAGCGGCGCCTCGGCAACGGGCTCTTCGACCTCGGCCGGCACCTCGGCCGGCACCTCGGCCGGCACCTCGGCCGGCGGCAGCGCCACCGGCTCGTCGGGCAGCGGGACCGTCTCCTCCGGCACGACCGGTCCGGCCTCCGCCACGGGGGCTGCCGCCTCGCCTGGCACCGTCGGCATGACGCGGTCGGGCGGCAGCTCGGCAACCTCGACGGGGCGGCGCCCCGGCGGCCGCTCCGCCACGTCCGGCGCCGGGCACCGTGGCGCCTCCAGCAGCGCCAGGCGCAGCCGTTCCAGCCGTTCCTCCAGCGCCTGTTCGCGGGCCCGCTCGGCGTCAAGCGCGGTGGCACGCGGGTCGGCGGCCGCCTCGTCCGGGCAGAACAGCAGGATCGCGCCGCCGCCGGGCCAGTTCAGCCCGCAGGCGCCGAGCAGCAGCCAGCCGGCTCCGGCGAGCACCGCAACCAGGCCGGCCCAGGCCAGCGGCGCAAGCCACGAGTGGTGACGGGGGGCTGGTCCGGCGGTCTCGGTCATGGCACGGCGATCCTCGGCGACTGGGGTCCCACCGGCGTAGCATCGCCGCCGATTGTGGCGGCACCGGGCAGAGGGCGGGGCGGAGTCGTGATCGCGCGGCGGCCGGCCACGGCAGCCGTCACGGCACCTGGACGTGGATGACCTGGGGCGGCTGCCCCGGCATCAGCACGCCCTGGTAGACCTCCTCGCGCTGGCCGATGCGGACGCGCAGGCGGTAGGGCGTCGGCTCCGGGCCGCCGTGATTGGCGAAGTGGTCGACCTCGATCCGGTAGGTGCCGGACGGTGCGCCGCCCGGCCACGTCACGTTCTCCACCGGCGAGCGCGTGTGCGGCCCGCCGCCATTGGCGTCGATGTCGAGCTGGCCGCCGCAGCCCCACATGCCGGCGTACCAGATGTGGCTGCCGTCGGGGCAGTAGACGTGCACGTCCAGGTCGTTGACGTTGTCCCAGATCAGCGTCACCTGGACATCGCCGCGCTGCCCGCCTTCGCGCTCGACGCGGCGGTCGAACTCCGAGGTCGGCGCCGGCGGCGGCGGCGGTGGCGACGCGGGGGCCGGCTCGGGCTCAGGCTCGGGTGGCGGCGGTGGCGGTGGCGGTGGCGGCGGCGGC
>CAZGMC010000126.1:0-5033 GCA_964526565.1 uncultured Mycobacteriaceae bacterium
GCGGCACGCCGCGCGGATTGTCGCCGCTGCGCCGCGCGCCGGGCGCGTGGGCGAGATAGGCGAGCATTTCCCCGACCGCGATCAGCGCCCGCTGCACTGGCGCCGACTCCTGAGCGTCGCCGGGCCGCTCGGCGCGCTGGGTCATTTCGAACAGCGCATCCTCCAGGCTGCGCACCGCGCCCCTGACCCGTGCCGGCGCCTCCGGGCGGCGCGCCAGATCGCGCACGGCGGGCAACCAGCGGGCCGCGTCCAGGTTGTCGATCAGGTCGGCACGGCGGTTGCGGTGCACGTCGATGCGGTTGAGGGGTGTCGCCAGGTAGGCCTTTCCGGAGCGCATGAACAGGCCGTAGCGCTGGAACGAGGCAATGCCGCGGGCGACGCCCAGACGAGCCACCGAGCGGGCGAAATCCAGCCCGTCGCGTGCTGCCCGGCGGCCCAGCGTCGCCCGGCCTTCGGCCATCAGCGCGCGGATCTCGGGGTAGAGCGCCGGCTCGGCCCACAGCGGCAGCCAGATCTCGGCGCGCGCCTGGTCCTCGTCGCTGATGTCGGTGCCGCCGCTGCCCACTGCGGCCGGGCGCACCGTGAACGGGTAGCTCAGGCCGACGGCGCCGCCGGCCTCCAGCCGCCGGCTGGCGGCAGCCGCGAACAGCAGCGCGCCCTCCAGCATCAGCACGAAATCCCACGGATTGACCAGCGATTCCCCGTCGAACCCGGTGCCGGCGTTGGGGCCGCCGGCGGCGCCGGGGGCGAACTGGCCGACGGCGGCCTTTTGGCGGCCGGGTGCTGCCGCGCCATGCAGGCTGACCGCCAGCCACTCCGCAGAGCGCGGCCGCGGCACCCCGGTGGCCGGGTCAATCAGGTCGGTCAGGCGCTGCATCAGGTTGTTGGTGAAGTCGAGCCGCCCGTCGTTGCCGCCTGTGCCCAGCAGCGGCGGGTATTTGGGCGATTCCTGGGTGAGAAGGACGGCCGCATCCAGCCAGTCCACCGCCGCATCGGGCAGTTCAGCGCGCATCTGCCGCAGCACGTCGTGCTTGACCTGATCCTTGGGCCGCTCCATCAGGTCCAGCGCGTGGACCACCGCATCGCCGCAACGGATCGCTTCGGCATATGCGGCGAACCGGTTGGCCGCTGACGTACGAAGTGCATTGATGCCGCTCTTGTTGTCCTTGGGATAGAAGCCGCTGCCGCCGTTCCAGGCAGACACAATCGGCGTCGGCTGGTATGCCTTCAGGAAGAAATCGGCCAGGGCTGCCGCGTCCAGGCGGCTGTCCAGATGGAAGCGGTCGTCACGCCACCAGCCGCGGGCACCCGAGTCGGCCTGCTCGGCGACCAGACGCAGGATGCCGAGCGCCTTCAGGTAGTCGGCAAGGGGCGTCGGGGCGCAGCCGGCCAGGATCACCTCAGGCATCGGTCGCCTCCCCGGCCGGCTCAGCGTTCTCTTTGTCGCTGGCCTTCCAGTCGGCCAGGCGCACCAGCGCCTCGTACCAGGCGAGGCGGAACGGCCCCAGGTCGGCCAGCAGCCGCTGGACGCGCTCCGTCCAGCTCGGGCCATGCGGGCCCAGGCCAAGCTCCATGACCGCCAGCGACAGCGTGGTCTCGGGCAGCTGCTCCTTGCCGGCGATGTGGAGCGCCGGGAGCGTTTCCCCTTCCCATACGCCGCGGGCGAAGCGCCGGCCGGGCTCCTTCGGCTCGCGCTCCTCCGGCAGGGCGCGGATGGCTGTGCGTACCTTGCCGTGGTGGGCGGCAATCAGATAGGCGACCAGATCGCCGTCGCGATCCTCCGGGCCGGCCGCGCCATGAGCCAGGAAGGCCAGCGCCGAGGCCAGCTCGTGGCGGAAGTAGCGCCGGAAATTCGGGCGGTCGTAGCGGAACCGGGTGATTGGCGATTTGGCGAACGGCCCGTCCGTAGGGATTTGTACGTCCAGGCCGCACGTCAGCCGCGCCTGGAACTCCGCGTGCGCTTTGCCCACGTCGTGCCAGCGCGCGGCGCGCACCACGGCCGCTCCGGAGCCCGCGGGATCCTCACCGACATCGGTGCACAGGGCCGCCGCGGCGGCTTCGACATGGGCCAAATGCTCTGTCAATGAAATGAACCTGCGCAACCGGCTGTCCGGATCCTCGTCCGGCGTATCCGGACGGTGCTGTTCCGGGTCGGCCGGCGGCAGGGCGGGCACCGGGCCCTTCGCGCTCGGGTCAAAGCCGAGCTTCGAATCATAGCCGCCGGCCGCCGCGTCCACCATCACCGTCAGGCCCGGCCGCGGCCGGTCGAGCGGCACCCATGGAACTGGCTTCCCCTTGCGTACGCGGGTGATCGGATCGATCACCAGAAAGGCTGACCGGCCGGCGGCGCCAGGCAGCTTCTGGCGGCTGGCAACAAAGTCGCGAAAGGCGGCGATCGAGACCGGGCAAAGCTCGTTCCGCTCAGGCAGCGGCTGGGTCTCGGGCGACTCCGCCGCGCCGTCGCGCCAGAACAGGCG
Organism: uncultured Mycobacteriaceae bacterium; assembly: GCA_964526565.1. Lineage (GTDB taxonomy): Bacteria > Pseudomonadota > Alphaproteobacteria > DSM-16000 > Inquilinaceae > CAZGMC01. Next base: position 2,478 of record CAZGMC010000126.1, read on the forward strand.
CACGTCGGTGTCGAGGGCGTCGCGGATGTAGGGCGAGACATCCACATCAAAGCCGCTGAGGTCCGGCTCGGTGTTGAACAGCTCAAGCAGGTCCTTGCGTCGCAGCACCTGGGCGGCGGGCGGGGGATCCTCGACCGCCGGCAGGTCCGCCGGAGCGGCATTGTCCAGTCCCTGCAGCAGGTTGCGCGCCCGGTCCAGCGTGTCCGTCTCGTACGGCAGGGCGGTCTTGTCGGCCTCCTTGCCGTCAATGGCGATGTCGATCCAGTGCATGGACGCACCCGCTTCCCCGCATTCGCCGTATCGGTTGCAGCGGCCGAAGCGCTGGACCAGCGACGGCCACGGCGCCAGCTCGGTGAACAGCACGGCCGAGGTCACGTCGACCCCCGCTTCCACCGCCTGGGTCGCCACCACGATGCGGCCAGCCGGCGGTGCCTGTTCCTTGAGGTGCTTCTGTGCAGTGTCGCGATCTTCTTTCCGGAAGCGCGAATGGATCAGCAGGCGGTCGATCTCTTTGCCGTCCGTCTTGTCCAATGCCTTGAACAGGGCCTGGGCCCGGTCGACACGGTTGACGATAACCAGGGTGTTGCTTCCCGGCCGGTGGGCGGTGACGATCTCGTGCGACAGGCTGGCCATATAGGCATCAAGGGCGGACCGGCTCAGACCGGTCAGCCGCGTGCCGGCCTGGGCCAGGCGCTTGACTGCCTCGCGGCGCTCCCTGACCGTGTCGAGCCGCGTCTCGGCCTCACTCAGCGCTTCAACGGGCAGGCCGCCCTCGGCGACGTGCCGGCGGAAATCGACCGAGGTCAGCCAGTCTGGCCGCAGCGTCGCCGACATCCACAGGCTGCGGCAGGCCCGGCCGGTGCCGAACGCGCGGCGGAACCCCTCGATCTGCGTCGAGGTGGGCAGGCGCCCATCAGCTGGACTTCGTCGAACACCCACAGGGCGTCGTTATGCAGCAGCGCGAAGTCGATCGGCCAGCGGTAGCGGCTCATCCCATAGCCGCGCATCAGGGCGCGCGACAGGAGCATGTCCTGGGTACCGATTATGATCGCGGGGCGCGCCGGGTCGTTCACCCAGACCTCATCGGCAGCGCCGCCAAGCAAGACATGCACGCATGGCTGCGGCCGGCCGACGTCATCAAACAGAGGGCCAAGCCGTTCAAGCCATTGCCTAGCCTCTTCCTCGACCTGCTCCACCAGTACCCGCATCGGCAGGCAATAGACCAGCCGGCGTGGCGTTGCCGGGTCAACGGACCAGACCCGGTACAGCCAAGCCAGCACGACCGCTGCCGTCTTGCCCAGCCCGGTCGGGACGATCAGCACGTTCGGCCAGTCAGCCGTGGCCAGACGCTGCTGATACGGCAGCGGCTCTTGGGCAGCGCCGCGGGCCTTGCTGAAAAATGATTTGTAAATCATCTAATGATCTGGATCACTGCGCGGAGAATCATCTAATAAGCGTCAACGGCATGTGTCAACCAAGTTTTGCTGTCCTCGGCAATGCCCGCATGGAATGAGATGCCCCAGGGGCCGGTCGGCGATAGTCCTTAGGGGTCACGGGATCCGGTCTTCATGCCGCAGCGGCATTGCCGTAAGATCGGCTGCGGATTGCGCTCAGGACCACGCGAACCCGAGCGTTGTCTCCCGCTTGAACGGTGCGCGGCCGCCGCATCCTCCTGCCGCCTCGCCCCGGCCCCGCCATGCCGCCGCCCCGGCCCCGCCATGCCGCCATGCCGCCGCGGCGGTTCCCGTCACACTACTGCGGTCTTTATGTCCGGCCGCCGGTGAGGGATGATGGGGGCAACGGCTTGCTGACAGACCCCCGCGACTTTTCCGATGAGGCGGCGCCATGACGCGTGTTCCAGACCATGAACACTACGACCCGCGCTATCCCCGCCATCTCGGCTACGATGCCGAGCGGCTGCTCGACCACGCCGGGCCGATCGACGGGGCCGAGGTGCTGGACCTGGCCTGCGGCCCCGGCAAGGCGACGCTGGCGGCGCTCGGCCGCGGCGCGCGCAGCGTCATGGCGGTCGATTTCGTCCACGACGTGGTCGACCGGCTGGCGGCAGAGCGGCCGGACATCCAGGTGCGCGCCGCCGACGTCATCGATGCGCTGAAGAGCCTGACCAAGCCCTACGACGTGATCCTGTGCCTGCAGGCGGTCAACTACTGGCTGCTGGACTGCCCGCCGGACCTGCTCGCCAAGCGGCTCAAGCCGGGCGGCCGGTTCGTGTTCAACACCGTCAACACCGCCCCGCCCACCGAGCCGTCGTCCAGCGACCACGCCACCGACGGCCGCCGCTTCCACGACACGATCTACCGGGTTGGCAACAGGATCTATCATGTGCAAAGTGCGGCCGGGCTGGAGCCGCACGTCAACTTCTTCGACTGGATCCCGCGCAAGACGTTCCAAAGCATGCTCGGCCCGCACCTGACGCTGGACGAGCGGGTCGAGGGCAACGTCTCGGTATGGGTCTGCACCCGGCAATGACGACACGCGCATCCACGGGCCCCTCCACGGGCCCCTCCACGGGCCCCTCCACGGCGGGCCCCTCCA
>CAZGMC010000126.1:5133-8247 GCA_964526565.1 uncultured Mycobacteriaceae bacterium
TCCACGGGCCCCTCCACGGGCCCCTCCACGGGCCCCTCCACGGCGGGCCCCTCCACGGGCCGGGGCCCGCTGTACCGCCGGTCGGTCCTGGCCGCCGCCGCGGCCGTGCTGGCACTGGCCGCCTGCGCCGCGCCGCCGCCGACCCCGCCGCCGCAGGTCGCGGCGCCGCTGCCGCCGGTGCCGCCGCCGCCGCCGGCACCACCGCCACCGCAGCCGTACGTGATCCAGACGCCGTTCAACGACGCGGACTTCGCGCCCTATGCCGGGACCGGCAACGCCAACATCGCCGGCGAGGCCTATGTGCGCCTGCCCGACGGGCGGGTGGTCACGGCCGCCGGCAGCGAGGTGGTGCTGGTGCCCGACACGCCGTACACCCGCGAGCTGCTGGAGCCGGCGCGCAGCGGCCGCTATGCCGGCGTCGCCAACTTCCACCCGAACTACTACCGCTACCGGCGCGCGACCACGGCCGACGACCGAGGCTTCTTCCGCTTCACCAGGGTGCCGGCCGGGTCGTACATCCTGCAGACCAGCGTGCGGCTGCCGGAAGCCGGCCGCCACCGCCTCAATGTCGACCGGGTGTTCCTGCATGAGGTGGTCACCGTGGCGCCGGACAGTGCGGCCAACGTGGTCCTCAACGAATAACGGCGCGGCGTCGGGCCGTCGTTAGGACCCGCGAAACGCCTGCTGCACTAACCTGGACCGGTGGCGCCGGGCCGGGATGGCGCCGGGCCGGGATGGCGGCGGCAGTGGAGCGGCGGAGGATCATGGGCATGAAGGCGATGCCGGGACCCCTGGGGCGCCTGGGACCGCTGGTGCTGGCGGTCGCGGCGGCCGCGGTGCTGCCGGCCGGCTGCGGTCCGCAGGTGCTGGAGCCGGGGCCGCGGGAGTCGATCGTCCGCGTCGTCATCGAGGAGGACGACCGCGGCCTGATCGACCCGGCGCCGGCCTACGAGGAGGCTCATGCCATCTGCAGCGAGCGCCTGCAGACCGCCATCTACTTCCGCGGCGAGGATGTCGGCGCCCGCGAGCGCATGCTCTATTTCCGTTGCGAATAGGTTTCCGATGCGAACAGGTCCGCTGCGACGAGCGGCGGGCGGGCAGGCAGGGGGGGCTTGGTGTGACGGTGCGGCCGCTGGTCATCGGCGTCGGCAATCCGGACCGCGGCGACGATGCCGCCGGCCCGTTGGCCGCAGAACGCCTGCGCGCCGCCGGGGTTGACGCGATCGCCCACGGTGGCGACGGGCCCGGCCTGATCGAGGCATGGCAGGGGCGCGACCCGGTCTACGTCGTCGACTGCATGAAGTCGGTGGCGCCGCCGGGCACGGTGCGGCGCTTCGACGCCGTGGCCGCGGCCCTGCCGCGCGGGGCGTTCCACGTTTCCACCCATGCCCTGGGCCTGGGCGAGGCGATCGAGCTGGCCCGCGTGCTGGGCCGGCTGCCGCCGCGGCTGGTCGTCTATGGCATCGAGGGCCGCGACTTCGCCGTCGGCGCGCCGCCCTGTCCGGCCGTCGCCGAGTCGGTCGACCGGGTCGTGCGGGCGATCGCCGATGCACTGGACACCAGCGAACCGGGTACCGGCGAGTGCGGAACCGCCGTGCCGGCGGTCGACGGGTCCGGCAGGGCAGGGTCCGGCAGGGCAGGGTCCGGCAGGGCAGGGTCCGGCAGGGCAGGGTCTGGCAGCCCGGACCGGTCCTGACGGGGCCGCGCCCTATCCCGACCGGTCGCCGCGGTGGCGCAGGACCAGGGCGACGGCGACCATGCCGCCGCCGAGCAGCATTAAAGTCATGAACTCCGACAGCATGGCCGCCTCGGTCTCCACCGGCCCCACTGCAACGCCCGCACCGGCGGAGACGGCGGCGTTGCCCACGGCGCTGCCGGACATGGCCGCGCCGTGGGCAACAGGGATCGCGAGCATCGCAGCGCCGGTCAGAACAGCGGCGCAGAGCCGGGCTATCGACCGCATGTTGCTCTCCTCGGACTGCCCTCACCTGGACGGATCTCCAGGAAGGCTTGAAGTAAACTACCGCGGATATCGAGAACGTTTTTGCACGGCAGCGTGAAAAAACACTTAAGTGCAGCGTCTTTTGTCGCGATTTTCCTTCAGGATGCCACCGTCTCGCCGCATATTTTCGCATCATTCAGAGAAAATTTGTTGAAAGTTTGATCGGCGGTGGGCCTGGACGGCACCAGGCTGGGCGGGCCGCTGCCGCGGCCGGCGTCCGCCGCCGCCGCAGCCGCCTTGACGGCCAGGATGTCGCCGGCGCTTGACCCTGGCCGCCGGTCGGGCCCGGCCGTCCTGCCGGTGGACCGCCGCCATGCGCACACCTTTTCGCAAGGCAGTTCCAAATGCGGTGCCACTGCGGCTATGGTCCGTTGCGCGTGCGGCCGGGGCCGGCCATGATCCGCCGAGGCCGGGGGTGCCGGTGCACGCCGGCGGCGCCGTCGCTGCGTTGAGCCGTCGCTGCGTTGAAAGGCCATGCCCCTGGTCTTACGTGTTCGATCTGGTGCACGGCCACTTGTATCGCCGCCAATTCCGAGGTCTCGATGTTCGGTGCCATAGCCCGAAAACTGTTCGGCACAGCCAACGACCGCTTCGTCAAGTCGCTCGCCAGGACGGTCAACCGGATCAATGACCTGGAGCCGTCGCTCGAAGCCTTGAGCGACGCCGAGCTGCGCGATCGCACGGGCATGTTCCGGCGCCGGCTGGCCGACGGCGAGGTCGTGGACGACCTGCTGCCCGAGGCGTTCGCCACGGTCCGCGAGGCGGCCAAGCGCACCCTGGGCCAGCGCCATTTCGATGTGCAGCTGATGGGCGGCATGGTCCTGCACCAGGGCAAGATCGCCGAGATGAAGACCGGCGAGGGCAAGACGCTGGTCGCCACCCTGGCGATCTACCTGAACGCGCTGCAGGGCAGGGGCGCCCACGTCGTCACCGTCAACGACTACCTGGCCGGGCGCGATTCCGAATGGATGGGGCAGATCTACCGCTTCCTGGGCCTGGAGGTGGGCTGCATCGTGCATGGCCTGTCGGACGCCGAGCGGCGCGCCGCCTATGCCGCCGACGTGACCTACGGCACCAACAACGAGTTCGGCTTCGACTACCTGCGCGACAAC
>CAZGMC010000127.1:0-8247 GCA_964526565.1 uncultured Mycobacteriaceae bacterium
AAACTCCCGGCCCCGTCTAAACTCCCGGCCCCGTCTAAACTCCCGGCCCCGTCTAAACTCCCGGCCCCGTCTAGACTCGATGTCACCGCAGGCGCCCCCGGCGCCGCCGGCAAAGGGTGTTCCGCCATGTTCCGGCCGTCCGTGTCGACCCTGGAGATCTCCGACCATCTCGCCCGCCTGGTCGCCTGGGCGCGCGGCGTGCCGGTCACGGCGGCCGCGGCGCGGCGGGTGCTGCCGCTGATCGACGCCACCAGCCTGAACGACGACGACGACGCCTGGTCGATCGAGGCGTTCTGCCGGCGGGTGCTGGCGGCGCCGGGGCGCCCGGCGGCAGTGGTCATCGAGCCGCGCTTCGTCCGGCTGGCGCGCCGGCTGATGGACGGCAGCGGCGTGCGCGTCGCCACGGTGGTCAACTTCCCGGATGGCGAGGGCTCGGCCATGACCGTGCGCGAGGAGACGCGCGGCGCCGTCACTGACGGGGCCGAGGAGGTCGACGCCGTGTTCCCCTGCCGCGCCTTCCTGGCCGGCGACCGTGATGCCGGGGCGGCGGTGGTCGCCGCCTGCCGCGCCGCGTGCGGCGCGGCCGTGCCGCTCAAGATCATCCTGGAGAGCGGCGCCTTCCGCGACGCCGACCGCTTGGCCGAGGCCGGCCGCCTGGCCCTCCAGGAGGGGGCGGACTTCCTGAAGACCTCCACCGGCAAGACACACGCCGGCGCCAGCCTGGAGGCGGCCGCGGTGCTGCTGCAGGCGATCCAGGGTCACCGCCTGTACGGCGGCCGCGGCGGCGGGCTCAAGGTCTCCGGCGGTCTGCGCACCCTGGCCCAGGCCGCCCCCTATCTGGCCCTGGCCGAAGGGCTGCTGGGCCGCGGCTGGGCCACCCGCGACACCTTCCGCATCGGCTCCAGCGCGCTGCTGGAGGAGGTGCAAAGCCGTTGGCTTCGGCCGGGGGCTGGCGGACCATGATCGTCCGGCCGGTCAAGCCTGGCGCCCAGGTGGCGGTTCAATCGCAAGCAGTCATGTTATAGGTCTTGGGGCTGCTTGAAGTAAGCTTCAATAAAGCGGTCATTGCGAACAAAGCAAAGAAAACGATGTCCGCCGCTGCCGGTTGAACAGATCATGGGCCGCACTTGCAGTGCCGCCGGAGTGCTTCGCTGCGCGCGCAAAGGCGGTTTGGGACTGGTTTTTCGAAAGACTTCAGATCCAGAGATACTGGAACTCGCGGAACGCCTCGCGCAGCGTTTCGTGCACGTCGGTCAGGCCCAGGTCCTGCATTCCTTCGTGCCAGGGCCGGACCACTGCCAGCATGGCATCGCGCACCGGCTCCATCCACAGGGGCAGGTTGAACGCCCAGGAGAACAGGGCGTCCGAGCCGAACGCCGCCGCCACCACCGTGCCCGCCAGCAGCAGCCGCGCCACCTGGCCGACGGACAGGGCGTGCATGTGCCGGCTCATGTCGAGCTCGTCGGCGTGGCGGCGGAAGGTCGAGCTGGCGGCACGGGGCGCGGCCATGGGTCAGCCTCTAGAACTGGAAATAGATGAACGGCGCCATGCCTTCGGGGCCGAAGGCATCGATGACGACGACGGCGGCGCCGGCCAGCGCCCCCTGCACCGTCACCGGGACGCGCCGGAACACGGCCTCGACCCGCTCCAGCGAGTCCTCCGGCAGGAAGTGCGAGGCGAAGCCGAGGACCACCAGGGTCACCAGGAACGGCGTGTAGAACTCGACCGGCGCGTCCAGGTTGCCGAACGACTGCAGGTACACGAATGCATCCGACAGCGTTTCCGAGCGGAAGAAGATGTAGGCCAGGCAGGTGAAGTTGAAGGTCAGGAACACGGCAACGGCCCGCCGCCACACGGGCCGCCGCGGCCGTGCGCCGGGCTTGTCGCGGCCGCGCGTCAGCGTCTCCTCCACGGCCAGGGCGGCGCCGTGCATGGCGCCCCAGACCACGAAGTGCCAGGCCGCGCCGTGCCACACGCCGCCCAGCAGCATGGTCAGGAACATGTTGAACCGGGTGCGCAGCGGCCCGTACCGGCTGCCGCCCAGCGGGATGTAGAGGTAGTCGCGCAGCCAGGTCGACAGCGAGATGTGCCAGCGCCGCCACAGCTCGCGGATGCTCTCCGACCGGTAGGGCTGGTTGAAGTTCTTCTGGAAGCGGTAGCCGAGCAGCGCCGCGACGCCGATGGCGATGTCGCTGTAGGCACTGAAGTCGCAGTAGATCTGGATGGCGTAGCCCCACACCGCCAGCGTCAGGTCCCACGGGCCATAGGCCGTCGGGTCGAAGAACGCCCAGTCGACCATCTCGGTGGCCAGATAGTTCGCCACCACCACCTTCTTGAACAGCCCCAGGACGATCAGCAGGATGCCGTACGTCGCCAGGATGCTGTTCGGGTCGGGCCGCGCCTCGATCTGCGGGATCAGGGTCTGCGCCCGCACGATCGGCCCGGCGACGAGCTGCGGGAAGAACGAGATGTACAGCAGCACGTCGAGCAGCGAGCGCGAGGCGCGGATGTCGCGCCGGTACACGTCGATGACGTAGGAGATGCCCTGGAAGGTGAAGAACGATATCCCGACCGGCAGGATGACGGCCAGATAGGGCAGCTCGCGCTCCAGGCCCAGGTCCCACATCAGCGTGTTCAGCGAGCCGATGAAGAAGTCATAGTACTTGAAGAAGCCCAGACTGACGAGGTTGGCGGCAACGGCGACACCGACCGTCCACTTGCGGGTGCGCGGGTCGTCGGAGCCGTCGATGATGCGGCCGGCGGTGTAGTTGACCAGCGAGCTGCCGGCCAGCAGGAAGCAGAACCGCCAGTCCCAGTAGCCGTAGAAGAAATAGCTGGCCGCCACCAGGAACGCCTTGCGCCCCTCCGGCCGCCCCGCCAGCGCCCAGCTGACGGTGAACACGACCAGGAAGAACACCCCGAAGTCGAGCGTCGGAAACAGCATGGGCCGGGCGCGGCAGGAATGCGGTAAGGGATCGTCGAAGGGTTGCCGGTGTCAGCGCCACGGCCGGGCGGCGATACCGCCCCTGGCGCCGGTGCGATAGTCGGCGTACTCGGCCATCAGCAGCTGGAACAGGGCGTCGGCGCTGCGGCGATAGCCGTCGGGCTTGAGGTGGACGTGGTCGGGGAAGGCCAGCGGCGGCTGGGCCACCGCCCAGTCGTGGGTGCCGCAGGCGCCGCCCATCACCGCCGACCAGTCCCAGAAATAGTGGCCGCGCTGCTGCGTCACCTGGCGCTGCACGGCGCGCACCACCTCCAGGTTCGGCGGCGGGTGCCAGCGGCACAGCGCCTCGCTGCCGGCCAGGCTCCGGTAGCCCGCGGCCTCGGCCGGGGACAACGGCGCGCAGGCGAAGTCCGGCGGCTCACGGCCGTTGCCGGCACAGCCGCGCGGCAGCCGGTTGGCGTCAGGCGGACCGACCACCAGGATCGCCGCGTCGGGTGCCGCCCGCTCCAGGAAGGCGAGGCGGGCGGCGAAGTCGGCGGCGTACTCCTGGCGGCTCAGGTCGTCGTGGAAGGCCTCGTTGGTGCCGTAGGCCAGCACGATCAGGGCCGGGTCGCGGTGCGCCAGCTCCCAGCCGACGGTACCGGGCTCCCACGTGCCGATGACGTTGACGCTGGCGCCGACCACGCCGTGGCTGTCGAGCACCACGCCCGGCGCGGCGCGCTCCACCGTCCACGAGATCAGCGATACCGGCCCGTCGCCGGCCGGGCGCACGTGCAGCCGGCGGCTGCCGGGCGGCACCGGCAGGTCCAGCCGCGCCGCCTGCAGGATATCGCCGCGGGTCGACAGGCTGTGCAGGTCGGTGCCGTCCACCGCCACGTGCACGGTGCCGCCGCCGGGCTGGCGGATCACGCCCAGCGAGACGACGTCGAACCCTTCCGGCTCGGTGCTTTCAAGGACCAGCAGGTCGTCCGGCCGTTGCCCGGTGATGCGGAAGCCGCTCAGCGCGAACAGACCGCCGTCGGGCGATGGGAAGCTGCTGGCGACGCGCCAGCCGGCGCTCTGCTGCACCGAGACCAGGGTCGGCCGGAAATAGGGGAAGGGCGAGCCGGGCGGCAGCATGCCGCGGCCGGCGCGGCCGAAGCGGTCCTGGAACCGCTCGCGCAGACGGCCGCTGAACGTGTCGCCGGCGGTGTGGCTGTCGCCAAGCTGCACGACCACCACCGGCTCCTGCCGCGCCCCGCTTTCCAGGGCCGCCAGCCGTTCGAACAGGGGGTCGAGCGCCGCCGGGTTCGACCCGGTCGCGCCGACAAGGCCGACGGCCTGGTCCGCCCGGGCATTGTGATCGCTCGACGGCGTGCAGCCGCCCACGATGGCGCCCAGCAGGACGCAGGTGCGGACCAGCCGCCGGCCGTCAGTCATCGACGTGTTCCGCCTGGAAGACGGGCAGCCGCTCGCGCATGGCGGCCACCAGTTGCTGACCCAGAAGCTCATAGCCGCGGGTCGTGAAGTGCACGCCGTCATTGGCGCGCATCAGGCGCGACCGCCCATCCTCGTCGGCCAGGTAGGCGGAATAGCCGCCCTGCTCGTCGGCAGTGATCGCGCGCGTCGGGACGAACACGATGCCGTGCTCGGCCGCCGCGGCCGAATAGATGTCGTTCAGGTGGGCCACGCGGCGGGCATAGCTCTCGCTGCGCACGGTCGGCAGGCCGACCCAGAAGGCGGGCACGCCGGCCTCGGCCAGGCGGGCCATGAACGTGGCCACCCGGCCGCGGTAGATCTCGGTCCACGGCTCGGTGCCGAAGTCGTGGTCCCAGCGGCCCTCGTGGAAGATCGGCTGGGCGTCGTTCAGGCCGATGGAGATGATGGCCGCGTCGATCTCCTCTTCGATCAGGTATTCGTCCAGCGCCGCCTGCCAGTCGAAATAGTCCGGCCGCGACAGGCCGCTGGAGACGCGCGTGTGGCGCTGCACCTCGAACCGGTCGTCGCGGCGCAGCGCGCGGTAGACGCCGGCCCAGATGCCGTCGGCCAGCGAGTCGCCGAACACGACCACGGTGAACGGCCCGGAGTCCTCGGGCGCGGCGATGGAGTCGGCGTCCGGGTTGGCTTCGGCCTGCTGGGTGACGGCGGCGACACCCGGATCGGCTTCCGTCGCCGCGCCGGAGGTGGCCCCGGTGGCGGCCCCGGTGGCGGCCCCGGAGGCGGCCCCGGAGGCGGCCCCGGTGGCGGCCTCGGTGGCGGCCGCCCATCGGGACCCGGTGGCAGCGACGATCAGGATGCACGCGAGCACGACTGCCGCAGCCAGTCTCACGGCGGCAACCGGGTCAAGACAGTGACGGGTTCTGGACACTTGCGGGCGCCTCTGCAACCAAGGGCTCAACCGGCCGGAATAGAAAATCAGAGCGAGCGAAACGTCAAGAAAAGGCATGCCTGCGGCCCGACATCGCCGGTCCCGGTCACGGCCGGCCGCGCAGTTCGGCGATGGGGCGGCGGTACTGCGGCTCGATGTCCCAGGGGAAATAGATCCAGGTGTCCTGGCTGACCTCGGTGATGAAGGTGTCGACCATGGGCCGGCCGGCCGGCTTGGCGTAGATCGTGGCGAAGTGCGCCCTGGGCAGCATGTCGCGCGCCACCTTGGCGGTGCGGCCGGTATCGACCAGGTCGTCGACCAGCAGCCAGCCGGTGCCGTCACCCTCGCTGACGGCCGGCTTGAGGATGCGCGCCTCGCGCTGGTTCTGGTGGTCATAGCTGGCCACGCAGACGGTGTCGATCAGGCGGATGTCCAGCTCGCGGGCCAGGATGGCCGCCGGCACCAGGCCGCCGCGGGTGACGGCGACGATGCCCTGCCACGGCCCGAGCTCCGCCAGCCGCCAGGCCAGCGCCTTGGCGTGGCGGTGCAGCTCGTCCCAAGACACCGGGAATTCCAGCAGCGGCCGTGGCGGTGCAGGCATTGGTGCCGTCCTCGCGGTTGCCGTCGATGCCTCCACGTATACAGCACCCGCTGCCGATGCGTAACGCGGCAACCAGCCCCGCCATCGGGGCACCCTTGTCAGAGCTTCGCCCCCGATGTGCCGCGTGCCGCCGCAGACGGTTCTTAAAGGATCGGCAATGCTTTGCACGTTGACTCGGCTGCAGTCGGCAGGAGCGGGGGCAACGGATGGTTGGCCGGACCGGTGGAGGGATGGTGGCACTGGCGCTGCTGTTGTCGATCTGGCCGGCGGCGGCGCAGGTGGAGATGGAGCCGTACCGGGTGTTCACCGGGTTCGTCCAGGTGCTGGAAGGCGACCTGATCGCCGTCAACGGCACGCTGGTGCGGCTCTACGGTATCGATGCGCCGGAGCTGGGCCAGACCTGCCGGTCGCGGCGCGGCCAGGGCTATGACTGCGGGGCGGCGGCGCGCACGATCCTCGACCGCCTGGTCGGCGACCGCGAGGTGGAGTGCGCGGCCTATGCGCGCCTGGCCAGCGGCGAGTACGTGGCCCGCTGCCGCATCGGCCGCGCCGATCTGGGGTCGGCCATGGTGCGGCGCGGCTGGGCGTTTCCGCTGCCCAGCCTGTCCAACCGCTACATGCAGGACGAGGCGTACGCCCAGGCGGCCGGTGCCGGCGTCTGGTCGGGCCGGGCGCAGCGGCCGTGGGTGTGGCGGCGGGAGCAGGAACGCGCCGGCCGGCCATGACGTTCTTTTTGTACGCCGCCGTTTACGCTGCCGGCCCCAGCGGCTAGAACGGCGCGGCCTCGCCACGCTTCCCTCGCCCCGCCGCTGCCCGTTCAGGAGGCTCCGCCCGTGCCCACCGGCCCCCGCATCTACAACCTGTTCCCGCTGCTCGCCGGCGCCATGGCCGACTGGCACCACCACCTGTCGCGCATCGCCGGCATGGGCTTCGACTGGATCTACGTCAACCCGTTCCACTATCCTGGCGCGTCGGGCAGCCTCTATGCGGTGCAGGATCCGCACCGGCTGCACCCGGTCGTCCAGGGCGATTCGCCCGAGGACCAGGCCACCCTGGTGCGGCGGTTCACGGCGGCGGCGGCGGACCACGGCATCAAGGTCATGGCCGACCTGGTCATCAACCACACCGCCAAGGACGCCAGGCTGGCCGACGAACACCCTGAATGGTACCTGCGCGAGACGGACGGGTCGATCTATTCGCCACGCGCCGTGGATTCGGACGACCCGAGGAAGATCACGGTGTGGCGCGACCTGGGTGAGCTCGACTACGAGTCGGCCGAACACCGCGAGGCGCAGCTGCGCTACTGGCAGGACATCATCCGTGGCTATGTGGACCAGGGCATCCGCGGCTTCCGCTGCGATGCCGCCTACCAGGTGGCGGCGGAAATCTGGCACCCGATCATCGTCGCCGCGCGCGAGCTCGACCCCTACACCCTGTTCGCCGCCGAGACGCTGGGCTGCACGCCGAAGCAGGTGGTGGCGCTGAAGCAGGCCGGCTTCGACTACCTGTTCAACAGCAGCAAGTGGTGGGACTTCGGACAGCCCTGGCTGCTGGAGCAGTACGACGCGTTCCGCAGCATCGCCCCGTCGATCGCCTTCCCGGAGAGCCACGACACGCCGCGGCTGGTCACCGAGGTCGAGGGCGACGCGGAGAGGCACTACCGGCTGCGCTACCTGTTCGCCGCGGCGTTTTCGTCGGGCGTCATGATGCCCATGGGCTACGAGTACGGCTTCGAGAAAAAGCTGCACGTGGTCGAGAGCCGGCCGGACGACTGGGCGCGCGAGGCCGACAACCCCCGCTTCGACCTGACCGGCTTCGTCGGCGCGGTCAACCGGATGAAGCGGGACACGCCGGTGCTGAACGTGGAGGGCCTGCAGGAGCTGCTGACGCCGGAGGGGGAGCAGCCCGTCGCCCTGGTCCGCTACGATGCCGGAACGCGCGAGGAGTCGGAGCAGTGCGCGGTCACCCTGGTCAATCCGGACCCGCAGGCCCTGGCCATGCTGTCGCTGCGCCTGCCGCGCCTGGCCGGCGGCCGCGCGCCCGAACTTGCCGAGATCACGCCGGCCGAGATCACGCCAGAGCGCCCCGGCCAGCGTCTGAGCGATACCGAACCGGTCGAGCTCGGGCCGCGCGGGGTGCGGGTGTTCGCGAGCTGATACCAGCGGGCCAAACGGTTGACCTGTCTCCGACTGTCCCTTGCGATCGGGCCTGGCGCCCGCCGCTGCCGGCAACCGCTTGCCCCGCCAAACAGAAAGCGCCCGGTGGTGGTGCAGTCAACAAATACCGAGGACGGCAGCACGATTCCGGGCAAGATCCCACCCGTCATCGCGAGCGAAGCGTGGCGATCCAGTGCTG
>CAZGMC010000128.1:0-7986 GCA_964526565.1 uncultured Mycobacteriaceae bacterium
TTCTCAAATGGCAGCGGCGGGCCTGGGTTGCTTCTCTTCGCTCGCAATGACGGTTTGATTAAAAATTTACTTCCTATAACCCTAGGAACTATACCATGCCCGCTTGCAATTGAACCGTTGCCTGTGATACTGGCTTGATGTCACCTACTGCCATCATCAGGTCAAGCAGAAGGGCCGCTGGGGGGGATTAGTAAACTGTGACCGTTAAGTCCCAACGACCCGCAGCACGGATGGCGTTCTCACGCCCGGCAATGGCAGGAAGAGCCACCGCACGTCAACTCTGCATCCTGGCGGGATGAAACCTGAATGCGAGCGTGGGCATGCCGCCCTGCACCGTCAAGAGCAGTCGGACCCCTTCCGGAACGGCGATGCCTCGCCCAATGCTTCCATGTCCATCTCGATCAGGCGGGTCTCGCGGCGCAGATAGTCGGCCACGGCGCGGCGCAGGCCGGGGTCGCGAATCAGGTGGGCGCTGTAGGTTTTGACCGGCAGGTAGCCGCGCTGGACCTTGTGCTCGCCCTGGGCACCGGCTTCGACGCGGGCCAGCCCGCGGGAGATGGCGAACTCGATGGCCTGATAGTAGCAGGCCTCGAAGTGCAGGAAGCGGATGTCGGTGCCGCCGCCCCAGTTGCGGCCGTACAGGGTGTCGCGGCCGATCAGGTTCAGCGCGCCGCCGACCGGGCGGCCGTCCAGCTCGGCCAGCACCAGGGCGACGCGGTCGGCCATGCGCTCGCCCAGCAGCCGGAAGAAGTCGCGGGTCAGGTAGGGCACGCCCCACTTGCGGTCGGTGGTGCGGCGGTACAGGGCGAAGAACGTCTCCCAGTGGGCCGGCTCCAGCCCGGCGCCGGTGAGCATGCGCACCCGCACCCCGGCCTCGGCGACCTCGCGCCGTTCCTTGCGGATGGCCTTGCGCTTGCGGGCGCTGAGGGCGTTCAGGAAGTCGTCGAACGTTTCGTAGCCCTGGTTCTCCCAGTGGTACTGCTGTCCGGTGCGCTGCAGCCAGCCGGCGGCGCCGAACCGCGCCCATTCCGCCTCGCGCGGGAAGGTGACGTGGGCGGTGACGATGCCGTGCCGCTCGGCGACGCGGGCGATGCCGGTGATCAGTGTGTCGGCGAGGGCCTCGGCGTCCGCGCCGGGGTGGACCAGCAGGCGGGGCCCCGGCACCGGCGTGAACGGCACCGAGACCTGCAGCTTCGGATAGTAGCGGCCGCCGGCGCGCTCATAGGCGTCGGCCCAGCCTTGGTCGAACACGTACTCGCCGTAGGAATGGCCCTTGACGTACATCGGCACGCAGCCCAGCACGCCGCCGGCCTCGTCCTCCAGCACCAGATGCTGCGGCAGCCAGCCGGTCTCTGCCGTGGCCGAGCCGGACTCCTCCAGGATCGACAGGAAGGCGTGGCTGACGAACGGGTTGTCGGCCCCGGCGCAGGCGTCCCAGGCGGCCGCGTCGACGGCTGCGATGCTGTCGGCCACCTTGAGGATCACCGTGGTTCCGCCGCCGTCGGCCATGGTCGCCGCCCCCGTCCCGTGCCTGATGCCTGATGCCTGCCGCGACAGGCAGATGGCGCGGCGGCCGGGCGTCGGCAAGCCGTCAGATCACGTCCAGCACGGCCTCGATCTCGACCGCGGCGCCGAGCGGCAGGGCGGCGACGCCGACGGCGGCGCGGGCGTGGCGGCCGGCGGCGCCGAACACGTCGGCCATCAGGTCCGAGGCCCCGTTGATCACCGTCGGCTGTCCGGTGAAGTCGGGTGCGGAGGCGACGTAGCCGGTGAGCTTCACGACACGGCGCACGCGGTCCAGGTCGCCGAGCGCGGCCTTGGCCTGGGCGACGATGTTGAGCGCGCACAGCCGCGCCGCGGCGATGCCGTCCTCCACCGAAACGCCGTCGCCAAGCCGCCCGGTACAGGCGACTTGGCCGTCGCGGATGGGCAACTGGCCGGAGACGTGCAGCAGGTTGCCGGCCTGCACGGTGGCGACATAGCTGCCGGCCGGCGCCGCCACCTCCGGCAGGTCGATCCCCAGCTCCTCGAGCCGGGCCTTGATTCGGTTGGCCATGGGTACGGTTCCTCCCCGTTGGTTTGGCCTGTCGGTTTGGTTGATGCCGGAGGAAGCGTAGCCCGTCTGCCGGAGCGGGTGAAGCGGGCGAACCGCCCGGCGCCATCAGGCGAGCAGGTCGCCCTGGCGGCTGTTGGAGCCGCCGCGGCCGCCGTCACCGTCACCGTCACCGGGGCCGTCACCCGGACCGTCACCGTCACCGGGGCCGCTTGCCGGGGGTGTTGAAGGCTCCCTCCGAGCGCAGATGACCGGCCGTCGGCAGCGGGCCGACCCGATGGTTGTCCTGAGTGATTGCGTGCGGTCATGCTTGCGGCTACATCTCCGCTGCCGGGCGGGCCGCGCCCGCGCCCGTCCGCCGCACCCGGAGGCCTGACGCCGTATGACTCCCGTCCTGCTCGCCCTCGGCGCCAACCAGGGGGACCGCGTCGCCAACCTGCATGCCGCCGTGCTCGCCTGCCGGCGGTTCCTCAACGTCACCGCCGTGTCGCCGCTCTACGAGACGGCGCCGATGTACGATACGGAGCAGGATCCGTTCCTCAACCAGGCGCTGGTCGCCGAGACCAAGCTGGCGCCGCGGCCGCTGCTCACCGCGCTGAAGTTCCTGGAGCAGCGGCTGGGCCGCATCCCCACCCACCGCTACGGCCCGCGCACCATTGACATCGACATCGTGCTGTTCGGCGACCACATGGTGGCCGAGCCGGACCTGGACGTCCCCCATCCACGCATGGCCGAGCGGGCCTTCGTCCTGGCCCCGGCCGCCGACATCGCGCCGGACTGGCCGCACCCGGTGAGCGGGCTGACCGTGCGGCGGATGCTCGAAGCGCTGGGCGGGGCCGGCGACGTGCGGCCCTATGTGCCGGCGGTGGTGGCCGCGCCGGCCGCCGGGGCGGCGGCGCAACGGTTACAGGGACAGTTCAATTATTTCCCTGGCGCTGATTGCAACACTGGGCTGCCTTCTCCAGGGAAGTAAGTAAACTGTCTCCGTAACGCGAACGCGATCCGCCCGTTTGCCGGCCGGCCTTGCCTGCACGGGGCGACTCGGCCTAGTGTGCACTGCACATATCCGTCACGATCCCGCACGGCCCCGCGATGGGGCCCGCGCCGCCCCGAGCCTGGGCGCGGCGTCGACACGACCGTAAGCGAGGGGGAGTCAACGACATGGGCGAAGTCCAGCAGGTGTTCATCGAGGACATGCAGGTCGGCCAGTCCGCCAGCGTCAGCAAGACCGTCACGGCCGAGGACATCGAGAAGTTCGCCGAGGTGTCCATGGACAACAACCCGGTCCACCTGGACCAGGCCTATGCCGAGACGACGATGTTCAAGACACGCATCGCCCACGGCATGCTCAGCGCCGGTTTCATCTCGGCCGTGCTGGGCACGAAGCTGCCGGGCAAGGGCACGATCTACATGGGCCAGACCCTGCGCTTCAAGGGCCCCGTCAAGATCGGCGACACGGTCGACACCACCTGCACCATCAAGGAGATCGTTCCCGAGAAGAAGCGGGTCATCCTAGAATCGGTGTGCAAGGTCGGCGACAAGGTCGTGCTCGACGGCGAGTCCACCGTCCTGGCGCCCAGCCGGGGCTAGCCGGCACGGGGTGCAGGCCCCTATAGTCCGGCCCGTCCGCCCCGGTCCCGCGGGGCGCACGGGATGGGACGCATGCAGATCTACCGGCACTACGACGACCTGCCGCCGGAGGCACGTGGCGCGGTGGTGGCCGTCGGCAACTTCGACGGCGTGCACCGCGGCCATCAGATCGTCATCGCCGAAGCGGCCGCCATTGCCCGGCCGCTGGGCGTGCCGCTGGCGGTGATGTCGTTCGAGCCGCACCCGCGCAGTGTCTTCCGGCCCGACGACCCGCCGTTCCGCCTGACGCCGTTCCGCATCCGCGCCCGCCTGATCGCGGCCCTGGGCGTGGACCTGCACGTGGTGCTGACCTTCGACGCCGCGTTCTCCGCGCGGTCGGCCGAAGCGTTCATCGACGAGGTGCTGGTGCGCGGCCTGGGGGCCCGTCACGTCGTCGTCGGCTACGACTTCCGCTTCGGCTGCAAGCGGGCCGGCTCGGCCGAGATGCTGGTGGAGCACGGCCGCTACGCCGGTTTCGGTGTGACCGTGGTGACCCAGGCGGCCGACGAGCACGGCGGCGCGTTCTCGTCCAGCGCCGCCCGCGACCTGCTGCGCGCCGGCCGGCCGCGTGCCGCCGCCGAGGTGCTGGGCCGGCCGTGGGAGATCGAGGGCCGCGTCGAGGCCGGCGACCGGCGCGGCCGGACGCTGGGTTTCCCCACCGCCAACGTGCACCTGGGCGAATACCTGCGCCCGGCGTTCGGCGTCTATGCCGTGCGCGCCGCGGTCGACACCGGCGGACCGCTGGACTGGCACGACGGCGTCGCCAACCTGGGCATCCGGCCGATGTGGCGATCGCCGGAGCCGCTGCTGGAGGTCTTCCTGTTCGGCTTCGACGGCGACCTGTACGGCCGCCACCTGCGCGTCCAGCTCGTCGAGTACCTGCGCGGCGAGGAGGCGTTCGCCAGCATCGACGCGCTCAGGGCGCAGATGGGCCGCGACTGCGAGAACGCCCGCCGCGCCTTGGCCGAACACGGGGATTTGAGCTGACCGGCGTGAACCCGTCGCTGTCCGTCCCGGTTGGCGTTGCCGAGCTCACGTGCCCGCTCACCCGCCCGCTCACTCGAAGGTGACTGGAGGGTGAACGGCGCGGTTGCTAGATCCGTGGCAGCCCACCACACACCAGGAGCCGCGGTCCGCGGCAGGCAGGCGATGGAGAAGACCCCGATGGTTGCCCACCAGGAGGTGGCCGAGACAGCTGCGCCCGCGGCGCGGCCGGGCCGGCTGGCGACGCTGCGGCGGTTCGTGCCGCTGGCGCTCATCGGGCTCGGGCTGGTGGCGTTCTTTGCCTTCGACCTCGACCGGTTCGTCAGCCTGACGGCGCTGAACCAGCATCACGAGGCGCTGCGGGCGTTCGTTGCCGACAATGTCGTGCTGGCCTCGGCCGCGTTCCTGCTGGCCTATGCGGTGGCGGTGGCGCTGTCGATCCCCGGCGCGGCGGTGCTGACCATCACCGGCGGCTTCATGTTCGGCATTGTCTGGGGGGCGCTGCTGGTGGTGGCCGGGGCGACCCTGGGCGCCGTGGCGATCTTTCTGGCGGCACGCACGGCGCTGGGCGACGTGCTGCGGCGCCGCGCCGGCCCGTGGGTGCAGAAGCTGGAGGCCGGCTTCCGCGAGAACGCGTTCAGCTATCTGCTGACCTTGCGCCTGATCCCGGTGGTGCCGTTCTGGCTGGTCAACATCGTGCCGGCGTTCTTCGGCGTGCCACTGGGCACGTACGCGCTGGCGACGGTGATCGGCATCGTGCCGGGGACCGTTGTCTATGTCGGCGTCGGCAACGGCCTGGGCGCGACGCTGGACGCCGGGCGCGACCCGGACCTGGGCATCATCTTCGAGCCGGCCATCCTGCTGCCGCTGCTCGGGCTGGCGCTGCTGTCGCTGGTGCCGGTCGTCTACCGTAGGATCAAGGGCCGGCGGCCGGCCTGAGCGCCGCCCCGGCCAGATGGGCGAGACGGGCGAGACGGGAGACGGGGCGATGGCGACATCGATCAGGACCGACATCTGCGTGATTGGCGCCGGCTCGGCCGGGCTGACGATGGCCGCCGGGGCGTCGCAGATGGGGGCCGACACCGTGCTGATCGAAAGCGGCCTCATGGGCGGCGACTGCCTGAACCATGGTTGCGTGCCGTCGAAGTCTTTGATCGCCGCGGCCCACACCGCCCACACCATCCGCCACGGCGCCCGCTTCGGCGTCAACGGCACCGAGCCGGCGGTGGACTTCGCGCGGGTGCACGGGCACGTCCACGGCGTCATTGACGCCATCGCGCCGAACGATTCCGAGGAGCGGTTCACCGGCCTGGGCGTGCGCGTGATCCGGGCGCCGGCGCGGTTCACCGGGCCGGACCGGCTGGCGGCGGGGGACGTGGAGGTGACGGCGCGGCGCTTCGTCGTCGCCACCGGCTCGGCGCCAATGGTGCCGCCGATCCCCGGCCTGGACAGCGTGCCGTACCTGACCAACGAGACCATCTTCGACCGGCGTGTCCAGCCCGAGCACCTGGTCGTCATCGGCGGCGGGCCGATCGGCATGGAGCTGGCCCAGGCGTTCCGCCGCCTGGGCAGCCGGGTGACGGTGCTGGAGCGCTCCGCCATAATGCCCAAGGACGATCCGGAACTGGTCGACATCGTTCGCCGCACCGTGCTGGCCGAGGGCGTCGACCTGCGCGAGGGCGCCGGCGTCGTCCGCGTCGAGCCGCACGGCAACGGCATCGCCGTGGTCCTGAACGGCGAGGACGGCGAGGCGGTGGTGCAGGGCAGCGACCTGCTGGTCGCCACCGGGCGCGCGGCCAATGTCGACGGCCTGGGGCTGGAGGCGGCCGGCATCGACTATACCCCGCGCGGCATCACCGTGGACCGCCGCCTGCGCACCAGCAACAGGCGCATCTACGCCATCGGCGACGTGGCCGGCGGCTACCAGTTCACCCACGCCGCCGGCTACGAGGCCGGCATCGTCATCCGCAACGCGCTGTTCCGGCTGCCGGCCAAGGCCAGTTACGACGCGCTGCCCTGGGTCACCTACACCGACCCGGAGCTGGCCCAGGTCGGCCTGACCGAGGCGCAGGCGCGCGACCGCCACGGCGACATCCGGGTGCTGCGCTGGCCGTTCCACGAGAACGACCGCGCCCAGGCGGAGCGCGCCACCGACGGCCTGGTCAAGGTGGTCACCCGCAACAACGGCCGCGTGGTCGGCGCCGGCGTGGTCGGCCGGCACGCCGGCGAGCTGATCCACACCTGGACCCTGGCCATCGGCCAGCGCCTGAAGGTCGGCGCCGTGGCCAACATGATCGCCCCGTACCCCACTCTGGGCGAGGTCAACAAGCGCGCCGCCGGCAGCTATTACGCGCCCAAGCTGTTCAGCGACCGGACGCAGACGATCGTGCGGTTCCTGGCGAAGTTCGGGTAAGGGCGGAGCGGTGCCTTCCGGCGCGTATTCCGGTGACAGTTTCCTTATTCGCCTTGGACCAGCGGGCCAAACGGTCGGTCTGTCTCCTGCTGCCCCTTGCGATCGGCATGGCGCCCGCCGCTGCTGTCCAGCGCTTGCCCCGCCAAACAGAAGGCACCCGGTGGTGGTGCAATCGACAAATACCGAGGACAGAAGCACCATTCCTGGCAAGAGTATAACCGTCATCGCGAGCGAAGCGTGGCGATCCAGACCCGGTGCCGCCAATTCAGCAAGGCATCCATCGCGCTTTCGGCACCACTGGATCGCCACGCGTCGCTCGAGATGACGGCCGTTCTGGCGGATATTATTCGCAGAATACCGATTATTATTTCAGATGCCGAAGCGGTCAACCTGTACCATGCATGCCCTCTTTGGAATTCCGTCGCAGACGGAGTCTCGGGGACGGAGTCTCGGGGACGGAGTCTCGGGGACACATACCTCAATCAAGGAAGTTCGGTTTTGCGTCCCCTGAATCCCTGAATCCAGCTGGCTTGACTCGCGGGTAGGGGCAGTCGACCCAGCCCTGCCGGGGGTTGCGCGTAGGACTGAAGTCGGCTAACAGAAGGGCGGACGCTGGAGGCGTGCAGGCCGCGTCGCTGGCGTCCGATCCGCGCTGCCGGCCGTGGTGCAACACTTCGCGAAACCTGTTGCAGGTGTTGCGCCGTGGCGAAAACCAGAACGAAATCAGCGAAAGAGCGCGCAACATCGTGGTTGCGCCGATGTTGCATCCGGTTGCGGGCGGTGCACCGGCGGCGCACCGGCCCCTTCCGTCGGGGCGCGGCGGGGGCTATATCTGCGTTTCGAAACCGTCCGCGCCACCGCCGAACGCCACCGCCGAACGCCACCGCCGAACGCCACCGCCGAACGC
>CAZGMC010000129.1:0-7909 GCA_964526565.1 uncultured Mycobacteriaceae bacterium
GAGAGGGGCGAGGCCGGGGCCAGGGAGGCGGGCGAGGCCGGGGCCGGGGCGCTCGTCGCGGCCCCGGGCGAACCGGTGCGCCCGTGATGACGCCTGCTGCGCTGGATTGCCGCGCTTCGCTCACACTGACGAGGAGGAGCGACCATGAGGAGCGACGAGGAGGAGCGTCGGATATGGCGCTCCCGCCGATGAACGCCCGTCACGTCCATCCAGGAAAGAGAAACGAAAAGGCGGCCCCGACCGGGGCCGCCTCGTGCATGCGGGCCGGAAGATCGGCCCGGGTCACGCCGCCTTGCTGTACAGCTCGGCCACGTAGTCCCAGTTGACCAGGTTGTCCAGGAAGGCCTTCAGGTAGTCCGGCCGGCGGTTGCGGTAGTCCAGGTAGTAGGAGTGCTCCCAGACGTCGCAGCCGAGCAGGGCCGTCTGGCCGAGGGCGAGGGGGTTCTCGGCGTTCGGGGTCTTGGTCACCGCCAGCTTGCCCTTGTCCAGCACCAGCCAGCACCAGCCGCTGCCGAACTGGCCGACGCCGGCCTGGACGAACTCCTCCTTGAACTTGTCGACGCCGCCCAGGTCCTCGGTGATCTTCTTTTCCAGCTCACCCGGAATGGCGCCGCCGCCCTTGGGCTTCATCCAGTTCCAGAAATGGTTGTGGTTCCACGCCTGGCCGGCATTGTTGAAGATCTTCTGCCTGGACGGGTCGCCGTAGCTGGCCTTGACGATGCTCTCGAGGTCCATCGACGCCATGTCGGTGCCCTCGATGAAGCCGTTCAGCGTGGTGATGTAGGTGTTGTGGTGCTTGCCGTGATGGTATTCGAGGGTCTCCGCCGACATGTACGGCTGGAGTGCATCCTTCGCGTAAGGCAGCGGCGGGAGTTCGAACGCCATGTGGGCCCCCTGTCTTCTGTTTGATCAGTCTTGCTGAAGCGCGGTCTGCCCAGGCCGGCCGCACGGTCGACCGCCGGCCTGAAAATGATAGCCAATTGCACACATAGGCCGGCGCCGCGTCGATGTGAAGGCCGGGCAGCGGGCTTAGCCCGTTTTTCGGACCGCCGCGGCACCACCCCTGGCCGTGTCGGGCAGCGGCCCCATATCGGAGACATCCCCTGCCCCGCTTTGCCCCGGTGCTGCCATGACGGCCGCCAACGGCCTGTCCTATTGCGCCCGCCAGGTCCGCGACTTCGACCGCGACCGGTTCCTGACTGTGCTGTTCGCCCCGCCCGACCGGCGCGAGGCGTTGTTCGCCGTCTATGCCTTCAATCTGGAGGTGGCCAAGACCCGCGAGGTGGTCACCGAGCCGATGCTCGGCCGGATGCGCTTGCAGTGGTGGCACGACGCCATCGACGGCCTGTACGCGGGCCGGGTGCCGGCCCACGAGGTGCTGGCGCCGCTGGCCGAAGCGGTGGATCGCTTCGCCCTGTCCCGCGGCCACTTCGAGCGCGTCATCGCCGCCCGCGAGGCTGACCTGACCGAGGCGGCGCCGCCGACCCTGGCCGACCTGGAGCGCTACGCCGAGGACACCACCGCCCCGCTGACGGCGCTGGCGCTGGAGGCACTGGGCGTGCGCGACGGCGCCGCGCATCGGGCCGCCGCGCCGGCCGGCATTGCCTGGGCGTTGACCGGGCTGATGCGCGCCGTGCCGTTCCACGCCCGCCAGCGCCGCGTCTACCTGCCGACGAAAGTGGTGGAGGAGGTCGCCGTCGACATGGGCGAACTGTTCGAGCTGCGCCCCCACGCCGCCCTGGCCCGCGCCGTCGAGCGCATCGCCGCGCGGGCCCGGCAGCGCCTGACGGAGGCCCGCGCCCTGCGCCGCGCCGTGCCCCGCGCCGCGGTCCCGGCGCTGCTGCCGGCGACCCTGGCCGACAGCCACCTGGCCGCCCTGCGCCGCGCCGGCCATGATCCGTTCGACGCGCGGGTGCAGATGGGACCGCCGTGGCGCCAAGCCAGGGTCATGCTGAACGCCGCCCTGGGCCGCTACTGACGACCGCAGACCGGGGCTCGCACAGCCGAGCGGCGATCTGGCCCGGTGGCCAGTCCGTGCTAGAGTGACCGGTCGTCACTCCTGTTTCGAGCGGGTTGCCGGACCGTGAATCGCATCACTGCCGCGGTTGTCTTTTCGATTCTGCTGACCGTCCTCGCCGTCGTGGCGATGCCGGTTCCGGCGCAGGAGGTTGGGGCAGAGGATCGCACGCCCGAGCAGCCCTACAGCGTGACGCTGGCGCGCTGGACCGCCACGCTCGACCGCATCCGGCACTACATTCAGAGTCCGGAAACCAGTCAGGACCGGACCCTGGAGTACCTCGACGCGGCCACGGCGATCCGCAGCGAGGCGACGGCTGTGGCCGCGGCGACGCGGCGCCTCATCGCCACGACCGAGCAGATCCTTGAGGCGCTGGGGCCGGCACCGGTGCCGAACGCCGACGCGTTGCCCGAGGCCGCGCCGGTGGCGGAGCAGCGGCGCGAACTCCAGGCAACGCTTGCGGACCTTCGCTCGCGGCTGGCCCTTGCCGAGGTCACGGCGACCCGTGCCGAGGCCCTGATGGCAGAGTTGTCCGCCCTGGGCCGGCAGGAGCTTTTCGAGCGGTTCACTCAACGACTGCCGATCCCGCTGGCGCCCGACACGATCGGCGTCGCCGTGCCCGAGTTCGTGCAGGCGATGCGCGAACTGGTCCGGACACCCATGGAGTGGTACCGCGGGCTGCCGGAGTCGCGGCGGACCGTGGAGTCCTTTCTGCCGTCGATCCTGTTCGTGACAGTGGCGCTGGCGCTCGGCTGGCTGGTGCGGTCGGTGCTGCTGCGGCGTTTCGGGCAGGACCCGCGCGTGAGCCAGCCGACCTACGCCCGTCGCCTGCTGGCGGCGGTCGCCGAGGCGGTGGCGCGCGGCATCGTGCCGGCCTCGCTGTTCGGCGTGCTGTACTGGCGCGTGGCCGGCGGCAGCACGCCGCTGAACGGCGACTTCGCCCATGTCGTCGCCAGCATCTGCGTGGTGATGTTCTATTACCTGCTCGTGGTCAGCACGCCGCGGGCCGTGCTGGCGCCGGAGCACCCGCAGTGGCGCCTGAGCGGCCTGCCGCCGCGCAACACGCGCATCATCTCGCACCGGCTGGTGATCCTGGCCACGATCATGACTGTGGCCTGGTTCCTGGAACGCGTCGCCCGCGACTATCAGCCGTCGCTCGAGCTGCAGTCGCTGTTCGAGTTCACGACCAAGAGCCTGATGGCGCTGTGGGTCATCCTGCTGGCCCAGGGCCGGCTGTGGCAGATTCCGTCAACGCCGGTCGAGGGTGGCGCGCCGGCGCCGGCACGACCGTCCGGACTGTGGACATGGGTGCGCCTGGGCATCATGGCGATCGCCGGGGTGGCCGCAGTGGCGCTGCTGATCGGCTACACGTTCCTGGGCGACTACCTGATCCGGGGGGTCATGGCGACCGGCATCGTCATCGGCTTCCTGCTGCTGGTGCGCGGCCTGCTGCGCGAGCTGGTGGGCCTGGCGCTGCGCACGCGGCTGGTCTCCGAGCGGCTGGCGGTCGGCGCGCGGCTGCGTCAGCGCATCAAGTTCGGGCTGCGCGCGGCGCTCGATCCCCTGCTGCTGCTGGCCGGCGTCATCGCGCTGGCGCCGGTCTGGGGCGTGCCGGCCGCCGACCTGCAGCGCTGGGTCGGTGCCGTGCTGGTCAGCTTCACGGTCGGCAACGTCACCATCTCGATCCTCGACATCGTCCTGGGCCTGGTCGCCTTCGTCATTGCGCTGACCCTGGTGCGCGGGGCGCAGCGCTCGCTGGAGCAGCGCATCCTGCCGGAGATGGAGCTGCAGCCGGGGGTGCAGCACTCGCTGGCCGCCGGGGCGGGCTATGTCGGCGTGCTGATCGCGTTCGGCCTGGCGGTGTCGGTGGCCGGGTTCGACCTGACGACGCTGGCGCTGGTTGCCGGCGGCCTGTCGCTGGGCATCGGCATCGGCCTGCAGGGCGTGGTCAACAACTTCGTGTCCGGCTTCATCATGCTGATCGAGCGGCCGGTCAATGTCGGCGACTGGGTCGTGGTCGGCACCTATGAGGGCTTCGTCAAGAAGATCAACATCCGCGCCACCGAGATCGAGACGTGGCAGCGGGCCACGGTGATCGTGCCCAATGCCGACTTCATCAACCAGGCTGTCACCAACTGGACGCTGGTCGACAACTATGGCCGCATCGAGGTGCGCGTGCACGTTGCCCGCGGCGTCAATACGGCGCGCGTGCGCGACATCCTGCTGCAGGCCGCCAACCAGCACCCCAAGGTGGTGATAGACCCTGCGCCGTTCGTCCTGTTCCAGGACTTCAACCCAAGCAGCCTGGAGTTCGAGCTGCGCTGCTACACCAACGACGTGGTCTGGAAGCTGACCATCGCCAGCGACATCCGCTACGAGATCGACCGCCGCTTCCGCGCCGAGCCGATCGACGTGCCGTTCCCGCAGCACGTCGTGCACCTGCGCGACGGCGACGGGGCCGGCCGGACACCGGAACAGCGGGTTGTCCGGGCCGAGGCCGGCGCTGTGGGCATCGGCGGCGACGATTGAGCGCGGGCGCTGCTATCGCCTTGCCACCAGCCGCGTGACGGCGGCGGGGCCCTGGTGGCCGGGGCCCTCGCCCAGGGTGACGACGGTCTCTTCCAGCTCCAGGAGCTCGGCTTCGGTGAAGTCCTCCGCCAGCGTGTCGGCCGGATAGAGCATGTCAGGATCGCGCGGGCCGCCGGTGCCGTACTGCAGCTGCTCCGGTGCGAAGGCCACGAGAACGACCAGTCCGCCGGGCCGCAGGGCGCGCAGCATGGCGCCATGCACGGCGGCCCGCGCCGCTGGCGTCAGGTGCAGGAAGACGGCGACGACGGCATCGTAGACGGCCTCGGGCCAATCCCAGTCGGTCAGGTCGGCGCAGATCGTGGTCAGCCGTACGCCGCGGTCGAGCGCCAGCTTCGTTGCCTTCTGCAGGGCGCGCGGCGAGAAGTCGACCGCCACCACCCTGTGCCCCTGGTCGGCCAGCCAGACGCCGTTGCGGCCCTCGCCGTCGCCGGCCACCAGCACCCGCCCGCCGGGGCGAAGCCGCCACGCCTGCTCCGTCACGAAGGCGTTGGGGCGGGTGCCGTACAGGTAGTCGGTGCCAGCATATTTGGCGTCCCAGAACGCCGGATCCGCTGGGCTCGCCGGGTGGCCGGGGCTCGCATTAGAGTTGTTCTGCATCTGCATTAATCTTAAGGCGTGTTGTCTCCACCGTCCTCTGCAGGCAGACTGCAGTCCTCCGTGCCAGCCGTTACGGACACGGTGGTACCGCTCTGATCAGGACGGCATGGGATGGACAAATGCTAACCTTGTGGATGGCGCGCCGGTGCGCAAGCCTGGCCGTGGCAGTGACAGTCACCGCGGCGGTACCGGGTGCACAGGCACAGCCGGCAGTCACAACCGAATCGCTGGTGGGTGTGTGGCAGTTCCACCCACCACCATGCGCGACCGACAACGGCATGGGACTCGGCACGGATGGCAGTGCCTGGATCACCGACAGCCTGCATGGCACCTGGCGGCTCGACGGGAGCGTGCTGCGGTTTACTGTCGACGAATACGACTCGGATTCGGCGTACAATGAGACGCCGACGGTCATTGCCCGCAACGTCCAGATGGCTGCACAGCTGCTGACGGTCCAACCGGATTATCTCGAACTGCGCTGGGACAACGGCCACATGGCACAGGCCTGGCGGTGCCGATAGCGGGGCCTTTCCGGGATCGTGCCGGCGCGGTAAAGACGGCCTGCGATTGCATGACCGACGCACCATCTTGAACGGGATCCGGCCGTGACGACCAGACGGGCTTTCCTTGCCGCCGCCCCCTTTGCCGCTGCCCTAGCCGTGCCGCTGGTCGCCTGCCAGACTACGGCACCATCGCCGCCCCAGGTGAGCCGGGCCGCGCTGGTCGGGCTGTGGCAGTTCGCGCCGCCGCCGTGCGACTCCCCCGAGGTGCTGGATCTCGCCGCCGACGGCCGCGCCACGATGATGGACAGCTACACCGGCACCTGGTCGTTCGCCGGCTCGACACTGCGGCTGGACATGGAGGAGGACATCCCCGGCCTGGGTCCCACGGGCAACCGCGAAGCGATCACCGGGCGCATCGTCGCCGCCAGCCCGG
Organism: uncultured Mycobacteriaceae bacterium; assembly: GCA_964526565.1. GTDB lineage: Bacteria > Pseudomonadota > Alphaproteobacteria > DSM-16000 > Inquilinaceae > CAZGMC01. The sequence goes on from CAZGMC010000129.1 coordinate 6,140, forward strand.
AAGCACGGCCGGCGACCATGGAACTGCAGTGGAACGACGGCAGCACCGACCGCGCCTGGCGCTGCCGGTAGGTCGCCGCCGGCAGGGGAGGGCGCCGGGCGCGGTGGTCACTCCGCAGCGGCGCGGCGGCCCAGCCACGTATCCAGGTCGGCCAGGGCGCGGCGGCTGAGCAGCCGCTTGCGGTCCGGACCGCGCGGGCCGCGCCTGCCTGCCGGCACGTCGGTCAGCGGTGGGAACAGGCCGAAGTTGACATTCATCGGCTGGAAGGTCTCCGCCTCGGCGCCGCCGGTGATGTGGCCCAGCAGGGCGCCCAGGGCGGTGGTCGGCGGCGGTGCCTCCAGCGCCTGGCCGAACCGCTCGGCGGCGGCGAAGCGGCCGGCCAGCAGGCCGATCGCCGCGCTCTCCACATAGCCTTCGACACCGGTGATCTGGCCGGCGAAACGCAGCCGCGGCATGGCCTTCAGCCGCAATCGGGCGTCCAGCAGCCGCGGGCTGTTCAGGAAGGTGTTGCGGTGCAGCCCGCCCAGCCGGGCGAAGGTGGCGTTCTCCAGGCCGGGGATCAGGCGGAACACGCGGGTCTGCTCGCCGTACGTCGTCTTGGTCTGGAAGCCGACCAGGTTGTACAGCGTGCCCAGCGCGTTGTCCTGGCGGAGCTGGACCACGGCATGGGGCCGGCGGCCGGTGCGCGGGTCGGTCAGGCCGACCGGCTTCATCGGGCCGAAACGCAGGGTGTCCGGCCCGCGCGCCGCCATCTCCTCGATCGGCAGGCAGCCCTCGAAATACGGCGTGTTCTTCTCCCACTCCTTGAACCCGGTCTTTGGCGCGGTCAGCAGCTCGTGGATGAACCGCTCGTATTCATCCCTGTCGAGCGGGCAGTTGACGTAGTCCTTGCCGGTGCCGCCGGGGCCGGGCTTGTCGTAGCGCGACTGGAACCAAGCCTTGGAGAAGTCGATCGTGTCGGCATGGACGATCGGCGCGATGGCGTCGAAGAAGGCCAGCTCGGCCTCGCCGGTCAGCCCCCTCACCGCCTCGGCCAGGGCCGGGGAGGTGAGGGGGCCGGTGGCGACGATGACGCTGTCCCAGTCGTCGGGCGGCAGGCCGGCCACCTCGCCGCGCGCGACGGTGACCAGCGGCTCCGCCTCCAGCGCCGCCGTGACGGCGTCCGAGAAGCCGTGCCGGTCGACGGCCAGTGCCCCGCCGGCCGGCACCTTGCAGGCATCCCCGGCGGCCAGGATCAGCGAGCCGCAGCGGCGCATCTCCTCGTGCAGCAGGCCGACGGCGTTGGTCTCGGCATCGTCGGAGCGGAACGAGTTGGAGCAGACCAGCTCGGCCAGCCCGCCGGTCTGGTGCGCCTCGGTCGAGCGTTCCGGCCGCATCTCGTGCAGCACCACGGGCACTCCGGCCCGCGCCGCCTGCCACGCCGCCTCGCTGCCGGCCAGCCCGCCGCCGATGACGTGGATGGGGTTGAGTGTCATCATGCCTGGCTCCTTGGCGGCTCGACGGCAAGAGATGGCAAGAGCGACGGCAATCGGCAAGCTGTAGCCGGAGCCCAAAAAGGCCGACCCGCCTCAAAAATTGTCCGAGGGCGGTTTGAATCAGAGTATGACATGACTGGTCCCTGGGTAGTTGTCCCATGTCCTGCCTTCTAACTTAAGTTTATCATAGCAACCGTCGTCGCCTGGGCGGGTCGTCAAGCGCTTCCGGCGGCATCCAGGCGCCGCGGGCATCGGCGTGCGGCAGCGCGCTGACGGTCCCCGTCCGCTGCTGGCG
>CAZGMC010000130.1:0-7883 GCA_964526565.1 uncultured Mycobacteriaceae bacterium
GGGCCTTTGCCGAGGACTGCGCCGTCGCCGACGCGGTCGTCGCGACGACCGCGGCGCCGTGGTCGTGCCGCGCCCCGATCGTCGTCGACCGCTTCGACCTGTGGCGTGAGGGCGCCCATGCCGTGTACCTGTTGCCGTCCCGCATCGTCGTCGACAGTGTGGCCGCGCATGTCGGCGACCGGCCGTGGGCGCTGCGCCGCTGAAGCCGGTGCCGCCGGCTATTCGTAGCGGCGCAGCAGGCCCACCAGGCGGCCCTGCACATGCACCCGGTCGGGTCCGAAGATGCGCGTCTCGTAGGCCGAATTGGCCGGCTCCAGGGCGATCGTGTTGCCCTTGCGCCGCAGCCGCTTCAACGTCACCTCGGCGTCGTCGACCAGCGCGACGACGATGGCGCCGTTGTCCGCCGCATCGGTGCGGCGGATGACGACCGTGTCGCCGTCCAGGATGCCGGCCTCGACCATGCTGTCGCCGGCCACCTGCAGGCAATAGTGGTCGCCCGAACCGAGCAGGCTGGCCGGAACGTCGGCGAACGTGGAGGCATCCCGCAGCGCCTCGATCGGCGTGCCGGCGGCGATCCGGCCGTACAGGGGGAGCTGCACGACGTCGGCATCGGCGGCCGCGGCGGCATCGCCGACGCTGCGCCCGACGAGGCCGGCGGCGAAGGTGCCGCGGATCACGTTGGGCCGGAACGGGGCCGCCGGCCGCGGGGCGTCGCGGCCGGCGCCCTGAACACCGAGGGGCACGCCGTCGGGGAGCCGCAGCACCTCCAGCGCCCTGGCGCGGTGCGGCAGGCGGCGGATGAAGCCGCGCTCCTCAAGCCCGGTGATGAGCCGGTGGATGCCCGACTTGGACTTGAGCCCCAGCGCGTCCTTCATCTCGTCGAACGATGGCGAAACGCCGCCGTCGCCGAGGCGGCGATGGATGAACAGCAGCAGTTCCTGTTGTTTTCTGGTGAGCATGTCAGCCTCGACCGGTGGCGGCGATTCACGGGATCCCGGTCGCATAACGCCAGAACAAAACCAAAACGTCAAGAGGAGTTCTTATTTGGTTCCGGAAAAACGGGCGATCAGGCGCAAAGCGGATCGTCGTCGAGCCGGATGATGTCGACGCGATCGCCGCACCGGGCCGGCGGTGCCTCGGGCGGGCGGACGACCAGACAGTCGGCGGCGGCCAGCGCGGCCAGCATGGCGCTGTCCTGCACGTCGAACGGCGTGGCCAGCGGCAGGCCGTCGGTAGCGGGTTCGAGCCGGCTGCGCAGATGGTCCTGGCGCCGGTCGCTGGCCGGCAGGTCGCGGCCGAGGCGGGCTGCGGCCGGCGGCGCGTCGGCGGGCAGGCCGAGCAGGACGCGCAGCAGCGGGCGGACGAACAACAGCGCGCAGACCATGGCCGACACCGGGTTGCCCGGCAGGCCGAGCACCGGGGTGTCGCCCAGGCGACCGAACATCAGCGGCTTGCCAGGGCGCATGGCGATTCGCCAGAAATCGAGCTCCAGCCCGCGGTCACCCAGCGCGTCGCGGACCAGATCGTGGTCGCCGACGGAGGCGCCGCCGCTGGTCAGCAGCAGGTCGGCGCCGGCTGCACCGGCCGCCATGGCAGCGAGGGCGGCACGGTCGTCCGGGGCAATGCCGAGGTTGACGGCAGTACCGCCGCAGGCCTCGACCAGCGCCGCCAGGGCCAGGCTGTTGGCGCTGAAGATCTGGTTGGGGCCGGCCGGGTCACCGGGCATGACGATCTCGTCGCCGGTGGCCAGGATCGCCACGCGCGGCCGGCGGCGCACCGCCAGCCACGGCACGTTCATGGCGGCGGCGAGGCCGATGTCGCGGGCGGTCAGCCGCCGGCCGGTGCGGAGCAGCACGTCGCCGGCCCGGAAGTCACCGCCGGCGGTCCGGATGTGCCGTCCCTGCGCCGCACCCTGGTGCACCGTAATGCGGTCGCCGTGCGCCGCGGCATTCTCCTGAATGACGATGGTGTCGGCGCCGGCCGGCACGGGGGCGCCGGTGAAGATGCGGACGCATTCGCCGGGGCCGACGGTGCCGTCGAAGCCGGTGCCGGCCGGCACCGTGCCGGTCCGGGTCAGCACGGCCGGCACCTGCGCCACATCGGCGGCGCGCGCCGCATAGCCGTCCATGGCCGACACGTCGGCCCAGGGCTGGGTGAGCCGGGCGGCGACATCGTCGGCCAGCACGCGGCCGCAGGCGGCGGGCAGGGCGACCAGCTCGGCCGGCAGCGGTGCCGCCGCCGCCAGCACCCGCCGCTTCGCTTCCTCGACCGCGATCACGGTGCGGCCTCCCAGGTGCCGGAGCGGCCGCCGCTCTTGTGCAGCAGCCGCACGTCGGTGATGACCATGCCGCGGTCGACCGCCTTGCACATGTCGTAGACGGTCAGAGCCGCAACGGTCGCCGCGGTCAGCGCCTCCATCTCGACGCCGGTGCGTGCCGTGATGCGCGCGGTGGCGGTGACGGCCACGCCGCCCCGGTCCGGGTCGCAGGCGAGGTCCACGTCGACGGCGGTCAGCGCCAGCGGATGGCACAGGGGGATCAGGTCGGCGGTCCTCTTGGCGGCCATGATGCCGGCCAGCCGCGCGACGCCCAGCACGTCGCCCTTGCCGGCCGTGCCGGCCTCGACCATGGCCAGGGTGTCCGGCGCCATGCGCACCAGGCAGGCGGCGCGGGCGGCGCGCTCCGTGACGTCCTTGCCGGACACGTCGACCATGCGCGCCGCGCCGTCGGGGCCGAAATGGTTGAGCTTGCTGCTCATGCCGAGGGCGGTGCCAGCAGGGCGCGGGTCGCCGCCGCCACGTCCGGCTGGCGCATCAGGTGCTCGCCGACCAGGACCGTGGTGACGCCGACGGCAGCCAGCCGGGCCAGGTCGCGCGGGCCGGCCAGCCCGCTCTCGGCGATGGCGAGGCGGTCGGCCGGCACCAGCGGCGCCAGGCGTTCGGCGGTGCGGATGTCCACGACCAGGGTCTTGAGGTCGCGGTTGTTGATGCCGATCATGGGCACATCCAGGGCCACCGCCCGCTCGAGGTCCGGCTCGTCGTGGACCTCGGCCAGCACGTCCAGCCCGAAGCGCCGCGCGGCGTCGGCCAGCTCCGCCGCCTGGGCGTGGGACAGCGCGGCCAGGATCAGCAGCACGGCGTCGGCGCCGATGGCGCGGGCCTCGGCCACCTGATAGGGATCCAGGGTGAAGTCCTTGCGCAGCACCGGCAGGGCGACGGCGCCGCGGGCCGTCGTCAGGTAGGCGTCGCGGCCCTGGAACCAGGGCTCGTCGGTGAGCACCGACAGGCAGGTGGCGCCGCCCTCGGCATAGGCGCGGGCCAGGGCCGGCGGATCGAAATCGGCGCGGATGACGCCCCGCGACGGTGATGCCTTCTTGATTTCGGCGATCAGCCCGAAGCGGCCCTCGTTGCGCGCCTGCCGCAGAGCGCCGGCAAAGCCGCGCGGTGGCGGTGCCTCGGCGGCGGCCCGTTCCACCTCGGCGAGCGGGCGTTCGGCGCGGCGGCCGGCGACCTCGGTGCGCTTGCCGGCACAGATGCGGACTAGTACGTCGCTCACGCCGGACCCTCCGCCGTCTCCGCCGCCGCCGGCTCGCTGCGGGTGATGTCGATCAGGTGGTCGAGAACCTGGCGGGCGCGGCCGCTGTCGATCACCTCGGCGGCGCGGGCGGCGCCCTCGGCCAGGCCGGTGGCACGCCCGGCGACGATCAGGCCGGCGCCGGCGTTGAGCAGCACGATGTCGCGGTATGCCCCCGGTGCGCCGTCGAGCAGGGCGGTCAGCGCGGCGGCGTTGGCCGCGGCGTCGCCGCCCTTGAGATCGGGCGGTTCGGCGCGGGGCAGGCCGGCCTGCTCGGGCGTGACCTCGAACCGGTGCACGGCGCCGCCGCGCCACTCGGCGACGAGGGTCGGTCCGGTGGTGGTCAGCTCGTCCAGGCCGTCGCTGCCGTGCGCGACCCAGGCATGCTCGGTGCCGAGCCGGCCCAGCACCTCGGCCAGCGGCACCACCCAGTCCGGCGAGAACACGCCGAGCAGCTGGCGCCGCGCCCCGGCCGGGTTGGCCAGCGGTCCGATCAGGTTGAAGATCGTCCGCGTGCCCAGCTCGACCCGCGCCGGTCCGACGTGGCGCATGGCGCCGTGGTGGCGCGGCGCCATGAGGAAGCAGATATTGGCCTCCCACAGCGCGCGTTTGACCAGCGCCATGTCGGCGTCGATGTTGACGCCCAGTTCCGCCAGCACGTCGGCGGCGCCCGAGCGGCTCGACAGGGCCCGGTTGCCGTGCTTGGCCACCGGCACGCCCGCCCCGGCGAGCACCAGCGAGACGGCGGTCGACACGTTGAAGCTGCCCAGGCCGTCGCCGCCGGTGCCGCAGCAGTCGATGGCGTCGGCCGGCGCATCGAGCGTCAGCGCCTTGGCGCGCATGACGCGCACGGCGCCGGTGATCTCGTCGACCGTCTCGCCGCGGACCCGCAGGCCCATCAGGAAGGCACCGATCTGCGCCGCCGTCGCCTCGCCCGACATGATGATGTCGAAGGCCTGCGCCGAGTCCTCGGCCGTCAGGCGCGCCCCCGCGGCGATTCGCGCCAGATACGGCTTGAGGCCGATCTTGTCCCCCGTCGCCGACATCATGGCAGCGCCACTGAGCGCGGGCACGTGCCGGCCCGACTGTCCGCCGGCCCGCTGCCGGGCGCATCGTTCATGACACCTGCGGTCCTCGTCCAGATGAGCGGCATCGTACGATATCCCCCGAATCCGATAAATTCCTGTAACCGAAAGGATCGTCCGCCGCGAGCAGCATGGCACACTACCCATCCCGCGGCGCCAATTCCAGCCTGCGACGCACTGTCCGGCCCCTGTGGATCGGGCCGGCGGGGGGCGGGCTGGCGGGGGGCGGGGGCGTCATGCCCGCCGGCGCCATGCCGGCCGCGATCGCCCTGGCTCCGCAATCACTCGATGCCGCGCAGCCGCTGCAGCGCCGCCTCGTTGACCTCGACCTCGTAGCGTTGGCGCAGGGCGTTGGCGAACTGGGCGACAATGTCGCTGCGCAGACCTTCGACGGCATCGGTGCGGATCGCTGCCAGCGCATCCGCGTCGGGATCGGCCGGCACCACCTCGACCAGGCGGGCGACCACGGCACCAGCCGGCGTCTCCGCCACGGTCACCTCGCCCGGGACGATGTCGAACAGGTTGGTCACGAGCCGCGGCGGCAGGTCTCCGGCGTTGCTGCCGTCGCGCAGCAGGGCGGGTGTGCGGCCGGCCTCGGCGGCGTCGGTCTCCGCGGCGATGGCCTCGGGCCCGGCCCCCTCGCGCAGGCGCCGGGCGGCGGTTTCGGCCAGCGCCGCGGCGGCCTCGGCGCGCTGCTGCTGCTCCCAGGCGGCGGCCACCTCGTCACGGACCTCCGCGAGCGGCCGCAGTGCCGGCGGCAGCACGCGATCCACCCGTACCACGAAATAGGCATCGCGGTCGCGCGTCTCGATCAGTCGGCTTACGTCGCCCTCCTCGATCGTCCAGGCGGCGTCGATCACCTGGTCCGTGGCCGGCAGGTCCGGCAGCGCCGCGGCGCCGCGCACCTCGCCGTCCCGCGACACCGGCGGCGTCGCGATCACCGGCAGGCCGAGACTGGCGGCTGCGTCCTCCAGGCTGGCGCCGCCGGCCAAGGCATCGTCGAGCCGGTTGGAATATTCGAACAGGCTGTCCAGGGCCCGCTCGCGGCGCACCGCCGCCTCGATCTCGTCGCGGACGGCCTCGAACGGCAGGACGCCGTCGCCGGCGACCTCGGTGACCGCCAGGACGTGCCAGCCGAACGGCGATTCGATCGGGTCGCTGACGCCGCCCGGCGCCAGCGCGAAAGCCGGTTCGGCCAAGGCCGGCAGCATCTCCTCCTCGGTCGTCCAGTCGAGCGGGATGACTCCCGCGTCCGCACCCGCCGCGGCGACCGCCTCCTGCAGCGACAGGCCGCCGCGGGCCGCATCGGCGACGCGGTGCGCCATGTCCTGCCGGTCGCGGGGCAGCACCACCTGGTCGAACCGCCGCAAGGGTTCATCGCGCCGGTAGCGCCCGTCGCGGGCGTGGTACTCGTCGAGCAGGGCCTGCTCGTCGACCGCCACCTCCCCGGCCAGATCATCGGCCGTCAGGGCGACGACCGTCAGTACGCGGTATTCGGGGGCGGTGAAGCGGTCGGGGTGGCTCTGGTGGAAGGCGGCCAGGGCCTCGTCGCCCGGCGCCGGGATGCCGGTGACGGCATCGGCGGCGATCGTGACGGTGTCGGCGATACGGGTCTCGCGACGGTGCTCGGCCAGCCGCTCCGTCAGCGCCGCCGGCGCCTCGACCCCGGCGGTGAGGGCGCCGGCGACCGTCTCGCGGCCGAACTCGCGGCGCACCGACTGCACGAACTCCGCCTCGCTCAACCCGTTGGCGGCCAGCACGGCAAGGAAGACGTCGCGGCTGAAACGCCCGGTCGCCGGGTCGGAGAAGGCCCGCTCGTTGCGAATCACGTCGGCGATCATCTCGGTCGGCGGGTCGATGCCCAGATCGGCGGCGCTCAGGTCGAACAGGGTACCCGCCACGATCTGCTCCACCGTCTGGTCCAGCACGCCCAGGCGCGCCGCCGCGGCGGCGTCGAACTCCGGCCCCAGGACCCGGCGCAACTGCTCGACCTGGCGGGTGAAGGCGCGGTCGACCTCGACCAGAGGCACCTCGACGCCGCCCACCTCGGCCGCCACGTCGCTGGGGCCGCCGGTGCGAAGGATGTCGCCGACCCCCCACACGGCAAAGCTGAGGATCAGAAAGACGAACAGGATCTTGACGATCCAGGACCCGACCTGGCCACGAATGGCTTGCAGCATGATGGTCAATCTCTTGTAAACGCCCTGCACGCCGACCGGCGGGGCCGCGGCTTGATGCGCGGTCAGCCGACCGTACCGGCCATGATAGGTAGGCGGTCCTGAGGCGGCAACAAAGCGGTTGACGGCGATTGGGTGCTGGCCTTCGCCGCGCCGGCTTGCTAAACGACAGGGCCACCCCGCCGAGCCCGTTCCTGCCATAACCCGCCCGTCCAAGGAGGCTCAAGACCATGCTGCGCAAGCTGATTGCCGGAAACTGGAAGATGAATTGCCTCAAGGCCGAGGGCGTCGCGCTGGCCCGCGACCTCGGCATCCGCTATGCGGAGGAGAACGACCCGCAGTTCGACATGCTGCTGTGCCCGCCGTCCACCCTGATCGATGCGGTCGGCGAAGCGATCGCCGGCAGCGGCGTGATGCTGGGCGGACAGGACTGCCACCCCCAGCCGAAGGGCGCCCACACCGGCGACGTCGCTGCGGAAATGCTGAAGGACCTGGGCTGCAGTCACGTCGTCGTCGGCCACTCCGAGCGCCGCACGAACCACGGCGAGATCGACCTGGTGGTCGCCGAGAAGGCCGCCGCGGCGCACCGCGCCGGGCTGGTGGCGATCATCTGCATCGGCGAGACCCTGGAGCAGCGCGAGGCCGGTGAGGCCCTCGCGGTGTGTTCGCGCCAGATCGCCGGGTCGGTGCCGGACGGCGCCTCGTCGGAGAACACGGTCATCGCCTACGAGCCGGTCTGGGCGATCGGCACCGGCAAGACGGCGACGCCGGCCGACGTGGCCGAGGTGCACGCGCACATCCGGGCGGAATTGTCGCGCAAGCTTGGCGATGCCGACTCCGTGCGCATCTTGTACGGCGGCTCGGTCAAGGCATCGAATGCGGGCGAGTTGATGTCGGTGCCCAATGTCGACGGCGCGCTCGTCGGCGGCGCCAGCCTGAAGGCGGACGAGTTCTGGAACCTGGCCCTGGCCAGCACGTAAAGCTGGAGGCCTGAGGCCTGGGGCTCGGGGCCTGGGGCTCGGGGCCTGGGGCTCGGGGCCTGGGGCTCG
>CAZGMC010000131.1:0-7819 GCA_964526565.1 uncultured Mycobacteriaceae bacterium
CAGGGGCGCCGGGGGCGCCGGGGGCGCCGGGGGTACCCGGTCCCGCGGCAAGGCGCAGCAGCGTGCGCTGCCCGTCGGTCAGGGCGAAGGCGACATGCGGGTGGGCCATGGCCAGCCGCTGCACGGCGTCGAGCACGGCCAGCTGCTCGGCCCGCGCGCTCTTCAGGAACTTCAGTCGCGCCGGCGTGGCGTAGAACAGGTCGCGCACCTCGACCCGCGTGCCGGACCGGAGCGCCGCCGGTGCCGGCTCACACGCGCGGCCCCCCTCGACCGCCAGGCACCACGCCCCGGCGGTGCCGCGGGCGCGGCTGGTCAGGGTCAGGCGGCTGACCGCGCCGATCGACGGCAGCGCCTCGCCGCGGAAACCCAGGGTGGCGATGGCGGTCAGGTCGTCGTCCGGCAGCTTGGAGGTGACGTGGCGCTCGACCGCCAGCACCAGCTCCTCTGCGGTCATGCCCGCCCCGTCGTCGGCGACACACAGGTACGACCGGCCGCCGTCGCGCACCGCCACGTCGATGGACCGCGCGCCGGCGTCGAGCGCGTTCTCGACCAGCTCCTTGACTGCCGCCGCCGGCCGCTCGACCACCTCGCCGGCGGCAATGCGGTTGACCAGCGTGGCCGGCAGCCGGCGCAGGGCTGTGCGGGGGACGGTCTCGGTCAGCATCCAGATATTGTAGTCGGCGACCCGGCACGACGCCAGCGGTTCGGTCGGATGGCTGTTCGGCGCGCCGGGCCCGGCCCGCACAGCGGGGTGCGCACGACGGCCTCCACGACGGCCTCGATATCAAGGTCGTCGAGGCTTCTGCAAGAGGCTGCGATGCTTGTCGTCTTGGCGGCCCAGTCACATTGGCTCGGCGTTGCCCCGAACCCATAGAGCGGAGGATGGCAATCGCAACGGAACAAGCCCGCTGGCTCTGGATTGCACTGGCTCTGGATTGCGACGTTGGCCGCAGCAATGGTTTTTTCCGCCTGACGGATCAATGCTCACGAAAACGCTCACGAAAACGTGATCGAACGTGATGCTGCGCCTGCGAAACAGGCGGTGGCGCGCCGCGAAATCCGTGCTGCGCTGCCGAAGCGGCCGGCCGGCGTTCGTTCAGGTGCCGGAAATCGAACCGGAACTGGGCCCGCCCCTGGTGCTGCAGCGCGGCATCCGCGGGCCCGCGCCGGCCGCTGCGGCCGGCTGCCGGCCGCATGTCCGTGCCGCCCCGTGCCGCACCACGGCAGGTTTGGCCGCTTCCCCTCGCAACCGCCGCCGCTATGGTTCGTTATCAGCCCATCGACTAACGGCTTTCGTTTGTATCAGAAGAGCTGGGCCGGCTGCGGCCACGACCGGGCGCGATCCCTCCAACAGGCCTGTCTCCGGCCGCCCCCGCGCCCGAACAACAACAGTCCAAAGGGAGGCTCCATGAAATACATTCTCGCGTTCGACCAGGGCACCACCAGCTCCCGCGCCATCGTCTTCGACCAGCAGGGCAAGATCGTCTCCACGGCGCAGCGCGAGTTCCCGCAGATCTTCCCCCGCCCCGGCTGGGTCGAGCACGACCCCCAGGAAATCTGGGCTTCGCAGGTCAGCGTCGCCGCCGAGGCACTGACCAAGAAGGACATCATCCCGGCCGACATCGCCGCGATCGGCATCACCAACCAGCGCGAAACCACCGTGGTGTGGGATCGCCGCACCGGCAAGCCCATCCACAACGCCATCGTCTGGCAGGACCGCCGCACCGCCCGCTATTGCGACGAGCTGAAGGACCGCGGCCTGGAGCCGACCTTCAAACAGAAGGCCGGGCTGGTCATCGACGCCTACTTCGCCGGCACCAAGATCAAATGGATCCTGGACAACGTACCGGGCGCCCGCGAGGCCGCCAAGGCCGGGCATCTGGCCTGCGGCACCATCGACAGCTGGCTGGTCTGGCACCTGACCATGGGCCAGCTGCACATGACCGACGTGACCAACGCCTGCCGCACGCTGTGCTACAACATCAACACGCTGGACTGGGACGACGAGCTGCTGGACATCCTCACCATCCCGCGCAGCATGCTGCCGGAGGTGCGGGCCTCGTCGGAGGTCTACGGCCACGCCTCGGAGCGGCTGTTCGCCGCGCCGATCCCCATCGCCGGCATCGCCGGCGACCAGCAGGCCGCCCTGTTCGGCCAGATCTGCACCAAGCCGGGCATGGTCAAGAACACCTACGGCACCGGCTGCTTCATGCTGATGAACACCGGCACCGCGCCGGTGCAGTCGAAGAACAACCTGCTGACCACGATCGCCTGGAAGATCGGCAACCGCACCGAATACGCACTGGAGGGCAGCATCTTCATTGCCGGTGCCGTGGTGCAGTGGGTCCGTGACGGCCTCGGCCTGATCCGTTCGTCGTCGGAGATCGAGGGCCTGGCCCGCCAGGTCGAGGACAATGGCGGCGTCTTCCTGGTGCCGGCCTTCGCCGGGCTGGGCGCACCGCACTGGGACCAGTACGCCCGCGGCGCCATTCTCGGCCTGACCCGCGGGTCGAAGGCGGCGCACATCGCCCGCGCCGCACTGGAGAGCATGGCCTACCAGACCGTCGACGTGATCCGCGCCATGGAGGCGGACTCCGGCCTGACGCTCAGCCAATTGCGCGTCGACGGCGGCGCCACGGTCAACAACCTGCTGATGCAGTTCCAGTCCGACCTGCTCGGCGTGCCGACGATCCGGCCCAAGGTGTTCGAGACCACGGCGCTGGGCGCGGCCTATCTGGCCGGACTGGCGGTCGGCTTCTGGTCGAACACCGACGAGATCGCCGAGCAGTGGCAGGCCGACCAGATGTTCGAGCCGAACATGGACCGGGCGCAGGCCGACGGCCTGATCCACCATTGGCACCGGGCCCTGGAGCGGGCCAAGGGATGGGACGAGCACCAGGAGGCGGCACAGTAATGACGACCGACCTGATGAACCGGGACGCCTATCTTCAGCGCCTGAAGAGCGACCCCCAGTACTGGGACATGATCATCATCGGCGGCGGCGCCACCGGCCTGGGCGTGGCGGTCGAGGCGCAGTCCCGCGGCTACAACACGCTGCTGCTGGAGCAGCACGACTATGCCAAGGGCACGTCCAGCCGCTCGACCAAGCTGGTCCACGGCGGCGTCCGCTACCTGCAGCAGGGCAACGTGTCGCTGGTGCTGGAGGCGCTGAAGGAGCGCGGCCGACTGCTGCACAACGCGCCGCACATCGCCCACAACCTGCCGTTCATCGTGCCCGTCTACGACTGGTGGGAGGGCCCGTTCTACGGCGTCGGCATGAAGATGTACGACATGCTGGCCGGCAAGCTGGGCCTGGGGCCGTCCAAGGTGCTGTCGCGCGACAAGACCATCGAGCTGCTGCCCAACGTCGAGACCAAGGGCCTGCGCAGCGGCGTGATCTATTATGACGGCCAGTTCGACGATGCCCGGCTGGCGGTCAACCTGGCCGAGACGGTGGCCGACCTGGGTGGCGTGCCGCTCAACTACATGAAGGTCACCGGCCTGAGGAAGCGCGGCGGCATGATCAGCGGCGTCTATGCCCGCGACATGGAGGCCGGCGAGGACTACGAGTTCGACGGCCGCGTCGTCATCAATGCCACCGGCGTGTTCTCCGACGGCATCCGCATCATGGACGACCCCGAGGAGGACCGGATGATGTCGCCCAGCCAGGGCGTGCACCTGGTCCTCGACGGGAAGTTCCTGGCCGGCGACAGCGCCATCATGGTGCCGAAAACGGCCGACGGGCGGGTCCTGTTCGCGGTGCCGTGGCACGGCCGCACCGTGGTCGGCACCACCGACACGTCCATCTCCGACACGCCGCTGGAGCCCAAGCCCCAGGAGGAGGAGATCGCGTTCCTGCTGGAGCACGCCTCCATCTACCTGGACAGGGACCCGTCCCGCGAGGACGTGCTGTCCATGTTCTGCGGCATCCGCCCGCTGGTCAAGGCGACCGGGGACAAGGGCACGGCGGCGCTGTCGCGCGACCACGTGCTGATGATCTCCAAGTCCAACCTGGTCACCATCACCGGCGGCAAGTGGACCACCTACCGCAAGATGGCCGAGGACACCATCGACGCCGCCGCCCTGGTCGCCGGGCTGGACGAACGCAAGTCAGAGACGGTCAACCTGCGCCTGCACGGCTGGCTGAAGAACCCGGCCGAGACCGAGGGTCTGCTCAGACTGTACGGCTCCGATGCGCCGGCGGTGCGGCGGACCATGCGCGAGCAGCCCGGCTGGGACGAGCCGCTGCACCCCAACCTGCCGTACTTCAAGGGCGAGGTCGCCTGGGCGGTGCGGCGGGAGATGGCCCGCACCGTCGAGGACGTGCTGTCGCGGCGCACCCGCGCCCTGCTGCTCGACGCCCGCGCCAGCATCGCCGCCGCGCCCGAGGTGGCCGCCATCATGGCCAGGGAACTGGGTCATGGCGCCAACTGGCAGGCGGAGCAGGTCGCCGCCTTTACCGAGGTCGCCCAGGGCTATCTGCTGCACTGACGCCCACAGATCCGGCGCCGCTCCATGCGGACGCGGCGCCGGCCTTATGGGCACAGTTCACTTGTTTCCCTGGATGGCGCGCCCCCTGCATTGCGGTGACAGTTTACTCGTTTCCCTTGTCCTGGCTAACACTATCGGCTGCGGCGTCCAGAAAACCGGTAAACTTTCCGTAGCGCACGGCATCAAGAAAAGCCTGGGAGGAAACACCCATGATGAACCCGTTCCTGGGGGAGCTGATCGGCACCGCCATCCTCATCCTGCTCGGCGACGGCGTGGTCGCCAACGTGGTGCTCAAGGGCACCAAGGCCGAGAATTCCGGGTGGATCGTCATCGCCTGGGGTTGGGCCATGGCGGTGTTCGTGGCCGTGTTCACCGTCGCCGCCTTCTCCGGGGCGCACATCAACCCGGCGGTGTCGATCGGCCTGGCCATCGCCGGCAAGTTCGACTGGGCCAACGTGCCGCTGTACATCCTCGCCCAGATGGCCGGCGCCATGCTCGGCGCGACGCTGGTGTGGCTGATCTTCCGGCTGCACTTCGGCCTGACCGAAGACAAGGACCTGAAGCTGGCGGTGTTCTGCACCGGCCCGGCGATCCGCGACACCCCCGCCAACCTGGTGTCCGAGATCCTGGGCACGTTCCTGCTGGTGTTCGCGGTGCTGTTCCTGGCCGTGTCGGTGTTCGGCCTGGGCGCGCTGGACGCCCTGCCGGTCGGGCTGCTGGTGCTCGGCATCGGCCTGTCGCTGGGCGGCACCACCGGCTACGCCATCAACCCGGCGCGCGACCTGGGCCCGCGCATCATGCACGCCCTGCTGCCGATCCCCGGCGGCAAGCGCGACAGCGACTGGGGCTATGCCTGGATCCCGGTGGTCGGGCCGATCCTTGGCGCGGTCCTGGCGGCGCTGGTCTACCTGGTCCTGGCCGACCCGGCCAGCATCCACTTCCGCTGACGCCGCGGCCCTGGGGAGGGATGCCATGACATCCAGGTCATCGTCCGAGGGCGGCGGGCTGGACCGCCGCGCCGTGCTGACCGGCGCCGGCGCCCTGGGTCTGGCCGCCGGCCTGTCCGGCCGGCCGGCGCGCGGGCAGTGGGGCAGCGCCAGTTGGGGCGCAGCGCGGCGCTGGGCCGAGGTCGAGTTCCGACCCTCGACCCTGACGCTCGACGAGCGCCTTGCCGAGCTGGACTACTTCATGCGCGCCGCCGCGCCGTTCCGCGGCCAGCGCATCTATGTCGCCTCGGAGACCATCACCACGCATGAATACGAGGCCCGCGTCCTGGCCCGCGCCTTTGCCGAGATCACCGGCATCGGCGTGGTCCACGAGACCATGCACGAGGGCGCCCTGGTCGAGCGGCTGCAGACGCAGATGCGCACGGGGCGCAATCTCTACGACATCTACGTCAACGACAGCGACTTCCTGGGCACGCACGTCCGCCGCGGCGTGACCGTGCCGGTGTCGGACTGGATCGCCGGCGACGGCTCGGAGGTCACGCTGCCGACGCTCGGCCTGGACGATTTCATCGGGCTGCCGTTCGTGACCGGGCCGGACGGCAAGGTCTGGCAACTGCCCGACCAGCAGTTCGCCAACCTGTACTGGTTCCGCTACGACTGGTTCACCAATGCGGACCTGCAGCGCCGCTTCCGCAATGCCTTCGGCTACGAGCTGGGCGTGCCGGTCAACTGGAAGGCCTACCAGGACATCGCCGACTTCTTCACCAACCAGGTGCGGGTGCTGGGCGGCCGGCGGGTCTGGGGGCACATGGACTATGGCGCCCGCGATCCGTCGCTCGGCTGGCGGTTTACCGACGCCTGGCTGGCCATGGCCGGGGCCGGCGATCCCGGCCTGCCCAACGGCCATCCGGTCGACGAGTGGGGCATCCGCGTGGATGATTGCCGGCCGGTCGGCTCCTCGGTCGCCCGCGGCGGCGCGACCAACAGCCCGGCGGCCGTCTACGCCCTGCGCAAGTACCTGGAGTGGCTGCGCGACTATGCCCCGCCCGAGGCCGCCGCCATGACCTTCAGCGAGGCCGGACCGGTGCCGGGGCGCGGCGACATCGCCCAGCAGGTCTTCTGGTACACCGCCTTCACCGCCGACATGACCCGGCCCGGCCTGCCGGTCATGAACCCGGACGGCACACCCAGGTGGCGCATGGCGCCGTCGCCCCACGGCGCCTACTGGGAGCCGGGCATGAAGCTCGGCTACCAGGACTGCGGGTCGTGGACCATGCTCCAGAGCACTCCGGTCGAGCGCCGGCAGGCGGCATGGCTGTACGCGCAGTTCTGTACGTGCAGGACGGTGTCGCTGCGCAAGACCCTGGTCGGGCTGACGCCGATCCGCCGCAGCGACGTGTTCTCGGAGGCGATGACCCAGGCTGCGCCGCGGCTGGGCGGGCTGGTCGAGTTCTACCGCAGCCCGGCGCGGGTCGCGTGGACGCCGACCGGTGTCAACGTGCCCGACTACCCGCACCTGGCGCAGCTGTGGTGGCTCAACATTTCCAATGCCGTGGCCGGGCGCGGCACGCCGCAGCAGGTCATGGACAACCTGGCCGCCGAGCAGGACGCGCTGCTGGCGCGCATGGGCCAGTCCAACCTGTTCGAGCGCTGCGGCCCGGCGCTCAACGCGGCGCGCGACCCGCAATACTGGTTCGACCAGCCCGGCGCCCCCAAGCCGGCCCTGGCCGACGAGGAGGGCGAAGGCCGGACCGTGGCCTATGACGACCTGATCGCCCAATGGCAGGAGGCGCGGCTGCCCTGAGCGGCCGCGTCGTCCCGACCCTTGAGCGCGCGGAACCGGCCCGGCAGCGACCGTGTTGACTGCGCAACGGCCGCCGCAAGCATGCGGCGCCGGCGACAGAGGAGGCACGACATGGCTCGAGGCATTGGCGGCCACTCGGCGGCGAACGTGACGCACAGCCTGCGGGGGATCGACTTCCCGGCCGGCAAGGACGACCTGGTGAGCAGGGCCCAGGCCAACGAGGCACCGGACGAGGTGCTCGAGACCATCCAGCAGATGGGCGAAGGCCCCTACGACACCATGGCCGACGTGATGAAGGCGCTCGGCCACGTCGGCTGACCTTGACATGGGATACGCCCCGCGCCATCGACCCCTTGCATCGGCGCGGCCGCGCATGTGTTCGTGGCGGCCGGGCCAACACCGCCGTCCAACAGGTGATCCGTGCACGCTCCGGCCAGCCTCGTCCTCCGCCCCATCCCCGTCCCCCTCGGCGATGCCGGGCCGGCGGTCCGGTCGCTGGCCGGCGGCCCAATGGTGTTCGACCGGGTGGAGGCCGTCGCCGGGCGCGGGGCCGGGGCCGAGCGGGGGGCCGAGCGGG
>CAZGMC010000132.1:0-6249 GCA_964526565.1 uncultured Mycobacteriaceae bacterium
AAAACGCCATCCGCCACCCCGAGCGGCGCCACTGGATCGCCACGTTCCGCTCGCGATGACGCCTGGCGGCGAAGGCCGGGCCCAGACCGCAGCCGCCACCCCTGGCCCCGCCATCCCACCCCGTCATCGCCCCTACCCCGTCATCGCCCCTACCCGTCATCGCGAGCGAAGCGCAGCGATCCAGTCCCGGCCCCGCCGACTCAAGACCACCAGCCGCCACCCCGTGCGGCGCCACTGGATCGCCACGCTCCGCTCGCGATGACGCCGGGGGCCAGGGCGGGACTCGACGCCCGCCACCACCCCTCGCGGCGCCACTGGATCGCCACGCTGTGCTCGCGATGACGCCTGGGGCCGAGGGCGGGACCTGACGCCCACCGCCACCCCTGGCCTCGCCAGCCCCGCCCTCACTGCCATGGCGCGCAAGGCCAGACTCCGGAACGGCCGCAGGCTGAAATTGGACATTGCGCAGAAATGGGCTTAAGACGGTCCGTACGACCATAGGGACGGACCAGCCTGGACATGACCTCCGCCGCCGACGTGCGCGCCTGGATCCTTGCCACCTTCCGCCGCGACCTGGTCGGGCCGCTGCCGGTTGACGTGGCGCCGGGGGATGCCGACCTGCAGCGGGAATGCCTGGCGGAGCCGCCGTCGGCCTGGTACCTGACCGGCTTCATCGCGCCGATGGAGGAGGCCGAGCGGCTCGCCGCGGACGACGACCTCGACGCCGCCGAGGAGCGCGAGACCCTGTCGGGGACAACGGCAACCGGCGACGACGGCACCGATGGCATGGAGGCCGCGGTCGCCGCCCCCGACGATGCCCAGCCGGAGGCGCCGGCCACGCGGCGCCGCTTCACGCCGTCGTCGATCGGCCTGACCGTGCTGGTGCCTGACGAGGTCGAGGCGGTCGACGTGCGCGTCACCTGGGGCGACTACGTCACCGAGCCGCCGCTGCCCGCGGCCGTACTGGCCGGCGGCCCGGACGACGGGACGGCGCCCAAGGTCCAGTGGCGGCGCCGCCCGCGGCGGAGTCCCGTGCGCCTGCCCGTCCCCCGCAGCGGCGGGCAGCGCCGCCGCCCGGTGCCGGACAGCGCCGCCGCGCAACGGCCGGGCGGCGGGCTGGAACTGGTCAGCCACGCCCGCCCCTTCACGATCGACGAGCCGGGCGAGGCGCCGCGCCGCGTGCGGGCGCTCAGCGTGTTCCTGGTCAACGCCCGCGACGCCGCCGGGCGCGGCTTCGCCGACGTGGCCTATGCCTTCCAGGCGCGCCTCGAGGTGGACTGCGCGGCGGGGCTGGTGCCGCGCCGCGACCTGTCCGGCCACCGGTCCGACGACGAGGACCTGCGCACCGCCGACCTGCACTACCGCCACGAGGCCGAGTACGGCGTCGGCCGCAACACCGCCGCCGGCTGGGACGCGCCGGACGCCGCCGGCGTGGTGCGCCGCGCCTGGACAGACCCGCTGCCGACGGCCGAGGTGGAGCACGTCGCCCCCAACCTGGACATCGCCGTCGAGTTCGGCATGGAGGCGCTGGCCGGGCTGGCCGACGCCGCCGGTCGGGGCGGCCCGGGCCGCCCGGGCGATCCGGGCGGCCCGGCCCTGGCCGCGGCGCTCGAGCCGCTGCCGGAACTGTACGGCGCGTGGATCGCCGGCCAGCGCCGCCTGCTGCCCGCCCTGCCCGAACGCCGCCGCGAGACGTGCGAGCGCCTGGTGGCCGGTGCCGAGACAGCACGCCAACGGATCGCCGCCGGCATCGCCCTGCTGCGCGACGACGCCCGCGCCCGCACCGCCTTCCGGATCATGAACCTGGCGGTGGCCCGCGCCGCGCGGCGGCGCTGGGCCGGGGCGGACCGGAACCCGGACGAGGCCGCCCCGCCACGCTGGCGGCCGTTCCAGCTCGCCTTCATCCTGCTCAACCTGGCCGGCCTGACCGAGAAGACCCACGCCGACCGCGAGCTGGTCGACCTGCTGTTCTTCCCCACCGGCGGCGGCAAGACCGAGGCCTATCTGGGCCTCGCCGCCTTCGCCATCGCCCACCGGCGGCTGGCGGCCGGCGGCGTGCTGGGCGCCGGCGTCACCGTGATCATGCGCTACACCCTGCGCCTGCTGACGCTCGACCAGCTCTCGCGCGCCGCCGGCATGGTCTGCGCGCTGGAGCTGATGCGCACCGACCCGGCCTTCGCCGATGCGCAGGGCCGGCCGCTGCTGGGCGACTGGCCGGTCGAGATCGGGCTGTGGGTCGGCTCCGACGCCTCGCCCAACGTGCTGGGCGGCAGGGGCAGGACCGGCGACCACACGGCCGTGACGCGCGTGCGCAGGTTCCGCAAGGACGGGCGCCGGGCGCCGGCACCGATCAAGGCCTGCCCGTGGTGCGGCACGCCGTTCTCCCGCCAGTCGTTCGCCTGCGTACCCAACCAGAGCGCACCGAAGGCGATGACCATCACCTGTGCCAACGCCGCCTGCGACTTCACCCGCGACCGGCCGCTGCCGGTGCTGACCGTGGACGAGGTGATCTATCGCCGGCTGCCGGCCTTCCTCATCGCCACGGTGGACAAGTTCGCCGGCCTGCCGTGGCTGGGCCCGGCCGGGGCGTTCTTCGGCCATGTCGACCGGCACGACGCCGACGGCTTCTACGGCGCCGCCGAGCCGCGCGGCGGGCAGCCGCTGTTCAACGGCCACGTCCTCGACCCGCCCGACCTGATCATCCAGGACGAGCTGCACCTGATCTCCGGCCCGCTCGGCACCGTCGCCGGGCTGTACGAGACCGCCATCGACCGGCTGGCGACGCGGCAGGCCGGCGGCGGGCGGCGGGTGCGGCCGAAGATCGTCGCCTCCACCGCCACGGTGCGCCGCGCCCGCAGCCAGATCCAGGCGCTGTTCGACCGCGCCGAGACCCAGGTGTTCCCGCCGCCGGGCATCGAGCGCACCGACAGCTGGTTCGCCGTCACCCACCCGCCCGAGCGGACCCCGGCGCGGCTCTATCTCGGCGTGGCCGCCCAGGGGCGCGGGCCGAAGCTGGTCTTCCTGCGCGGGCTGGTCACGCTGATGGCCGCCGCCCATACGGCGTTCGCGGCCGCCGGCGGCGCCGCGGCGGCCGGCAATCCCGCCGACCCGTACATGACGGCGCTGTGCTATTTCAACGCCCTGCGCGAGCTGGGCGCGGCCCGCCGCATCGTCGAGGACGAGGTGCGCGAACGCCTGAGCGACTACGGCGACAGGCGGCGCCGGGTCGACCCGCCCGACCCGGTGTTCGGCGACCGCCCGATGGTCGACCCGCTGGAGCTGACCTCGCGCGTGTCCACCGACGATGTCGCCGCCGCCAAGGGGCGGCTGGAAAAGGCGTTCACCAGCAGCGACGGCGACGGCGGCGGCGACCGGGTCGACGTGGCGCTGGCCACCAACATGATCTCGGTCGGCCTGGACATCACCCGGCTGGGCCTGATGCTGGTGCAGGGCCAGCCCAAGACCGCCGCCGAATACATCCAGGCGACCAGCCGCGTCGGCCGCGTCACCGACAAGCCCGGCCTGGTCGTCACCGTGCTGAACGTGCACAAGCCGCGCGACCGCGCGCACTACGAATCGTTCCGCCTGTTCCACCGCACCTTCTACCGCTCGGTGGAGGCGACCAGCGTGACGCCGTGGGCGGCGCGGGCGCTGGACCGGTCGCTGGCCGCGGTGGTGGTCGCCATCGCCCGCCACCTGCGCCCGGAGCTGACGCCCGAGACGGCGGTGGAGCGGCTGCGCGATCTGCCCGGCTACCGCGACGAGGTGGTCGCCGCCATCGTCGAGCGCGCACCGGACCAGGCCGTGCCCGGCGGCCGCGCGGCGCTGCGCCGCCACGTCGACGCGCTGCTGGACGACTGGGAGGCGGTGGCCGCCGAGCTGGCGCCGCGCCTTGCCTATGGCGACAGCAGGCTTGGCCATCGGCTGCTGCACGTGCCGCTCGACCCGGCGCTGGACAACCTGGCGCCGCCGCACCGCCGCTTCGTGGCCGCCCGCTCGATGCGCGACGTGGAGGCCAACGTGGTGCTGCGGGTGCGCGATCCCGACGGCAACACGTTCAAGGCGGATGACGTGACATGACCCGCCCGGTGCAGCGGCAAAGCCAGCTCATCACGACCTTCGGCCCCGGCGCCATGGTCGACCTGCCGACCCGCTCGGTGCTGATCGGCGGGCTGGATCGCTGGCACATGGCGAAGGACGGCTACAAGGTGATCGACGAGCCGGCGCTGGCCCGCCGCCTTGAGCGGTGGCTGCGCGACCGGGGCCGGCTGGACGAGGGCGAGACCCTGCGCCTGCTGACGCCGCCGCTGGCCGACGCCGTGATCGACAAGGGCGAGCCGCCGGGGATCGAGGTCACCGTGTTCCCGGCCTGGTTCGTGTGCGAGCGGGTCGAGACGCCGGCCATCGCCGGCCGCCAGCGCCGCGGCCGGCGGCTGGTCCGGTGGATCGACCTGGACGCCGCCGGCGGTCGGCGCCGGTTCCGGCACGACGACGGGAAGAAGGACGAGGTGACGCCGCTGCGCTTCGTCGGCGCCTGCAAGAACGGGCACATCCAGGACGTCAACTGGCCGTGGCTGGTGCACGAGGGCGAGCCGTGCCGCGAGCCGATGTGGCTGACCGAGGAAGGCACCAGCGCCAATCTGGCCGACCTGGAGATCGTGTGCGGCTGCGGCGCGTCGCTGTCCCTGCGTGACGCGACCAAGCCGGGGCGCATCGGCTGGTGCAACGGCCGCCAGCCCTGGCTGGCCGCCGACGCGCACGAGGATTGCAATGAAAAATTGCGGCTGCTGACCCGCTCGGCGACGAACGCCTATTTCCCGCAGGTGGTGACCGTCATCTCGGTGCCCGCGGCGGAAGACGCGCTGACCCGCATCGTCGAGCGGTTTCTCTCCAACCTTGGTCCTGCCGAGAGCCCGGCGGAGATCCAGAATGCCCGCAAGTTCAATCCCGACGTGCGCACGGAACTCGAGCCCTATTCGGACGAGGAGGTCTTTGCGCGGCTGGTCCAGGTCAAGGAGCAGGGGCAGCAGGGCGCCTCGCCCAGTCCGCTGGTGCTGGAGTTCGACATCCTGGCCAGCGGCCGCGCGCAGATCGGCGTGAACGAGCCCGACGCACGCCTGTACGCCGAGACGCTGCCGCGCGAGGCCTGGGCCGAGGGCGCACGCCGCGACCTGTCCATGATCCGCAGTCTGGTCATGGTGCACCGCCTGCGCGAGGTCATGTGCCTGTACGGCTTCACCCGCCTGGAGCCGGCGTCGACCAGCGGCGACACCGAGTTCGAGGACCTGCAGCTGGCCGTCGCCGGCGCGCCGATCGCCCGGCATGCCGACTGGCTGCCGGCCATCGAGCAGTTCGGCGAGGGCCTGTTCATCCAGTTCGAACCGGCCCACGTCGCCGCGTGGCTGGCCCGCCCCGGCGTGGCGGCGCGTGTCGACGTGCTGACCCGCGGCTACCTCGTGTACGGGAAGAAGCATCCGGAATCGGGCGAGACCCGGTTCCGCGGTGGCCCGTACGTGCTGCTGCACAGCCTGGCCCACGCCCTGATCAACGAGATCGCCCTGGACTGCGGCTATCCGGCCAGCGCGCTCAAGGAGCGCATCTATGACCTGCCGGCCGGCGAGAACCGGACCGCCCGCCACGGCATCCTGATCTACACCGCCGCCACCGGCGCCGAGGGCACCCTGGGCGGCCTCGTCGGCCGCGCCAGGCGCCTTGCGGCGACGCTCGACCGGGCGCTGGAGCGGCTGGCGATCTGCTCCAACGACCCGGTCTGTGCCGATCACGAACCCGGCAGCGCCGTGGACGAACGCGCCCTGTTGGGCGCCGCCTGCCACGGCTGCCTGCTGATCGCCGAGACGAGCTGCGAACGGCGCAACCAGTTCCTCGACCGCGCCCTGCTGGTCGAGACCATGGCCGACGCCGACAGCGCCCTGTGGCCGTCGCCATAGCCATAGCCATGGCTCCACCCGCCGCGGCACCGACCCCGCATGCCGGCCGTGCCCTGGCACTGCGGGCGCGGCATACCATCTACTGCTGCAGATCGAGTGACCGGAACAAGACGAGGTTACTGGAATGAAACCCCTCGACGCGATGGCCTTGTGGAGTGCTTTCGGCCTGGCGATGCTGTCGCCGTTCCACGTGGCGCCGCCGCTGTGGATCGCGCTGCTGGCTGCCCCGCCGCGCTGAGGCCAAGCCTCTGCTGCCGCCCCACGGCGGTCGCGCCGACATCAGCGCCGACCCCAGCGGCGG
>CAZGMC010000132.1:6349-7657 GCA_964526565.1 uncultured Mycobacteriaceae bacterium
AAGCGAGGGTTGGGGCGGGAGGCCGACGACCGACCCGGGCCGGAGCTCGTTGCGGCTGCTTCCTTCCGGACCTGACCGGGTTGGCGAGGGACCCGTCCGGCGCCGACCTCCCTGGCATCAGTATATCAGCCGTCCCCCACCCCGAGGCAAGGCCGCTTGCCCACACGCGCCGATCGGCCCTAGGGTGACCCCATGATCGAGCCGCTGCCCTACAGCCATCCGGCGCTGGATCGCGCCGCCCACCGCCGCCGCGACGCCGCCTGGCTGGCCGACGTGCTGGCCCGGCCGGACACGCGGCTGGTGCCGGTGTGGCGCGCCAAGAACCTGATCAGCGGGCCGCGCGAGGCGCCGGTGCCGGTGCTGCCCGTCGCCACCGATGCCTGGTGGCGCGACACGGCCGGCGAGCTGGCCCTGCTCGGCCTGATCGGCGGGGTCGCCCATGTCGCCGTCGATGTCAGCGGCGTGCCGGACCCACGGCACGACCCGGTGCTGTCGGGGCTCGGCGCGTTCGTCGACCTGCGCACCTGCGGACCGCTGCTGGCGGCGGGCGATGCCGCCCTGCTGGCCCACGCGCGGGCGCTGATGTGGTGGCACACGCGCCACCGCTTCTGCGGCGTCTGCGGCCACCCGACCGAGAGCGGCGAGGCCGGATCCCAGCGCCGCTGCCTGAACCCGGCGTGCCGGGCCCTGCACTTCCCGCGCGTCGATCCGGCCATGATCGTGCTGGTCCACGACGGCGAGCGCGTCGTGCTGGGCCGCCAGAAGGGCTGGCCGGCGGGCATGCACTCGGTGCTGGCCGGGTTCCTGGAGCCGGGCGAGAGCCTGGAGGACTGCGTGCGCCGCGAGGTGCGCGAGGAGGTCGGCGTCGGTCTCGAATCGGTTGCCTATTTCGGCTCGCAGCCGTGGCCGTTTCCGCAGTCGGTCATGCTCGGTTTCGTCGCCCGCACCGCCGCGGCCGAGCTGCAGGTCGACCCGGACGAGCTGGAGCACGCCGCCTGGTACGACCGCGCCTCGCTGCTGGCCCAGGCCGACACCCCCATCGGCACCGGCGCCTTCGCCCTGCCCCGCAAGGACAGCATCGCGCGGCGGATGGTGGATGCGTGGATCGGCGAGAACCTGCCTTAGAAGGCATCGGTTTGGTCCTGTGCCTACGATGTCGAGATCACGGATTACCATGACTGACGAGACTGTCGTACTGAACCTTCCGCCGGCGCACCCCGGCGAATTTCTTGCTCAAGACCTCGCCTAAATTGATACCAGCGGGCCAATCGGTTGACCTGTCTCCGACTGTCCCTTGCGATCGGGCAT
>CAZGMC010000133.1:0-1942 GCA_964526565.1 uncultured Mycobacteriaceae bacterium
TGGCGTCGCTGCGCTCCGGCCGACCTACGACAGGAGACTGTCATCCGCCAGTTCCTCGCCCCGCACCCGGGCGAACATGGCGAGCAGGTCGGGGACGTCCAGGCCGGCGCGGGCGTCGCCGCGGATGTCGAAGACGATGCGGCCCTCGTGGAGCATGATGGTGCGCTCGCCCACATCCAAAGCGTGGCGCATGGAGTGGGTGACCATCAGCGTCGTCAGGCCCTGGCCGGTGACGATGCGGCGGGTCAGGTCCAGGACGAACTCGGCCGTCTTCGGGTCCAGCGCGGCGGTGTGCTCGTCCAGCAGCAGAATCCGCATGCCGGCCAGCGTCGCCATCAGCAGGCTGACCGCCTGGCGCTGGCCGCCGGAGAGCAGGCCCATGCGGTCCTGCAGCCGGCCCTCCAGGCCCAGGTTCAGGCCGGCCAGGCGCTCGCGGAACGCCGCACGGCGGGCGTGGGGCAGGGCGGGGCGCAGGCCGCGGCGGCGGCCGCGGGCGGCGGCCAGGGCCAGGTTTTCCTCGATGGTCAGGTTCTCGCAGGTGCCGGCCATCGGGTCCTGGAACACCCGCGCCACCAGCCGGGCGCGGCGCGGCGGCGGCCAGCGGGTCACGTCGATGCCGTCCACCACCACCGACCCGCGGGTGACCGGGGCGTCGCCGGTGATGGCATTGAGCAGGGTCGACTTGCCGGACCCGTTGGAGCCGATCACGGTGACGAACTGCCCGGTCGGGATGTCCAGGTCGACGCCGCGCAAGGCGCGCGTCTCCAGCGGCGTGCCGCGGGCGAACACCACCTCCAGCCCGTGCACGCCGATCATCGTCCGGCCCCCCGCCGCAGCGCCGCGCGCAGCGGCCCGCCCATGCCCGGCAGGATCAGCGCCAGCGCCACCAGCACGGCGGTGACCAGGTTCAGGTCCGACGCCTGCAGCCCCAGGAACTCGGTGTTCAGGGCCAGCGCCACGGCGATCCGGTAGACCACCGACCCGGCCACGCAGCCGACCAGCAGCCACACGATCGCCCGGCCGCGCACCAGCGTCTCGCCCAGGATGACCGCCGCCAGGCCGACGACGATGGTGCCGACGCCGCTGGTCACGTCGGCGAAGCCGTTGGCCTGGGCGAACAGCGCCCCGGCCAGCGCCACCAGCCCGTTGCTCAGTGCCATGCCGGTGTAGACGTGGGTCGCCGTGGCCACGCCCTGCGCCTGGGCCATGCGCGGATTGGCGCCGGTGGCGCGCATGGCCAGTCCGAACTCGCTGTTCAGGAACCGCGCCAGCAGCACCACCACAACCAGGACCAGCCCGCCCACCACCAGCGGCTTGGCCACGAACACCGACGGCCCCAGACCGAAGAACGGCGTCAGCACGGTCGGATCGTTGATGATCGCCACATTGGGCCGGCCCATGACGCGCAGGTTGACCGAGAACAGCGCGATCATGGTCAGGATGCTGGCCAGCAGGTGCAGGATGCGGAAGCGCACGTTGAGCAGTGCGGTGACCAGACCGGCGACGCCGCCGGCCGCCACCGCCGCCGCCGTCGCCGCGAACGGGTCGACATCGTTGACGATCAGCGTCGCCGCCACGGCGCCGCCCAGGGGGAAGCTGCCGTCCACGGTCAGGTCCGGGAAGCTCAGCACGCGGAACGACAGGAACACGCCCAGGGCGACCAGGCTGAAGACCAGCCCGATCTCCAGGGCGCCAAGCAAGGCGATCTGGCTCATCGCGGGTCCGTTTGCGGGATCGGCGGCACCGCCGCGGAAGGGTCGGTGGCGGCGCGACCATAGCACGGCCGGCGCCGGACGCCATCGGCGCGGGCGGCGCCGGCGGCGGGCGGCGCCAGATGATCGTTCGGCGACGGTTGCACAAAACCGTGGATTTGCAGCACCGGTTGTGTATCCTCGGGCAGGGATCAGGGATCAGGGATCAGGGATCAGGGATCAGGGATCAG
>CAZGMC010000133.1:2042-7460 GCA_964526565.1 uncultured Mycobacteriaceae bacterium
TATCCTCGGGCAGGGATCAGGGATCAGGGATCAGGGATCAGGGATCAGGGATCAGAGGTCAGGGATCAGAGGTCAGGGATCAGAGGTCAGGGATCAGAGGTCAGGGATCAGGGATCAGGCGCGAGCGGGGGGAGCCATGGTTGCGGGTGCTGCGTATCGGTTGGCGGAGCGGCAGGCGGCGCCGGAGCGTCGTGCCGTGGGACGGGCGCGGGGTGTGGCGCTGGCGGCCGTGGCGGCGGCGGTGCTGGCCCTGCCGGCGGCGGCGCTGACCCTGCCGGCGGCGGCGCACGAGCCGGCGGGTGCGGCCGTCGGGCCACAGGTGGCGACGGTGTCGCCGCCGGCGGTGCTGCCGCGCCTGCCGCTGCCGGCCGAGGCGTCCGCCCACCTGCTCGACGAGGCCGATGCGCGCCGCTACGCGCTGATCTTCGACCTGCAGGAGCGCGGCGACTGGGCCGGCGCCGACCAGGCCGTCGCCCAGCTCCAGGATCGGCGCCTGATGGGGCATGTCCTCTACCAGCGCTACCGGCCCGACAGCGGCTATACGGCCAGCCATGCCCAGCTGCGTGACTGGCTGGGCAGCCACGCCGACCATCCCGGCGCCGCCGAACTCTACGCGCTGGCCCGGCAGCGCCAGCCGCGCGGCGCCGAGCCGCCGCGGGCGCCGGAGCGGCCGGCCGAAGTCGAGGGCCAGGTGCACCGCTTCGGCATGCCGATGTGTCCGGCGGCAGCCGATCTCAGTGCCGCGGCCGAGGCCGCCAAGCGGACCATCCGCCGCTACGCCCTGCGCGCCCAGCCGGACCGCGCGCTGCTCTACCTGCAGGGGCCGGGCGGCGCCGGTCTCGGCCCGGTCGAGTACGACCGGCTGCTGGGCGAGGTGGCCGCCGCCTACTTCTACGCCGGTGACGATGCGGCGGCCGTGCGCCATGCCGAGGCCGCGGCGGCGCGCTCCGGCGGCCGCACCGAGGTGGCGCTGTGGACCGCCGGCCTGGCGGAATGGCGCCGCGGCGATGTCGCCGCCGCCGCCCGCTGGTTCGAGCAGTATGCCGACGCCGAATGTTCCAACGCCTGGGAGAGTGCCGCCGGCGCCTACTGGGCGGCGCGGGCCCACCTGCGCGACCGCAACTATGCGCAGGTCAGCGGCTGGCTGGAGCGGGCGGCGCGGCAGCCGCGCACCTTCTACGGCCTGCTCGCCCGGCGCGGCCTGGGTCTCGACGTGGACTACCGGTTCGACGCGCCGCCGGTGACCCGCGCCGATGTCGAGGCGCTGGCCCGCGAGCCGGGCGGGCGGCGGGCGCTGGCCCTGCTCCAGGTCGGGCAGCCCGACCTGGCCGAGGGTGAGCTGCTGCGCCTGCGGGCTGCCGGCCACGGCGTCGGGCGGGCGGCGATCGCCCTGGCCCAGCAGGCCGACCTGCCGGGCACGGCCCTGCAATTGGCTCTGATCCACCAGCCGGGGGCGGGCAGCTATTACGACGGTGCGCTGTGGCCGGTGGCGGCGTGGCAGCCGGAGGGCGGCTACCGGGTCGACCGGGCGCTGGTCCAAGCCATCATGCGCGAGGAGTCGCGCTTCAATCCGCGCGCCATCAGCCATGCCGGCGCCACCGGCCTGATGCAGCTCATGCCGCAGACGGCCAGTGCCGTGGCCGGCCAGAACCTGCGCGGCACCGCCGGCCGCCAGCGCCTGTTCGATCCGGCGTTCAACATGCTGCTGGGCCAGCGCTATGTGCAGCAACTGCTGGCCGGCGGCGGCGAGGGCGGGCTGATGCGCGTCCTGATCGGGTACAATGCCGGTCCGGGGAACGCCATGCGCTGGCTGGAGTCGACCGGCCACGGCGGCGACCCGCTGCTGTTCCTGGAAAGCATCCCGCTGCGCGAGCCGCGCGAGTACACCCGCCACGTTCTGACCA
The DNA here is from genome assembly GCA_964526565.1 of uncultured Mycobacteriaceae bacterium. Lineage (GTDB taxonomy): Bacteria > Pseudomonadota > Alphaproteobacteria > DSM-16000 > Inquilinaceae > CAZGMC01. The sequence continues at coordinate 3,947 of CAZGMC010000133.1, forward strand.
GCCTGTGGATCTACCGCCATCGGCTTGGCCAGGCCGCACCGTCGCTCGACCGGCTTGCGGCCGGCGACTGGCCGCGCTACACCGGACTCGATCGAGGCGCAGCACAGGTCGCGGAGCGTGCCAGGGATTGACGACGGCCGGCCCTTCCTGCCGGTCAGCATCGCCGTGCTGACCGTGTCGGACTCGCGCACGCCGGCCGACGACCGGTCGGGCGACGTGCTGGCCGAGCGGGTGCGGGCGGCCGGCCACCGGCTGGCGGCACGCACCATCGTGCGCGACGACCGCGCCGAGATCGCCGCGCAGCTCCGCGCCTGGGTGGCCGACCCCGGCATCGACGTGGTGATCAGCACCGGCGGTACCGGCATCACCGGCCGCGACGTCACGCCGGAGGCGCTGGCCGACGTGGCGGAGAAAGACATCCCCGGTTTCGGCGAACTGTTCCGGTGGCTCAGCTACGACAAGATCGGCACCTCGACCATCCAGAGCCGCGCCGCCGCGGGCGTCGCCGGCGGCACCTGCCTGTTCGCCCTGCCGGGCTCGCCCGGTGCCTGCAGGGACGGCTGGGATGGCATCCTGGCCCACCAGCTCGATTCCCGCTACCGCCCGTGCAACTTCGTCGAGCTGCTGCCCCGCCTCAAGGAACACCTGCGGTCCTGATGCCGGAACCCGGCTCCAGGGGCGGCACAGCCGGCCAGCGCCTTGTCATGCTGGCCGCCCTTGCCGTGCTCCTCGTCCTGCAAGGCGGACCCGTGACCACGGTCGCCGCGCCGCTGGGTCCGGCCGTCGAGGAGGTCAGGGCGCAGGCCGGCGACGGCACCACGTCATGGCTGGCCCCGGCGGTGATGGCGGCGGCGGGTGCGGCGCTGCTGCTCGTGGTGGGCTACCGGCTCGGCCGGCGCCGCGAGCGCAAGGCCCGCGCGGCCATGGCCAGCGGCCTGGAGCGCACCAACCGCTCACTCGAAGACCGGCTGGAGCAGCGCAGCGCCGACCTGGAGGCGGCCAACCGCGAGCTCGAGGCCTTCGCCTACGCCGTGTCGCACGACCTGCGCGCCCCGGTGCGCACCATCGACGGCTTCGCCAGCCTGCTGCGCGACCATGTCGACGCCAACCTGGACGACGAGGGCCGTCATTACCTGGACCGGATCCAGACCGGCGTCGAGAGCATGACGAGCCGCCTCGACAGCCTGCTGGCGCTGTCGCGGGCGACGCGCGGCACCCTGCGCCGCGACCGGGTCAACCTGACCGGGCTTGCCGAAGAGGCCGCCCGCCGGCTGGCCGAGCGCGACCCGCACCGCACCGTCTCGGTGCGCATCGCGCCGGGCCTGTCAGGATCGGGCGATGGACGGCTGCTGCGCACGGTGCTGGAGCAGGCGCTGGACAACGCCTGGAAGTTCACCGGGCGCAAGGAGAATGCCATGATCGAGGTGGGGTCCGAGCCGCGCGACGGCGAGACGGTGTTCTTCGTCCGCGACGACGGCGCCGGCTTCGACATGGCCTATGCCGACAAGCTGTTCAAACCCTTCCGCCGCCTGCACGGCGTCGACGAGTTCCCCGGCAGCGGCGTCGGCCTGGCCATCATCTACAACATCGTCCGCCGCCACGGTGGCCAGATCTGGATGGACGCCTCGCCCGGTGCCGGCGCCACCTTGTACTTCACGCTGCCGGAGCGCCGGCCGGCAGCCTGATCGTCGGCGCGGGCATGTGTCGGCGGTCATGGATCCGAAGGCTGCGAATGGTTATTGACTTCAACGGAGCGGCCCTCGCACTCTGGTGATGGTGGGTTGTGCCGGAAGGGGGTGGCGATCGAATGTCCGGACGGGCGACCCGATGCGGCGGTGGGCGCCGTGCCTGCCCGGATGGTGGCGGCACGAAGCCGGCATGGGCGGGGCCATGGCCAGATCGTTGAGCGTTCTCCTCGTCGAGGACTCTGCGGATGATGCGGAGCTGCTGTGCGCCGAACTGTGCAGGAACGGGTTCCTGCCGGACGTGCACCGTGTCGATGCCGCCGAGGCGATGCGTGCTGCCCTGGCCGAACGCGACTGGGACATCGTCCTGAGCGACCACGCCATGCCGGGGTTCGACGCCTTCGGCGCCTTGAAGGTGCTGCGCGAGGCCCAGGCGGACGTGCCGCTGGTCGTCGTCTCCGGCGCCATCGGCGAGGAGATTGCCGCCAGCCTGATGCGCCACGGCGCCGACGACTTCGTCCACAAGGACAACCTGACCCGCCTGACCGCGATTGTCGAGCGCGAGCTGTCCTCGTTCGACGCCCGGCACCGGGCCGAGCTGGCCCTGCACCGCAGCGAGCAGCGCTACCGCGTCCTGGCCGAGACCGCGCAGGTCGGCATCTGGCACCTGTCGACGACGGGCGACTCGATCTACCTGAACCCGGCCATGCGGGCCCTGCTTGGGGTCGATCATCCGTACATCCCGCCCGACCTGCGCCTGGACGGCGTCATCGCCGGGCCGGGCCGCGAACGGGTGCGGCGCGCGCTGGACCTGTGGCTGGCGGGCGAGCGTTCGACGGTCGAGGCGGAGGTGGCCGGGCCGCGCAACGAGCGGCGTTCCGTTCTTATCGCCGGGGCGCCGATGCTGGCCTCGCCGGGCGTGGTCGAGAGCCTGATCGTCACTTTCACCGACATCACCCCGCGCAAGCGGACCGAGGCGCAGCTGCAGGCCGCCAAGGAGCAGGCCGAGGCGGCCAGCCGCGCCAAGAGCGAGTTCCTGGCCATGATGAGCCACGAGCTGCGCACGCCGCTCAACGCCATCATCGGCTTTTCGGAAATGATGCTCGACAAGGTGCTGGGCGAGCTCACCGACTCGCGCCACCAGGACTACGTCAACGCCATCCACGCCAGCGGCAAGCGGCTGCTGGACATGATCAACAACATCCTCGACCTGTCCAAGATCGAGGCCGGCAAGCTGGAGCTGCGCGAGGAGGAGATCGCCGTCGAGGCGGCGATCGGCGAGTGCATCCGTCTGCTGCAGCCGCAACTGGCGGCGGGCGGGCTTGACCTGGAGCTCGATTTCCCGGTCCCGGGCCTGGCACTGCGCGGCGACCGCCATCTGTTCGAGCGCATCCTGATCAACCTGATCGCCAACGCCGTCAAGTTCACGCCGAAGGGCGGTGCCATCCGGATCGGCGCCCGCCCCGAGGACGACGGCCGCCTTGCCGTCATCGTCGCCGACACCGGCATCGGCGTGTCGCGGGAGAACATCGCCAAGGCGCTGACGCCGTTCGGCCAGGTCGAGGGCCTGCTGACACGCAAGCACGAAGGCACCGGCCTGGGCCTGCCGCTGACCAAGATCCTGGTGCAGATGCACGGTGGCTCGCTGGTCTTCGACAGCGAGCTCGGCGTCGGCACGGTGGTCACGGTCCGCTTTCCACCCTCCCGCGTCCTGCATCCGGCGGCTTAGGCCGCAGCCCAGGCCAGTGGCACTCGGGCCGAAGTCCACCCGGCCCGGCCGCCGGGATCAGGCGGGCCGGGCCGGGGTTGGGCTGGGGGTTGGGCTGGGG
>CAZGMC010000134.1:0-7184 GCA_964526565.1 uncultured Mycobacteriaceae bacterium
GGTCCGGGGGCAGGTCCGGGGGCAGGTCCGGGGGCAGGTCCGGGGTACGCCGTCGCCGCAGCCGCTGACGGATCATCTCTGGCGGATTGGATCATGTCAATCGTGAGATTGATACGGGTCAATTTTCCCAAGACACGTGCGTCGTTGCGGCCGCCCGCATGGCCGGTGCCCAGCACAGATCACGGTTACATGTTGCCAAGGAGAGGGATCCGCTCGGCGCGAACTCCTGCCATGAGAGCGCGGTCCAATGTGGCCAAAGGCGCTGCGGCACGGCGAGCCAGCTCAAGAAAGGCGGCGTCATGGAATGTCAGCCGGTATTGGCGAGCCTAAGCAAAGATGGCGGCTTCGTCAGGCTCCCAGTCATCAGCATGCGGGTGGTCCTCATTGTCGAAGGCCCATACTGCAGTGACCGAGGCATCCACCACGAACGGCATGCTATTTCCGTCCCTCGTCCCGTGCGGACAGGATCTCATCGGGCGTAATACGCCCAAGGGACTTGCGTCGCGCTCGGATGCGATGCATCGCGGCGGCGATGCGCTCCCGGTCGTGCTCATGGGCGGGGACCAGACGGGCAACCGCGCGCCCGTGTTGGGCGATGACGATGGTCCCGCCGCGCGATACCTCGTCGAGCAGCCGCGGCAGGTCGGCCATGGCTTCGGAGGTCTGCACAGTCTTCGTGGCGATTGGACCGGTCAGGAACGTTTGAGAGAACGATATGCGCGTCGGATGCATCCTCCAACCGAAAATCCTTCGGCCGGCCCGCGCGAACGCCGCCGAACCGTCGGCCGGAGGGCCGGTCTTCCGCCCCCTATTCGGCGCCACTCCTGGTACGACTCGGGGCAACAGATCGGGCGGTGGATCGGCTGTCGCCTGTCAAGCGTGAATGTGGAGAGGACCGCGTCATGCGCATCGGCGTGCCGAAGGAGATCAAGCCCCAGGAGAACCGGGTCGGCCTGGTGCCGGCGGGCGTCCGCGAGCTGACCGCGCGCGGCCACAGCGTCCTGGTCGAGAGCGGGGCGGCCGCCGGCATCGGCGTGGCCGACGAGGAGTACCGCGCCGCCGGCGCCGTCGTCGTCGACACCGCGGCCGAGGTGTTCGCCGCCACCGACATGATCGTCAAGGTCAAGGAGCCGCAGCCCCGCGAATGCGCCATGCTGCGCGAGGACCAGGTGCTGTTCACCTTCCTGCACCTGGCGCCCGACCCCCTGCAGGCGCGCGGCCTGATGGAGTCCGGCTGCGTCGCCATCGCCTACGAGACCGTCACCAACGCCCGCGGCGGCCTGCCCCTGCTGGCGCCGATGAGCGAGGTGGCCGGCCGCATGTCGGTCCAGGTCGGCGCCCGCTTCCTGGAGAAGGCCCAGGGCGGCATCGGCATGCTGCTTGGTCCCGTCACCGGCGTCGAGCCGGCCGAGGTGGCGATCCTGGGCGGCGGCGTGTCCGGCACCGCCGCGGCCGAGGTCGCGGTCGGCATGGGCGCGCGGGTCACCGTGCTGGAGACGTCGCTCGACCGGCTGGCCGCGCTGCGCGCCCGCTTCGGCGACCGCCTGACCGGCGTCTACTCGACCGCCGAGACGGTGGAGCGCTACGTCGCCGCCGCCGACCTGATTGTCGGCGCGGTGCTGCTGCCCGGCGCGGCGGCGCCGAAGCTGGTGTCGCGCGAGATCCTGGAGGCCAAGCGGCCCGGCTCGGTCATGGTCGACGTCGCCATCGACCAGGGCGGCTGCTTTGAGACGAGCCGGCCGACCACCCACGCCGAGCCGGTCTACACGGTGGACGGCGTCGTGCACTACTGCGTCACCAACATGCCCGGCGCGGTGCCGCGCACCTCGACCTACGCGCTGAACTACGCCGTGCTGCCGTTCGTGCTGCGGCTGGCCGACCGGGGCTGGCGGCGGGCGCTGGCCGAGGACGCTCATCTGCGCGCCGGCCTCAACGTGCTGCACGGCCGCATCGCCCACACCGCCGTGGCCGAGGCGCTCGGCTGCGACCTGGTCCCCGCCATCGAGGAGCTGGCCGCATGAAGACCGCGACCCTGCGCAAGGCCGACAGCGGCGGCGCCCCGCCGCCGCTGGCCGACCCCGGCCTGTTCCGCGAGCAGGCCTTCGTCGACGGCTCCTGGACCGGCGCCCCGGACGGCACCCCGGACGGCGCCACCGTCGAGGTCACCGACCCGGCCACCGGTGCCCTGGTCGGCACCGTGCCGGCCCTCGGCGCCGCCGACACCGAGCGCGCCATCGCCGCCGCCGCTCGCGCTTGGCCGGCGTGGCGGGCGCTCCTTGCCAAGGAGCGAGCCGCCGTGCTGCGGCGCTGGGCGGCGCTGATGACCGACAACCGCGAGGACCTGGCGGTCATCATGACCGTCGAGCAGGGCAAGCCCCTGGCGGAGTCGCGCGGCGAGATCGACTACGCCGCCTCGTTCCTCGACTGGTTCGCCGAGGAGGCGGTGCGCATGAACGGCGACACCATGCCGACGCACCTGCCCGGCCGCCGGCTGATGGTGGTGCGCGAGCCGGTCGGCGTCACCGCCGCGATCACGCCGTGGAACTTCCCGTCGGCGATGATCACCCGCAAGGCCGGCGCGGCGCTGGCCGCCGGCTGCCCGATGATCGTGCGCCCGGCCTCGGAAACGCCGTACTCGGCGCTGGCCCTGGCCGAGCTGGCCGACCGCGCCGGCGTGCCGGCCGGCGTGTTCCAGGTGCTGACCGGCTCCTCGCGGATCATCGGCCGGGCGCTGACCGACAGCCCGGTGGTGCGCAAGGTCACGTTCACGGGCTCGACCGAGGTCGGCCGCCTGCTGCTGGCGCAGTCGGCGGACACGGTCAAGAAGGTGTCGATGGAGCTGGGCGGCCACGCGCCGTTCCTGGTGTTCGACGACGCCAACCTGGACAAGGCGGTCAAGGAGGCGATCAATGCCAAGTTCCAGACCACCGGGCAGGACTGCCTGGCCGCCAACCGCATCCTGGTGCAGGACACGGTCTACGACGCCTTCGCCGCCCGCTTCGCCGCCGCGGCCCGCGCGCTCAAGGTCGGCAACGGGCTGGAGCCGGGCGTCGAGCAGGGCCCGCTGATGAACCGCGGCGCGGTCGACAAGTGCCGGGCGCACGTCACCGACGCCGTGGCCAAGGGCGCGGTGGTGCTGGCCGGCGGCGGGCGGCACGCGCTGGGCGGGCTGTTCTTCGCGCCGACGGTGCTGGGCGACGTGACGCCGCAGATGGCCATCTTCCACGAGGAGACGTTCGGCCCGGTGGCGCCGCTGGTCCGGTTCCGCGACGAGGCCGAGGCGATCCGGCTCGCCAACGACTCGATCTACGGGCTGGCCTCGTACGTCATGAGCCGCGACCTGGGCCGCGTGTTCCGCGTTGGCGAGGCGCTGGAGTACGGCATGGTCGGCATCAACACGTCCAGGATCACCGGCCCGCCGATCCCGTTCGGCGGCGTCAAGCAGTCCGGCCTGGGCCGCGAGGGTTCGCGCCATGGCCTGGACGACTACACCGAGCTCAAATATCTCTGCCTCGGCATCGACGACTGAACGACCGGCAGGGAGGAAAGGGGACCACCAGTGGACATCCACGCAAGCCACAACCTGAGCCTGGAGGAGATGGACCGGCAGGCCGTGCTCCATCCCTTCACGCACCTGAAGGACCATGCCAGCGGCCGGCTGGGCACGCCGCGCATCATCGACGGCGGCCACGGCATCTATGTCCGCGACCACGGCGGCCGCGAGGTGATCGACGGCTTCTCCGGGCTGTACTGCGTCAATGTCGGCTACGGCCGCGAGGAGATGGCCCGCGCCATCTACGAGCAGGCGCAGAAGCTGGCCTATTACCACGCCTATGTCGGGCACTCGAACGAGCCGGCGATCCGGCTGTCGGACCGGCTGGTGCGCATGGCCCCGGCCGGCATGAGCAAGGTGTTCTACGGCCTGTCCGGGTCCGACGCCAACGAGACCCAGATCAAGATCGCCTGGTACTACAACAACGTCCTGGGCCGGCCGCAGAAGAAGAAGCTGATCGCCCGCCAGCGCGGCTATCACGGCGCCACCATCATGTCGGGCAGCCTGACCGGCCTGCCGTTCTACCACACCGCGTTCGACATCCCGGTGCGCGCGGTGCTGCACACCACGGCGCCGCACTACTACTGGGGCAGCCACTCGGGGGAGAGCGAGGTCGACTTCTCCGCCCGCTGCGCCCGCGAGTTGGAGCAGCTGATCGTGGAGGAGGGGCCGGAGACGGTGGCGGCGTTCTTCGCCGAGCCGGTGCTGGGCACGGGCGGCATCATCCCGCCGCCCGAGGGCTACTGGCCGGCCATCCAGGCGGTGCTGCGCAAGTACGACGTGTTGCTGGTCGCCGACGAGGTGGTGTGCGGCTTCGGCCGCGTCGGCGCGCCGTTCGGGTCGATGCTGTACGGCATCGAGCCGGACCTGATCACCGTGGCCAAGGGCCTGACCAGCGCGTATGTGCCGCTGTCGGCGGCGATCGTCGGCGACAAGGTGTGGACGGTGCTGGAGCAGGGCTCCGACACGTACGGGGTGTTCTCGCACGGCTACACGTACACCGCCCACCCGCTGGGCGCGGCGGCGGCGCTGGCCAATCTGGACATCGTGGAGCGCGAGGACCTGGGCGGCAATGCCCGCGACACCGGCGCCTACCTGCTGGCCCGCCTGCGCGAGACGTTCGGCGACCATCCGCTGGTCGGCGAGGTGCGCGGCATCGGCCTGCTGGCGGCGCTGGAGTTCGTCGCCGACCGCGGGTCCAAGGCGCGGTTCGACCCGGCGCTGAAGGTCGGCGCGCGCATCTCGGCCGCCGCCCTGGAGGAGGGCCTGATTGCCCGCGCCCTGCCGCACGGCGACATCCTGGGCTTCGCCCCGCCGCTGGTCATCACCCGCGCCGAGGTCGACGCCCTGGTCGAGCGGACGGAGCGTGCCGTCGCCCAGGTCACCGACGCCCTGACCCGCGAAGGCCGGCTGGCGGCGGAGTGAGCCGGGCGGCGCGCCGCCCTGCTCATGTCCTCGCGCCGTCCGGACCCCGCCGTCCTTCCGGGCCACCCTGTCCCTTCCGGGTCACCCCCGCGTCAGCGGCAGCGGCGGGGGTGTCTCGCTAAGGTAGAGCAGGCTGCCGCAGTGCGCACGTTCCCCGCCAGACCCCCACTTGCGCGGGGATGACCATTTCCGGCAGGCGCCGCCGTCCCCTGCGGGGCGCAAGGCGCTCACGCCGCGGCGGTGCGTCTGTCGTTCGGGTCCGGGGTCAGGTAGTCGGCAGCCAGGTCGGCGGAGAGGGCGGTGTGGCCGCAGTCGGGGCATTCGACACTGGGGCCCAGGGTTCGCACCGCGAACAGGGCGCCGCAGTCGCAGCGGATGCGGTAGACCTTGGTGAGCCTGGCTTCGATCTTCATGGCGGCACCCCTCATCGGCTCGCTCTGACATGGGCATGATGACGGGAATGTGAAGCCGTGCCGCGGCGATCCGGCCCAGGGCCATTGCGGCGATGTGCAGGCCGCGACGGTGCGCGTACCAGGACCGCACCGGCCACGGTCAGTCGGTCAGGCCGTGGCGGTTGGCCGGGTACCAGTCGCGTGCCCGCAGCCGGTCGAGCGGGTAGGGGCAGGCCTCCGGCAGGTCGCTGGCGGCGACGCCGTCACCGGCCAGGCCGTTGGCTGCCTTCTCCCGTGCGCCCCGCCACGCCTTCGCTGCCAGTTCGGGCAGGCGGGCCTTGAGGCTTGGGCTCTCGTCCAGTGCGTCGTCAAGGCGCTGCCGGTGCTCGATCACGGAGTCACGCCATCCGCGCCTCGGCTCGGCGGCCGGCGAATGCTCGAGCTTGGCCAGATGCTCGGCGATGACCTTCAGCGCGCTGCGCACGGCGCGTGCCTGGCTCTTGCCAAACTCCTCGATCTCCTCGGCCAGATTCTCGTAATCCAGGCCGATGTCGTTCAGCCGCAGCGCGGCGGCACGGCGCAAAGCGGCGGCCTGGGCCATCGCCCAGGCGTAGGTGTCGGTCTCGTAGGTGTCGGTCTCGTAGGTGTCGGTCTCGTAGGTCGAGGTCTCGGCAGGCATGGGTGCCCCTCCGGCGGATCGCGGCCAGCCATCCTGCCGGACAGATGGGCGAGCCGCAGCGCTCCCACAACTGCCAGGACGGCGCCGCCTCAGGCCGCCGCGGCGGCGGCGACCGCCCGCTTCGCGACCACCTTGACCAGGTGCGCCCGGTACCCGGCGGAGCCGTGGATGTCGCTGTTCATGTCGTCGGGCGGCACCGTGATCGGGTCCAGTGCCACCGGACTGAAATCCTCGGCCAGTGCCTCTTCCATCGCGGTGGCGCGGAACACGCCGGTCATGGACGCGCCGGTCACGGCGACGCGCACGCCGGCACCGCTCACCGCCACGAACACGCCGGCCATGGCGTACCGGCTGGCCGGGTTGGGGAACTTGCAGTAGGCGGCCATGTCCGGCACCGGGACGTGGACCGCGGTGATCAGCTCGTCCTCCTCCAGCGCCGTCTCGAACAGGCCCTGGAAGAAGTCGTCGGCAGCGATCGCGCGGCGGTCGGTGCGCACCGCGGCATCCAGGCCCAGCACCGCGGCCGGATAGTCGGCGACCGGGTCGTTGTTGGCCAGCGAGCCGCCGATGGTGCCACGGTGGCGCACCTGGGCGTCGCCGATGCCGCCGGCCAGCGCCGCCAGCGCCGGGATCACCCGCCGTACCACGGGCGAGGCGGCGACCTCGGCATGGGTGGTCATGGCGCCGATGACCAGGCCCTGGTCAGCCTCGCAGATCCCCCGCAACTCGGCCAGGCCGGCCAGGTCGACCAGCGCCGACGGCGCCGCCAGGCGCTGCTTCAGGGTCGGGATCAGGGTCATGCCGCCGGCCAGGAAGCGGGCGTCGGCGTCGGCCCTGACGGCGGCGACGGCGTCGGCCGCGCTGGCGGCCCGGCGGTAGTCGAAGGCGTACATGGCGGGCGTCCCTCCTGCGGCGGCCGGTTGCAGCCGCTACGCCGCGGCTCTCGCGGCGCCGCGCATGGTCTCGGCGCAGGCCAGCACCGCCTTGACGATGTTGTGGTAGCCGGTGCAGCGGCACAGGTTGCCTTCCAGCCACTCGCGCACGTCGTGCTCGGTGGGGGCCGGGTTGACCCGCAGCAGGTCGACGGCGCTCATGATCATGCCGGGGGTGCAGAAGCCGCACTGCAGGCCGTGGT
>CAZGMC010000135.1:0-6983 GCA_964526565.1 uncultured Mycobacteriaceae bacterium
GCACAGCGGCCGGATCTCGCCGTCGCCGCGGCCCCGGCGGCCCCGGCGGCCCCGGCGGCCCCGGCGGCCCCGGCGGCGGCCGCGACCCCGTACGGCCGGCAGCGCACGGCCTGAGCCCTTCCGGAACTGCGAGGCACCGGCATGGAAGACCTGGTCCGGGAGGTGATGGCGGCGGCGGAGCCGGAGGCGGTGATCCGGGCGCACCTGGAGGCCTTCATCGCCCATGCCGGCACGCCCGAGGCGGCCGGCGAGCACTGGGCACCGGGGCAGCCGCTGCGCCTGCTGCTGATCGGCTATGCCGGCGTCGGCAACACCGGCGCCGACGTGCGCACCGCCGAGATGATCCGCCAGATCCGCGCCCTGCTCGGCGGCAACGACGCAGTGACCTTCGGCGTGGTCTGCGGCGACCGCCACCTGCCCGCCGCGCTGTTCCCGGACGTCACGGTCGAGCCGGCCGAGACCTATTTCCCGGCCTTCCTGCTGCAGACGCTGCACCGTTACCACGGCGCCCTGGCCTGCGAGGGGTCGACCTTCAAGTCCAACTTCTCCGACACGCTGTCGATGATGATGGCCGGCGGGCTGGGCATGGCGGCGGCCGCCGGCAAGCCGGCCATCGCCTACGGCGCCGGCGCCGGGACCATGTCGGCCGAGCTGGCGGCGTTCGTGACGCGGACCTGTGCCGGGGCGCTGCTCGCCTGCCGCGACGGGGACTCCCAGCGCCGCCTCGATGCCCTGGCCCTGCGCACCGCGGCCGGCGCCGACACCGCCTGGACCTTCGACCCGGCACCGCCGGAGCGGGCCGACGCCCTGCTGGCCGCCGCCGGGCGGGACGACGGCCGGCCGGTGGTCGCCGTCTGCCCGGTCAACCCGTTCTGGTGGCCGGTCCGGTTCGATTTCGCCAAGCTGCAGGCGCTGCAACAGACGGGCGCTTTCGCCGAATGGCACTACGGCGCCGGCCTGTTCCACAACGACTCGGCCGACGGGCTCGCCGCCTACAACCGCTATCTGGACGCCCTGGCCGCGGCCGTCAGCGACTACTGCCGCGAGCGCGGCGCCCTGCCGGTGATCGTCGGCATGGACCGGGTCGACCGGCCCGCCTGCACCGCCCTGGCCGGGCGCCTGGCCGGCGGCGCGCCGGTGCTGGCCAGCGGCGACCGGACGGCCGGCGAGCTCGTCGCCGTGCTGCGGCGGTCGAGCCTGCTGGTCAGCTCCCGCTTCCACGGCATCGTCACGGCGATGCCGGCCGGTGTGCCCGCCGTCGGCGTGTCGCTGGACGAGCGCATCGGCACCCTGCTCGGCGACGCGGCCGACCGCGACCGCGTCATCCCCGCCGATGCCCCGGACCTGGCCGACCGCCTGACCACGGCCATGCGCGCGGCGGACGCGGAGCGCGAGGCGATCGCCGCCCGCAACCGCCAGATCACCGCCCGCGAGGTCAAGGCCATGGGCGCCATGGGCGAGACCCTGCTGGCCGAGCTGCGCCGCGTGCTGCCGGCACTGCCGGTGCCGGACCGGCCGGCCGGCTGGGCACACCACCTGCCGCCGCTGCCGCCGCTGATCGCGGCCATCCTCTCGGACCACGGATAGCCCGCCATGACCATGCCCATGGAACCGCTCAACCTGAACATGCGCTGGTGCCGGGCCATCGTCACGGCGCTGCAGCAGGCCGGCGTCACCCACGCCGTGGTCTGCATGGGCGGGCGCAGCACGGCCATGGCCCTGACGCTGACCACCACCGCCGGGCTGGAGACGGTGCTGCGGGTCGACGAGCGCAGTGCCGCCTTCCTGGCGCTGGGCCTGGCGCGGTGCAGCGGCCGGCCGGTCGCCGTGTGCACCACCTCGGGCAGCGCCGTCGCCAACCTGCTGCCGGCCCTGTGCGAGGCCGAGGCGACCGGCACGCCGCTGGTGCTGCTGACCTGCGACCGGCCGGGCAGCCACCGCGCCGGCGGCGGGCCGCAGATCGCCGACCACATGGGTCTGTGCGCGGCGCTGGTGGCGGCCGCCGTCGACCTGCCCGAGCCGGCCGACGGGGCGGCGGCGCGCGACGGGCTGGCGCGGACCCTGGCCGACCTGCTGCGCCACACCGCCCCCGGCCCGGCGCGCGGCCCGGTGCACATCAACGTGCCGCAGCACGGCTGGATCGCCACCCTGGAGCCGGACGCCACGCTGCCGCCCGCCGCCCTGGCGGACAGGTGGCCGGAGACGCCGGTGGTGCGCCGGCCGGTACCGGACGCGGCCGCGGCGCCCGGTTTGGTGAGCGATGTCGGCGACCTGGCGGCGGCCTGGGGCCTGCGGCCGGGGCTGCGCGGGCTGGTCGTGGTCGGGCCGTTCTGCCCGCTGCCGCCGGGTGCGGTGGCGGCGCTGGCCGGCCGGCTCGGCTTCCCGGTGCTGGCCGATGCCGCCTCGGGCCTGCGCCGGCCGGCGGTGCCCAACCTGGTGGCACTCGGCGACGTGCTGGCCGTGGCGGCGCCGCAGATGTTCCCCGAGCCGCCCGAGCTGATCCTCCACCTGGGTCCGGCGCCAACCACGTTCACGCTGCACAACTACCTGAAGGCCCAGGGCAGCGGGGACCGGGGCGGCGCGGACGGGAATGTGCCGGTGCTGCGCATCGTCGACCGGCCGATCGGCGGGGACTTCCTCTATGCCCGGTTCCGCCAGATGGTGGCGCCGGGGCGGGCGGCGCTGGACGCCCTGGCCGCGGCGCTGGGGCCGGGCGATCCGGCCTGGCTGGCCGGCTGGCTGGCCGCCGACCGGCAGCTCGCGGCGCGGCGCGATGCGGTGCTGACGACGCTGCCGTGGAACGACGCGGCGGCGGCGGCGGCGGCCTGCGCGGCGCCGGGCTACCGGCTGCTGTACCTGGCCAACTCGATGCCGTCGCGGCTGGGCAACCTGTTCTGCGGCGGCTCGGACACGGCGCAGGACGTGCTGTGCAACCGCGGCGTCAACGGCATCGACGGCAATGTCGCCAGTTTCCTGGGCGCGCTGCTGGCCGGCGACGGGCCGGGCCTGCTGCTGATCGGCGACCAGACCATGCTGTACGACCTGCCGGCGCTGGAGGCGTTGCCGGAGCGGCGGGTCAGCGGCTGCATCTGCATCGTCAACAACGGCGGGCCGGGCATCTATGACGTGTCGGTGTGGACCGAGTGCCCGCAGGTGCGCCCGCTGCTGCGGCGCGAGACGACCGTCGACTTCGGCGCCATCGCCGCCGGCTTCGGCCTGCCCTTCACCCGCTGCACCGACCGCGCCGGCCTGGACGCGGCGCTGGCCGCAGCGGCCCGGCGCGACGGCCTGTCGGTGGTCGAGGCGGTGGTGCCGGGCGAGGCGCTGGCCACCAACGTGCCGCACCTGGTGCGCGCCATGCTGGGGATGGCCTGAGCCATGGCCGACGGGCGCGGCAACGGGACGTCCGCCGCCGGCATGGGCGCGGGCGCGACGATGGAGCCGGTGGCGGTCTGCGGCATCGGCTGCCGCTTTCCCGGCGCGGCCGGGCCGGCGGCGTTCTGGACGCTGCTGCTGGACGGACGCGACGCCATCACCGAGGTGCCGCGCGAGCGCTGGGACGTCGACACGATCTACCACCCCGAGCCGGGCACGCCGGGCAAGACCAATACCCGCCACGCCGGCCTGATCGACGGCCTGGACCGTTTCGACGCAGGCTTTTTCAACATTCCGCCGCGCGAGGCCGCGGCCATGGACCCGCAGCAGCGCCAGCTGCTGGAGATCGCCTGGGAGGCGCTGGAGGCGGCCGGCCAGACCCGCGAGCGCGTGGCCGGCAGCCGCGGCGGCGTGTTCGTCGGCATCTCGACATTCGACTACTGCCGCATCGCCCCGTCCGGTCTGGAGTTCGTCGATGCCTATGCCGGCACCGGCAACGCCTTGAGCATCGCCGCCAACCGGCTGTCCTACGCGCTCGACCTGCGCGGGCCGAGCCTGGCGGTGGACACGGCGTGCTCGTCGTCGCTGGTGGCGGTGCACCTGGCCTGCCGCAGCCTGGCCGCCGGCGAGTGCGACCTGGCGCTGGCCGGCGGCGTCAACGCGCTGCTGGCGCCGGAGCTGATGGTCGCCTTCTCCGCCGCCCGCATGATGGCGCCGGACGGCCGCTGCAAGACCTTCGACGCCGCCGCCGACGGCTATGTCCGCGGCGAGGGCTGCGGCGTGGTCGTGCTCAGGCGGCTGGCCGACGCTCTGCGCGACGGCGATCCCGTCATCGCCGTGATCCGCGGCGCGGCGGTCAACCAGGACGGCCGCAGCAACGGCCTGACCGCGCCCAACGGCCCCGCCCAGGAGGAGGTGGTCCGCACCGCCCTGGCCGCCGCCGGCGCCGCGCCGGAGCAGCTGCGCCATGTCGAGGCGCACGGCACCGGCACGCGGCTCGGCGACCCGATCGAGGCCTTGGCGCTGGGCGCCGTGCTGGGCGGCGGGGAGGTGCCGGATCCGGCGCGGGCGCCGTGCCTGCTCGGCTCGGTCAAGACCAATATCGGCCACCTGGAGGCGGCGGCGGGCATCGCCGGGCTGATCAAGACGGCGCTGCTGCTGCACCACGGCACCGTGCCGCCCAGCCTGCACTTCCGCCACCCCAACCCCGAGATTCCCTTCGAAGACCTCGGCCTGCGGGTGGTCACGGAACCCACGCCGTGGCCCGGCGGCGCGGCACTGGCCGGGGTCAGCAGCTTCGGCTTCGGCGGCACCAACGCCCACGTCGTGCTGGCCGCGGCACCCACGGCGGCGGCGCCGGAGGTTGACGCCGAGGCCGGGCCGGGCGAACGCCTGGTGCTGCTGTCGCACCACGAGGCGGCTGGCCTGCGCGACCAGGCGGTGACCTGGGCCGACCATTTCGCGGCGCTGGGCAATGACCCGGCGGCATTCCGCGACGCGGCGTACACCGCGGCGCTGCGGCGCACCCACCTGCCGCACCGCCTGACCGTCGTCGCCGGCACCGCGGCCGAGGCGGCGACGCGGCTGCGCGCGTTTGCCGAGGGCGACGAGCCGGCCGGCGTGGCAACCGGACGTTGCCCGCCGCGACCGGCGCCGGCCCCGGCGGTGCTGCTGGCGGACGGTTCCGGGCTGGATGCCGAAGCCGCCCGCATGCTGCTGCACGAGCCGGCGTTCGCCGCGGCGGTGGACGCCGCGGATGCGGTGGTGAGTGCGGAGGGAACAGCCTCCGTGCGCGGCTGGACTGAGGCGGACGAAGCGGACGACACCCCAGTGCCGGCGGCGCTGCGCGAGTTCGTCCTGCTGCTGGGTCTCGGCGCGCTGTGGCGGCACCGCGGCGTGCGGCCACGGGCGCTGGCCGGCGTCGGCATCGGCGAGGTCACGGCGGCGCACCTGTCCGGCACGCTGTCGCTCGAGCAGGCCATCGCCGCAGCCCGGCTTCGCGCGGAGGGCGACGAGGCTGGCGCGGCAGGGCCGCCGCCGGCTCCGCAGGCGCAACGGCTCGCGGCCGTGCAGGACTTGGCCGCAGGCGGCGCGCGCCACCTGCTGGTCGTCGGGCACGACGACGCCATGGCCGCGGCGCTGGCCGCACTGCCCGAGGACACGACCGAGCGGCTGCGCCTGTTCGTAACCCCGACGGCTGAACCGGCCGGACCGCGGGCGCTGCTGGCCGCGCTCGGCGCGCTGCACTGTGCCGGCCACCGTCTGGACCTGACGGCGCTGTTTTCCGACGGCGGCCGCTGCGTGCCCCTGCCGTCCTACCGCTGGCGCGGCCAGCGGCACTGGTTCGCCATGCCGGCCGCTTCGGGAACCTCGGCCGGCTCCGGGGCAGCGGCGGCGATGGCGGCAAGCGAAGCCCCGTCCGTGCCGGTCGAGCGGGTCCATGCCGCCCTGGCCGAGGCGCTCCACCGCGGCCGTGATGCCGCAGCCGACCTGCGGGGTGCGGCGTTCGTCGCGCGGTTGGGCGCGTTCTGCGCCGATGCCGTCACGGCCGCACTCCGCGCGCTGGGCTGGGTGCCGACAGCGGGCGAGCGCACGACCACGACCGATCTTGCCGCCCGGCTGGGCGTGGCGCCGGCGCGGGCCGCCTCGTTCGCCCGGCTGCTGCGCCACCTGGAGCCGACCGGCGTGCTGCGCCTGAAGCCGGACGGCACTATTGCCGTCGCGACCGCGCTGCCGGCGCCGCCGGACCTGTCCGCCGCCGCCACGGCGCTTCAGGCGGAATGGCCCGAGCATGCGCCGGAGGTGGCGCTGCTGGCCGACTGCGCCCGCGCCCTGCCCGACATCCTGGCCGGCCGGCGCAACCCGCTGGAGGTGCTGTTTCCCGGCGGCGACGACAGCCGCCTCGCCAAGATCTACCGCGACGCCCCGGCCATGCGCCGCGCCAACCAACTGACGGCCGCGGCGGTGGCGGTGGCCACCGCCGCCCTGCCGCCGGGCCGCCCGCTGACGGTGGTCGAGATCGGCGCCGGCACCGGCGGCACCACGGCCCATGTGCTCGACGCTTTGCCGGCCGGGCCCACCCGATTCGTCTTCACCGACGTGTCGCCGCAGCTCGTCCGGCGCGCCGCGCTGCGCTTCGGCGACCGGCCCGGCTTCGTGGCGCGCCTGCTCGACATCGAGCGGCCGCCGCCAGGCCAGGAGGTGCCGGCCGGCACGTTCGATGCCGCCATCGCCGCCAACGTCCTCCACGCCACCCGCGACCTGCGCGCCACGGTGCGCCACGTGCGCAGCCTGCTGGCGCCAGGCGGGCTGCTGGTGCTGGCCGAGCTGACGGCGCCGCGGCCGTGGCTGGACCTGACCTTTGGCCTGACCGATGGCTGGTGGCGCTTCGCCGATCGCGACCTGCGCAGCGACGGCCCGCTGCTGCCGCCCGCCGCCTGGCTGGACCTGCTGCGCGCCGCGGGCTTCACCGACGCCGCTGTCTACCCCTGCGACGGCAACGACCCGGCCGGCACCGACGCCGCCCAGTGCGTGCTGGTGGCCCGCGGGCCCCTGCAGCGCTGCGCGGAGGACGGCGCAGCCGCCTCGGGCGACGCCCTGCCGGTCAT
>CAZGMC010000136.1:0-6939 GCA_964526565.1 uncultured Mycobacteriaceae bacterium
CATACGCCTGTCACCCCCTATGTTGTGGTGCCGGAGCCAGAGGGATAAGCAATACGTCGAGTTTTGAAACAAACTCTTATAGCAGGACCGGTGCGCATCCACTACCTATCGATGGGGAAAAATGAGGGGATTCCTGAGCATGCGTACCGACCCCCCTCATGTCCAATTGACACATCGATGTTCGATGCATAGGATAACATCATGAGTCAGCCTGCGGTGAAAGCGAAAGCCCCGGACTTCCTCAGCCGATCCTACTGGAATGGCACGATCAAGATGAGCCTGTCCAAGTTCTTCATCCTGAGCGTGCTGGCCCGCCGCCCGATGCACGGCTACGACATCGCGCGGGAAGTCGCACGGTTCTCCAACGGCTGCTGCTCGCCGACCGAGGGGACGATCTACCCGGTGCTGCGGCAATACGAGGAAGGCGGCCACGTCACTTCCCACGAAGAGGTCGTGTCGGGGCGTGTGCGCAAGATCTACAAGCTGACCGACCGCGGCCGGCAAGCGTTCGAGGTGGCGGTCGGCGCCTGGATGGAGGTGACGGACAGCCTGAACGCCTGCGCGAAACTTGTGCGGAAGGACACCGCACGCGGACCTGAAACCTGATTTTTTGGATCTATACATCGATCATCGATGCATAGATCCTATAGAAAGGAGCGAGCCATGCCGAACGATACCCTTCCCGTCGCGGTGATTGGAGCGGGGCCTGTCGGCCTCGCCGCCGCGGCGCATCTGATCGGCCGCGGGATCGCACCCGCGATCTTCGAGCGCGGCGGGAGCGCCGGCGCCGCAGTCGCCGCGTGGGGCCATGTCCGCGTGTTCACACCCTGGCGCTATATCGTGGACGCCGCCGCCGGCGAGCTTCTGGATGCGGAGGGCTGGACCGGGCCCGACCCCGACGATCTGCCCCTGGGCCGGGAGATCGTGGCCCGCTACCTGGCACCGCTCGCCGCGCATCCGCGCGTGGCGGCGGCGCTTCGGACCGGCGCCACGGTCACCGGTGTGTCTCGCGCCGGTCTATCGAAGATCGACTCCGGCGGGCGCGAGGCGGTGCCGTTCGCGGTGCACTGGCGGGACTCGACCGGCGCCGCCCATCGGACATTCGCTCGCGCGGTCATCGACGCCTCGGGCACCTGGTCGCAGCCAAGCCCCATCGGCATCGACGGGTGCCCCGTGCCCGGCGAGGCGGAGGCACGCGACAGGATCGCCTACGGGATCCCGGATGTGCTGGGCGCGGACCGGCGCGACCATGCGGACGCGCGCGTGCTGGTCGTCGGCGCCGGTCACTCGGCGGCGAACGTGCTCCTGGACCTCGGGCAGCTGGCGCGCGAGGTGCCGGGCACAAGGATCTTCTGGGCGCGGCGGCGGGCGTCCCTGGCCCGGCTGGTCGGTGATGGCTCCAAGGACGAGCTGGCGGCGCGGGGCGAGCTGGGCCTGGCTGCCGAACGGCTCGCAGCCGGCGGCGGGGTCGAGACGTTCGCGCCCTTCGCTGTCGAGCGGATCGAGCGCACTGGGGACGTGCTGTCGGTGTCCGCCACCCACGCCGGGTGCCCCGTGACGCTGGAGGTCGATCGCATCGTGGCGGCGACGGGATTCCGCCCGGACCCCGAGCTGCTGCGCGAACTGCGGATCGAGAGCGACCCCGTGATGGAGGCGCCGCCGCGGCTTGCGCCGCTCATCGACCCGAACCTGCATTCCTGCGGGACGGTTCCGCCGCACGGCGTGGCGGAACTCGCTCAGCCCGAGGCGGGCGTCTATGTGGTGGGCATGAAATCCTACGGCCGCGCGCCGACCTTCCTGATGCTCACGGGCTACGAGCAGGTCCGCAGCATCACCGCGCACCTGGCCGGGGACGAGGCGGCCGCGCGCGAGGTGCACCTGAGCCTGCCGGAGACCGGCGTGTGCAGCGGGCCGGCGGGCAGGGCGACATCCCCCTGCTGCGGCGGGGCGCGATCTGCGCCTGCCGCGCCGGCGTGTTGCTGAACGCGGCCCGACGACGCATGGCGACAGGTGTTGCAACGGCAGGACGGCAGCGGTCGGAGGACCGCGCCTTCCTCGCCGCGCTCGGCATCGGGCAGATCTGTTCGTGGGGAACGCTATATTACAGCTTTCCCCAGATCTCCTCTGCCATGGCAGCCGATTTCGGTTGGGACCGATCCGCGCAATACGGCGCCCTGACGCTGGGGCTGCTGCTGTCGGGACTCGCCAGCTATCCGATCGGCGTTGCCATCGATCGCGGGTATGGCCGCAGCGTCCTTGTCTGCGCCTCGGCCGCGGCGGGTGCTCTGTTGCTGGCGTTGAGCCAGGTCGCCTCTCTCGTTGGCTTCTATGCGGTCTATGCCGCGCTTGGCGCCTTGTTCGCCGCCACGCTCTACGATCCGGCCTTCGCGGTTGTCGGCCGCCGATACGGTGCCGCAAGGGCCAGGGGAGGCATCACCGCGCTGACTCTCTGGGGCGGGTTCGCGAGCACCGTGTTCATCCCCGCGATCGAGGCGGCAATGGGCGCCGCGGGATGGCGCGGCGCTCTGCTGGCACTGGCCTGCGTCAATCTCGGGGTCTGCGCGCCGCTTTACGCCTGGGCGATCCGGTCACGGCTGGATCGCGGGGTCTCTCCGGCGGCGGGACACGCCTTCGCATCCTCGGTAACACAAGGCGCCGCCATCCGGCGGCTCGCGCGGCGCGCGCGGTTCTGGATGGTGGGCGCGTTCTTCGTTGCTCAGGCTGCACTCATGTCGGCCTTCACCTTCCACCTCTACCCGCTGCTTGCGGATCGGGGCCTGTCCGCCACGGCCGTGGTGGGCGTCATCGCGGTGATCGGTCCGGCGCAGGTGGCCGGGCGGCTCCTGATCTCGGTATTTGCGCCCGCTGCATCTATTGCGGCCATAGGCTCGGTGACGGTCACGGTGCTCATCGGTGCGCTGATGGGGTTCGCACTTGCCGGTACCTCCGTCTGGGCCCTCGCCCTGGTTGCTGCAAGCTATGGCGCGGGCAATGGCGTCCTGACCATCGTGCGCGGCATGGCGGTGCCCGAGCTTCTGACGACCACCCACTACGGCGCTATCAACGGGCTGCTGGTCGGGCCCTCCACGCTCGCCAAGGCAACCGCACCGGTCGGGTTGGCGCTCTTGTGGGACCAGTTCGGCAGCCAGGTAGCGGTCGCGACCGCCCTTGTTGCATGCTCGCTGGCGATGGCCGGATCGTTCTGGGCAGCGGCCCGCCTGCGTCGGCAGGGCCCGGCAGACCTGATTGCAGCCGAGGTACGATGAATAGCCTGTGATCTGGATCGGCGTCAGGGCGCGGCCGGGGAGATTTGGACAGGGCGTTATGTGGATTTCCGGCCTGAGAGCGGCGAGGATGCCGCGGGATCAGGAGGGACCTTGACGAGACGATCGCGCCGGACCCACGCTCCGGCGTTCAAGGCGAAGAGCCTGCCCCCGTGAAAACGGGGGGGGGCGTTGGCCGCGGCAGCGGCGCGCCGTCTCCGCCTGGGAGGCGGCGCTTGAGGCTGGCCGCCGCCTGATGCCACCCTGGCAGCAAGGTCGGGAGGCTGCCGTCTGCGGCTGGCGGGCCCCGCCTCCCGGACAAGGCGAAGCCCGCCAGCTGCGACGCCTCTCACCATGGGCACTGGCCCAAGGTACCGGTTCCGCCCGGCGCCACCCGCCGAATCCATTTGAAACGTCGAGCAGCCCTTTTTGGCCGATGCGCTTGGCAAGGCCGGCCGGCTGAGCGCACGGCGGTGATCGACCGGCGCCATGACCTGCCGCTGACGCGGCAGGCGGAGGTGCCCGGCGTGAGCCGCGGCAGTCTCTATTACCGGACCCATGACCGGCCTCGTCCGGTGTCGGCGGCCGACCTGGCGGTCATGCGCCGGCTCGACAAGCTGCACCTGAACCACCCGTTCGCCAGCAGCCGGATGCTGCGCGACCTGCTGCGGGCGGAGGCCATGGCGGCCGGTGAAGTACGAGGAAGTCTGTCTCAAGGCCTAAGACAGCGTCGCCGAGGCCCGCAGCTCCATCGGCCATTACCTCGACTTCTGCAACACCAGGAGGCCCCACTCGAGCCTGGGCGGGCAAACGCCCGACCGGGTCTGCTCCCACACTCCGCCCCAGGCGGAGGCTGCATGATGTGCGCCGCCGCGCGGGGGCCTCATTCCGGTCGGGCTACGCCCTCCCTCCATGAGGCCCCCCGCGCGGCAGATCGTGACGACACCGGCTGGCAATCCACGTAAGAAACGCCGGATCCTGTCTCGACGACTCCGGCCAGTTCTCCCGGCCCGGCGCCCCAGCGGGCGGGAGACCCGCGCCCGAGCCGCACCGCCGCAGGTCGCACAAGCCAATCCGATTCGATTATCGTTGAGCCTGTCCTTGGCGCCACGGCGATCGCGACATTATCTACCGGTCGAACACAACCCCGCACCGATCGGAGGGCATCATGGCCGAAGACACGCATCCGCGTGATCGTGATGGGAGGAGCACCGCCGGGCAGACCGTTCCCGGCGCGCCCGCAAATCGCGGTCGCCGCCAGGTCCTGGCGGCAACGGCCCTGGGGGCGGCCACCATGGTGTCGCCGACCCTGCTCGGTCCTCGTGCCGCCGCGGCGCAGACGGCCGCCGGGTCGGGCCGGGAGCGGGACCTGGACGGCAAGACCGCGTTCATTACCGGCGGTGCGCGTGGGCTCGGCCTCGCCACTGCGGAGGAACTGGCCAAGGCGGGGGCTGACATCGTCCTCTACGATGTCGCGTCCGGCACCCTGCCCCATGTCCAATACCCGATCGCAACCGAACGCGACCTCGAGGACGCGACGGCACGGATCGAGGCGCTGGGCGCCCGCTGCCTGGCATACCGGGGCGATGTGCGCGATCGGGACGCGCAGGTGCGCGCCATGCACGAGGCCGTCGAGGCCTTCGGCAGCGTCGACATCGCCGTCGCGAATGCCGGCGTTTCGCAGATCGGGCTGATCGAGGAGTTCTCGGGCGAAGAGATCAGCACCGTCCTTGAGATCAACGTCGCCGGCGTGATCAAGACGACGCAGGCGGCGGTCGATGTCATGAAACCTCAGGGATCCGGGCGGATCATCTACATCTCCTCCGCCCTCGGCCGCATGGGCAATGAACTCTTCCCGGTCTACACGGCGTCAAAATGGGCGGTGATCGGCTTTGCAAAGTCGGCCGCCCTGTCCTACGGGCAGTTCAACATCCTGTGCAACACGGTGGCTCCCGGCCTGGCGAACACGCCCCTGGCCGACAACGAGGTCATCCTCGGCAGAATGCTTCCGGATACGCCGAACCCCACCTTCGAAATGGTCTCCGAGATGTTGAAGCCGGGGAACCCCATCCCGGTCGGACATGTCGAACCGATCGATGTGGCAAAGGCTGTTCTGTTCTTCGCCGGCCCTTCCACCGGGAAGGTCACCGGCGAGGTCTTCGACGTCAGCTACGGCTCTTTGGCGCGAAGCATTGCATAGGGAACTGGCCGGGGAGCCGGCCGGAGAACTGGCCGGGGAACTGGCCGGAGAACTGGCCGGGGAACTGGCCGGAGAACTGGCCGGAGAACTGGCCGGGGAACTGGCCGGGGAACTGGCCGGGGAACTGGCCGGATTGCTGTCCAACCGCTGACGAACCCTGGGTGCCTATCGCGCGTTACGCCGTGATGCTCGGATGGTCTTCGACAGAAGGGACCGTGCCTGCGCCTCGGCACCGCCCGCCGCGGCAATCGCGACACGCGCCAGACGCCCGGCAGCACGGCGGCCGGGCGATGCCTCGGGCACATATCCAAGCGTCTGCATGATCCTGCCGCAGCGCCCTTCGATCAGGGCGATCTCTCCCGGCGCGAGCTCGTCCCGCCACTTGCCGAGCGACTCCGAGGAAACGCGGCCGAGGCTCCTGGCATGGTGATCCGCCCGCCATTGCTGCATCCGGCTGTCGCCCCAGGTCGCGGCCGGCATCGGCACGGCATCGCGGGTGCGCTCCGTCAGCATGGTGGGCTCGAAGTCCTCCTCCAGAAACCGGCAGATGGCGCGCAGCTCCGACTCCGGATCGTCGACGAGTGCCTCATAGACGACGGTGCGAAAGCGCGGGTCGCCGCGCCAGGGCGGCAGTCTCTGTTCGAACAGCCGGGCCCAGTCGTCCGCAAAGGAGGCGATTTCCTGCACCCGTTTGCCCGACACGAGGCCGTGGCGGAGCGAGACGGGCGTGAGGCGGCGCTTGACATACGCCGTCTGCAGCTGCGAGGCGACGACAGCCCTGGGATCACGCTGGGCAACGAGAACCCGCGCGTCGGGGAACCAGTCCAGCAGGCGGGGCAGGAAGTGCACATGGCCCGGCGTCTTCTCGCCGACGCGGGGCTTGCCGACCTTCTCCCCGTAGCTCGCCAGGAGCGCGCGGAAGATTGCCTCGAACGAGCTTGCGCCCTGCATTTCGATCAGCTCGCGGCACCGGCCGGCGTCGACGCCCAGGTCGCCGAAACGGACTCCCGACGTGTAGTGCCGCCAGAAGGCATCGAAGTCGGCCGGACTGCCTCTCTCGAGCCCCCACGCCCTGGCGCCTGCCATGAAGTGGGTCTCCGGCGTCACCGCAATCCGCGAGTGGGCCGACAGCAGGCTGCGCAACAAGGTCGTGCCGGAGCGGCCCGGACCGACGATGAAGATCGGACTTTCTCCCGCCAGCAGTGGCGGCAGCGAGACAGCATTACCCAATGGAACCGCTCGTTCCGCTTCTGTCATGCAATGCAACCTTTCACCTGAACCTTTTGGATCCGATCCTCGCAGTTGCAGTTTTGGCATTGGCATTTTCCATGGCGCAATACTGCATCCGGATCCTTGGTGCAGGAACAGCATCAAGCCTTTCGCCAGGATACCCGGCTGAAAGGCGCCTTGGATGGCAATGACAAGTGCCCGGCTGCCGCACGGGCTACGCCTCGGCAGACCGCCCCCGCCCCCGCC
>CAZGMC010000137.1:0-6627 GCA_964526565.1 uncultured Mycobacteriaceae bacterium
GCCGGGGCCGCGCCGGGGCCGCGCCGGGACCGCGCCGGGGCCGGGCCGGGGCCGGGCCGGGGCCGGGCCGGGGCCGGGCCGGGGCGGGGCGCTGTGCGAACGGACATCTTGGGCGGCGCCGGCTGCCGCGGCAGGATCGCGCCGCCGCCAGGAGAGCCGCGAGATGAGCGACCGCATTCGCCACACGCTGCGCATGCTGCGCGACCGCGCCGGACTGGGCGGGTCGCGGCCGCAGCCCAACCGCATCCACCTGGACGCCGCCATGGCCTGGCTGTGCCATGCCCAGGACGTGACGAAGCGGGACGGCATGCGCGACGACGGTGTCGCCCAGACCTTCCTGGTCCGGAGCCGGCGCTGGGCGGCCTCGTATCCCGAGACCACCGGCTACATCATCCCGACCTTCTACCGCTACTGGCACCTGACCGGGAACGACGACATCCGCCGCCGGGCGGTGCGCATGGCCGACTGGGAATGCGAGGTGCAGCACCCCTCGGGCGGCGTGCTGGCCGGGGCGCTCGGCGATTCCGACCAGCCGACCATCTTCAACACGGGGCAGGTCCTGTTCGGCTGGGTCCGCGCCTTCGAGGAGGAAGGCAACGAGGCCTACCGCGGGGCGGCAGTGCGGGCGGCACAGTGGCTGTGCGACCAGCAGGATGACGACGGCTGTTGGCGGCGCTTCCCGTCGCCGATGACGCAGGCCACGGTCAGCGTCTACAACACGCGCTCGGCCTGGGGCCTGCTGCGGGCGTACGCGATCACGGGGGTGGAGCATTTCCGCGACGGCGCCGTGCGCAACATCGAGTGGGCGCTGGCGCAGCAGCGGCCGAACGGCTGGTTCCCGCAGAACTGCCTGACGGACGCCACACGGCCGTTCACCCACACCATCGCCTATGCCATGCGCGGCATCCTTGAGGTCGGCGACACCCTGGGCGAGAACCGCTACATCGCGGCGGCGCGCAAGATGGCCGACGCCATGACCGCGGCGATGCCGGCCGACGGCCGCCTGCCCGGCCGGTTCGATGCCGAGTGGCAGCCGACGGTGCGCTGGTCGTGCCTGACCGGGGTGGCGCAGGTCGGCATCGCGCTGGGCCGGCTCTACCAGATCACCGGCGAGGACGCCTATCGGCAGGCGCTGCGCCGCGGCAACCGCTTCCTCAAGGCGACGCAGAAGCTCGATGGCGGCCCCGACGAGCGCGGCGGCATCAAGGGTTCGCATCCCATCGACGGCGGCTACCACCCCTGGCAGTACCCCAACTGGGCCGCCAAGTTCTTCGCCGACGCCCTGATGAAGGAGGACGAGGTGTTCGGCGGGTAGGATCCAGCGGCTTTGCCCACCGGCTCCGGCGTGCTATCGTCCGGTCATGACGATTGCTTTGCGCCAGCCACCTGAACTTGCCGACCTTCTGGAGTGGGAACGCCGCCAGGAGGAGCGGTTCGAGTTCGTCGGCGGCATCCTGCGCGCCATGGTCGGCGGCACCCTGGCGCACAACCAAATCATCGGCAACATCGTTGAAGCCCTGCGTGGCCGGCTGCGTGGTTCGCCATGCAGGGTCTTCATGGAAGGCGTCAAGGTCATTACGGCCGATGCCTTCATGTACCCGGACCTGGTCGTCACGTGCAGTCCAGTCTCCATGAGTGCGGACGCCGTCCCCGACCCGGTTGCGATCTTCGAGGTCCTGTCGAAGAGCACCGCGGACCACGACCGCGGCGCCAAATGGCTGGCCTGTCAGACGCTGCCGTCGCTGCAGCAGTATGTCCTGGTGGCGCAGGGCCGGATGCTGGTCGAAACCTATGTCCGTGCCGGCGACGGTTGGCGTTATCAGCGGCTGGACGGGCCGGTCTCCGCCCTCGACCTGCCGTTCGGCGGAGCGGCGCTGACCATGGCGGAGATCTACGAGGACGCCGGGCCGACCGCGCCGGCGTGATCCGCCGACGCCGCCGGGGCCGCGACCGGCCTGTTGAAGCCCACGGGCCGGAGGCCTCCCGCCATGCTGCTGTCCATGCCATCGGGGCCATCGGGGCCATCGGGGCCATCGGGGCCATCGGGGCCATCGGGGCCATCGGGCCGGCGCCTGGCCGGGGTGGTGCGCCGCCTGGCCGGCCGGGCGCTGGATGCCGTGCTGCCGCCGCGCTGCCTGGCGTGCGGCGAGGCGGTGGACCGGCAGGGCGCGCTGTGCCCGGACTGCTGGCGCCAGCTGACCTTCCTGGGGCCGCCGCAGTGCGCCTGCTGCGGCCTGCCGTTCGAGTTCGAGGTGGGCGCCGGCGCCCTGTGCGGCACCTGTCATGCCGACGCCCCGGCGTTCGCGCGGGCGCGGGCGGCGCTGGCCTATGACGACGGCAGCCGCGAGCTGATCCTCGGCTTCAAGCATGCCGACCGCACCTATGCCGCACCGCCGTTCGGCCGCTGGCTGGCCCGCGCCGGCGCCGAGCTGCTGGCCGATGCCGAGCTGATCGTGCCGGTGCCGCTGCACCGCCGCCGGCTGTGGCGGCGCCGCTACAACCAGGCGGCGCTGCTCGCCCTGGCCCTGGGCCGGGCGGCGGAGCTGCCGGTGGCGGCGGACCTGCTTGTGCGGCAGCGGCCGACACCCAGCCAGGCGGGGCGCAGCCGCCTCGCCCGCCAGCGCAACGTGCAGGGCGCGTTCTCGATACGACCGAGCCGTCGCAGTGCCGTCCCCGGCCGCCGCATCCTGCTGGTCGACGACGTGCTGACCACGGGCGCCACGGTGCACGAGTGCGCGCGCGTGCTGCGTCGCGCCGGGGCGGCGGCGGTCGACGTGATCACATTGGCGCGCGTGGTCCGCCCCGGCGGCTGGCACTAGCGCCGCGGCCGGCCCATATTGCGGGTTCGTGTTCACGCATCAGCGGAGGGCCGAAAATGGCGCCGGTGACGGTCTACTCCAGCCCCTATTGCCCGTACTGCTTCATGGCCAAGAAGCTGCTGCGGAAGAAGGGCGTCGCGTTCGAGGAGATCGACGTTGCGGCCGAGCCCGCGCGCCGCGAGGAGATGCGCGAGCGCGCCGGCGGCCGCAACACCGTGCCGCAGATCTTCATCGGCGACACCCATGTCGGCGGCAACGACGACCTGCAGGCCCTGGAGCAGGCCGGCCGGCTGGATGCGCTGCTGCAGGCGGCGGCATGACCACCGGCACGGTGCGCGTCGCCTGCGTGCAGGTCAATGCGGGCACCGAGATCGCGCCCAACCTGGAGATCGCCGGTGACCTGGTCCGCCGCGCCCGCGCCGGCGGGGCGGAGCTGATCGCCCTGCCGGAGAACGTGACCATGGTCGTGCTCGGCCGGGGCAAGGTGCTGGAGCGGGCGCGGCCCGAGGAGACGCACCCGGCTGTACCGGTCTTCGCCGGCCTGGCGCGGGAGACGGGGGCGTGGCTGCTGGCCGGCTCGCTGGCGATTCGGCTGGCCGACGAGCGGGTCGCCAACCGCAGCGTCCTGTTTGCGCCGGACGGCACGGTGGCGGCGCGCTACGACAAGATCCACATGTTCGACGTCGACCTGCCGGGCGGTGAATCGTACCGCGAGTCGGCCACGTTCCGACCGGGGGAGCGGGCGGTGCTGGCGCCGACGCCGTGGGGCGGGCTGGGCCTGACCATCTGCTACGACCTGCGCTTCCCCTACCTGTACCGGGCGCTGGCCCAGGCCGGGGCGTCGCTGCTGACCGTGCCGGCGGCGTTCACGCGGCAGACCGGACGGGCGCACTGGCACGTGCTGCTGCGGGCGCGAGCCATCGAGACCGGCTGCTTCGTCGTCGCCCCGGCCCAGACCGGCACCCACGACGAAGGCCGCCAGACCTACGGCCACTCCCTGATCGTCGACCCGTGGGGCGAGGTGCTGGCCGATGGCGGCGAGGACGTGGGCATCGTCACGGCCGACCTGGACCTGTCGCGGGTGGCTGCCGCCCGCCGCGCCGTGCCCTCGCTGCGCCACGACCGCCCGTTCACGCCGCCCGCGCCGCTGCCGCCCGCGCCGCTGCCGCCCGCGCCGGTGCGCTCCGAGGCGGAGTGACGGCGGCCGCGACGCGACTCAAAACCATTTGGCCTGTGGCGCGATCATCGGCTCCGGCGCCAGCGTCAGCGCCGGGAAGACGTCGTCCACCGTGTCGACGACACGGAACATGCGGCGGTGCTGCGGCCGGGCGAAGCCGTGCTCGATCATGTGGTCGAGCAGGGCCATCAGCGGGTCCCAGAAGCCGCCGTCGTTGACCAGCACGACCGGCTTGTCGTGCAGGGCCAGTTGCTTCCAGGTGACGACCTCGATCGTCTCGTCCAGGGTGCCCAGCCCGCCGGGCAGCACGACCACGGCCTGGGCCAGGTCGAACATGCGGCGCTTGCGGACGTGCATGCTCTCGACGACGATCAGCTCGGTCAGCCCGGTGTGCTCCACCTCCAGCGCCTGGATGTGGTCGGGAATGACGCCGATGACGCGCCCGCCCGCCGCCAGGGCCGCGTCGGCGACGATGCCCATCAGCCCGACCCGGCCGCCGCCGTACACGACCTCGATGCCGCGCTCGGCCAGCAGCTCGCCCAGCCGCCGCGCCGTCGCCTTGAACCGGTCGGCGACGCGCCCGGACGACCCGCAATAGACGCACACGGCACGGATATCAGGCATCGCTGAAACGGACCCTCGGCTGCGGCCGCAGGCCGGCAGGCACCGCGGCGGGATCGTGACGAACCCGTGCCGCTAACATGCGCCGGCCCGTGCGGCAAGCGGGTTTGCGCGGTCGGGCGGCCAGAGGATGACTTGCAGTTACGGTGACGGTTTGCTTGCTTCTCCCGGAGAAAGCCCACCGTCGGCACGACAAGGTCGAGGAAACAAGTAAACTGTCACCGCAACACACTGCAACCGGAATGGTCCGGCTGACCGCTGGCGGCGGTCTCGTCGCGTGTGCCGTTATGGCTGCGGCTCTCGGACCCGCAGCAGCACCACCAGTCCTGCCGCCAGCAGCACCAGGATCATGGACATGCCGATGCGCTGGCTGTCGGCCATGGCGGTCACCCAGCCGACCAGGGCCGGGCCGACATAGGCGGTGGCCTTGCCGGACAGGGAGAACAGGCCGAACATCTGGCCGGTCAGGTCCTGCGGCGTCAGGCGGGCCATCATCGAGCGGCTGGCCGACTGGACCGGGCCGAAGAATGCGCCGATGGCGATGCCCAGGATCCAGAACCAGCGCGCCTCGGTGACGATCAGCAGCGCCGTGCCGAACCCGATCAGCGCCAGGATCGACAGGATCAGCACGCGCTTCGGCCCCAGCCGGTCGTCCAGCCAGCCGAACGCCGCCGAGCCGATGCCGGCGGCCAGGTTCATCGCCAGGCCGAACTGCAGCACCTCCATCAGCGCCAGGCCGAAGGTGCCGGCGGCATAGATCCCGCCGAAGATGAACAGCGTGTTCAGTCCGTCGATGTAGACCATGTGCGCCAGCAGGTACCAGCCCACGTCCGGGTATCGGCGCAGAGTGCGCACCGTGGCGGCGACCTCGCTCAGGCCCTCGCGCACGACCTGACCGGCCGGCTTGCCGGTGCCGGCCCGGCCCGGCCCGATCAGCAACAGCGGTAGCGCAAAAACCAGGAACCAGGCGGCGCACAGCACGGCGGTGGCGCGGTACGGCTCGGCCGCGTCGGGATCGAGCCCGAACAGCGGCGGGTCGGGCTGGACCAGCAGCAGCAGAGCCACCGCCATGCATGCCAGCCCGCCGATATAGCCCACCCCCCAGCCCCAGCCGGAGGCACGGCCGATCAGCCGCGGCGGCACCAGGTCGGGCAGCATCCCGTTGTAGAAGACGTAGCCGACCTCGAAGGCGAAGTTGGCCAGGGCCACCAGGAACAGCGCCAGGACGACGTACTGGGCGGACGGCGCGACGAACCACATCGCCGCGGTCGCCGCCACCGCCAGCAGGCTGAACGCGGCCAGCCACAGCGCCTTGTGTCCGCCCTTGTCGCTGAACGCGCCGACCACCGGGCTGACCAGCGCGATCGCCAGCGCCGCCCCGGTCATGGCATAGCCCCACAATGCCGACCCGGTGGTCTGGTCCGGCGCCACCGCCTGGCTGAAATAGGGTGCGAAGATGAAGCTCAGGACGATTGCCGGGAACGCCGAGTTGCCCCAGTCATACAGACACCATGCGGCCAGACGGACGCGGGAATAGTCCGCTCTGCCGATCTCGCGCGCCTCGTTCGCCGCCCGGTCCGTCGCCGTGTTCGCCATCCCGTGCCGTCCCCGTGCGCGCCGGTGCCGCGCCGGCGCCGGGTCGTGCGGCAAGACCTAAACCAGGGCGGGCTCGGGAGAAAGGGGCCGGCATTCGGGCCCCGGCGCATGATGGCCCCGGCGCATGATGGCCCCGGCGCATACGACATTCTGGTCGGGCCGGCCGGATCCGGTGCCTGGGCCGCGCAGTTTGTGCCGGTAGCCGTCAGGTGGCGTCGGTCGTGCCTTTGTGACGGCACAGGGTCATGATCGTGGCCAGGGCACACGAGGCGGGCGACTTGCACCGCCGGCAGACCTCCCGTGCCGCCAGGGCCAGGATGACGTCGGCCCGCTCCGGGTGCTCGCACATGACGCCGAGCATCGGCCCGTAGCCGTTCTCCTCCGCCATCTGGACGGCCAGTTCGGTGGGCTGGC
>CAZGMC010000138.1:0-3727 GCA_964526565.1 uncultured Mycobacteriaceae bacterium
CTCGCCCACGCGCCCGGCGCGCGGCGCAGCGGCGACAATCCGCGCGGCGTGCCGCCGCTGCAGCTTTTGGATTCGGAGTGGGCGCGGCAGGCCAATGACGGCAGCGACGAGTTCCGCCTTGCGGCGGCGCTGGCCTGGCTGGGTGCCGGCGACACGCCGATGCGCTACCATCTGGCGCCGCTGGGTGCCGACAAGCGGATCGGCGCGGACACCTGGATCGAGCCGGCGCCGCTGGCGGTGTGGGGCGGCGGCGGTCTGGTCGACAATCTGGTGACCGTGCTGCAGCGCCGGCTGATCGCGGCGACGCAGCAGCGCAGCGATGACGGGCACTCCAGTGCCGAAGGGGCCGAGCGCCCGGCGCGTGACAAGCCGCTGGGCGGCCGTGTCGGTGCCGATTTGCCGGCCATTGCCGCCTTCCTCAACCATGAGATCGACGACCGCCGCATCGCCGGGCTGCTCGGTGGCCTGGCCTGGGTCAGGCCGCTGCGGTTCCTGCCGCGCCGCCGGGAGATCGCGGCGCCCCTGCCGGCCGCCTATGCCGTCTTGAAAGCAATCTTCATGCCGGATGCAGAAGTGCGCCGCCTTGGGCTGCTGGCCGAAGGTGTCGGCCTGCCGGTGCCGCCGCAGCTCGTCAGGCTCCTGGCAGCGGGCCGGGTGGACGAAGCCGTGGGGATCGGCCTCGCCCGCACCCGCGCCTCCGGCCTGCCGCGCGACTTCGACACGCTGGCCGCGCCGGGGCTGGACGGCCCTCGTCTGGCCGCTGCGCTGCTCGTGCCGCTCGCCGCCGATCCCAACGCGTCGGAATTGGACCGGCGCCGGCACCCGTGGGCCGATCCGCCGCGCCATGCGCTGGCCCGCGCCTTCCCCACGGCTTTCGCGCCCAAAGAGGAAACGGAATCGCTGCCATGACCGTGGACTTTGATGCCCTAGCCAATGCCCCCCGCCTGCTGATGCAGGCCGAGTTGCAGCCCATTCAGGGCACCCGTTTCC
Source organism: uncultured Mycobacteriaceae bacterium (assembly GCA_964526565.1). Classification (GTDB taxonomy): domain Bacteria; phylum Pseudomonadota; class Alphaproteobacteria; order DSM-16000; family Inquilinaceae; genus CAZGMC01. The sequence goes on from CAZGMC010000138.1 coordinate 991, forward strand.
AGCCGACGGGCTTCCCCAACCTGGGTCCGGCGCATTACGAGCGCCCGTCGAGCGGATCGAGCGGCCGGATCCAAATGCTGTTGCTGGAGTCCGCGCAGAGCATGGCCAACCGGCTGGAGGCGGTGTGCTGGGACGATGTGGCCGACGATTGGGTGGCGCCCTTGCACGGCCTGCCGGTGGTGAAGGTCGTGGACAAGGCCGGCGCGCCGCTGACCAACTCCGTGCTGGAGGCGCATCGCCTCAACTCGCCCTATATCCTGGAAAGCAAGGACGAGCGCGTTCTCCAGACGCTCAAGAGCGAGCTGGCCGGCATGGAGGAGGGGCGGGTCGACATCCGTAAGCTCGCCGCGACCCTGTTGCGCCTGGACAGCAATGCCCTGGTCCACGGGGTCTTTCTTGCCAAGAAGGAACTGGCCGGCGGGCGCCTGCGCATGCCGCGCATCCTGTCGGCATTCATTGAGGCCGAGAACGTGCGCGTCGCCGCCAGCGGCGGCGTCAAGAACGACATTGTCAATCCGAGCGGCGACACCGGGCAGGGCTTCGGCAACGTACCCTTTGCCCGCGACGAATACACGGCCGAACGGATTGTTGCCTACTTCAACCTGGACTTGGCACAGGTTCGCGGCTTCGGGTTGGGCCAAGCGGTCGAGCGCCTGCTGATCGGCCTTGCCCTGTTCAAGATTCGCCGCTTCCTGGAGGTCGGCCTGCGCCTGCGCACCGCCTGCGACCTGGAGGCCGGCAACGGCCTGTCGGTCACCCGGCCGAACGGCTTCTCCGTGCCGGACGTCGGTGCCCTGGCTGATGCGCTGCCCGGGCTGATCGCCGCCGTCCGCGCGGAAGGCCGTCTTGCCGACCCGCCGGTGACGGTCGTCCGGTTCGAACCCAAGAAGGTCAGTGCCAAAGGCAAGGCCGGCGCCTCCACCGAAGAGGACGGGGACTGATTGCCATGGTCGCCGTCGCCGTCCGCTTTCCGGCCGGGCGCTACCACGCCACCCCGTGGGGCCGGCACGTCAACGAGGCCGATGTCGCCTGGCCGCCCGAACCGTGGCGGCTGCTGCGCGCGCTGGTCGCTGCCTGGCACCGCAAGGCCGATCGCGAGCGCTTTCCCGAGCCGGTACTGGCCGGCCTGATCGATGCATTGGCCGAACGCCCGCCGCTCTACGGCCTGCCGAACGCCGTACATGCCCACAGCCGCCATTACATGCCGACGCGGGAGGGCGCCAGGGAAACCAAGGTGCTGGTGTTCGATGCCTTCTGCCGCGTCGATGCCGATGATCCGCTGATCATCGCCTGGCCCGGCCTGGTCCTGCCCGACGACCAGGCGGCGCTGCTCGACCACCTGTTGGCGCGCCTGGGCTATCTGGGCCGGGCGGAAAGCTGGGCCTGCGCCGAGCGCATCGACGATGTGGACGAGGATCGCCTCAACTGCCGTCCGCACGACGCCGATGACGCTGCGAGTGCCGAAGGGGCGGACGAGGAAATGCCGCCGACCCGCACGGACGTCACGCCCGTGTCGCTGCTGGTTCCCCTGGCCCCGGCCGATTATGCCCGGCGCCGCACGGCGCTGGTGGCCGACAACAAGGCCTTGCGCAAGGGCAAGGAGGCGCGCCTGGTCGCCGCCACCCTGCCGGAGCGCCTGCTCGATGCCCTGACGCTCGACACCGGCGACTATCAGGCCGCCGGCTGGAACCGCCCACCGGCAGCCAAACCCATGCTGTATTTCCGTCCGGCGCTGAACCACACCGCCCCCCGCCGCGCGGGCTGGCGCCCGCGCACCGATGCCCCGACCACGGCCCGGTTCGTCCTCGCCGGCAAGCCCCTGCCGCGCATCGAGGATTCAGTGCGGATTGGGGAACTGGCGCGCCGGGCACTAATGGCTCAGGCGGGTCGCATCGCAGGGCGGGACAACATTCCGATGCTGCTGTCCGGCCGCGGTCCCGACCTCAAGCCGTTGCGCGACCCGACCCACGACCATGCCTTTTTCCTGCCAGAGGATGCCGACGGCGACGGTTTCATCGACCACCTGATCGTGTATGCCGCCGGCGGTCTGGACAACACCACCGTGGCCGCGCTGGACCGGCTGGTCCGTCTCAGGATCGAGCGGGAGGCAGCCCGTTTCGCCACCATGGAGGAAGAGGAAGACGGCAATCCCGCCGTGGACCGCAGCGTGGACCGCAGCGTGGAATGGCGGCTCGCCTTGGAGGCAATCGGTCCATTGACCATGTTCACGGATCGCACGGGTGGCTTCAATCCATCCGACCTGCTCAGGCCGTCGCGTGTCTGGCAATCGGCTACGCCGTACCTGCACCCCTGGTTTGCCAAGCCGGTTTTTCAGGCGCCTCATCAAATCATTCGCGAATGTGAGCGCCGCGGCCTGCCCAGGCCAATAGAAGAACCGCAACGTATCACAATGCTTTGCATCAAGGGCCGTGACCGCCGGCCAATCCACTTCCACCGTTTCCGCAGCCGACGCGGCCTGACCCAGCCGGATACGCTCGGCAGCTTCTGGCGGCTGACGTTTTCGGAGCCGATTCACGGCCCACTGGCCCTCGGCTTCGGCTGCCATTACGGCCTTGGCCTCTTCAAGGCCGCGGATTGAAAACCTATAGATATCTATAATAGCATTTTCGGGCTGACCGGGCCACGCAGGATAGAAACCGGCCGTTAACCAGGCCTCGGGTATCCTCGGGTGCTGCCCGCCCGGCAGGGCACCGGACACTACCGGACACCACCGGAC
>CAZGMC010000138.1:3827-6447 GCA_964526565.1 uncultured Mycobacteriaceae bacterium
GTCCGTGCATGTCCCCCCGTGTCAGTCAACAGCTCATGGCAGGCCGATCATGCTTGACCTCGCCGAACCCGAACTGCCGCTGCCGGCGCCGCCCCTGGCCGAAGACGTTCCGCTGATGCCGGCGCGCATGATCAACGAGTACGAATACTGTCCGCGCCTGGCCTATCTGGAATGGGTCCAGGGCGAGTGGGCCGACAACGCCGACACCGTGGAGGGCCGCCACACCCACCGCAATGTCGACACCGACCGGCCCGACCCCCTGCCGCCCGCCGATGCGCTGGGCGCCGACGAGCGGCTGCATGTCCGCTCGGTCACCCTGTCGTCGCAGCGCCTGGGCATCATCGCCAAACTGGACCTGATCCTCTCCGATGACGCCGCCGCTCCCGATCCCACCCATGACGACGGAGCCGGGGCCCCCGGAGCCGGAGCCGGGGCCCCCGGAGCCGGAGCCGGAGCCGGAGCCGGGGCCGGAGCCGGAGCCGGAAACAGCGGCGAAGGCACCGGCACCGCCGGGCGCGCCGCCGGCCCGGCCGTCATCCCGGTCGACTACAAGCGCGGCAAGCGCCCCCACATCGCCGCCGGCGCCTATGATCCCGAACGCATCCAGCTCTGCCTGCAGGGCCTGCTCCTGGCCGAGCACGGCTATGCCTGCAGCGAGGGCGTCCTCTACTACCGCGAAAGCCGCGAGCGCGTGCGCATCGTCTTCGACGAGGACCTGCGCGCCCGCGCCGCCGCCGCCGCCCACGGGCTGCGCCTGGCGGTCGCCGCCGGCCGCCCGCCGCCGCCGACGACCGACACCCGCAAGTGCCCGCGCTGCTCGCTGGTCGGCATCTGCCTGCCCGACGAGGTGGTGGCGCTGACCCGCGGCGACATCGCGCCGCGGCCGCTGGCGGCGCGCGACGACCCCGCCCTGCCGGTCTACGTCCAGGCCGGCTACGGCAAGATCGGCAAGAAGGGCGACACCCTGGAGATCACGCTGGAGGACCAGCCGCCCGTCAAGGCGCGCCTGGCCGACACCTCGCAGGTCGCCGTGTTCGGCGCCGTCGCCATCACCACACCGTGCCTGCACGAGCTGCTGCGCCGCAACATCCCGGTCACCTGGCACAGCCACGGCGGCTGGTTCCTGGGCCACACCGTCGGCACCGGCCACAAGAACGTCGAGCTGCGCACCGCCCAGTACCGCGCCAGCTTCGACGACGCGTTCTGCCTGCGCTTCGCCCGCGACCTGGTTGCCGCCAAGATCCGCAATGCCCGCACCCTGCTGCGCCGCCACCGCGGCGACGACGCGGCCGCCGCCGACGCCGTCGCCGCCCTGAAACGCCACGAGAGCCACGCCCACAGCGTCTCCGGCCTGGCCGAGCTGCTGGGCGTAGAGGGGGCGGCCGCCGCCACCTATTTCCAGCGGTTCGGGTCGCTGCTGAAGGGCGGGACCGCCGCCGCTGGCGCCGGTGGCGCCGGGGCCGGTGGCGCCGGGCCCGGCGGTGGGCCCGGCGCCGGGCCGGGACACGGGCCGGGACACGGGCCGGGACACGGGGCGGGACACGCGGCGGCCGGCTTCGCGTTCGACTTCGCCCGGCGCAACCGCCGGCCGCCGGCCGACCCCGTCAACGCCCTGCTGTCGTTCGCCTATGCCCTGCTGGTGCGCACCTTCACGGTGACGCTGCAGGCGGTCGGATTCGATCCCTATCGTGGCTTCTATCACCAGCCGCGCTATGGCCGGCCGGCACTGGCCCTGGACATGATGGAACCGTTCCGGCCGCTGATCGCCGACTCCGCGGTGCTGACGGCGATCAACAATGGCGAGGTGCAGCCGAAGGACTTCGTGCACGCCGCCGGCGCCGCGGCCCTGACCCCGGCCGGCCGCAAGGCCCTGATCGCCGCCTTCGAGCGCCGCCTGGGCCAGGAAATCGCCCACCCGCTGTTCGGCTACACGGTCAGCTATCGCCGCCTGCTGGAGGTCCAGGCCCGCCTGCTGGGCCGCCACCTGGCCGGGGAGATCCCGGTCTTCCCCCACGTCACGCCGCGCTGACGGGCGAGGCGAACAGCGCCACAGGGACCTGCCATGACCGACGACCGCCTGTACATCGTCGCCTACGACGTGTCCGACCAGAAGCGCTGGCGCCGGCTGTTCAAGCTGATGCACGGCTATGGCGAGTGGCTGCAGCTGTCGGTGTTCCAGTGCCGGCTGGATCGCCGCCGCCTGGCCGAGCTGCGCATCGGCGTGGAGGAGGTGATCCGCCGCGGCCACGACCACGTCCTCATCATCGACGTCGGCCCAGCCGACGCCGTGGCCCCGCGCGTGACCAGCCTGGGCAAGGCCTTCGCCACGGTTGAGCGAACCCCGGTGATCGTGTAGACTGCCCGCTGCCGCTTGGTGTGCGAGCGCTCCGGTACGGCGAAAAACCCAGGGACCGCTCGCAGGGTTCTTGGACATTGTGAATCAGACACTTGACCCCGGCTGCCCGGCGCCTCCCCGGCCCAGGCCCGGTTGCAGGGTCCAATCCGCCCGCACCTCTCGCAAACCACCTTGCAACACCCTGCGAACTCGGCGAAACTGCCAAAAGCGCCATCCGCGGCAGCAATGCCGCGGCCTAATTGAAGCATGCAATTCCTCAAGGCA
>CAZGMC010000139.1:0-6305 GCA_964526565.1 uncultured Mycobacteriaceae bacterium
CGGTTCTGGCTGCGAAAAGCTGGGCTTCGCAGGGCTCAGCCCAGCCTGCGGTCATTCGAGGACAGCTTCTTCCTCAAATCATAGAGCGCCTCCAGCGCCTGCCTTGGCGTCAGGTCGTCCGGGTTGATCGCGGCCAGGGCGGCTGCCACGGCCGAGGGCTGCGGCTCCGGCGGCGGGGCGGGGGCGGCCTTGCGCACCACGGCGGCGCTGAACAGGGGCAGGTCGTCGGCCAGGCGGGCGACGTTGCGGCCCTGTTCGCCCTGCTCCAGGGCCTCCAGCACCTGCTCGGCGCGGGCGATCACCGCCTCGGGCAGGCCGGCCAGGCGGGCGACGTGGATGCCGTAGGAGCGGTCGGCCGCCCCCGGCGCCACCTCGTGCAGGAACACGATGTCGCCCTGCCATTCCTTGACGCGCATGGTGTGGCAGGCCAGCGCCGGCAGCCTGGCGGCCAGGCTGGTCAGCTCGTGGTAGTGCGTGGCGAACAGGGCGCGGCAGCGGCGCACCTCGTGCAGGTGCTCGACGCACGCCCAGGCGATCGACAGGCCGTCGAAGGTGGCGGTGCCGCGGCCGATCTCGTCGAGGATGACCAGCGAGCGTTCCGTCGCCTGGTTCAGGATGGCCGCCGTCTCGACCATCTCGACCATGAAGGTGGAGCGGCCGCGGGCCAGGTCGTCGGCGGCGCCGACCCGGCTGAACAGGCGGTCGACCACGCCGATGCGGGCATGGTCGGCCGGGACGAAGCCGCCGGCCTGGGCGATCAGGGCGATCAGCGCGTTCTGGCGCAGGAAGGTCGACTTGCCGGCCATGTTCGGCCCGGTCAGCAGCCACAGCCGCCGCTCCGGCGCCAGGTCGCAGTCGTTGGGCACGAAGGAGCCGGCGGCCATGGGCCGCTCGACCACCGGGTGGCGGCCGCCGCGCACCTCGAACGCTGCGCTGTCGTCGACCAGCGGCCGGGTGTAGGCGCCGCCCGCAGCCAGCTCGGCCCAGCCCGCCGCCACATCCAGCGCCGCCAGCGCCGCCGCGGCGGCGGCGATCGGCTCGGCCCGGCCGGTCACCTCGCCGACCAGGTCGTCGAACAGCTCCAGCTCCAGCGCCAGCGCCCGGTCGGCGGCCTCGGCGATGTCCCGCTCCAGCTCGCCCAGCTTGACCGTGGTGAAGCGCACGGCGCTGGCCAGGGTCTGACGGTGGACGAAGGTCTCGTTGAGCGGCGGCCGGGCCAGCTTGTCGGCGTGGCCGGCGGGCACCTCGACATAGTAGCCGAGCACGTTGTTGTGCCGCACCTTCAATGCGGTGATCCCGGTGGCCTGCACATACTCGGCCTGCAGCGCGGCGATCAGGCGGCGGGATTCGTCGCGCAGGGTGCGTTGCTCGTCCAGGGCGGCGTGGTAGTCGGCGGCGATGAAGCCGCCGTCGCGGGCCAGCAGCGGCAGGTCGGCGGCCAGCGCCCGGCCCAGGCGGTCGGTCAGCACCGAATGCTCGCCCAGGCCGGCCATGGCCTCGGCGACCAGCGGCGGCACCGGCTCCAGCCGCGGCCGGCCGAGCAGCGCGCGCAGCTCCGCCGCCCGCGCCAGCCCGTCGCGCACCGCGGCCAGGTCGCGCGGGCCGCCGCGCCCCAGCGTCAGTCGGCCGAGCGCCCGCTCCACGTCCGGGCACTGGCGCAGCAGGGCCCGCGCCTCGCCGCGCAGCGCCTCGTCGCCGGCGAACACCTGCACCGCGTCCAGCCGCCGGTCGATCGCCGCGGCGTCGGTCAGCGGCGCGCCCAGGTGCGCGGCCAGCAGCCGGGCGCCGGGGCCGCTGACGGTGCGGTCGAGGGTGGCGAGCAGGCTGCCCTGGCGCTCGCCCGACAGGGTCAGGGTCAGCTCCAGGTTGCGGCGGGTGGCGGCGTCGATCTCCATGGCCGATCCGGCGGCCAGCCGCCGCGGCGGTGACAGCCGCGGCAGCCGGCCCTTCTGGGTCAGGCCGATGTAGTCGAGCAGGGCGCCGGCCGCGGCGATCTCGGCCCGGTCGAAGGCGCCGAACGCGTCCAGGGTGGCAACGCCGAACAGGTCGAGCAGGCGGCGCCGCGCGTTCTCACTGTCGAAACGGCTGGCCGGCTGCACCGTCAGCCGGTCGCGCCACTCGCCGAACAGCTCGAACAGCTCGGGCCGCCGGGTCAGGCGGTCGGAGACGAGCAGCTCGGCCGGGGCCAGCCGCGCCAGCGCCGCCGGCAGCCGCTCGCACGCCATCGGCTCCAGCGTCAGCGCGCCGGTGGAAATGTCGACGCAGGCCAGCCCCAGCGCCCCGCCGGCCTCGGCCAGGGCGGTCAGGTGGTTGTTGGCGCGGGCCTCCAGCAGGGTGTCCTCGGTGACCGTGCCGGGCGTGGCGATGCGCACCACCTCGCGCCGGACCGGACCCTTGGTGCCGCGCTTCCGCGCCGCCGCCGGGTCCTCCATCTGCTCGCAGATCGCCACCCGGAAACCCTGGCGGATCAGCCGGTTCAGATAGCTCTCGTGGGCATGAACGGGGACGCCGGCCATCGGGATGTCGCCGCCGTCGTGACGGCCGCGGCGGGTCAGGGTGATGTCCAGCGCCTCTGCCGCCGTCACCGCGTCGTCGAAGAACAGCTCGTAGAAGTCGCCCATGCGGAAGAACAGCAGGCAGTCCGGGTGGGCGGCCTTGGCCTCCAGGTACTGCGCCATCATCGGCGAGGCGGCCTCGTCGCCCGGTCTGGCGGCCGGTCTGGCGGCCGGTCTGGCGGCCGGTCTGGCGGCCGGTCTGGCGCCCGGTCTGGCGGCCGGGGCGGCGGGGCTGGCGGCGGGGCTGGCGCTGTCGGGCACGGCAACGGTAATCCGGGCTTGGAGGCTTGGTCCCCGGCACCCTAGCACGGCGATGCGCCGCCTGTGCAGCGTGCGTCGAGCCGGTGCGAGGACCGGCCACACCGGGGGACACGGCGACACGGCGACACGATGACGGGGGGACACGGGGGCACGGGGGACGGGGGGACACGGGGGCACGATGACACGGCCGGTCACGGAAAGATCACGGATCGCGTCACGCCGCAGTGCAGCGCCACCGATTCGGCCGCCGGCCGGGCGACTTGACCGCTTTTTGTTGCAAGTGGCAGTGCGGAAGGATGTGTTAATGTCACGTTAAAGGCGTCACATGAAGTTTAAGTTACTAGATCTTGATTCATATCAAAAATCTTGCTGCTGTCCCGGTCCCGGGTTGTCCAGGGGGCGCCGTCATGGTCCGCTATTGGCGGAGGTTCGTCGCTCGAAAGGGGAAAAGCCAGTGAGATGGTTCACGAAAAACATGCTGCCGCTGATGGCGGCCGTCGTTGTCCTCTTCGCCGTCGCGGCGCCGGCCGAGGCGCAATACTGCGTCCGCTATGCGCGCAGCCTGACCGGGATCAGCGTCAGCGGCAACGCCTGGGCGTGGTGGGACAACGCCGCCGGGCTTTATCCGCGCGGCCAGGAGCCGATGATCGGCTCGGTCATGGTGTTCCAGCGCGGCCGCCGCGGCGGCATGGGGCTGGGCCACGTCTCGGCGGTGACCGGCATCGTCGACGACCGCACCATCCTGGTCACGCACAGCTTCGGCGGCCCCTATCTGTGGCGCGACGTGCCGATCGTCGACGTGTCGCAGGCCAACGACTGGTCGCGCGTGCGCGTCTGGCATGGCCCGACCCGGCAGATGGGCACGACCGAGTTCGCCATCTACGGCTTCGTCTATCCCCGCGAGCCCGAGCCGACCGTGACCGCCGAGCGGGCCGTGACCGCCGAGCGCGCCGGGACCGTGGATCGCCCCGCCGGCGCCTCGGCGTCAGGGGCAGGCCTGTCGAGCCGGCTGTCGTCGCTGCAGTAGCGCCAGAAGCCTGGGTCGCCCCTTGCGGCCGGTCGGCGTGCATACTTTGTGACCGATACGCCTGCGTTCCTTCCGACTAAGGCCACGGCGCTGGTGACATGGGCCGGTGGTCACCTTAAAATTTTCCTGTTCGGCCCGCCGGCGCCGGTCGCGGTGATGACCGCGCCCTGCGGCGTTGCGGCGGCGTCACCGGCGTGCCGGACCGAACCAACCATTCAAATCCGGGAGACGTCCATGAAGGTCGAGAATTTCGTGGAGAAGCATCGCGGGCCGGTGTTCACGGTCAGCCCTCAGGACACGGTCGCCGAGGTGTCGCGCAAGTTCGGCGAGACCATAGGCGACAAGCGCTATTCGGCCGCCGTGGTCTGCGAGGAGGGCGACAAGGTCGTCGGCATCGTCTCGCTGGGCGACATCACGTGGACGCTCGGCCGGCTCGAGGAGAAGGCGCCGGGGCTCGAGGTCTGCCATATCATGAGCAAGGAGGTGTCCTCCTGCACCATGGACGACATGCTGGAGGACGTGCTCAAGCGCATGGCCGAACAGGGCATCCGCCACATGCCGGTGATCAAGAACGGCCGGTTGGCCGGGCTGGTGGCCCGCCGCGAGGCGCTGGAGTTCCTGTACCACTGGGCCAAGCTCGACGTCGACAACCTGACCGAGTGGCTGTTCAACTCTGACGCAAGGTACTGATTGCCGCAGGGCCGTTTTCTCCGGCGGCACCCGCCGTCCCGCCGGAGGCGGCCCGCGCGGTCCTACAGTCCCAGCACATCCGTCATGCCGTACAGCCCGGGCGCCCGGCCGTGCGCCCAGCGGGCGGCCTGCAGGGCACCGCGGGCAAAGATGTCGCGGCTGGCTGCCCGGTGGGTCAGCTCGATGCGCTCGGCCGGGCCGGCGAAAATCACCGTGTGCTCGCCGACCACGTCGCCGCCGCGCAGGGTGGCGAAGCCGATGTCGCCGCGGCGGCGCTCACCCGTTTGGCCCGCGCGGCTCAGCACGGCGTGGGCGTCGAGGCCGATGCCGCGTCCGGCCGCCGCGGCACGGCCCAGCGCCAGGGCCGTGCCCGACGGGGCGTCGACCTTGTGGCGGTGGTGCATCTCGACGACCTCGATGTCGAAGCCCTCGTCCAGCGCCGCCGCGACCCGCTCCACCAGCGCCAGCAGCAGGTTGACTCCCAGGCTCATATTGGGCGCCCGCACGATCGCAGTATGCCGCGCCGCCTTGGCCAGCGCCTCCTGATGCGCCGCCGTCAGGCCGGTGGTGCCGACGACGTGCACCGTCTTGCCCTGTGCCGCCAGGGCGGCGAACGCCGTCGTGGCGTCGGGCGTGGTGAAGTCGATCACGGCATCCGCCTCGGCGAACAGCGGTGCGGCGTCGTCGCCAATGGTGATGCCGATCGGGCCGCCGCCGACCAGCGGGCCGATGTCGCTGCCGACCGCCGCCGCGCCGGGCCGTTCCACCGCGCCGGCCAGTGTCAGGTCGCCGCTCGCCAGCACCTGGCGCAGCACTGTCGTGCCCATGCGCCCGGCGCACCCGACCACGCCGATTCTCATTGCCTGCGCTCCCTTGTCTGCCATTGCTGCGGACCTCGACCTTCCCCACTTTAACCGGAGCGGGCGGGCGATCGCGAGGGGCCCGAAAGGGTTCCTGACCTGGGGTGAAAGTGGGTCGGATCCGCCGGACCCGGCGGTTGCAGCCACTCTGCGATACACCTATATGACCCGCAGGTTAAGGCGCGCCCGTGCCGCTTATGGCAGCGGGCAGCGCCCATCAGATAGAGGAGAGCGGGGGCCGCAGCGGTGCCTCGCGTGAGGGCCGCTCCGAGTCCGCCGAAACTGGAAAGAGGATTCCGATGGGCAAGGTAATCGGTATCGACCTGGGTACGACCAATTCCTGCGTCGCCGTCATGGACGGGAAGCAGGCCAAGGTCATCGAGAATGTCGAGGGGGCGCGGACGACGCCGTCGATTGTCGCGTTCACCGACTCCGGCGAGCGCCTCGTCGGGCAGCCGGCCAAGCGCCAGGCGGTGACCAACCCCGAGAACACGATCTTCGCCATCAAGCGCCTGATCGGCCGGCGGTTCGACGACCCGATGACCCGGCGGGACATGGAACTGGTCCCGTATGAGATCATTCGCGCCGACAACGGCGACGCCTGGGTCAAGTCGCGGGATGACAGGTACGCGCCGTCGCAGATCAGCGCCTTCATCCTGCAGAAGATGAAGGAGACCGCCGAGACCTATCTTGGCGAGACGGTGACGCAGGCCGTGATCACCGTGCCGGCCTACTTCAACGACAGCCAGCGCCAGGCGACCAAGGACGCCGGCCGCATTGCCGGGCTGGAGGTGCTGCGCATCATCAACGAGCCGACTGCCGCCTCGCTCGCCTACGGGCTGGAGAAGAAGGGCAGCGGCACCATCGCCGTGTACGACCTGGGCGGCGGCACGTTCGACATCTCCATACTGG
>CAZGMC010000140.1:0-3496 GCA_964526565.1 uncultured Mycobacteriaceae bacterium
CCATCGCCCGCGCCATGGTGCTGAAGCCCCGCTTCGTCGTGCTGGACGAGCCGACCTCGGCGCTCGACATGTCGGTCCAGGCCCAGATCGTCGACCTGCTGCGCGACCTGCAGCGCCAGCACCGGCTGGCCTACATGTTCATCAGCCATGACCTGAAGGTGGTCCGTGCCCTGGCCGACGACGTCATCGTCATGAAGGAGGGCCGCGTCGTCGAGCAGGGCCCCCGCGAGCGCATCTTCACCGCCCCGCAGCAACCCTACACCCAGGCCCTGATGAAGGCCGCGTTCGAGCTGGAGGCGGTGGAGAGCGGGGTGGTTGCCCGCTAGGCGTGGCCCTGCCGGCCGGTTCGGCGATGTGCTGCGGGCCCGCGGTGACCTGGATGCGGCGCGCGATACCTGCCCTACGGGAACATCCCATCAGCGCCGACGCGGTGGACCCACGGCGTGGGACGGCGACCAGGGATCAACACCATTCAGCCCGCCGCTCAGCCCGCCGCGAATACATCAGCCCGACCCGCGGCTTTCCCGGCTGGTTGTCCCCTTTCGCCAAAGGCCCGCCATGGTCACATTGGTCCGTGGCACCGGCCCAGCCGCTTGCAACGGTACCGCATGTCCCGTACCAGGAGGCAGGCCAGGAGGCAGGCCAGGAGGCAGGCCAGGAGGCAGGCATGACGGACCCATCGTCCGGTCCGGACGCGATCCGGGAGCGGCTGATCGAGCGGCTGGCGGCCGTGCGCGACGCCAGCGCGGGCACGGCCGACACCCGCCGGCCGGTGGCGCTCGATCAGGCGGCGGTGGGGCGGGTGTCGCGGATCGATGCGATGCAGATGCAGTCCATGGCGATGGCCGCCGAGCGCAACCGCCAGGACGAGGCGCGGCGCATCGAGGCGACGATCCGGCGGATCGACGAGGGCGAGTTCGGCTGGTGCGTGACCTGCGGCGAGGCGATCGCGCCGAAGCGGCTGGCCACCGATCCCACCATCGCGACTTGCATCCGCTGCGCCTCGGGGGCAGATCGTTAGGCAATTCCGATGTGCGCCGCCGGCCCACCCCAGAAGCCTGCCGAGAAGCCCGATCAGCACCCGCCGCGCCGGCCCCGCGCCGGGCGCGCAACCACGTGAGACAGCCGCCGTGACAGATCTGCAGACGACCGCGCCGCCGGTGGCCTGCGCCGCCGCGCCCGCACCGGCCGCCGCCCAGCGCCGGACCTTCGCCATCATCTCCCACCCGGATGCCGGCAAGACCACGCTGACCGAGAAGCTGCTGCTGTTCGGCGGGGCGATCCGGCTGGCCGGGCACGTCAAGGCGCGCGGTGAGCGGCGGCGCACCCAGTCGGACTGGATGGAGATCGAGCGCGCCCGCGGCATCTCCATCTCCAGCTCGGTGATGACCTTCGCCCATGACGGGCTGACCTTCAACCTGCTCGATACGCCGGGCCACGAGGACTTCAGCGAGGACACCTACCGCACGCTGACCGCCGTGGACTCCGCGATCATGGTGATCGACGCCGCCAAGGGCATCGAGAGCCAGACGCGCAAGCTGTTCGAGGTGTGCCGGCTGCGCGACATCCCGATCATCACCTTCATCAACAAGGTCGACCGCGAGGGCCGCGACCCGTTCGAGCTGCTCGACGAGATCGAGAGCACCCTGGCGCTTGACCCGTGCCCGGTCACCTGGCCGGTCGGCATGGGCGTCGATTTCAAAGGCTGCTACGACCTGGGCGCCCGGCGCTTCCTGCCGGCCGGCGGCGCCGGCGATGGGGCGGAGCACGCCGTCATCGAGACCAGTGGCCTTGACGACCCGGCACTGGACCGGCGCGTGCCAGGCCGCATCCTGGCGCCGTTCCGCGACGGCGCGGCGCTGGCCGCCTCGGCCTATCCGGAATTCAATCTGACGGCGTTCCACGAGGGCCACACCACGCCGGTGTTCTTCGGCAGCGCGCTCAAGGGCCAAGGCGTCGCCGAGGTGCTGCACGCGCTGGCCACGATCGCCCCGCCGCCGCGGCCGCAGCCGGCCGAGCCGCGCACCGTCGGTCCGGAGGAAGACCGCGTCACCGGTTTCGTATTCAAGGTCCAGGCCAACATGGACCCCAACCACCGCGACCGGATCGCCTTCTTCCGGCTGTGCTCCGGGCGGCTGCGCCGCGGCATGAAGCTGCGCCACGCCGGCACCGGCCGGCCGGTGCCGGTGCACAATCCGATCTTCTTCTTCGCCCATGAGCGCGAGCTGGCCGACGAGGCCCTGCCCGGCGACATCATCGGCATCCCCAACCACGGCACGCTGCGCGTCGGCGACACCCTGACCGAGGGCGAGGACCTGCACTTCACCGGCATTCCCAACTTCGCGCCGGAGATCCTGCGCCGGGTGCGCACCGACGATCCCATGCGCGCCAAGCAGTTGCGGCGCGCCCTGGAGGACCTGGCCGAGGAGGGCGTGACCCAGGTGTTCCGGCCGCTGCTCGGCGGCCAGTGGATCGTCGGCGTGGTCGGGCAGCTGCAGCTCGACGTGCTGAGCGGGCGCATCGCCGCCGAATACAAGGTGCCGGTCGGCTTCGAGAGCGCCCCCTACGAGACGGCGCGCTGGGTGACGAGCGACGACGCGGCGCTGCTCAAGCGCTTCACCGAGAGCAACCGCAGCGCCCTGGCCGAGGACCGCGACGCCGCCCCGGTGTTCCTGGCCCGCAACATGTGGGAGCTGAACCGGACGACCGAGGAATGGCCCGGCCTGCGCTTCCACACCACCCGCGAGCGGTCAACCCTGCCGGCCGGGCGGACATGAGCGGCCGGGGCCATCCCCCGGCCGGTTCATGCGGTCGCCCCGGCTCAGGCGCGGTCGCCGACCGAGCGGGCCAGCCGGTCGAGCGAGGCCAGGTCGGGCCAGGCATAGGCCACCTGGACCAGCGGCACGCCGGCGAAGCGGATGGTCGCCTCGGCCGACAGGCGGCCGCCCAGGTGCTGATAGAACCAGCGCGTCGGGTTGTCGCGCAGCACCCAGACGCAGGCCGAATTCATGCGCCGCTTGAGCAGGTGGTCGGCCATGCCGGCCATCAGCCGCCGGCCCGCCTGGGTGCCCTGGGCGGGCGGCTCGATGTAGAGTTCGTAGAATTCGCCGTCGACGCCCGTAGGCAGGGTGTTGCGGCTGGCGCCGCAGCTGCCATAGCCGATGACGCCGACCCGCGGCAGCTCGGCGACGAAGGTGGCTGACTGGTGCGTGTAGTAGGACAGGCGGATGCGCCAGCGGTTGGTGCCGGTCGCCTCTGACATGCCGACCAGGTACGGCGCCGGCAGCACGCCGGCATAGGTGTCGCGCCAGGCGGCGATGTTGATCCGCGCGATCCCCGCCGCGTCGGCGGGGCGGGCGCGGCGCACCTGGGGGGCGAGGGCGGTCATGCCGGCACCGGCCGGCCGGCCGGGCAGACGGCGACGGCGCCCGGCGCCTCGGCGCGGTCGGCCTCGGTGCGGTCGGCCTCGGTGCGGTCGGCCTCGGTGCGGTCGGCC
>CAZGMC010000140.1:3596-6276 GCA_964526565.1 uncultured Mycobacteriaceae bacterium
GTGCGGTCGGCCTCGGTGCGGTCGGCCTCGGTGCGGTCGGCCTCGGTGCGGTCGGCCTCGGTGCGGTCGGATGCGGCCCGGTTGGCCGCGGCCGGGCGCGGGCTGCATCGCGGCGCGTCGGCGCCGTGCGCCAGGACGACCGTCAGGGGCGCGTCGCGGGGGCCGTCGCACGGCAGATCGCCGCCGGCCGGTTGGCTTGTGACGTCGGTCGCGACCATGTCGGCCACCAATGTAATCCCGGCTGCCCGGAAAAACGATGCGCAAACGTAACGGGGCCGTCATGTCCCGGCGCGCCGATACGGGGCCGGCGCGCCGGCGCCCTGCGGTGTGCCGGGCGTGCCGTGGTCGGTCAGCCGGCGCCGGCCTGGCCGTCGACCTTGGCCGCCATGATGAAGTCGTTCTCGTGGAGGCCCTTGATCTTCTTGGTCTGCAGCGAGATCGTGGCATAGCCCCAGCCGAACGCGACATCCGGGTGGTGGCCTTCGCTTTCGGCCAGCTCGCCGACCTTGACGACGAAGTCCAGCGCCTGGCGGAAGTTCGAGAAGCGGAAGGTGCGCTCGATGCGCGTGGCATTGTCGAGCAGATCCCAGCCGGCGGCATCCTCAAGATAATTGAGGGCTTCCTCCTCGCTCAGCGGCGGGATGCCGCCGCGGCAGGGGGTGCAGGTCTTGGCGGCGAGCTCGGTATCGGTCATGGCGTGGTTCTCCTGGGGCTCTCCCTGGGGCTCTCCCTGGGGCTCTGCTGATATCGGCAGGGGCGGGCGGCGCCTGTCCCTGCATATTGGAATGCGCGGGCGACCGGCGTCCAGGGCCGGCGTCCAGGGCCGGCGTCCAGGGCCGGCGTCCAGGAGTGACGTCGGCGCAGTCGGGTCAGCGCGGCAGCGGCCGGGCGAAGCTGATCTCGTGGCCGTCCGGGTCGGTCAGGTGGAAATGGCGCTCGCCCCATGGCGCGTCGCGGGGCGGCGCATGCGGCTCCAGCCCGGCGGCGACGGCCCGGGCGTGGAGGGCGTCCACGTCGGCGACATGGAAGATGGCCCGGCCCCACCACGTCCAGGCCCGTTCCGGCGCCTCGGCGGTGATGTTGAGGAAGCCGGCCCCGGCGCGGAAGCTGGTGAAGCCGGCGTCCTCGCCGCCGTACAGCAGCTCGAAGCCGAGCGCCCGGTAGAACCGCACCGACCGCGCCATGTCATGCGTGGCCAGGGTAACGGCGCTGAGGGATTGGATCATCACGGTCACACCACCCCCTCGCGCCGCAGTCGGGCCAGCTCCTCGTCGTCCAGGCCCAGCAGGTCGTGCAGGACCTCGTCGGTGTGGGCGCCGAGGGCGGGGCCGAGGGAGCGGAGGCGGCCGGGGGTCTCGCTCAGGCGCGGGATCGGGCCGGGCACGATCAGGGTCTCGCCGGTCAGCGGCTCCGCGACCGCCTCCAGGAAGCCGCGGGCGCGGAGGTGGCGGTCGGCGAACAGGTCGGCCACGTCCTGGATCGGCGCCACCGGGGCAGCCGTGGCGTCGGCCCGCGCCATGACCTCCCCGCGGCTCAGGCCGGCGATCCAGTCGGCGACCAGGCCGTCGACCGCCTGGCGCGCCGCCATCCGGTCGGCGGCGCGGCCATAGGCGTCGGCCGCGGCCAGCTCGGGCCGGTCCATGGCCGCGGCCAGACGCGTAAAGTGCGCGTCCTCCAGGCAGGCGACCGCCACCCACTGTCCGTCGGCAGTGCGGAAGTGGCCGAGCGGGCAGCCGAACCGGCTGTGCAGGCCATCACGTTCGCGCACCTCGCCGGTGGCGGCATGGGCCGGGGCCAGCTCGTCGAGCAGGCGGAACACGGATTCGTACAGCGCCAGGTCGACCACCTGGCCCTCGCCGGTGCGGTCGCGGTGGCGCAGCGCCACCAGCACGCCGACCGCGCCGTACAGGCCGGTGGCGTAGTCGCCCAGCGTCGTCGAGCCGGGCGTCACCGGGATGCCGCCGGGCATGCCGGCCAGACAGGCCAGCCCACCCACCGCATGGCCGATGCGGGCGAAGCCGGGACGGTCCTGGTAGGGGCCGGCCTGGCCATAGCCGGAGACGCGCAGCATGACCAGGCCGGGGTTGATCGCGCTCAGCACGTCCCAGCCCAGGCCCCATTTCTCCAGGGTGCCGGGGCGGAAGTTCTCGCACAGCACGTCGGCGCCGGCGACCAGCCGCTTGAACAGGGCGGCACCGTCCGGCACGCGCAGGTCCAGCGTCACGGACTTGCGGTTGCGCCCCTCGCTGAGCCAGGCCAGCGTGCCGGCTGCGCCGCCGGTGGGCGTGCCGAAGCGGCGCATGTTGTCGCCCTCGCCGGGCGGCTCGATCTTCAGCACCTCGGCGCCGAACTCGCTGAGGATCGAGGCGCAATAGGGGGCGGCGACGAAGCTGGCCGCGTCGATCACCCGCACGCCGGCCAGCGGCAGGGCGGCATCGGTGGTGTCGGTGGCATCGGTCGTCATGGCGGCTGTCCCGGGCCGGTGGCGGCGGCGCGCCCTGACGTAGCGCATCCCGGCCGCTGCGGCAAAGGGCGCATGCGGTGGGAACAGGGCAATCGCTTTGGGGTTCGGCGAACCGGATGGCGCTTGACCCTGGGCGCCGGTCGGGCCCGGCCCTCTTGACGCAGGATCGCCGCCGCCATGCAGCCATGGTGCGGCTGTGGTGCGGCTATGGTGCGG
>CAZGMC010000141.1:0-1276 GCA_964526565.1 uncultured Mycobacteriaceae bacterium
GCCGCCGGGGCCGCCGGGGCCGCCGGGGCCGCCGGGGCCGCCGGGGCCGCCGGGGCCGCCGGGGTCGCGGCGACGGCGAGATCCGGCCGCTGTGCCGCGGCCTCGTCCAGGATCAGCCGGACCGTCTCGCGCCGCCGCTCGACCAGATAGAAGTGGTCGCCGGGCAGTACCTCCATTCGGAAAGACGAGCGCGTCAGGGCCCGCCAGCCGTCCAGCTCGGCCGGGCTCACCGTCGGGTCGGCGTCGCCGCCCAGGGCCAGGATCGGGCAGGGCAGCGCCGTGGCGTCCGCCAGATAGGTGTCGTTCGCCATGAAGTCGGCGCGGGCCGTCGGCAGGATCAGGTCGAGCAGCTCCGGGCAGTCCAGCACCTCGGGCGGGGTGCCGTTGAGCGAGCGGATGTGGTCCAGGAACTCGGCCTCGGGCAGGGCGTGGATCGGCCGCCGCGTCGGCGCGTGCGCCGGGATGCGCGCCGAGGCCGCGACCAGCAGCGGCACCGGCAGGCCGGCCGCGGCCAGCTGGCGGGCGACCTCGTAGGCGACGGCCGCGCCCATGGAATGGCCGAACAGGACGAACGGCCGGTCGAGCAGCGGCGCCAGCCCGGTCACCGCGGCGCGCGCCAGGTCGGGCAGGCAGGTGAACGGCGGCTCGCCCAGGCGGCTGCCGCGGCCCGGCGGCTGCACCGGGCACAGGTCGACGCCCGGCCCCAGCTCGGCCATCCAGTCGCGGAAGAACAGCGCGCCGCCGCCGGCGAACGGCAAGCAGAACAGGCGCAAGGGCGCGTCGGGCGCACCGCGGCGGAAGGCGATCCAGGGTGTCGGCGAGCGGGGCGATCGGTCTGTCACGGGCTGTGTTCCTGCCTGTCGTGTCTCGTGTGGCGGCGGGCGGGCGCGTCAGGGCGTGCCGAGGCGCGCCGCCAGGGCGTCGACGGTCGGGTAGTTCCAGAGCAGCGTCGGGGAGAGCCGCCGGCCGAGCCGCTTCTCCAGCCGCGCCATGATCACCAGGGCGCGGGCGGAATCGATCGCATAGCTCTCGAACGGCAGCGCCGGGTCCAGTTCCTCCTCGGCCAGCCCGACCTCCTTGGCGATCTCGGCCAGCAGCCAGTCGCGGATGGCGTCGCGGCCGGGGGCCTGCGCGGCCGGCGCCGCGTCCCCATTGGCGTCCCCATTGGCGGTCTGCTTGATGGCCTCGGCCGGCGCGGCGGAAGCGCCGGACGCCGGCTCGGTCCGGGCCGGCGCCGGTCCGGGCGCGACGGAAACGGGCGCGACGGAAACGGGCG
>CAZGMC010000141.1:1376-6045 GCA_964526565.1 uncultured Mycobacteriaceae bacterium
GTCCGGGCCGGCGCCGGTCCGGGCGCGACGGAAACGGGCGCGACGGAAACGGGCGTCACCAGTGCGGCGGCGCGGGCCATGGCCAGGGCCTCCTCGGGGCCGATGGCGGCCAGGGCCGCGTCGACCGGGACGCCGGCCTGGCGCAGCGCCTGGACGCGCTGGACGTAGGCGGCGCCGGCCATGATGGCGTCGGCCAGATCGGCGGCGCGGCGGTTGGCCGGGTCGGCCAGGGCGGTGCCGGCGGTCCAGGCGTTGAAGGCGCCCATGGCCGGGCCGCACCAGACCTGGTAGTCGACGCGGCGGTCGGCGGTGCCGGCGCGGGCCCAGTCCGACGACCTGCCCAGGTACCAGCGGCACAGCAGGCCCAGGCGCACGTGCGGGTCGGCCTCGGCGCGGGCCAGCAGCGCCGGGCTGCGCGCCGCCCAGTAGGCACGGGTCTCGGCCCAGACGGCGTCCAGGCCGGTGCGGAACACCTCCGTCTCCAGCCAGGCGCGGTCGGCGGCCGGCAGGTCGTCGATGCCGCGGTACGCCCGGTACAGCTCGCCCAGGCGGCGGGCGCGCAGGCCGTACAGGGTGCCGCGCTTGAGTACCTGGACGGTGACGCCCAGCTCGAACATGTCCGGCGCCGGCGCCTGCATCACGTCGGTCATGTGCGCCTGGGCCAGGGTCTCGCGCACGGCGGCGGAGGTGCCGGCCTCGACACAGGCCTGGTTGACCGAGCCGGTCACGACATAGTCCGCACCCATGGCGAACGCCGCGGCGGCGGCATGCGGCGTGCCGATGCCGCCGGCCGCGCCAAGCCGCACCGGCCGGGCCTGGCCGTGGCGCCGCTGCAGCCGGTCGCGCAGGGCCAGCATCTCCGGCAGCAGGGCGACCAGCGGGCGGCCGTCGGTGTGGCCGGCCGAGTCCGCCTCGACCGTCACGTCGGTGGCCACCGGCAGGGCCGCGGCCAGCGCCGCCTGCTCGCGCGTCAGCAGGCCGTCGTTGACCAGCGTGTCGAGCAGGCCGGCCGGCGGCGGCGACAGGAACCGCCCGGCCACCGCCGGATGGGACAGCTTGGCGACGACGCGGGTGCGCTCGACGACGCGACCGGCGCCGTCGCGGGCCAGCCCGGCGGCGCGGAAGCGGACCACCGCCGGCGCCAGGTCGGAGAACGCCGAGGCCTCGATCGTGGTCACGCCGACGCGCAGACACAGGTCGGTCAGCGCCATCTCCAGGTCGGGCTGGTCCGGCGAGTGGATCAGGTTGACCGCCCACGGGCCGTCGGGCAGCGCGGAGCGCAGCGCCGCCACCGCGGCCTCGACCTCGGCCAGCGTCAGCCCGGCGGCGCCGAACGCGGCGAGCACGCCGGCCCGACCCAGCGCCGTCACCAGTTCCACCGAGCCGATGCCGTTGGCCATGGCGCCGGCCATGCAGGCCAGGCGGACGCCGTGCGCCTGCCGGAACGCGGCGCTGCCCAGACGGTCCGGCGGCAGCGCCGGCAGCAGGGCGGCCAGCGTCTCGCCCGGCACCAGCGCCAGGGCCTCACCGTCGCGCAGCGCCAAGCCGCCGGCCGCGTCGCGCAGCACGGCGCAGGGCCGGTCGAGTGCCGTCAGCAGGCGGCGCGCCGCGGCCGCATCCGGTCCGGCCCCATCGGATCCGGCAGGGACGGCCTCGGCACGAGGGAACAGGATCGCGTCGTCCATGGGCTACCTCGCCAGTGCCGCGGCCGGCGCCGCCGCTTGCGTGTGCGCCTGTGCCGTCAGTTGCATGGACATGCCCTCCAGCAGCCCGACGACGCGGCCGTCCGGGCCGATCAGGTCGACGTCGGCGACCAGTGCCGGCACCGGCGCCGAGCGGCGCTCGACCACGTCCAGGCGGTAGGTGACGGTGCCAGCCCGGCCGGGGATGTGGCCGCGGAAGCGCACGCCCAGCGGCACGCCGGGCAGCGGCTGGAAGCGGGCGCCCGCGCAATCGCGCTGCAGGCCCAGGGCCAGGGCCAGCACCTGGAGCAGCTGCCGGCTGCCCTCGATCATGCACGGGCCGGCGAACACCGGGTCGTCGGCGAAGTGGGCGCGGATGTACCAGTCGGCCGGGTGCAGGTCCTTCTCGCCGACGATGCGGCCCAGGCCGTGGCGTCCGCCGGCCGGGTCGATGGCCGTCACCCGGTCGATCATCAGCATGGCCGGCGGCGGCAGGCGCAGCGCCGGGTTGCGCTCCGCCGTGGCGTGGCCCGGCCCGAACACTGTGCCGGCCTCGCCGCGGTGCAGGGCGATCAGGGCGGCCGTGTCCAGGCTGCCGCGGACGGCCGCCGGCGCGACGATGCCGGCGGCGGCGGGCCTGCCCGGCGGCGCGCGGCGGCGGCGGTGGGCCGCGGCGATGCCCTGGCCGCCGGCCAGCTCGGCGTCGGTGAAGAACCCGGCGGCGCAATCCTCGATGCGCAGCAGCGGCCGGCCGTCGACGGTGGCGTGGAAGGTGGAGAAGAACAGCAGCGCCTCGTCGTTCTCGACGAAGCGGTCGATGGTGATGTCGTAGCAGATGCGCTGGCCGGCGCGCGGCATGTCGCCCAGGAAGGTGATGGTGCCGTCCAGCCAGCGATAGGCGCGCTGGCCGCGCAGGCGCCGGTCCAGGCCCATGCAGGTCAGCAGCACCAGCACGCCCTGGGCGTCGAGCGCCAGATAGGGCACCTGCCCGGCGACGGCGTGCCAGGCCGGGTCGGGGATGTCGTACTCGGTGCGGATGGCGGCGGGGCCCAGCCGGCCGGGTTCGCACTCCAGCCGCGTCACCCGGCTCAGCGCCATGAACGGCGGCGCCGGCACGCGGATGCGCCGCGGCAGGGCGTCGATTTCGGCGAAGTCCGGCCCCAGCACGCGGGCCAGCCGGCCCTCGGCGAACTCCAGCACGTCGGCCTCGTCGAAGATGACCGGACCGCCGGGCGGCCGGGCGGACGGCGGCACCGCGGCCGGCGGCACCGCGGCCGGTGCCGTCGCGGCCGGTGGCGTCGCGGCCGGTGGCGTCGCGGCCGGCTGTATCGGGACCGGCGTCGATACGGCAGGCGGCGGGCTGGCCGGGACGGACGCCGGCGCTGCTGCCGCGCCCGCGCCGTGGCCCAGGGCGTGCGTCAGCCGGCGCAGCCAGTCGGCGCTGTGGCCCAGATGGCTGGCGTGGACGCGGCTGGCGGTGCGGGCCAGGTCGGCGACGGCGGCCAGCCGCACCGGCACGGCACCGGCCGCGTCGCCGGCCTGAGCGGCGGCCAGCTGTGGCGCTGCCGGTTCGGGCGCCGCGGGCTTGGGCACCGCGAGCTCGGGCGCTGCCGGTACGGGCGCCGCGGGTTCAGGTGCCGCGGGTTCTGGCGCCGCGGGCTTGGGCACCGCGAGCTCGGGCGCTGCCGGTACGGGCGCGGCGGCGGCCGGGTGCAGCCACCGGGTCAATTCCTCGGACTCCAGCGTGGCGCCCAGCGGTGGGCCGCCGAGAGTCACGGTGATCGGCAGGGTCCGCCGCGGCGCCGGCGGCGGCAGGTCGAGCATGGCGATCCAGCGCGCCGGGTCGACCGCGACACGGTGGCTGACCAGGGCGGCCAGCAGGCGCGGCAGCGTCTCGCCGTCGCGGGTGCCGCGGCGGTTGACCGGCAGTGCCGCATGGGGCCGGCGGCCGAGGATGGCGCCGACCCAGCGGCTGCAGGTGGCGCCGGGGCCGGCCTCGATGAACACGCGGGCGCCGTCGCCATAGGCCCGCTCGACCAGGGCCGGGAAGTCCAGCGGCGCGCTGAACCCGTCGGCGACCAGCCCGGCCAGCGCGGTGCCGGCCGCCGCCGCGTCGCCACCTCCGAACATGGCCGGATCGACCGCGCCGCCCGTCGCCGTCAGGTACAGGGCGGCTGGCGGCACCGTGCCCAGCGGGATGTCCAGCAGGTCGACCAGCCCGCCGCGCACCTGGGCCACCGGCGGGCAGTGGATGACCAGCGAGTCCGGCGCGCGGATGGCGTCGCCGCCGACCGCCTCGGCCACCGCCGCGCAGGCCGCCGGGTCGCCGGAGACGACCACCTCGCGCGGCGCGTTGACGTGTGTCAGGTAGACCCGCTCGCGCCCGGCCAGCGCCGCGCGCACCGTATCGGCCGGCGCCATCAGCACGTACGAGGCCCACTCGACGGGCCGCTCCGGCCCCAGGTCCCAGGCGGCGCGCACCGCGTCCATCGGCCCGGCCAGGCCGGCGGCCAGCACCGGGCTGGCCTGCAGGCGGTCCAGCCAGGCCGTGGTCGGCGGCCACAGGCCGGTGGCCATCAGCATGGCCAGCTCGCCCAGGCTGTGGCCCATGACCATGTCGGGCGCCAGGCCCAGCCGGTCGGCCAGGAACCGCGTGTACAGCAGCGAGAAGCCCAGGCCGACCAGCAGCGTGCCCGGCACCGATGCGGCCAGCGCCTCGTCGGCCGCCTCCAGCCGGCGCGGGTCGCGCGGGCCGCCGGCCGGGTACAGCAGGTCGGCGCGCAGCACATCGTGCAGGCCGGGCACCGCCTCTTCCAGCTCGGCCAGCGCCTCGGGTACGGCGGCGAACAGTTCGCGGCCCAGGCCGGTGGCGGCACCGCCGATGCCGGGATAGACGAAGGCGACCTTCCCGCCCGGGCCGGCCGGATCGGCCGTGAAGACGCTGCCCGACGGCGTGTGCCAGGTGCCGCCGCTGGCCGCGGCCCTGG
>CAZGMC010000142.1:0-6038 GCA_964526565.1 uncultured Mycobacteriaceae bacterium
CGCCCCGCCCCGCCCCGGCCCAGCCATGCTGTCCGGCCCCGACCTGAAGACAACGGCCGGACAGCTTGTCCCGAATCACAGCTTGGACTGCCCCGCCCGATTCGGTTATGATTCGGACCGGTCATCGCGGTGCCCGGCGGCCTTGGCGGCAGCCGGGGCAAAGCACATATTGCATCGGCGTGAGGAATTCGCTACAAGCGCGGTTCACCCAGCCGGCGCGGTTACCGGCCGCGGCCGGCTGACGAGCCCGCGGCGCGGCGGCTGCGGCCGGCCGGTGGAGGAGTGTAGCTCAATTGGTAGAGCACCGGTCTCCAAAACCGGGGGCTGGGGGTTCGAGTCCCTCCACTCCTGCCATTGATTTTACTGGATGCATGCGACCTGCCGAGACAATGGCCAGAACCAACCCTGCAGAATACGTTCGGCAGGTGCGCCAGGAAGTTGCCAAGGTAACCTGGCCCACCCGCAAGGAAACGCTGGTGACCACGGCTGCCGTGTTCGTGTTCGTCACGATCATGGCGCTGTTCTTCCTGCTCGTCGACCAGGTTGCAGCGTTCCTGGTCCGCACCATCCTCGGCATTGGGGGCTGAGGCCATGGTGCAGCAGTGGTACGTGATCAATGTCCATTCCAACTTTGAGCGCAAGGTCGCCGAGTCGATCCGCGAGCAGATCGCCCAGAAGGGCCTGGAGGACAGGATCACCGAGGTCTCGGTGCCGACCGAGGAGGTCGTCGAGATGCGCCGCGGCCAGCGGGTCACCACCGACCGCAAGTTCTTCCCCGGCTACGTCCTGATCAAGATGGAGCTGGACGACGATACCTGGCACCTGGTGCGCCAGACTCCGAAGGTGACCGGCTTTCTCGGCGCCCGCGGCAAACCCATGCCGATCAGCGACTCCGAGGCCGACCGCATCCTCCGTCAGGTCCAGGAGGGCATCGAGCGGCCCAAGCCGTCGATCACCTTCGAGATCGGCGAGCAGGTCAAGGTGCGCGAAGGCCCGTTCGAGACGTTCACGGGCCTGGTCGAGGAGATCGACGAGGAGCGCAGCCGGCTCAAGGTGGCCGTCTCCATCTTCGGTCGCGCCACACCGGTCGAGCTGGAGTATTCCCAGGTCGAGAAGGTGTAGAGGCGCGCCCGTTCCGCGGGAGGCCGGGCCGCCAAAGTCCAGGCGGCGGCCGCACCGCACACCCCCGCCCCCCGCCGTCCGCCGGCGGGCCTTGAGGCAATGAGGGAGCAGACATGGCGAAGAAAGTCGTCGGACAGATCAAGCTGCAGGTGCCGGCCGGCGCCGCCAACCCGTCGCCACCCATCGGGCCGGCGCTGGGCCAGCGCGGCCTCAACATCATGGAGTTCTGCAAGACCTTCAACGCGCAGACCCAGAACCTGGAAAAGGGCATGCCGATCCCGGTGGTGATCACCGCCTATGCCGACCGCAGCTTCACGTTCGTCACCAAGACCCCGCCGTCCAGCTATTTCCTGAAGAAGGCGGCCGGTCTGGACAAGGGGAGCAACACGCCCGGACGCGGCACCATCGGCCGCGTCACCATGGCGCAGGTGCGCGAGATCGCCGAGACCAAAATGAACGACCTGAATGCCGTCGACCTGGATGGTGCGGTGGCCATGATCGTCGGCTCGGCCCGCTCCATGGGCCTTGAGGTGGTGGAGGAGTGACGGCCATGGCCAGGACATCCAAGCGCCTGCGCGAGACCCGCCAGGGCCTTGACCCGACCCAGGCGCTCGAGCTCAAGGACGCCGTCCAGACGCTCAAGCACCGCGCCACCGCGAAGTTCGACGAGACGGTCGAGATCGCCATGAACCTGGGCGTCGACCCGCGCCACGCCGACCAGATGGTGCGCGGCATGCTGCAGTTGCCCAACGGCACCGGCAAGCACGTCCGCGTCGCCGTGTTCGCCCGCGGCGACAGGGCCGAGGACGCCACCGCCGTGGGCGCCGACGTGGTCGGCGCCGAGGATCTGGTCAAGGAGATCCAGGAAGGCCGGCTCGACTTCGACCGCTGCATCGCGACGCCGGACATGATGGGCCTGGTCGGCCGCCTGGGCAAGATCCTGGGGCCGCGCGGCCTGATGCCGAACCCGAAGCTGGGCACCGTCACCCAGGACGTGGCCGGCGCCGTCAAGGCGGCCAAGGCCGGCACCGTGCAGTTCCGCGCCGAGAAGGCCGGCATCGTCCACGCCGGCGTCGGCAAGGTCAGCTTCTCCGACCAGGCGCTGATCGAGAACATCCAGGCCTTTGTCGCCGGCATCATGCGCGCCAAGCCGAGCGGCGCCAAGGGCACCTATGTCAAGAAGGTGGCGCTCAGCACATCGATGGGGCCGAGCGTGCGCCTCGACGTGCCGCGGCTGACCGCGGAGAGTACCACCGCGGCCGCGCCCTGAGGGCAGCGGCGCAACCAAGGGTACCAGCGACTTCGCCGCCGGCGGCAACGGCCGCCGGCGGCGTCGGCGGGCCGCCCGGCAACGGGTCCGGTCCGCACCTGTCCAAGACTGCGGGTGCCCGCCGCTGCGGCGGGCTTAATCGTCCCGCATAGACGGGAGTGACTGCCGAGCCGACGGCGCGAGCCCGGTGCATCGGTTGAGCTTCTGGGACAGGACGAACGGGAGCCGCGGCGCCGCCCAACGGGCGGCCGTCCGGCTTCGGGTGCAACAGGGCGCCGCGCCGGCCACGCCGGCCGGGGCCCGAACGACGGAGGCCGTCCGTGAAGCGAGAGCAGAAGGAGGACAAGGTCGCCGCATTGCATCAGTCGTTCCAGTCCGCCGAGATGGTGGTTGTCACCCACCAGACCGGCATGACGGTCGCCGAGACGACCGACCTGAGACGACGCATGCGTGCGGCCGGCGCATCCTTCCACGTCACCAAGAACCGGCTCGCCCGCATCGCCCTCAAGGGCACGCGGTTCGAGAAGCTCGACGGACTGTTCACCGGACCGACTGCCGTGGCGTTCAGCCAGGACCCCGTGGCGTCGGTCAAGGCGATGCTCGACTTTGCCAAGAAGAATGACAAGGTCAGCATCATCGGCGGTGGTCTCGGGGCGCAGCAGCTCGACCTGAAGGGTGTCGAGATGCTGGCCACCATGCCGCCCATCGAGGAGTTGCGGGCCAGGCTCGTCGGCCTGCTGCAGGCCCCCGCCAGCCGCATGGTCGGTGTGCTGCAGGCACCGGCCGGCCAGATGGTCGGCGTGCTCGCCGCACCGGGCGGCCAGCTGGCGCGCGTGCTCGCCGCCCGTGCCGCACAGCAGCAGCAGGCGGCCTAGGGCCGGACCCGTCGGACGCAGTCACAGAATCAACAGGAGAAACCTATCATGGCCGATCTCGCCAAACTGGTGGATGAGCTGTCCAGCCTGACCGTCATCGAGGCGGCGGAGCTGTCCAAGATGCTGGAGGAGAAGTGGGGTGTGTCCGCCGCCGCCCCGGTCGCCGCCGCCGGCATGATGCCCGCCGCCGCCCCGGCCGCCGCCGAGGCAGCCGAGCCGGTCGAGGAGCAGACCGAGTTCGATGTCATCCTCGCCACCATCGGCGACAAGAAGATCAACGTCATCAAGGAGGTCCGCGCCATCACCGGGCTCGGGCTGAAGGAGGCCAAGGACCTGGTCGAGGGCGCGCCCAAGCCGGTCAAGGAGGCCGTCAGCAAGGAAGACGCCGCGAAGATGAAAAAACAGCTTGAAGAAGCGGGCGCGACGGTCGAAATTAAGTGACGTTGCGTGCTGAACCACACTGTTGACATATTCGCGTCTAACGGTGGGTGCTCCCTGGGGTACCCACCGTCAGGCGTTTTTTGCGCTTCCCGCCGGCCTCGTCGCGAGGCTGCGGGACGGCACTGGCGGCACGCGGGTCGAGCGGCGGTCTGAGGATCATACATGAACAAGTCGTTTACCGGTCGCAAGCGGGTTCGCAAGGACTTCGGGCGCATCCCCGAAGTCGCCCGGATGCCGAACCTGATCGAGGTCCAGCGCAGCTCCTATGACCAGTTCCTGCAGATGAACGAGCCGCCGGAGCGGCGGCTGCCCCTCGGCCTGCAGGAGGTGTTCCGGTCGGTGTTCCCGATCCGCGACTTCTCCGAGCGCGCCGAGCTCGACTTTGTCCGGTACGAGCTGGAAACGCCCAAATACGACGTCGAGGAGTGCCAGCAGCGCGGCATCACCTTCGCCGCGCCGCTCAAGGTTACCCTGCGCCTGACCGTGTTCGACGTCGAGGAGGACACCGGCCTGAAGTCGATCCGCGACATCAAGGAGCAGGACGTCTACATGGGCGACATGCCGCTGATGACGGCCAACGGCACCTTCGTCATCAATGGCACCGAGCGCGTCATCGTCTCGCAGATGCACCGCTCGCCGGGCGTCTTCTTCGACCACGACAAGGGCAAGACCCATTCGTCGGGCAAGTACCTGTTCGCCGCCCGCGTCATCCCCTATCGCGGCTCGTGGCTCGACTTCGAGTTCGACGCCAAGGACCACCTTTACGTGCGCATCGACCGGCGCCGCAAGCTGCCGGCCACCACCCTCCTGCTCGCCCTCGACAGCGCCGGCACCGAGCGGCTGCGCGAGGAGCGCGGCGCCCAGGGCCTGCTGCCCTACGAGGCGCAGGGCATGTCCAAGGAGGAGGTGCTCAACTATTTCTATGGTCAGGTCGTCTACACCCGCGCCGACAGTGCCTGGAAGACGCCGTTCGACCCCGAAAAGATGCGCGGCGTCAAGTTGATGTCGAACCTGGTCGACGCCAGCACCGGCCAGGTGGTCGCCGAGGCCGGCACCAAGATCACGCCGCGCAAGGGCCGCCAGCTCACCGACCAGGGCGTCACCGAGCAGCTCGTCGCCAACGACGAGCTCTACGGCCGCTTCCTGGCCGAGGACGTGATCGACGAGCAGACCGGCGAGGTGTTCTTCGAGGCCGGCGACGAGATCACCGGCGAGGTGATGACGCTGCTCGACGAGCGCGGCGTCGACCGCGTCGCCACCCTGGCCATCGACCACGTCAATGTCGGCCCGTACATGCGCAACACGCTGGCGATCGACCGCAACGCCAGCCGCGAGGACTCGCTGATCGACATCTACCGGGTCATGCGCCCGGGCGAGCCGCCGACCCTGGAGCCGGCCGAGGGCCTGTTCAACGGCCTGTTCTTCGATCCCGAACGCTACGACCTGTCCGCCGTCGGCCGGGTCAAGATGAACGCACGCCTGGGCCTGGACGTGCCGGACACGGTGCGCGTGCTGCGCAAGCAGGACATCCTGGCCATCCTCAAGGTCCTGATCGACCTGAAAGACGGCCGCGGCGAGATCGACGACATCGACAACCTGGGCAACCGCCGCGTCCGCTCGGTCGGCGAGCTGATGGAGAACCAGTACCGTGTCGGCCTGCTGCGCATGGAGCGGGCGATCCGCGAGCGCATGAGCTCGATCGACATCGACACCGTCATGCCGCACGACCTGATCAACGCCAAGCCGGCGGCGGCGGCGGTGCGCGAGTTCTTCGGCTCGTCGCAGCTCAGCCAGTTCATGGACCAGACCAACCCGCTGTCGGAGATCACCCACAAACGCCGCCTGTCGGCGCTGGGCCCGGGCGGCCTGACCCGCGAGCGGGCCGGGTTCGAGGTGCGCGACGTGCACCCGACCCACTATGGCCGCATCTGCCCGATCGAGACGCCGGAAGGCCCGAACATCGGCCTGATCAACTCGCTGGCCACCTATGCCCGCGTCAACAAGTACGGCTTCATCGAAAGCCCGTACCGCAAGATCATCGACGGCCGCGTCACGAACGAGGTGATCTACCTGTCGGCCATGGAGGAGAGCCGGTTCACGATCGCCCAGGCCAACGCCGAACTGGACGCCGAGGGCCGCTTCGTCGCCGAGCTGGTGTCGTGCCGCCACGGCGGCGACTATCTGATGTCGAAGCCCGACACGATCGACCTGATCGACGTGTCGCCCAAGCAGATCGTCTCGGTGGCCGCGGCGCTGATCCCGTTCCTGGAGAACGACGACGCCAACCGGGCGCTGATGGGCTCGAACATGCAGCGCCAGGCGGTGCCGCT
>CAZGMC010000143.1:0-5860 GCA_964526565.1 uncultured Mycobacteriaceae bacterium
CGGAGCCACCGTCGAGGCGGATTCGGCAGACAAGTGACGGTCAGTGCCGGCCGCGGCCGCGCGCCGGGGAGCGCCCGCCGGCCCCGCCAGCCGGCGGGCTCTCTTGGCGCGGCATCCCACCCACAGCGGGACAATGCCGGCCGGGCGGCCGGCCGCGGGGAGCACAACACCGCCCCGTCAACGCAAGGAACAGGAGAGGACGGCATGATGGTTCGCATGCTTCCGCTGCTCACCGGAACGGCCCTGCTGCTGACCGCGTGCGGCAGCTCGACCGGGGAACGCGCCGCGACAGGTGCCGGCATCGGCGCCGCGGCCGGGGCTGCCGGCGGCGCCATCACCGGCGGCGGCGCCGCCGAGGGTGCCCTGATCGGCGGCGCAGTCGGCGGCGCGACGGGTGCCCTGACGGACGAAGAGGACCTGGATCTCGGCGATCCCGTATGGGAATAACGGAGTATGCAGGCCGGGCCGGCCGGCCCGGCCTGTTCCCGGCTTGCAATCTTTGCATCCAACCCCTAGAGGTCGAAAACCGTGCTCCGCAAGGCGGCGCTGTCGAGGAACCGCACGGGGCATTCGCGACCACCGTTCAGACCGGACCAGTCAATAATTTCGTGGAGACGATGCAATGACGCTGTCCTACAGCTCGCCAGAGCGTGCGACGGCACGCCAGGCGGCGTCGGAAAAGGCCATCTACTTCAGGCACTGGCTCAAGGCGCCGCTGAGCATGGGATCGGTCGCGCCGGCGTCGGTATCGCTGTGCCGGCTGGTCACCGCCAACATTGTCCGCGAGCCCGGCGAATTCATCGTCGAGACGGGTGGCGGCACCGGAGCGGTCAGCCGCGCTCTGCTGTCCGCCGGCGTGCCGGCAGAGCGCCTGATCGTTGTCGAGATTGACCCCGACCTGGCCGCGCATCTGCGCAGCACCCATTCCGAGGTGGCTGTGATCCAGGGCGACGCGCGAAAGTTGCAGGAAATCCTGCCGCAGGACGTTGTCGGGCGCGTCGGCACGGTGATTTGCGGCATTCCGCTGACCATGCTGCCGATCGACATCATGCGGCCGATCGTCAACGGCATGCTCGACGTAATGCCGCCCGGCCGCCGGTTTCTGCATTACAGCTTCTGCATAACGTCGCCTCTGCCGTACAAGCGCCTGGGTCTGAAATCGGACCGCCTGGGGTTCACACTCGGTAATTTTCCGCCGGCGTCGCTGTGGGGCTACAAACGCCTGAGCTGAGCCTTTCTGGGCTTTACCCTGTCAGGGATGCACCGTCAGGGATGCGAAAGGTGGGCCGCAAGGCGCAACCTGCGCCGACCCGCTTGTTCATGCCGGGACCATCCGGGCAAGGGCATTGCGGATGTCCGCCGGCCGGCACGGCTTGGTCACGACCTGTGCACCCAAAGGAATCGACAGCGGCTGCAGATGTTCGGAGTGGCCGGTCACCAGGATGATGGGGACCGGCTTGTGGTCGAGGATCCACTTGAGCGCCCGGCGGCTGCCCGCGTTGCGGCACCCGCTGATGTCGGCCACGATAAGGCCTGGACTGGCGCGCAACACGGCGGCAATGGCCTCGTCCGGACCGATTGCGGTGCCGATCACGGTACAACCTGCCTTCTGGACGAGGCGGGAAAGATACCGAACGTGATGCCGGTCACACTCGATGACGACCGTGTTGCCGAAACACAAACGTCTGAGCGTTCCGGTGGCCTGCCGATAGCGGCGCGCCGCATCGGTCTCTGCAATGCCGAGGATCGCTGCCGCTGCGGCAAGCGGCAGGCCTTCGAGCGCGCGCAGCAGCAGCACCGCCCGCTCCGGCACGGACAGACGCATGATGATCGCCGCCAGTCCGTCCGGCGGCTCGCCAAACCGGTGCGGCGGCGCCTTCTCCAGCGCGCAGTGCAGGAGGCGGAACAGCCGCAGTCCGACCTCGGCGGGAGCGGCGGCCGCTTCGTCGACGCTGATCAGGGCGGCGAGGCTGCGCGCCACATACTCGTCGGCAAGGTCACCCTCGCCCAGCAGCGCACGGGCGTAGCGCCGCAGCGCGGGCAGTGCCTCCTGGACGGTCTTCATGCGGTCAGCGGACGTGCCGGCAACCGTGCTTGTGGAAACATGAACGGCATCCGATCCATTGCTGCGCCCACCGTCACCGCAATCGGCTCCGCCTTCAGCACATCTGAGCATGCATGCCTCGCCAGGCGCGGCAGCAGACTTGGCACGGATGACAAAACCGTAACAGCCGCCTTGAAGTGCGACAGCTTTTCGCTTGCCGTCCCAATGCCCGCGCGCTCGCCAAGTCCGAACCAGGACGGGATCGCCAACCTCAAGCGACCCTGCAGAATACCCTTGCGAGGAAAATATACATTTAACTACTCGACAGCAATAGCGCACAAGAATGATGCGTTGTCCCTTTTTGCCGCTAGCCAAAACAAGTTATCCATATCATACAAAAGCATTAAAGATAAAGTCCGCTCGCAGCGCGTCGCAAAGGGCAGTTCATCGCCGGGTTTCATGATCGCCCCCGCGGCCGCGTGATGAAACAAAAATTTCTTGCACGCCCCTGCGGCCGCCAATTTTCCCTGAAGTGTCTTGAAATGAGCGGCATATCGAGAGACACTGCAGTTTGTAAGGTCATTTCGGCCCGTGCCGCCGCCTTTGCCGGGGGTTGATCCTGGGCGGCACCGGTCCGAAGTCGACAGCAGACCGGGATCGCGTGGGAGATATCAATGTCGTTCGACTTCCATCATGAACTCACCACGATCATTCCCCACCTCAGGGCCTTCGCCCGTTCGCTGACGCAGGACGCGGACTCGGCGGACGACCTGGTCCAGGACACGATCGTCCGGGCAATGGACGCCTGTCACCAGTTCACGCCGGGGACCAACTTCAAGGCGTGGATGTTCACAATCCTGCGCAACCTTCATGTCAACGGCCTGCGGCGCAAGTACCGCACCCAGCCGCTCGACGACGTCTCCGCCGCGCTGCACTCGGTGCCGGCGGGCCAGGACAGCAGCCTGGAGTTCGCCGACCTGAAGCGGGCCCTGGCCCGGATGAGCCACGACCAGCGTGAAGTGCTGGTCCTGGTCGGCGCCGCCGGCTTCAGCTATGAGGAGGCGGCAGCTGTATGCGGCTGTGCCGTCGGCACAATCAAGAGCCGGCTGTCGCGGGCGCGGCGGGAGCTCATGCGCCTGATGGTGGGCGGCAGCAGCACGGACGGCACCCGCCTGGCACCACGGCAGGCCATGCGGCGGCTGCGTCAGGTCAGCGACCCGCGTGTTCTTCTGGATGACGCCGGCACGCGCGCCCGTGGCTCCGTTGGACCGCCGGCGCACGGACGGGATGACCGTCCCCAACGCCCGGCCCCCCAGCGCATGGCGGGCTGAGCACACAGGCAAACCGGCTGCTTTAGGGGCGGTGCATGCGGCACCGCCCTGGTGGCTGTGTGGTTGATGCCGCGGCGTTGCCACAAGTAAGGACCGGGCGGTTCCGTCGCGCCGGCCGGCGTCAGTCGGGTTTGCCCGACTTGTCGTGGCCGGTCTCGGTGCTGCCGGTCGCATCGCTGCCGGTCGCATCGCTGCCGGTCGCATCGCTGCCGGTCGCATCGCTGCCGGTCGCATCGCTGCCGGGGTTGTCACGATCGTGCGCATCCGGCTTTTCGAACTTCTCCTGCACGCGGTCCAGCAGGGTCTGCAGCCGCGGAGGGAGAGGTTCGTTGCGGACGGAGTCATAGGCCTTCCGCAACTGATCATCCAGCCAGCGGTCGAAATTGGCCCCCTTTTCCGGGTCCCTGGGACCCAGGTTCGACAGGACGCGGCTGTGGCGACGCCGTTCGCTCTCGTTCAGCGGCTTGCGCGTCTTGCGGCGGTTCATTACAAATCCCTGCCCGGATACTCATTCTTGACGTGCTTTGCCGATCGCGCGATCGACCTGCTCCCATGACCTAAATGCCGTGCGCCGCATTTGGTTGCCGGTGTACGATAGAATCCCATTTGCTCGTAACGGGAAAGAAGGCTTCCCGGCATCTCCATTGGGATACCGGATTCTCGTGTGCCGCAACAGCCATAAATTGCTGCACCTGCGAAAAGCCTGCTACACTGCCGCCGCCAACCACGGCGGGGCCACATCCTTGTCGTGCCTCCCGCCCGGCTGCCGGACGGTATCGGGGCGGCCGGCACATCTGCAAGGGGGAGTGACAGGGGATGGAGCGGGACAATCCGATCTTTTGCGCGATCGACACGCCGTCGCTGGAGGCGGCGCAGAAGCTGGCCGGGGAGCTTGCCGGCATCGTCGGCGGCTTCAAGCTGGGACTTGAGTTCTTCAGCGCCAACGGCCCCGCCGGGGCGCGGGCCATCGCCGACTTCGGCGCGCCCATCTTCCTGGACCTGAAGCTCCACGACATCCCCAACACCGTCGGCGGGGCCGTGCGCGCCCTGGTCCGGATGAAGCCGGCGTTCATCACGGTGCATGCCTCCGGCGGGCGGGCCATGCTGGCCACGGCGATGACGGCCGCCCGCGACGCGGCGGAAAGCCTGGGCGTGGAACGGCCGCGGCTGCTCGCCGTCACCGTCATGACCAGCCTCGACGAGGGCGACCTGCGCGACATCGGCCAGGACCCCGCGCCGGAGCATCAGGTCGACCGGCTGGCCTTTCTCAGCCAGGATGCCGGGCTCGACGGGGTGATCTGTTCGGCCCAGGAGATCAGCCACCTGCGCCGCCGCTATGGCCCGCACTTCGTGCTGATGGTGCCGGGCATCCGGCCGGGGTGGTCCACCCACGACGACCAGAAGCGCGTCATGACACCGGCCGAGGCCCTGGCCCTGGGCGCCGACTACCTGGTCATCGGCCGGCCGATCACCCGCGCCACAGACCCCGCCGACGCGGCGCGGCGCGTCGCCCAGGACCTCCTGGCGCCAGGACCTCACTTGGCGCCAGGACCTCTTGGCGAATGAGCCGCAGTGACGCATGGTGAGGGCATGCGTCTGACCGTCAAGATCTGCGGCATCCGCACGCCGGAGGCCATAAGCGCCGCCGCCGAGGGCGGCGCGCGCGCCATTGGGCTGGTGTTCTATCCGAAGAGCCCGCGGGCGGTCTCTGCGGAGCTGGCCGCATCGCTGGCGCGGCTGCTGCCGACCGGCATGCGCGCCATCGGCCTGTTCGTCGACCCGGACGAGGCGTACCTGGACAGCGTCGTCAGCCAGGTGCCGCTCGACGTGATCCAGCTGCACGGCGGCGAATCGCCCGAATGCGTCGCCGCGGTGCGGGCCGCCTATGGCATTCCGGTCATGAAGGCCATCCGCGTGGCGACGGCCGCCGACCTGGAGCAGGTGCCGCCCTATGAGGCCGTGGCCGACCAGCTTCTGTTCGACGCCAAACTGCCGTCGAACGTCGCCGCGCTGCCCGGCGGCAACGGTGTGCCCTTCGACTGGTCGATCCTCGCCGGCCGGTCGTGGTCGCGGCCGTGGATGCTGTCGGGCGGCCTCAACGCCGACAACCTGGCCGAGGCGGTGGCGGAGACGGGCGCACGGGCGGTCGACGTGTCCTCCGGCGTCGAAGCCCGCCCCGGCCTGAAGGATCCGGCGCGAATCCGCGCCCTGCTGGCCCGCGCGGCAAACCTTTGAGGCCTCGGCACCGTCCGCCATTGCCGCCTTAGAAAAAACCGCCCTCAGAAAAGCCGCCCGGCGAAGCGGGCGGCGAGGTGTCAACAGGGAGGCATCAACAAGAATCGGATTACCGGCAATGGCATGGCCGCCGGACCGATGATAATTTCCTAAGCATGCCTCCTTGAGGTTTGGTTAACATATTAAAACAGCGCACCGATCCAAACGACGTAGGGCGGCCGCCGGCGCCTGATGACGCCGGCGGCCGCCG
>CAZGMC010000144.1:0-5760 GCA_964526565.1 uncultured Mycobacteriaceae bacterium
CAGAGGTAGACGAGGCCGACCGGCTCCAGCCGCTCGGCGCGCACGTCGAACGAGGCGCGGACGCGGGCCGGCTCCTCCGCCAGCTCGCTTTCCAGGCGCTGCAGGCGGGCCTGCCAGTGGCGGCGGTCGGCCAGCATCTGGCGGCGTTCGCCGTCGGCGATGCCGGGCAGGTCGAGCTGGCGGTCGTCGAAGTCGGCCTCGGCCTTCTGGATGCGGGCGCGCTGCTGGTGCAGCAGGGCGGCCAGCGACCCTGCCTCCTCGTCGCCGCGGCTGGCCAGCTCGGCCCGCGCCGTGTCGATGGCGGTGCGGGCGCGGGCGGTGAGCTCCGGCAGCAGGTCCTCGACGTCCTTCTGCAGAAAGCCGAGGGCGCGGGCGACCACGGCGGCGGTGGGGCGGCGGGTGTCGGCCAGGGCCGTCTCCAGCTCGTCCAGCGTGGTGTCCTGGCCGGTGCGGCCGAGCGGGCGCAGCGGTTTGGTGCCGCGCCCGGCCTCGGTCCACAGCGCCGTGACCGGCAGGCTCTCCTCGTGCAGGCGGGCGGCGGCGGGGCCGAACAGGGCGATCCGGCCGATCAGCACGACGCGCGGCTGGGCGCCGGGGCCGACGATGACGCAGGCGCGGTTGAGGCCGCTCTGGAAGCCCTGGCTGAGGAAGCGGCCGAGCAGGCGGCGGACCAGGCGGTGCTCCAGGTGGACCTGGACGACGCTGTCGGCGTCGCTGCCGTCGGGACAGATCGGCGACTCGAAGGCGATGCGGCGCACCGGCGCGGCGCGGCGCCAGTCGTTGACCCGCTCGCCACGGCGGCGGCGGCGGGTGCGCAGGGCGTCGAAGGCGTCCTGCCAGGCGGCGTCGCCGGCGAAGGCCGGGTGCTGCGG
Organism: uncultured Mycobacteriaceae bacterium; assembly: GCA_964526565.1. Classification (GTDB taxonomy): domain Bacteria; phylum Pseudomonadota; class Alphaproteobacteria; order DSM-16000; family Inquilinaceae; genus CAZGMC01. The sequence goes on from CAZGMC010000144.1 coordinate 873, forward strand.
GTCGAGCGCGAACGTCTCGGTCCGGTCGACCGGCTCGGCCCTGGCCTCGTCCAGGGGGAAGCGGGCGCGGTCCAGCGCGATGCCGATGACGTGGCGCAGGTCGTCGGGGTCGACGCCGACGCGCCGGCGCGCCCGGTCGAGCGAGCGGCGCAGGGTGTCGATCTCGGCCCTGACCCGGTCGAGGCGGCGGGTTTCGTGGTCGTCCATCTCGCGGCGGGCGAGGGCGGTGCGGTCGTCGTCCTGCGCGGTGTCGATGTCTGCGGCGAGGCGCTCCGCCTTCGCCCGGGTGATGCCGCCGGCGGCGAGGCGCCGCTCGATGCGTTCGGCGATGACCTGCCCGGCCGAGCCGAGCTGGCGGTGGATGATCCCGGTCTTGCGGACCAAAGCCTCCAGGACGGCGTCCTCGGGCCGCTGGGCGTAGCGGAAATAGCGGCAGAAGACCTGCTTCGCCGGCTGCAGCTTGCGGTCGATGCGGCCATTGCGCTGCTCCAGCCGGGCCGGGTTCCACGGCAGGTCGAAATGGACCAGGTCGTGGCAGCGGGTCTGCAGGTTGATGCCCTCGCGGGCGGCGTCGGTGCAGACCAGGATGCGCAGCGGCTCGACGGCCGGGTCGGCGTTGAAGGCGCGCTTGATGTCCTCGCGGCGGTCGGCCGGGGTGATGCCGCTGAACACGGCGATGCGGTCGTCGGCGCGGTCGGTGCGGGCGATCGCCTGGCGCAGGCGCTTCTCCAGCCAGCGGCGGGTGTCCTCGTACTCGGTGAAGACGATCAGGCGGCGGCCGGTCCAGGCGTCGCCGTCCAGCATGTGGGTGCCGATCCAGTCGACCAGCCAGCGCACCCGGGCATCGGGCCGGCCGGCGGCACCCTCGGCCACGGACAGCATGAGGTTGACCGTGTCCAGCTCGGCGCGCAGCGCCGCCCGGTCCAGGCGGACGGCATCCGGGCCGACGGCGTCCGGGCCGACGACGCCGAGCAGCGAGGCGTGCTCCGCCGCTGCCGCCTCGTCGGCGTCGAGCAGGGCCGCCAGGTCCTCCTCGCCGGCCTCGAGGGTGACGTCCTCCAGCCCGGCGCCGCTGCGGGCATAGGCCTCGGCGGCCTCGGCGACGCCCTCGCGGAAGCCGCCGGTCGAGTCGACCAGGCGCTCCAGCGTGCGGCGGTGCACCGCCAGGGTCTTGGCGAACGCCGCGACCGAGGACAGCAGCCGCTGCTGCAGGCCGGAGAACACCAGGCGGGCCTGCGCCACCTGATGGGCCGGCAGGCGGGCCAGGCGGCGCTCGCGCAGATCCTCGTAGTCCGCCAGCATGCGCGCCAGGGCCAGCTCCGGCGCGTCGTCCGGCAGGTTGTCCAGGACGATGCGCTCGACCTCGCGCTTCGGGAAGCTCTCGCCGAGCGCGCGCAGGTCCTCCTTGAGGCGGCGCACCATGACCGGGTCGAGGTCGGCCGGCCGCACCGCGACGCCGCGGGTGAAGCGCTGCGGGTCGAGCATTTCCAGCAGCGAGGAGAAGCTGTTGGAGTGGCCGTTGTGCGGCGTGGCGGTCAGGAACAGGCGGTGCTCGAAGCGGTGCGCCACGTCGCGGACGGCGCGGGTGAACTGGCTGTCGATGGCATAGCGGGTGCCGCTGGCCGGGGCGGCGTGGTGGGCCTCGTCCAGGATCAGCAGGGCGCGCGGGCGGAACTCGCCCAGGATGTCGCGCAGGCCGGCCAGGTAGGTCTCGTCGGTGAGCAGGCGGTGCGAGATGATGAACCGCGAGCCGGTCGCCCACGGGTTGACGCCGAAGCCGCGCAGGCGGCGCAGGTCGGCCAGGCGCTCGCGGTCGATGATCTGGAACGTCAGGCCGAACCTGGCCTCCAGCTCGTCCTGCCATTGCAGGGTCATCGACGGCGGCGCGGCGACCACGACGAAGTCGATGCGCCGGCGCAGCAGCAGCTCGCGCATGACCAGCCCGGCCTCGATGGTCTTGCCGAGGCCGACGTCGTCGGCGATCAGCAGGTTGACGCGGGGCAGGCGCAGCGCCTTGTCGAGCGGGGCGAGCTGGTAGGCGTCGAGGCGGATGCCGGCGCGGAACGGGGCCTGGAACAGGGTCTTGTCGGCGGCGGTGGCGGTGCGCCACTTGAGCGTGCGCAGGAAGGCGGCGAACACCGCGGCGTCGTCGGTGCCGTCGCGACCGATCTGCGCCCACGGGTCGTCGTCGATCAGGCGCGGGGCGATCTCGGCGTCCCAGAGAATGCTGAGCGGCTCGCCCTGGGCGTCGTCGTCGATGCACGACAGGGCGATGACCGGGAGCTGGCGGTCGCCGTCCTCGACCGAGTCGACCAGCCAGCGGCGGGCGCGGACCGCGACGAACGCGCCGGGCTGCAGGACGGGCGACCACAGGGCTGCGGCCGTGGATCGCGCGGGCGATATCCTGTTCACGTTTGGCGATGCTGTGGGTATGTCGGTTTGGGAGAACCCTATCAGGGTGCCGCCATCGCCCTCAATGGCCCTGTCGTGCAGTCCGGCCGCAGCGTTCTCCTTTTCTGGCGAGTCCGGCACCCGTGCTGGGCATGGTCAGTGGCCGCCGGCTGCTCCGGGCCGTGTGCCGCGGCGATGCCGCCGTCCGGCAACGCTTGGCAGGGTCCTGCGGGTGGCTTATGGGAACCGGCTGCCGGCCGCACCGGGCGGCCGAGAGCAAGCTGCGAGTCCCTGTCATGTCCAGTTGCCGTTCCGCTGTTCGCGCCCTGACGCTGGCGCTCGTGCTGCTCGCTGCGGCCGGGACGGGGCGGGCGGCGGCTGAAGGCGGCACCGGGCACACCGTGCTGGTGGTCGGGGACTCGCTGGCGCACGGGCTGGCGGCGGGGCTGGACATCGTGCTGGCGCCGGCGCCCGACGAGGTGCGCAACGCCGATGTCGACGCGCTGATCGACATCGGCATGGGCCTGATCCCACGCCGCGGCGACGATGTGGTGGCCATGCTGCAGCGGCGGCTGGCGCGGGGCGGGGCGCCGGACGTGATCGTCCTGCACCTGGGCACCAACGACGTGGGCATGCCGCTGGGCGGCGGGCCGTTCTACGGCGAGACGTGGCACGAACGCTATGCCGAGCGGCTGCGCACCCTGGTCGAGGCGGCCGCCGCGGCCGGCGTGCCCGTGGTCTGGGTCGAGGTGCCGGCGATCCACAACCGTCGCTTCTCGGACGCCATCGACGGCCACATCCGGCCGCGCCAGCAGGCGGTGCTCGCGGCTGCCGACAGCGGCGTCCTCTACGTTCCGACCCTGGCGGTGACGGCCGACGACACGGCCTACCAGGCCAGCCGCTTCGGCCGGCGGGCGCCGCGGTTCCGCTCGGGTGACGGCATTCATTTCACCGGCTACGGCTATGCCTTCGTCGCCGACGGCTTGGTCGCGGCGATCGAGGCGGCCACCGGCCTGGCCCTCCGTCCGGCCCCGCCCGTGCCGGTGACCCCGGAGCCTGTGGGCCCGGGGCCTGTGGGCCCGGGGCCGGTGACCCCGGAGCCGATGACCGAGGCGGAGCCCGCTGCGGGCGGCACCCCGGCGGTGGACGGTGCGGAGCAGCCGGCGGCCGACGACCATGCCTCTACCGAAGGGGCCGCCGACGCGCCGGCCGGCACATCTCATTAGACATCGTACTTTTTGTGGGGGCGGCCATTTCGGGCTGGTGCCGGGCCCCTGTGTCGCCAACGTTGCCGTTTTATGAACGTCTGGTGACGCTGGAAAGTGACGACGAAAAGTCATGCCGATGATCGATCGACTGAAGTCCGGAGCGGCCACGATCGTTCCGGGCGGGCACGCTTCCACCTGGGGTCATCGCACGAACTCCAGGCGCGAGGCGATCAGTCTGCGGACGGCCGAGGCGGTTCCGGTCGAACGCCATCGGGCCGGGGCCGGGAGGCGGCCGGCCGCCGTGCCGGAGCACGTTGCCCTGACGGTCCGCTATGCCTGGATGGGCATGCTGGGGCTGGCTGCGGTGATGCTGACGGTGACAGCCTTCGGCGATGTCGCCCTGGCCGGGGGCGACGCGAGCCATGCCGTCGTGTTCCTTGCTCTCGCGGCGGTCGCGTTCTTCGGGGAGTACATCGACTCGTCGCTGGGCATGGGCTACGGGACGGTGCTGACGCCGGTGCTGCTGATCCTCGGCTATTCGCCGCTGGAGGTGGTGCCGTGCCTGCTGCTGTCGGAGACGCTGTCGGGCCTGTTCGGCGGGCTGCTGCACCACCGGCTCGGCAATGTCGACCTGCGCTGGGGCACCCATGCCAACGCGACCACGCTGGTCCTGGTTGGGCTGTCGGTGGTCGGGGCGGCCGGAGCCGTGATGGTGGCGGTGCAGCTGCCGCCGTTCTGGGTGAAGCTGTACGTCGGCACGATGATCGTCGCCGTCAGCCTGTTCCTGCTGCTGGGCCGGCGGGCGCTGCGAGCCTATTCGTGGCGCCGGATCCTGCCGCTGGGCGTCGTCGCGGCGTTCAACAAGGGCATTTCCGGCGGCGGCTACGGGCCGCTGGTCACCGGCGGGCAGGTGCTGCTCGGCGTCGACGAGAAGAGCGCCATCGGCACGACGACCGTGTCCGAAGGGCTGGTGTCGCTGGTGGCCCTGATGCTCTACCTGATCCTGCAGCAGGGCGCCTTCGACTGGAGCCTGGGTGTGCCGCTGATCGTCGGTGCCATGCTGTCGGTACCGGCGGCGACGTGGACGGTGCGCATCCTGCCGCCGGAGACGTTCCGCCCGATGATGGGCTGGGCGACGCTGTTCCTGGGCACGCTCCTGCTCGTCAAGCTGTTCGTGTGACGAAGCGGCCGGGCGGCGGTTCAAGCCCGCCGTCCGCTCGTCAGGTCCTGACGGACGCGTTCGGCTGGCCAGGACCCTTGACGGGGTGCAGGACATCGCGAATAAGGCG
>CAZGMC010000145.1:0-5750 GCA_964526565.1 uncultured Mycobacteriaceae bacterium
GAGCGGGGGGCCGGGGAGCGCGGGACCGGGGAGCGGGGGACCGGAACGGCGGCGACCGGTGGCGGCACGCCCGCGGCTGCCGGCGACCCGGCAGCGATACCGGACGGCACAATGACGACCGGCGGCACAGCCGAACCAATACCGGAGTCGCGGCCAGGGGCGAGCGTCACCCGGCTGCTCGGCCTGGATGATGCAGCCGCGGTGGGTGAGACAGTCGGCGCCTTTCTTGATCTGACGGACGCTATTGAGCGCCATGCGCCGGTACCGCCGCCCTTGCCAACGCTCGAGCCGCTGGGCGACGCGCCGGCGGACCTGCTCGCCGGCGACCCCGGCATCGGTCCGGCCGCTGCGCCGGCAGGACCGCCGTCGCCGGCTCAGGTCATGCCGATGACGCCGCCTCCTTTTGCTGTCACTGTCATTGCGCCGTTGGTGCCCGTGCCCGTGCCCGTGCCCGAGGCGGAGCCGGTGGCCGCCGTCGATCCGCCCGATCCGCCTGCGGTGCCGGACCCGCCGGCGGTACAGTCGCAGCCGGGCGGCAGCCACGCCATTCAGATCGTCGCCGTTCAGGACGAGGCCGACGTCGAGCCGGAATGGCTGCGGGTCCGGCGCGCCTTCCCGGACCTGCTGAGTTCCCTGGAGCGGGAGGTGAGGACGGTCGACCACGGCGACGGCGGCATCTGGCACCGCGTCATGGCCGGTCCGCTCGACCAGGCGACGGCGACGCGGGTCTGCAACGAGATCAGGGCGCGGGGAGGCGACTGCCTTGTCCGCCGCCGCTAGGGCGCCGCTGGCAGCGATCTTCGGCTGTGCCGAAACCACGCTCACGGCCGAAGAGCGCCGCTTCTTCCGCGACGCCGACCCGCTCGGCTTCATCCTGTTCCACCGCAACTGCCGCGACCCGGCCGCGGTGGAGCGGCTGGTGCGCGACCTGCGCGAGACCGTCGGCCGTGCCGATGCGCCGGTCATGATCGACCAGGAAGGCGGCCCGGTGCAGCGGTTCAAGCCGCCGCACTGGCCGCGCGACCCTGCCGCCGCGCGGTTCGGTCGACTGGCGGCGCGCGACCCGGCGGCGGCTGAGACGGCGCTGCGGCTGCACGTCCACGCCATCGCCATCGACCTGGCCCGCCACGGCATCACCGTGAACGCCGCGCCGGTGCTCGACCTGGTCTTCCCCGGCGCCAGCGCCGTGATCGGCGACCGTGCCTTCGGCAGCGACCCCGCCACCGTGATCCGGCTCGGCCGGGCCGCCTGCGAGGGCTATCTGGCCGCCGGGGTGCTGCCCATCATCAAGCACCTGCCGGGCCACGGGCGGGCGGCGGTCGACAGCCATGTCCGCCTGCCGGTGGTGACGGCCACGCGTGCCGACCTGGCGGCGTCGGACTTCGTGCCGTTCCGCGCCCTGTCCGGCATGCCCTGGGGGATGACGGCGCACGTCGTCTACGGCGCGCTCGACCCGGAGCGGCCGGCGACGCTGTCGCCCGTGGTGATTGCCGACGTCATCCGCACCGAGATCGGCTTCGATGGTGTCCTGGTCAGCGACGACCTGTGCATGGGCGCCCTGTCCGGTGCGCCGGGGGCGCGCGCCGCGGCGGCTGTGGCGGCCGGCTGCGACATCGCCCTGCACTGCAACGGCCGGCTGCGCGCGATGATCGACCTTGCGACGGCCGTGCCGCCGCTGAGCCCGGCCGCGATGGAGCGCCTGGCGCGGGCCGAGGCGCTGCGACGAAGCGCCACGGCGGCGGCACCGGCCGACCCGGCCGCGCTCAGGTCACAGGTTGCCGCCATGCTGGCCGCGGCGTAAGAGAGGTCATGTTCGACGGCATGCTATACGGCCTCGCGGTGTGGGCCGGGACGGTCCAGTCCCTGACGGGCATGGTCTGACCGCCCATGGTCGCGACCGACGAGTTCGAGGACTCCGGTCCGCCGCGCGATCCAGGCGCCGTGATCGACGATGAAGCCTTCGTGTTGCGCCTGGAAAGCTACGAAGGGCCAATCGACGTGCTGCTGGCGCAGGCGCGCGAGCAGAAGGTCGATCTGACGCAGATGTCGATCCTGGCGCTGGCCGACCAGTACCTGTCCTTCATCGAGCGGGCCCGCCGCCTGCGCCTGGAGCTGGCCGCCGACTACCTGGTCATGGCCGCCTGGCTGGCCTACCTGAAGTCGCGCCTGCTGCTGCCTGAGCAGAAGAAGAACGACGAGCCGACCGGCGAGGAGATGGCCGAGGCGCTGGCCTTCCAGTTGCGCCGGCTGGAGGCCATGCGCACCGCCGCGACGAAACTGATGGCCCGGCCGCGGCTGGGCGTCGACCGCTTCGCCCGCGGCCAGCCGGAACCGGCCATGGCGGTGGTGCGGGCGCCGGTCTGGCAGGCGACGCTGTACGACGTGCTCAAGGCCTATGCCGACCACAAGCGGCGGCAACAGACTGGCACCGGCCTGCACATCGAGGCGTCGCGGCTGATGTCGATGGACGATGCCCTGCAGCGGCTGGGCCGCATGCTCGGCGCCGTGCCCGGCTGGGCCACCCTGGCGCAGTTCCTGCCCGACGACATCGCCGACCCGCTGGTGGCCCGCTCGGCCGTCGCCGCCACCTTCGCCGCGGTGCTGGAGCTGACCCGCGCCGGCCGCATCGAGCTGCGCCAGGACGCGCCGTTCGCCCCCCTCTACCTGCGCCGCCGCGGCGACGCGCCATGAGCATCGTGCCCCTGGTCCGGGTCACGCTGTACGGCGTGCTCGACGACAAGGCGCAGGTGCTGGCCGACCTGCAGGACCTGGGCTGCCTGCACCTGGTGCCGCTGGCGCCGGGCCAGGGCAGCCGCGGCATCGGCGGTGCCGGCCCCGAGGCGCGCGAGGCCCTCAGATACCTGCTGGCCTGCCGCCAGCGCCGCCACCAGGTGCGCGACCCGGCCGGGTTCGACGCCGTCACGGTGCAGGACCAGGCGCTGGCCGTGCGCGACCGGGTGCGCGAGCGCGAGGACGAACGCGACGCTTTGGTCCGCCAGATCGCCGACCTGACGCCGTGGGGTGACTTCCGGCTGCCGCCACCGGATGCCCTGGGCGGCCTGCGCCTGTGGTTCTACGAGGTGCCGCTGTGGCGCTTGCGCGAGGTCGCGGCCACCGACTTGGCCTGGGCGGAGGTGGAGCGGGACAACCGGTTCGCCTATGTCGTCGTGATCGCGGAGCGGGAGCCGCAGGCCATGCCGGTGCCGCGCGTCCACACCGGCGACCGGCCGCTGTCCGAGCTGGAGCGGCGGCTGGAGGCGGTCGAGCTGGAGCTGGAGGACCTGCAGGCCGACCGCGCCTCGCTGACCCGCTGGTGCACCCTGCTGGCGCGCAGCCTGGACCGGCTGGAGGACGACGCCGAGCGCAACCATGCCGCCGCCCGCACCCACGATGCCGCGCCCCTGTTCGCCGTGCGCGGCTGGGCCCCGACGGCCGCGGCGCCGATGATCGCCAGGTATGCCGAGGCGCAGCGGCTGGCGCTGACCGTCGCGGACCCGGCGCCCGGCGACGATCCGCCGACGCTGCTGGTCAACCGGCCCGGCGTGGCTGGCGGCCAGGATCTGGTACAGTTCTTCACCACGCCCGGCTACTGGACCTGGGACCCGTCGGCGGTCGTGTTCTTCTCGTTCGCCGTGTTCTTCGCGATGATCCTGTCCGATGCCGGCTACGCCGCGCTGCTGGGGATCGGCCTGGCGCTGGTCTGGGGGCGGCTCGGGGCGAGCGGCAGCGGGCGGCGGCTGCGCGCGCTGTTCGCCTGGCTGGTCGCGTTCGCCGCGGCCTGGGGCGTGCTGGTCGGCAGCTATCTGGGCGTCGCGCCGGCGCCGGGATCGATCCCCGCGGACTTCGACGTGATCCAGGTGGACGACTACGACGCCATGATGCGGCTGTCGATCCTGGTCGGCATCGGCCACGTGCTGCTCGCCAACCTGGCCTTCGCCTGGGAGCGGCGGCGCGAGGCGCGCAGCCTGGCGTCGCTTGGCTGGGCGGTGATGGTGCTGGGCGGCACCGCCTACTGGCTGGGCGGCGCGGCGGGCAGCACGCGCATGATCGCGGCGGCGCCGTGGCTGCTCGGCGCCGGGGCGATCGCCGTGGTGCTGTTCACCCGGCCCGGCGCGGGGCCGGTCCGGCGCCTGCTCGGCGGCCTGCTGGCGCTGACCCAGGTGACCAGTGCCTTCGGCGACGTGCTGAGCTATCTGCGCCTGTTCGCGCTGGGGCTGGCCAGCGCCTCGCTGGCTCTGGCGTTCAACGGGCTGGCCGGGCAGGTCGCGGCGGGGGTGCCGGGGGTCGGCATGCTGCTCGCCATCCTGGTGCTGCTGATCGGTCATGGCCTGAACTTCGCGCTGGCCGTGATGAGCGGTTTCGTGCATGGCTTGCGCCTGAACTTCATCGAGTTCTTCCGCTGGAGCGTGCCGGAGGAGGGGCATCCGTTCCGCCCCTTCGCGCGCCGTGTGGCGCTGCGGCGCGACGGCGGCAGCGGGGTCGGCAGCGGCAGCGGCGGCAGCGACGGGGGGACGGCGTGGAGCAGGTGATCCTGGCGCTGGGCTGGTTCGGCATCTACGGGCCGATGGCGCTCGGCGCGATCGGCAGCGCCATCGGCTGCGCCCGCGCCGGCCAGGCCGCGGTCGGCGCCATGCTGGAGACCGAGAGCGGCCATGGCCGCTTCGTCGGCGTCTCGGCGATGCCCTCGTCGCAGAGCATCTACGGCATCGTCATCATGTTGACCCTGAACCGCACGGTGACCCTGGACAACGCGCCGGGGCTGTTCGCGGTGGGCGGCATGGCCGGGCTGGCGCTGCTGGTCAGCTCGGTCTACCAGGGCTATTGCTGTGCCTCGGCGATCAACGTGTCGAAGAACAAATCGGAGATCTTCGGCCTGTCGCTGGCGCCGGCGGCGATCGTCGAGGGCTTCTCGGTGTTCGCCTTCGTGTTCGCGCTGATCGTCAGCGCCGGGATTCCGGGCGGATAGAGGCGGGCAGGGAGCGCCCATGGCTGACGAGGAGGGCCTGCGCGAGTCGTCCGGCGTCCAGGCGCTGATCGACCGGCTGCGCGAGGACGGCGTCGCCGCCGGCCGGCGCGAGGGCGAGCGCATCGTCGAGGACGCCCACGCCCGCGCCGCCGATATCGTGGCCAGGGCGCGCGAGGAGGCCGATGGCCTGCTGGCCGAGGCGCGCGAGCAGGCCGCCGCCGAACGCCGCGCCGCCGAGGACGCGCTAAAGATCGCCGCGCGCGACACCGTGCTGGCGCTGAAGGAGGACATGGCGCTGCGCTTCTCTGCCGAGGTGAAGCGCCTGGTCTCGGCGGAGATGGCCGACCGCGAGCTGGTGCGCCGGCTGGTCCTGGAGGTCGCCGGCCGCGCCGCGCCGCCGCCGGAGGAGCCGGTCGAGGTGCTGCTGCCGACCGAGATCGTCGGCGTCGAGGAGCTGCGCGCCCGCCCGGATGAGGCCAGTCGCGGTGCCCTGGCCCACGCCGTGCTGGGCCTGTCGCGGGACCTGCTGCGCGCGGGCGTCACCTTGAAACCCGACGAGGCCGGCGGGCACGGCATCCGCCTGCGCCTGACCGGGCAGGACCTGGAGATCGACCTGACCGCCGAGGCCATCGCCGAGCTGCTGCTGCGCCACCTGCTGCCGCGCTTCCGCGCGCTGCTGGAGGGGATCGTGCGCTAGCGCCTGCGGGGCGGCCGGGGCGTGAGCGCGCCGTGGCCGGGGCGTGGCAGGTGCGTGGCCGGGGCGTGGCCGGGGCGTGGCCGGGGC
>CAZGMC010000146.1:0-5486 GCA_964526565.1 uncultured Mycobacteriaceae bacterium
TCTTCGTGACGGTGATCGCCTTCAATTTCCTGGGCGACGGCCTGCAGGACGCGCTGGACCCGCGGGCCGCCGGCTGACGCGGCGGGACCGCCTGCCGGCCGCGCTCGGCAGGGCCGCGCTCGGCAGGATTGTCCGGCCGCCGGACCGCGGCTACAGTTCGCCGGTGCCGGTGCCGTGCCCGGCCGCTGACGGAGGCCCGCCCATGCTGAACCTGATCTGGCAGATCTACACCGCCGGCATCGTCATCTGCCTGCTGGTGTTCCTGTTCACCATCCCCGACATCGCCCTGGGCAACGCCGTGATCAGCGCCCTGCTGTGGCCATGGGGGCTGTACCAGCATTTCGTGGCGGCGTGACGGTCCGGACCGTTTTTCGAATCGGGCCTTCTGGAGAGCCGGCATACCTCATTTCTCTGCCGCATGCTGTCGCGTCTATCGTGCCAACGCATGAGCCCGCCAAAATAGCAGATTACTTCTTCATAATAGCCCTCGAAAATGGCAGCAGGCAGCAAACAGTCAAGGCAAATCCAGTACAATCAGTGAATCTGTCAGCCTTTGGTTGCGCGTTATCGCCGCTTTGGCTAGAGTCCCCCACAGGCTGGCGTCGCCGCCATGCTTGAGAGGAGACCGGCATGTACCAGACCATCAACTCGATCGTCCGGATCTACGGCGCCGGCATCATCATCCTGTTCTTCATCATGCTGTTCGCCCGGCCGGATGCGCCGTTTCTCGCAACGATCATCGAGATCCTGATCTGGCCGTATGGACTTTATCGCCTGATCGCCGCCTGATCGCCGCCTGATCGCCGCCTGATCGCGATGGCCTGCATCGGCCCGACCGATCGACGGACCGGGGCTGGCCCGTGCCGTCGCGGCAATGCCAGGGCGCCGATGATCCGGTGCGGGAAGGTGGGCCCGGCAGGATTCGAACCTGCGGCAACACCGTTATGAGCGGCGCGTTCTGACCACTGAACTACGGGCCCTTGCCCAACACCATAAGCGATCCGGGGCCGTACGAGAAGCGTCAGGCACCCTGCGCGCGCACCGTCCGCTCAGACTCAGCCGGCCGGCGCATGCGGTATGCCCGCGTCCGAACCCTCAAGGCCGCGGCGCGTGCTTGTTGAGAATCCGCTGCAGCGTCCGCCGGTGCATCTTCAGGCGCCGGGCGGTCTCTGACACGTTGCGGTCGCACTGCTCGAAGACGCGCTGGATGTGCTCCCAGCGCACCCGGTCGGCGCTCATCGGGTTCTCCGGCGGCGGCGGCAGCGGCCGGTCGTCGTGCGGCTGCAACGCGTTCTCGATCTGGTCGGCATCGGCCGGCTTGGCGATATAGTCGATGGCACCGGCCTTCACCGCGGCGACGGCGGTGGCGATGTTGCCGTAGCCGGTCAGGATGACCACCCGCGCATCGGACCGCGCCTCGTGCACCACCGGCACCAGGTCCAGGCCGCTGCCGTCGAGCAGCCGCAGATCGAGCACGGCATAGGCCGGGGCCAGACGGCGCGTCAGCTCCACTGCCTCGGCAACGCTCTCCGCCACGATCACCTCGAAGCCCCGTTTCTCCATCGCCCGGGCAAGGCGATTGCGGAACGGCGCATCGTCGTCGAGAATCAGCAGACTGCGGGCGGCCCCGCGGGCCGGCAGCGGCCGGGTCTCGTTGCGCGGCGTCGTGGCGTCCATGCTCACCTCCTGGCTCCTTCAAAAATATGACGCTTCCAGCGCACGACAACCTGTGCCCCGCCGTTGCGGACATTGGCGAACCGCAGCCGCGCCCCGCTGCGCTCGAGCAGCGTGACCGCTATGAAAATGCCGAGGCCCATGTGGTCGCCGCCGCCGGACTCGCCGCCACGCCCGGATAGATAGGGTTCGCCAAGGCGATTCAGGAGGGACGGCGGGAACCCCGGCCCATCGTCGGTAATGGTCATGGCGATCTCGGTGCGGCTCCATTCGGCACGGACGTTGACGCGGTTCCGCGCGAACTGCTGCGCGTTCTGCAGCAGGTTGCCGAGCCCGTGCAGCACCTCTGGCGCCCGCCGCATGGTCGGCGGCCGGCTCGAGTCCTGCGGCACCGTCTTGATGGTCAATTCGACGCCGTCGCGGCGGTGCGGTTCGGCTGCCGCCTCGATCAGGCTCTGCAGCGACAGAACCTCGAACGGATCGCCGCCTTCGGTTTCCGGCTGCCGCGCCAGCGAGGCAAGGATGTCGCGGCAGCGCTCCGCCTGGCTGCGCAGCAGGGCGACATCCTCGGCCAGCGGGCTGTCCGGCGGCACCTCGTCGGCCAGCTCGCGGGCAATCACGGTGATCGTGCCGAGCGGCGTGCCCAACTCGTGCGCCGCCGCCGCGGCCAGCGCCCCCAGCGCCGAGACCCGCTGCTCGCGCGCCAGGGCCATCTGGCTGGCGGCCAGCGCCTCGCCGATGCGCCGCGCCTCGTCGGCCACCTGCCAGACATAGCCCGTGACGAACACCGCCGACAGGCTCAGCGCAAACCATACGCCGAGCTCGTAGATGGGCGACGGCTCCAACGCCTCGTGTCCGGTCAGGACGCTGCTGCCAGGCAGCGGATAGTGCCAGATCGCCAGCACGGTCAGGCTGCACAGCGTGATCACCGTCATGACGATGGTCGCGCGCCGCGACAGGATGATTGCCGACACCGTCAGCGGCGCCAGCAGCAGCACCACGAACGGGTTCTGCAGACCGCCGGTCAGGTACAGCAGAACGGAAAGTTGCAAAAGGTCGTAGCCGAGATAAAGCGCCGCGTCACGCTCGCCGAGCCGGGTCCGCATCCGGCCCTGGATCATCGCCGCCAGGTTGAGCAGCACCGACACGCCGATCACCGCCAGTGCCGGGCCGATCGGCAGCACGTAACCCAGCCCGTAGTGCACCAGCAGCACCGTGGCCAGCTGTCCCGCCGCGGCGATCCAGCGGATGACGATCAGCGTGCGCAGGCTGATGCGGCCGCCGGTGGCAACGGCGTGAGTCGTATTGGCGGCGGCGTCGGCCATTGCTCTCATGCCGTGCTGCGTGCGCTGCAGGAGACCCGCTCATGCCGGCGCGGCTGGCCGCGGACCGCAAGCGGGGCCATATAGCGGGTCATGTCCGCCCACTGTGCCATCAAAGTCGACGGCTTGACCAAGCGATTCAACGGGGTCACCGCCGTCGACGCGGTCAGCTTCCGCATCGCCCGCGGCAGCACCACCGCCCTGCTCGGCGGCAACGGCGCCGGCAAGACGACGACCATCGCCATGCTGCTGGGCCTGATGCTGCCCACCGCCGGGCGGATCGAGGCGCTGGGCCACGACATGCTGGCCGACCGCTATCCCGCCCTGGCCCGCATGAACTTCTCCTCGCCCTATGTCGACCTGCCGGCGCGGCTGACGGTGCGCGAGAACCTGCAGGTGTACGGCCGGCTGTACGGCGTGGCGCGGCTCGGCCGCCGCATCGCCGGCCTGGCCGAGCGGCTCGACCTCGAAGCGCTGCTCGACCGGCCGACCGGCAAGCTGTCGGCCGGGCAGAAGACGCGCGTCGCGCTGGCCAAGGCACTGGTCAACGCGCCCGAGCTGCTGCTGCTCGACGAGCCGACCGCCTCGCTCGACCCCGACACCGCGGACTGGGTGCGCAGCTATCTGGAGTCCTACCGGACCGAGCGCGGCGCCACCATCCTGCTGGCCAGCCACAACATGGCCGAGGTCGAGCGGCTGTGCGACGACGTGCTGATGATGAAGAACGGCCGCATCGTCGACTGCGGCGCGCCGGGCACCCTCATATCCCGCCATGGCCGCGACACGCTGGAGCAGGTCTTCCTGCACATCGCCCGCACCGACCAGACCACCATCGGGGAGGCGGCCCAGTGACGGAGGCAACGGACGAGGCCTTCGCCCCCGCCGCGGCGGCGGGCGGGTCGCCGGCGCGGCGCGTCGGCGCCATGGTGCTGCGCTACTGGTACCTGCTGCGCGGCTCGTGGCCGCGGATCCTGGAGCTGGCCTACTGGCCGACCGTGCAGATGATCGTCTGGGGGCTGCTCACCGTGCATCTCAGCGGCGACAGCTCGTGGATCGCCCAGGCCGCCGGGGTGCTGATCGGCGCGGTGCTGCTGTGGGACGTGCTGTTCCGCGGTCAGCTCGGCGTGTCGATCTCGTTCCTGGAGGAGATGTGGAGCCGCAACATGGGCCAGCTGTTCGTCAGCCCGCTGCGGCCGGGCGAGTGGCTGGCGGCGCTGATGACCATGAGCCTGATCCGCACCCTGATCGGCGTCGTGCCGGCGGCGGCCCTGGCGCTGCCGCTGTTCGGGTTCAATGCGCTGACCCTGGGCCTGCCGCTGCTGGCCTTCTTCGCCAACCTGCTGGTGTGCGGCTGGTGGATCGCGCTGATCGTCACCTCGCTGATCCTGCGCTACGGCCTGGGGGCGGAATCGCTGGCCTGGGCGCTGGTCTTCCTGCTGGCGCCGATCGCCTGCGTCTACTATCCGGTCGACGTGCTGCCGGACCCGGTACAGTGGCTGGCGCTGGCCCTGCCGCCGGCCCATGTGTTCGAGGGCATGCGTGGCGTGCTGTTCGGCGATGGATTCTCAATGATCCATTTCGCCTGGTCGGCCGTCCTGAACGCGCTGTACATGGCGGCGGCCGGTGCCTTCTTCCTGCGCTCGTTCGACCACGCCCGCCGCCATGGGGCGCTGCTGCAGCAGGGAGAGTGACGGCGCCGCACCGGCGGTCGTCCCAGAGCATCCCTTTTTCGGCCGTTTTTCTGCCTTCAAACGTGTGTCATGCGTGGCGATGCGACTAGGATGGGGCGACCAGCGGGGCGGACGCCACCGCTGCCCACGAACGAGGAGGGAAAACCCGTGAGAGCCAAACTTTGCATAGTCCTTCTGGCCGCCATCGGCCTGGCCGGCTGCCAGACCAGCCCGGTCGGCAACCGGGCCGCGGCAGGCGCCGGCCTGGGCGCCCTGACCGGCGCCGGCATCGGCGCGGTGGTCGGCGACAACACGGCGCGCAACGCCCTGATCGGTGCCGGCATCGGCGCCCTGGCCGGTGGCGCGGTCGGGTCGTACATGGACCAGCAGGAGGCGCAGATGCGCCGGGAACTGGCCGGCACCGGTATCGAGGTGCAGCGCCGCGGCGATTCCCTGCACCTCAGCCTGCCGGCCAACGTCACGTTCCGCACCGACTCGTCGCAGATCGATCCGCAGTTCTACCCGACGCTGGACCGCCTGGCCGGCACACTGGCGCAGTACGAGCAGACCGTCGTGCAGATCGCCGGCCACACCGACAACACCGGCACCGCGCAGTACAACCAGCAACTGTCGGAGCGGCGGTCCAGCTCGGTCGCCCAGTACCTGGTGAGTCGCGGCGTGGTCCCGGCCCGCGTCGTCACCTCCGGCTACGGCGAGAGCTACCCGATTGCCCCGAACGCGACGCCTCAGGGCCGCCAGGCCAACCGCCGCGTCGACATCGAGGTGGTACCCTTCACCGGCTGACACCGGCCCACCCCCC
>CAZGMC010000147.1:0-5473 GCA_964526565.1 uncultured Mycobacteriaceae bacterium
ATGGGGGTGGCGGTCAGGGGGGGCGGTGGCCAGGGGGGCGGGCTCCTCAGAAGGCGTCCTTGCGGCTGCGCACCGCGGCGAAGGCGCCGACGGGATCGCCGCCCGGCAGTCCGGCGGCGGCGTGCAGCTCCGGCTGGTCGGCGCGCAGGAACGGGTTGGTGCGCTTCTCGTCGCCGAGCAGCGACGGGATGGTCGGCTCGCCGCGCCGCCGCGTCTCGACCACGCCGCGCGCCCGCGCCTGCAGGTCGGCGTTGCCCGGCTCGATGGTCAGGGCGAAGCGGGCATTGCTCTGCGTGTACTCGTGGCCGCAATAGACCCGCGTGTCGTCGGGCAGGGCGCGCAGCTTCTGCAGGCTGTCCCACATCTGCTGCGGCGTGCCTTCGAACAGCCGGCCGCAGCCCAGTGCGAACAGGGTGTCGCCGCAGAACAGCGCGCGCTCCTGCGGGAACCAGTAGGCGATGTGGCCGCGCGTGTGGCCGGGCGTGGCGATCACCTGGGCCACGGCGGTGCCGACCTCCACCGTGTCACCCTCGATGACGCCGCGGTCCAGCATCGTGATGCGCCGCGCCTCGGCGTCCGGCCCGACGGTGACCGCCCGGTAGAGCCGGCGCAGCTCTGCCGCGCCGCCGATATGGTCGTGGTGGTGATGGGTCAGCAGGATGATGTCCAGGGTCCAGCCGCGCGCCTTCAGCACATCGACGACCGGGTCGGCGGTGCCCGGATCGACCACGGCCACGGTGCCGGAGGCCGTCTCGTGCAGCAGATGGATGTAGTTGTCGTTCAGGGCCGGCAGGACCTCGATTTCCAGGGATGCCATCATGTTCCTCCCTCGGGCGTCGCCGCGGCGCCCACCATGCCAAGCCCGCCGGGCTGCAGCAACCCGTCACAGAACCGCCAGCCGCCGGGGGCTGCAGGCGGCTGCGCCCGCGAAGCCCCTGGCGTCCGCCACCGCCATGACTATAATTCACGGCGCGAGGCGCCCGTTCCCCCTTCCCCGCGGTGCGGGCCGCCAGTGGATGGACCCCAGTGGATGGACCAAGGCGGGCGGAGGGGGCGCATGCACAGCGATGTCGTCGATCTGCGCGGGTTCTACCGGACGGGTCTGGGCCACGTCGCCCGCCGCATGATCCGCCGGCGGGTGCGGCAGATCTGGCCGGACACCCGCAGCCAAGTGGTGCTCGGCATCGGCTATGCGACTCCGTTCCTGCGTCCGTTCATGGACGAGGCGGAGCGCGTGGTGGCGGTCATGCCGGCACGCCAGGGCGTGGTGCACTGGCCCGAGGACGGCCACAACCTGGTCGCCCTGGCCGAGGACACCGAACTGCCCTTCCCCGACATGTCGATCGACCGGGTGCTGCTGGTCCACGGCCTGGAGGCGGCGGAGAACCGGCGCGGGCTGATGCGCGAGATCTGGCGGGTGCTGGCCGGCGGCGGCCGACTGCTCGCCGTGGTGCCGAACCGGCGCGGCATCTGGGCGCGGGTCGACACGACGCCGTTCGGCCAGGGCCGTCCCTACAGCGCCTGGCAGCTGTCGCGCACCCTGCGCGACATGCTGTTCGTGCCGGAGCGGGAAAGCTGCGCCCTGTTCATTCCGCCGGTGCGCTGGCCGTTCCTGCTGACGGCGGCGCCGGCCTGGGAGCAGGCCGGGTACCGCTGGTTCCAGGCCTTCGCCGGCGTGGTGATGATCGAGGCGAGCAAGCAGCTCTACCAGATGACCCCGCGCCGGCCACAGCCGGCCCGGCGCCGTCCGGTCCTGGTTCCGCTGCCGAGCCCGGTGCCGGCCGACGCCAGCGTCGTCCGCAACAGGTGCAAGCCGCAGGCAGCCGGGATCACGCCTCGGCCGGATAGGCCCATGCCGCGCCGCCCTTCCAGCCGGGGTTCTGCCAGACGGTGATGGGGGCACGGCGCCATGTCTCCAGGATGCCGCTGGCCTGCGGCGCCTGCAGGCGGTTGAAGCAGCCGATGGCGGTGCGCAGCCGGCGCATCGGGTCGATCCCGCCGGAACCGTCGGTGCAATGCAGCCGGCCATAGATCGCCGCGAACAGGGGCCGCTTGAAGTCCAGCGCCCGGCAGACCACGGCCAGCGGTTCCGGGTTGGCGTTGTAAAGGATCCGCGCGATGGCGAAGGCCGGCAGCCCGGTCAGGGCGGCGAAGGCCTGCTCCAGCCGGCGCATGTCGCCGCACCGTACGGCCGCCACCACGGCATGGACATGCTCCCGACAGCAGCGCGCCGGCATCTCGCCGATGCGCTGGGCGTTGGGATTTGGGTCCGGGCCGCATCTGCCCACGGCAGACACGGTTGCGTCGGGCGGCGCCAGCGCCTCGGTGCCGAAGCGCATGGCGATGCGGCGGCGGACCGCGTCCCCGGCCCAGCCGCTCATGGCGTGCGCCCATTCGCGGCCCAGTTCCGGCCGGCCCAGCAGCGGCACCTGCAGCTCCTCATAGTGGCGGGAGGCGCTGACCAGCCGCGACAACGTGTCTTCATAGAATTCGGCGCCCGGGTTGTCGAGCAGCTTCACCATGACATCCCGGTCGCTCATCTCCACCAGGATCTCGCTGACAGCGGGTGACACTCTCGCTCGCCCGGCAATCGGCAGATGATGTTCCCGTGAGCAGTCCTGGACGAGCTCGATCAGGTCCTCGTCGGTCAGCGCCGGACTGCGGGCCAGCACCGGATGAGCCACGGCGATGGGATCACCGGCCAGTGCCACGGCAATGTCGCGCGGCAGGCAAGGCTTGTCGGCCAGCCGCTCCGCCACCATGGCGCGGTGCCTCGCGTCCAGGCCCGGCAGCAGCCGGCGCAACGTGTCCGTGTCGACCACGGGGTGGTCCGCCGGGTGGGCCGCCGGGTGGTCCTCCGCCTCGGCGCACGACCGTTCGATCCGGCCGACGAGCGTCGTCCAGCTCGGCAGCGCCGGCCTCAGGCGCAGCTTTTCTCGTCGCGGCGTACGGATACCCCGCTGGATCCCCTCCATGCCATCACTCCTCCCTCCCCCGATTTGATTACGTCTCCATATGGGGATACGGGCGGTGGGGTCTCAGGTCCTAAGCCCTATTATTTTTGTGGACTATACCGACGAACGCGACTCCCGTCAAGTCCAATGGACGCATCCCTCAAAGACTACGCATGTCATTTTTGTCACCTTGTCAAAACAATTGATGAAACGACGCGACAAACCTCACAATGACGCGATCTTCACGTCGCACCCGCACACGATCCCTGCTGCATTGCAGCACGAACGTGTTGCCCGTTTTCCGTCTTATTGCGTATGGGTTCACCGCATTTTGAAAAGCGGCCACCCGGAACCGGCCGTTCGTTCGGCATTGCCGACCGGACGAACGCTGAAGAAACGTGGAACCTCGCCGGTTCGTTCCGCCCAACCGTGGGGCCGCGACGCTGCAGCGCACCCACCCGGTGGGCCCGTCAGGCACCTTGTGCCGCTGCGACGGGCACATTGTCGATCAGCCGGGCGCGGCCCAGCCAGGCCGCCGCCAGCAGCCGCGCCGGCCGCTCGGGCCGCGTCACCGGCTCCAGGGTGTCGGCGTCGCGCAGCTCGACATAGTCGATCTCGCCGAAGCCGGCTGCCGCGAGCCGCTGCCGCACCGTCGCCAGCGCCTGATCGGCCGGCGCGGTCCCGGCTGCGATCCGCGCCGCGGCGTCGGTCAGCGCGCGGTGCAGTTCCGGCGCCGCGGCCCGTTCGGCCGGCGTCAGGTAGGCGTTGCGCGACGACAGGGCGAGGCCGTCCGCCTCGCGCACCGTGGGGACGCCGACGATGTCCATGCCCAGGTCCAGGTCGCGGGCCAGGCGCCGGATCACCAGCAATTGCTGATAGTCCTTCTCGCCGAACACCGCCACGTCCGGCCGCACCTGCAGCAGCAGCTTGGTCACCACCAGGGCCACGCCGGGGAACATCTGCGGCCGCGCCGCCCCGCACAGCCCCGCCGACGGCCCGGCGACGGTGATGGCCGTGGCGAACCCCGGCGGGTACATCTCCGCCACTGTCGGCGTGTACATCAAATGGGCGCCGACGCCGGCCAGCCTGGCGGCGTCGCCCGCTTCGTCGCGGGGATAGGCCTGGAAGTCCTCGTGCGGCGCGAACTGCGTCGGGTTGACGAAGACAGTGGCGACGACGCGGTCGCACAGCGCCCGGCCGCGCCGGACCAGCGCCAGGTGCCCGGCATGCAGGGCGCCCATGGTCGGGACCAGCGCCACCGTGTCCCCGGCGCGCCGCCACGCCGCCAGCTGGCGGCGCAGGTCGGCCACGGTGCGCACGATGTCGATGGTCCTCAGTTCGGCGGTATCCATGCCCGTCGCCCCATCCTCGCTCGCCGCACTCGCTCAGGCGGATCTGGCCGCTGCCATGCGCAGGCCGAAGCAGTGCTCCGCGCCGGGGAAGCGCCGCGCCCGCACGTCGGCGGCATAGGCGGCGACCGCCTGGCCGATGTCGGCGTGGAGCTCGGCATAGCGCTTGACGAACCTGGGCGTGAAGCCGTCGGACATGCCAAGCATGTCGTCGGTCACCAGGATCTGCCCGTCGCACTGCGGCGAGGCGCCGATGCCGATGGTCGGCACGGCGATGCGCGCCGTGATCTCCCGCGCCACCGCCTCGGCCGTCGCCTCGATCACGACGCTGAAGGCACCGGCCTGGGCCACCGCCTCGGCGTCGACGACCAGGCGGCGCGCCGTGGCGTCGTCGCGGCCCTGGTAGCGGTAGCCGCCGTGCACGTGCACCGACTGCGGCTTGAGCCCGACATGGCCCATCACCGGGATGCCGCGGTCGACCAGGAAGCGGACCGTGTCGGCCATCTCCGCCCCGCCCTCCAGCTTGACGCCGGCACAGCCGGTCTCGGCCAGCACCCGTGCGCAGGCGCGGAAGGCATCGGCCGGCGCGGCCTGGTAGCTGCCGAACGGCATGTCGACGACGACCAGGGCGCGGCGACTGCCCCGCACCACGGCCGCACCGTGGGCGATCATGGTGTCGAGCCCGACCGGCAGCGTGCTGTCCAGGCCGTAGATCACCATGCCCAGCGAGTCACCGACCAGCAGCAGGTCGACATGCGGGTCGAGCAGCCGCGCCATCGGCGCCGTGTAGGCGGCCAGGCAGACGATCGGCTCGCCGCCCTTGCGCGCGGCGATTTCGGGAACGGTGATGCGGCCGGCCGGCCGTTCGGTGCTCATCGCCGGACTCCTCGTCGGGTGCGTCTCGGTTTCGTTTCACGAAACGTGCGTCTCACGGGAAGGATGAAACAGCGCGACGCACCATGGCGCCGCGGGTGGGCACTGGAAGGAATCCCCGCGGCGCACACGCTGCGACGCTGTCATGCCAACTTGCCCATTGTGCACCGCACTATGCCGCATTGACGCGACGATGTCGACTGAAATTGACGGCCAACTGCGCCGCCCGGCCCCGACTCCGGCCCCGGCTCCAGCCCCGGCCCCGGACATCCGGAAGCCGGCCCGCGGCCGCGTCGC
>CAZGMC010000148.1:0-5241 GCA_964526565.1 uncultured Mycobacteriaceae bacterium
TCCCTTTCAAGCCTTTACGCTATGCCTGCCGCCCCAGGTGCATAATCCGGGTTAGAGCAGATGCTCGACCATCTCGCCGAACCACGCGACGACCCGTCGGCCTTGGGGCGCCAAACCGAACGGAACAAAGGGACAATTTCATGAACCGCACACTCCTGGCCAGCACGGCCCTCGCCCTCACGCTGACCGGCGCCGCGCAGGCGCAAACCGCGGCCGAGGTGCTCGACACCTATGCCGACATCGCCGCCGCGGGCTACGCCGACAGCCTCACCACCGCCCAAGCCCTGCAGGACGCTGTGAATGCGCTGATCGCCGCGCCGTCGGCCGAAACCCTGCAGGCCGCCCGTGCGGCATGGCTGGAGGCTCGCGTGCCCTACCAGCAGACCGAGGTCTTCCGTTTCGGCAATGCCATCGTCGACGATTGGGAGGGCCGCGTGAACGCCTGGCCGCTGGACGAAGGGCTGATAGATTATGTCGATGGCGCCTATGGCGGGCCGACCGACGAAAACCAGTTCGCCGCGCTGAACGTGATCGCGAACCCGACGCTCACCCTGTCCGGCACGGAGATCGACGCGAGCACGATCACCCCGGCGCTTCTGGAAGAGACGCTGCACGAGGTCGACGGCGTCGAGGCGAATGTCGCCACCGGCTATCACGCGGTGGAGTTCCTCCTCTGGGGACAGGATTTGAACGGCCATGGCGACGGTGCCGGCGACCGGCCCTGGACCGACTATGCCGAGGGTGACGAGTGCACGAACGGCAATTGCGACCGCCGGGCGGAATATCTCGCCGCCGCGACCGATTTGTTGGTCAGCGACCTGGAATGGATGGCGGCGCAATGGGTTGAAGGTGGCGCGGCCCGCGCCGCGTTGATGGAAGACGAAACCGCAGGTCTCTCGGCGATCCTTACCGGTATGGGCAGCCTTTCTTACGGTGAGACGGCGGGCGAACGGATGCGGCTCGGCCTGATGCTCAACGACCCGGAGGAGGAGCATTCCTGCTTCGCCGACAACACCCATAATGACCATTTCTACAACGGCATCGGCATCCAGAATGTCTACCTTGGATCCTACACACGCATCGACGGCACGACGGTGTCGGGGCCGTCCCTGTCCGACATGGTCGCCGGCATGGACCCCGCGCTCGACATGGAGATGCGGCTGCGCCTCTCCGAAGCGGTCCACGCCCTTGGGCGCATCAAGACGGCGGCGGAGTCGGGCTTCGCCTATGACGAGATGCTGGAACGCGGCAACGCTGGCGGCGAGGCGTTGATCATGGGCGGGGTCGAGGGACTGATCGCGCAAACGCGGTCGATCGAACGGGTGATCGCAGCGCTCGATCTGGATGGCATCGAGATCGAAGGCTCCGACAGCCTCGATAACCCGACCGCCGTGTTCCAATAAACAAGGGGCCGAGGGTGTGGTGCGCCACGCCCTCGCCGCCTGTCCCCGGACGAGATGGCCATGAAGACACGCGCCCTTGCCCTGCTGCCCGTCGCGGTGGCCTTCGCCATTCCGGCATTCGTTCTCGTGCAGGACGAAACGCCTGCTTGGACGGGGCTGGAAGACGTGCATCTGAACGTGATCCCGAGGACGGAAGACGAGCGCGCACGGATCGCGGCCGTCACCGCGCTGCCCACCGATTTCTCGGCCCCCTGGGCCTTCGAGGAAAACTCCGGCGGGGCGCAAACCGTGCGCGCGCGCATGACGCCGGACGCGTTCTCGCAACCCGCCGACAACCTCACCTTCGCGCAGGAACTGGATTTTCGCGTCGGCAACGGCCTGTTCCGCCGGATCTGGGTCTCGGCACCGGCCTCCACCATCGCCTCGGACGGACTCGGTCCGCTCTACAACGCGCGGTCCTGCCAGCGCTGCCACCTCAAGGACGGGCGGGGCCACCCGCCAGAGGGTCCGGACGACAGCGCGGTGTCGATGTTCCTGCGGGTGTCGATCCCCGCTCCCGATATCGCGGACCTGGAGCATTACATCGCAGGCACCCACCCGACCGCGCCCGAGCCGACCTATGGCACGCAATTGCAGGATTTCAGCCTGCCGGGCCATGCGGCGGAATACCGGCTTCAGATCGACTATGAAGAAGAAGAGGTGATCCTGTCCGGCGGGGAGGTCGCGCATCTGCGCCGCCCGACCTACACCGCCGCCGATCTGGGCTATGGCCCGATGCACCCCGACGCCATGCTCAGCCCCCGCATCGCCCCGCAGATGATCGGTATGGGCCTGCTGGAGGCGATCCCGGCCGAGGACATCCTCGCCTGGGCCGACCCCGACGATGCCGATGGCGACGGGATCTCGGGCCGTCCGCAGATCGTCTGGAGCCGGGTTCATGACCGGCCGATGCTGGGTCGTTTCGGACTCA
Organism: uncultured Mycobacteriaceae bacterium; assembly: GCA_964526565.1. Taxonomy (GTDB): domain Bacteria; phylum Pseudomonadota; class Alphaproteobacteria; order DSM-16000; family Inquilinaceae; genus CAZGMC01. The sequence goes on from CAZGMC010000148.1 coordinate 2,374, forward strand.
AGGCCGGGAACCCGACGGTTCTGGAACAGACCGCCGGCGCGTTTGCGGGCGATATCGGCATCTCCAACCCAATCCACACCGCCGGATCGGGCGAATGCACCGACCTGCAGGCCGACTGCACCGCCGCGCTCCATGGCGACGATGCCGAACAGAGCGGGTTCGAGATCGACCAGATCGGTCTGGACCTCGTCACCTTCTACAGCCAGACGCTGGCCGTTCCCGCCCGACGCGACGTGGGCGACCCAGAGGTGCTGCACGGACGCGAAGTGTTCTTCGAAAGCGGCTGCACGTCGTGCCACCGACCCAACTACGTCACCCACCGGATCGAGGGCGATCACCCTGCGTCCTTCCAGCTGATCTGGCCCTATACCGACATGCTGCTGCACGACATGGGACCGGGCCTGGCCGACAATCGCCCCGAGGGCCGCGCGAATGGGCAGGAATGGCGCACCGCGCCGCTGTGGGGGATCGGTATGACGGAAACGGTTTCCGGCCACACCTATTTCCTGCATGACGGCCGCGCGCGGTCGCTGCTGGAGGCGGTCCTGTGGCACGGCGGCGAGGCGCAAACCGCGCGCGACCGGGTCGTCGAGATGCCGCCCGAAGATCGCGCCGCCCTGCTCCGCTTCCTGGAAAGCCTATGAGATCACTGCACCTTATCCTGTCACTCGGCCTTACCACCCCCGCGCTGGCGGACGTGGATACCGCGCTCGACGCCCACATCCTGCCGGGCTTCGCAGCCTTTGCGGCTGCCGCCGACGAGCTTGCCGAGACCGCCGCCGCGGACTGTACGCCGGACGCTGTCGCATCGGTTTACCACACCGCTTTTGACGCCTGGATGGCGGTCTCCGACTTACGGCTCGGACCCTCGGAAACCGGGGCGCTGTCGCTGTCCTTCTGGCCGGACGCGCGGGGCACGACGCAGCGCACGCTGTCCCGCCTGATCGCGGAAGAAGACCCGGTCGCGCGGAACCCGGCGGACTATGCGGAGGTCTCCATAGCTGCCCGGGGGTTCTTCGCGCTCGACATGTTGCTGTTCGATCCCGGCTTCGCCGATTACTCGGGCAACAGCTATTCCTGCGCCCTCGTCACCACCATCGCCGCCGATATTGCGACGCAGGCCGAGGCGCTACACGCTGCGTGGTCCGGTTCCTTCGCCGGCACCCTGCGCAGTGCAGGCGCAGACGGGAACACCACCTACCTATCCGAGGACGAGGCCTTGCGCGCGATCTACACGCAGGTTCTTTCATCGCTGGAGTTCACGACGGAGCGTCGCCTTGCAAACCCCCTCGGCACTTTCGACCGGCCCCGCCCCGCGCGGGCCGAGGCCCGCCGCTCAGGCCGCAGCCTGACCAATGTGCTGCTGGCGACGGAGGCCGCTCATGCGCTTGCCACCTCCCTGGCTGACTGGCCCGTGCCCGAAACCGATGCCGCTTATGCCCGCGTGCAGGAGGCCGCGGCGCGCATCACGGACCCCGCGTTCCAGGACGTGACGGACCCGCAGGCGCACATCCGCATCGAGGCGTTGCAGCGCGCGATCCGGGACTTGAGCGATGCCATAGAGGTGGAGATCGGTCAGCGCTACGGCATCACGCCCGGTTTCAACGCTCAGGACGGGGATTGACCGAGGTGACCAGCCGCCGCGGATTCCTCGCCGGGCTCGTTGCGGCGGGCACGGCCCCGCGGCTTGGCTGGGCTGCTGTGGGCAACCCGTCTTACCTTGCCGCGGCACGGGAACCGGATGGCAGCTTCGCGCTTTATGGGCTCGACACCGATGGAGACGCCACTTTCCGGGTGCCTCTTCCCGCGCGCGGCCACGCGGGCGCAGGCCATCCCCGCAGGGCCGCAGCGGTGGCCTTCGCGCGCAGACCGGGCACCTTTGCCCTCGTTATCGATTGCGCATCCGGAGCCGTCTTGCACAGTCTGAGCCCACCGGACAACCGCCAGTTCAATGGCCATGGGGTCTATGCCGAGGGTGGCGCGATCCTGCTGACCAGCGAGCAGGTCCGCGACACCAGTGATGGTGTGATCGGCATTTGGGATGTGGAGGCGGGCTACGCCCGAAGCGGTGAGCTGCGCAGCGGCGGCATCGGCCCCCATGACCTGCGCGTGATGCCGGACGGCGACACGCTCGTCGTCGCCAATGGCGGCATCGCCACCGACCCCGCCGACCGCCGCAAGCTGAACCTGACCACGATGCGGCCCAACCTGACGTATCTGTCGCTATCAGGGTCGATCCGGGACCGGATAGAGCTGGAGGCAGAGCTTCGTCAGAACTCCATCCGGCACTTGGCGGTGCGGCACGACGGTCTCGTCGGCTTCGCCATGCAATGGGAGGGCGAGCTTGGCGCCGCAACTCCACTGCTCGGATTGCACCGTGTGGGCGATGTCCCTGTTCTGGCGCAAGCTCCGCTCGCCGACGAACTCGCGATGCAGGACTATGCTGGCAGCGTCGCCTTCAGCGGCGAGGGCAGCGAGATCGCCATCACCTCACCTCGCGGCGGACGCATGCACAGGTTCGCCGATAACGGCGCTTTTGTCGGAGCATTGTCTCGCGCGGATATCTGCGGTCTTGCGCCATTGGGATCGGGATACCTCGCAAGCGACGGCCTGGGCGGGCTCATCCGGGTCGAAGCGACACGCGCGATCCCACTGGCACGGATGGGATGTGCGTGGGACAATCACATCGTGTCTCTGTAGAGCCCTCACTCAGACTGTTGAGTGTTTTCAGCGGGCCGAATTGCCCGCGACGCAGCACGAAATCACGCGATGGAAAAATGAACATAAGCTGGACACTATACTGCGCAAGAAACTGAAATATTTCACACAATTGCTTATCCCGCTGGCTCCGGCGCGATCAACATGTCG
>CAZGMC010000149.1:0-5039 GCA_964526565.1 uncultured Mycobacteriaceae bacterium
GCCGCGCGCTGGCTCCCTGCGGCGGCATCCTGGGCGCCGTCGCCCGCATCGACACCGGCAGTCTCGACCCGCGCCTCCGCGGCGTGCGGCTGACGCTGGCCACCGACGTCACCAACCCGCTGCTGGGCGCGGACGGCGCCGTGCGCGTGTTCGCCCCGCAGAAGGGCCTCGCCCCCGGCCGCGTCGACGCCTTCGAGGCAGCCATGGCGCACTTCGCCGAGGTGGTCGTCGAAACCACCGGGCGCGACGCGCGCGACGCGCCCGGCAGCGGCGCGGCCGGCGGCATCGCCTTCCTGCTGCGCGCGGTGCTGGACGTGACGGTGCGCGACGGTTTCCCGCTGATCGCCGAGCTGACCGGCCTGGGCGACGCCGTGCGCGGCGCCGACCTGGTGCTGACCGGCGAGGGCAGGCTCGACAGACAGTCGCTGTACGGCAAGGTGCCCGTCGGCGTGGCCCGCATCGCCCGCGACGCCGGCATCCCCGCCGCCGCCTTCGCCGGCGCTCTGGAGGGCGACCCCGCCGCCTTCCGCGCCGAGGGCCTGGCCGCCGTCGTGCCCCTGCCCGACCGGCCGATGCCCCTGGACCAGGCCATGGCCGAGACCGGCCCGCTGCTGCGCCGCGCCGCCGCCCGCTTCATGGCGATGCTGGAGCTGGGCCGGTCGCTGGGCGAGCGGCGAACCTGACCTCGCATTCGTGCCGCCGCGGCACGCCACGACCGCCCCGGCGGCCGCGGTTCAACCCAGCATCGCCTTGATCTGGTCGACCGTCGGCACCTTGCCGGAGACGGCGATGCGATCGCCGATCTGCAGCGCCGGGGTCACCAGCACGCCGGCATCGGTGATGGCGTCGCGGTCGGTGACCTTGTCCAGCCGGTAGTCGAGGCCGAGCGCCTGGGCGGCCGCCTCGGCGTTTTCGGCCAGCCGGGTGCACTTGGCGCAGCCGGTGCCGAGCACCTTCAGTTCGATCATCGTCGGTCTCCTTGTAAAAAGAGGTCACAGGCTGCCGTAGACGAGGCCCGAGGCGGTCGCCATGACCACCACCAGCGCCACATAGACCAGGGTCTTCTCGGTGCCCAGGATGCTGCGGATGACCAGCATGTTGGGCAGCGACAGCGCCGGCCCGGCCAGCAGCAGCGCCAGCGCCGGCCCCTTGCCCATGCCGGCGCCGAGCAGCCCCTGCACGATCGGCACCTCGGTCAGCGTGGCGAAGTACATGAAGGCGCCGATCACCGAGGCCACCAGGTTGGCGCCCAGCGAGTTGCCGCCCACCGCCGCCGCCACCCAGGCCGACGGCACCAGGGCCTGCTCGCCGGGCCGGCCGAGCAGGAACCCGGCAATCAGCACGCCGACGAACAGCAGCGGCAGGATCAGCTTGGCGAAGCCCCAGCTCTGCTCGAACCACTCCTGGCCGGCGCCCGGCTGGACCGCCGCCAGCGCCATCAGCCCAACCACGCCGGCGGCGAACGGCACCTGCGGCTGCTCCGGGAACAGCATCGCGAGCGCCGCCACCGCCGCCGCCAGCAGCGCCATGCGCCGGCCGTCCCAGCCATAGCGGACCACCAGCAGCAGGGCCAGGCCGGCCGCCAGCGCCGCCGTGGCCGGCCACTTCCAGGCATGCACCGCCGCCCAGGCGCCGCCCGCCGACGCCGCCGGCGCCCAGTTGGCGAACACCAGCACGCCGATCATCAGCGCGAACAGCAGCACCGTGTCGGACAATGGCCGGCCGTCGCCCTCGGGCAGGACCAGGCCGCCGCGCCGCGCCGCCGCCTCCTCGCGCCGGTAGAGCAGGTGCATGGCGCCGCCGATCACCGCGGCGAAGCCGATCGCGCCGACCGCCCGCGCCAGGCCCAGCTCCGCCCCCAGCACGTTGGCCGTCAGCACGATCGCCAGCACGTTGATGGCCGGCCCGGAATACAGGAAGGCGATGGCCGGCCCCAGCCCGGCGCCGCGCCGGTACAGCCCGCCGAACAGCGGCAGCACGGTGCATGAGCACACCGCCAGCACCGTGCCCGACACCGCGGCGACGCCGTAGGCCAGCGCCTTGTTCGCCTCGGCGCCCAGGTACTTCAGGATCGCACCCTGGCTGATGAAGGCGGCCATTGCCCCGGCGATCAGGAACGCCGGCAGCAGGCACAGGATGACGTGCTCGCGCGCATACCAGTGGGCCAGGGCCAGCGCCTCGTGCACCGCCGTGTCGAACCGCGGCGTCCCCACCGGCATCCACAGCAGCGCCAGGAACACACCGGTGAGCAGCAGGATGATGCGGCCTTCCTGTCGCCAGTCGATATCCATCTGGACCTTCCTCCCGGTCTATGCGGCGGCGCGGCGCGGCGGCCGGTTCGGCATGGCGCGCAGCCGCACCCGATCGGCCGCCCGCTGGCCCCGGTCGTCCAGGCCGACGGCGAGCTGGCGGACCACCTGCCGCGCCCAGTCCGGCAGGGCCGGCGCCATGCGGTAGTAGACCCGGTTGGCGTCGCGGCGGTCGGCGACCACCCCCAGCTCGCGCAGGGCGGCCAGGTGGCGCGACATCTTCGGCTGCGACACCTCCAGCGCGGTGGTCAGCTCGCACACGCACAGCTCGCCCTCCGCATCGAGGAGGACGAGCGCGCGCAGGCGGGTCGGGTCGGCCAGGGCGGCCACGAACGGGTGCGGGTCGAAACTCATGCCTCGTATATACGCCCACCCGTATATACGGTCAAGCCGATTATCGGGCCGGCTGCGGCGTCGCCCTACACGAAGGCTCCGTAGGCCAGGCCGGCCAGCATTGCTCCGGACAGGGCAAATCCCAGATAGGCCAGGACCACGGGCGGCCGGGCCAGCGCGAACACGGCCATCGCGGCCGGGATGCTGGTGACGCCGCCGGCGACCAGGAAGGCCATCGCCGCGCCCGGCGCCATGCCCTGCCCGACCAGGCCGGCGACCAGCGGCAGGGCGGCATAGCCGTTCAGGTAGGCCGGCACCCCGACCAGCGCCGCGCCGGCGACCGGCAGCCAGCCGCTGCCGCCGACGGCGCCGGCGACCAGATCGGCCGGCACGTAGGCGACCATCAGGCTCTCGAGCAGGAAGGCCAGCGTCAGCCACTTGCCGAGGAACAGGCCGTTGCCGCGCGCCTCCCTGGCGAACGCCTCGCGCCGCGCCGGCTCCGCCCAGAACCGCCAGACCACGGCCTTGGGATTGCGGATCTTGGCGCCGCCGCAGCCGCCATTGCCGATGCCGTCGCGCAGCGGCCGCTCGAACAGGCCGGTCCGCTGCAGGGCCAGCAGACCGAAGCCGCCGAGCAGGCCCAGGCCGATCGCCGCCATGGTCTTGGCGACCGCGAACCCGGTGCCCAGCACGCCGGCGGTCAGCACGAACATCGACGGGTCCATGATCGGCGAGGCCAGCCAGAAGGCCATCACCGCCGCCAGCGGCACGCCCATGGCCAGCAGCGCGGCGATCAGCGGGATGACGCCGCACGAACAGAACGGCGACAGCGCCCCCATCAGCGCGGCGAACACGACCATCAGCGCCGCCTGCCCCTGGAAGGCGCGGGCGATCAGGTTGTCGGCACCGCTGGCCTTGGCATAGGCGGCCACGGCGACCGAACCGGCCAGGAATGGCAGCACGCCCCACAGGCTCGCCGCCGTGAACAGCAGGCTCGCCTCGCCCTGCGCCGGGACGACCATGAACAGGCCAGCGAGTACGACGGCAATGGCGATCCAGACCGGGTCGATCCGGACCGGCCAGCCGCGCGGCACGGCGAGGGACAGCAGCTTTCCCGTCATCTTGCGACTCCTCTAGAAACATGGAACCTTCACGCCGAAAAAGTCAGGCGGCAGCGCCATTGTCGTCCCGGCCGTCCGCGCCGGGATCCACGTCCTCGAGCCGCACACCGGTGCAGCACGCCTCGGTCAGATGGCCGATCAGGCCGCGCATGGCCGCGTAGTCGGCCCGCGTCACCACCTCGCGCCCCTGCCGGTCCTGCACGACCAGTCCGGCCCGCGCCAGCGTCGCCAGATGGTGGGACAGGGTCGAGCCGGGGATGCCGAGCAGGCGCTGCAGGTCGCCGACGTTCAGACCGCCGTCGCCGGCCCGCACCAGGACGCGGAACAGCCGCAGCCGCGTGTGGTTGCCGAGCGCCGCCAGGCCCTGCACCGCGCGATCCTCCTGCATGCCCCTCCCGCGTCCAGCCGTCTCGCCATCTCGCCGTCAAGCAAGCAATGATATCGCTAGATTTATCGAAACGTCAACATCCGTTGCTGCCGTGCCCGGCGCATGATCCGGACCAGGTGCTCAGGCCCGCGCGCCGGACCGTTGGGTAGGGGCGTCGCCCCAACCGCTTTCCAGCACGCTTCGCCGTGCCCCTTATGCCTCCCGACCGCTCCGGTCGGCGAGGCCTGCTTCGATCTCGGCGAGTTCGCGCCGGGCATCGTTGGCCAGTCGCATGCTCTCTGTCGTCATGACCACGAGTTTCTGATTGGCCCGGGCCGGAGCATTCTCCAGACGGACAAGACCCGGCGCCTGAAGCTGCCGCAGAGTCTTGGACGGTGAGCGAGACAGGCTCGGCACCAGCATGGCGGCCGGTGGCGCCCGCCCCCGGCCTTGCCAATCGGACGGCGCCGGCAGCCCTGCCGTTCCGCAAGACGGCGTCGGATCACCAGGGTCCGCCATTGACCCGGACGTCGCTCCGGGTTTACACAGATCCCAGGAATCCCCCGCGCCGCAGGCCCTTGCGCCAAGCCCGCGCGGCCTGACCAGGGAGGAGCGGATGCCTGTCACCGTGTCCATGACGGTGAACGGCACGGCGGTGACGCGCGCGGTCGAGCCGCGCACCCTGCTGGTCCAGATCCTGCGCAACGACCTGGACCTGACCGGCACCCATGTCGCCTGCGACACCAGCCAGTGCGGCGCCTGCGTCGTCCACGTCGACGGCGTCTCGGTCAAGAGCTGCACCATGCTGGCCGTCCAGGCCGACGGCCGCGAAGTCCTGACCATCGAGGGCCTGGCCGCCGCCGACGGCACCCTGCACCCGATGCAGGAGGCGTTCCGCGAGCACCACGG
>CAZGMC010000150.1:0-4465 GCA_964526565.1 uncultured Mycobacteriaceae bacterium
TGATCCCGAACGGGATGATCGACATGACCACCAGCGGCCGGGAATACGAGGCGAACACCCAGGCCAGGATCACGTAGATGGCGGTCAGGCCCAGGATGGCGCCGGTGCGCATGTCGGCGAAGGTGTCGGCCTGCTCCTCGGCGCGCCCGGCAAAGCGGTAGGCCACGCCATGCTCGGCGGCGATGGCGTCGAGCCCGGCGGCGGGCAGGGCGGCGAGGACGGCGTTGGCGTCGGTCACCGCCTCGTCCACCTCGGCCGTCACCGCCACCTCGCGCACGCCGTCCTCGCGGCGGATCTCGGCGAAGCCGGTGTCCTCGCGCAGGTCGACCACGTCCTCCAGCGGCACGACCGCGCCGTTCGGCGACTGCAGGGGCAGGTCGCGCAGGCCGGCGATCGTCCGGCCGGCCTCGGCCAGCATGACGCGCACCGTCACCTCCTCCTCGCCGCGCGGGAAGCGGTCGGCGATGGCGCCCTGGAAGGCGTTGCGCACGTGGCGGGCGACGTCGGCGGTGGTGAAGCCCAGCGCCCTGCCGCGCGGCGTCAGTTCCAGGATCAGTTCGGGCCGGCCATAGGGCAGGTCGTCCTCGGCGTCGCTGACCCCGGCATAGCGGTCGAGCAGCGCGCGCGTCGCCATGGCCGCCGCCTTGAGCGACTCGGTGGTGCCGCCGGACAGGCGAATGTCGATGTCGCGGCCGGGCGGACCGCCGGCGCGTTCGCGGATGATCAGCCGCTCCAGCCCGGCGACCGGCGCGATCTCGGCCCGCCACGCCTCGATGAACGCGGCAGTGCGAATGTCGCGCTGGTCCGACGGCGGCAGCTGCACGTGCAGCGCACCCAGATGGTCGCCCGCATCGGCCGGGCCTTGGCGGCTCAGGGTGGCGCCGATGCGGGCGAAGGCCATCTCGATCAGGCCGCCGCGGCCCGCGGTCAGCTCATCCTCGGCGGCGTACAGGGCGCGTTCCAGCTCGGCCATCATCGCCTCGGTGCGGGCGCGCGGCGTGCCGGCGGCGAACACGATGTCGGCGTACACCGTCTCGGACTCCGGCCCCTTGAAGAACACGAACCCGACACGGCCGCCGGCCATCAGCCCAATGCTGACGATCAGCACCGCCACCGCGGCGGCCACGGTCAGATAGCGCCACGACACGCAGCCGCGGATGAAGCTGCGGAACGGGCCGTCGCGGAAGCGGACGAAGCCGCGGTCGAAGGCGCGGCGCAGGCGCGACGCCTGGTTGGGATCGCGCGTCAGGGCATTGCGCATGTGCGACGGCAGGATCAGAAAGCACTCGACCAGGCTGGCGACGATCACCGCGACGACGACCATCGGGATGGCCGCCACGATCTGGCCGATGACGTCGCCGATCAGCAGGATCGGCAGGAACGTGGCGATGGTCGTCAGCGACGCCGCCGTCACCGGCGCCAGCATGCGCAGCGCCCCGGTCTCGGCCGCCGCCAGTGGCGCCATGCCCTGGCCGCGGCGGTAGGCGGCATGCTCGCCGACGACGATGGCGTCGTCGACGATGATGCCCAGCGCCATGATCATGCCGAACAGGCTGAGCATGTTGATGCTCTGCCCGGAGGCCAGCATCACCGCCGCCGTCGCTGCCAGCGACACCGGAATGCCGGCGGCGATCCAGAACGCCACGCGCGCGTTCAGGAACACGAACAGGACGGCCAGCACCAGCGCCAGCCCGCCCAGGCCGTTGCGGATCAGCAGGTCGATGCGATCCTCGATCAGGTCGGCAAGCACGTCGAACTGCTCGACGCGGACGCCGGTCGGCCAGGTGCCCTCGCGCGCCTGCAGATAGTCGCGGACAATGGCGGACGCCTCCAGTGTGTCGGCAGTGGTGGCGCGCTGGATCTCCAGCTCGATGGCCGGGTGGCCGTCGCGGTCGCCGATCGGCTGGGCGCGCTCGAACGCGTCGGTCAGGCGGGCGATGTCGCCCAGATGGATCTTCTCGCCGGTCTCGAACGAGCGGATCTCGAGGCCGGCGAAATCCTCCGCCGTCCGGCGCAGACCGAGCGAGCGGAGCTGCTGCTCGAAGTCGCCTTCGATGCGGCCCAGCGGCGCGTCCTGCGAGATGCGGGCGACGCGGTCGGCGATGCCCTCCAGGGTCAGGCCGAGGCTGCGCAGCGTCGCCTCGTCCACCTCAATCCAGATCTCCTCGTCGCGGGCACCGGACATGACGACCCGGTCGATGCCGCGGTCAAGCAGGTCGTCGCGCACGTCGCGGGCGAGCTGCTTGAGTGCCGCCTCGTCGGAGGGCCCGGACACGGCCAGCCGCGACACCGTCTCGTAGGGCACGACGCGGCTGATCTGCGGCTCCTCGGCGTCCACCGGGAGGGTGGTCAGCCGGCCGACGGCGGCCTCCACCTGGGCGCGGGCCTCCTGCATGTCGGTGCCGTCGACGAATTCGATCACGACCGAGCCGAAGCTTTCGCGCGCCGTGCCGGTGACCCTGCGCACACCGTCCAGGAAGCGGACCTCGGGCTCGATCACCTGGAGGATGCTCTCCTCGACATCCTCTGCCGATGCGCCGGGCCACTCCACGTCGACCCTGACGATCTCGAAGCCCAGCGTCGGGAAGAACTGCGTGTTGAGCCGCGCCAAGGACACGGCGCCGGCAATCAGCGCCAGGATCATGAGCAGGTTGCCGGCGTTGCGGTGGCGGACGAACAGGCTGACCAGGGCGGCGGGCGACATGGCGTCAGCGCACCTCGACCAGGGCGCCGGGACCGACCTCGGAGAAGCGGGTGGTGACGACGCGCTCGCCCTCGGCCAGCCCGCCGGCGATCAGCGCGGCATTGCCATCGGTGCCGGCCATCTCGACCTCGCGCGCCGCCAGGCGGCTGTCGGCGTCGACCACATACACGCGGCCCTCGTCCTGCACGGCCGTCGCCGGCAGGCGTGCCACCTGCCGGAAGGCGCAGCCCGGCAGGCTGACGGCGACGAAGGCACCGGGCCGCAGCGCCGTGTCCACGGGCAGCGACTGCAGCGTCGCGAACACGGCGACGCCGCCGGTATCCATGCGGATCTCGGCATCGACCCGGTCGACCGTGGCGGGAAAGTCCAGACGGGTATTGCCGACCTCCCACGATACCGTCACCGGTCGGCCGGCAAGCCCGTCGGCGCAGGCCAGCAGGCGGCCGTACTGCGTTTCCGAGAGCTGGAAGCGTGCCTCCAGCCGGGTCGGGTCGATCAGCCCGGCAATCCGCTCGCCGACATTGACGCGCTCACCCAGCTCCACGTCGGTGCCGCTGACCAGGCCGGTGAACGGGGCGGATATGCGGGTGCGGGCGAGGTCGCGCTCGGCCATTCGGACCAGGGCCTGCAGCCGTTCGATCGCCGCCTCCTGTTGGGCGATGCGGGCGGCCTCCGCGGCCAGCATGTTCTCGCGCATGGCCACGGTCTGGCGGATGCGCAACAGCTCCTGGCGCGCCGTGTCGAGCTGCTGGTCAGAGATGGTGCCGCGCCCGGCCAGGTCCTGGCGGCGCTGCATGTCGCGCTCGACGATGGCCAGGATGTCGCGGTCGCGGTCCAGCCCCGCCGCCTCCATGTCGCGCCGCGCCTGCAGCTCGGCCAGGCGCGCTTCGGCCTCGCGCAGCTCGGCGCGGCGCTGGGTCAGCGCCGTCTCATAGTCGAACGACTCGATGGCCAGCAGCAGCGCGCCGGCCTCGACCAGGGCGCCGTTGCGGAAGCCGTCGCCGACCTCAACCACCTCGCCGGCCACGGCGGTGCGGACATCGGCGGCACGGCCGGCAACGATCTCGCCGTACAACTCCAGCACCGGCTGGTGCTCGCCCAGGGTCACGGTCATCACGCTCACCGGCCGGGCACGCTCCACCGGCACGGTCGGCTCCAGCGTCGGCCGGGTCTCGGCCAGCCACACAAAACCGGCCACGCCGCCGACGATCACCGCCAGCGGCAGCACGGCCTTGAGCAGACGCACCAGAAGTCTCATGGGGTACAAACCACGCTCGCAATTTCAATTACGGATACGGCGCCAAGTCCGGCCGGGATCATGTCCGGCTCCCCGCCCCCCTGGAATGATGGCGCCATCGCGCTCAATATGGGTGTCGACCATAAGGAATTGCCAACGGTGTAAGGCGCTTTTACGGCGCCCCACCGGCATGTCGGGGAGACTGCCCATGAGCGACCCGCAATCGCCCTGCAACAACGTGTGTGCCGTCGCTGACGGCATCTGCATCGGCTGTGGCCGGACCGTGTGGGAGATCGCCGAATGGACGAGCTATTCGCCCTATCGCCGCGGTGTCATCAACCGTCAGGCCCGCCAGCGCCTCGCGGAGCGACAGAACCAGGGCAATTCGGCCGAGCCGTGATGCGGGCTCGCGGCGGCGGCGGCGGCGCGGGCCAGCGTCAGGATCAGAAGACGCATTCGCCGATGCGGCTGGCGTCGTCGATCATGCTGCCGATGAACTCGCCCAGCGACATGTCGGCATCGGG
>CAZGMC010000151.1:0-4330 GCA_964526565.1 uncultured Mycobacteriaceae bacterium
CCCAGGCGGCCCAGGCGGCCCAGGCGGCCCAGGCGGCCCAGGCGGCCCAGGCGGCCCAGGCGGCAAGGCGGTGGCGGCGCAGGTGGTGCGCGGCGTGCGGCGGGCGCTGGCGGCGCTGGGCCAGGCCAGCGTCGTCGAGTTCACCCTTGCCACCGGCCGGCGCGCCGATGTGTTCGCCGTTGACGGCGCCGGCACCGTCACCATTGTCGAGGTCAAGAGCGGCGTCGCCGACTTCCGCAGCGACCGCAAGTGGCCGGACTACACCCGGTTCTGCGACCGGTTCTATTTCGCCGTGCCGGAAGGCTTTCCCGCCGCCCTGATCCCGCCGCCCTGGGGCCTGATGGTTGCCGACGGCTACGACGCCGCGGTGCTGCGCGAGGCGCCGGAGCACCGCCTGCACGGCGCCCGGCGGCGCGCCCTGCTGCTGCGCTTCGGGCTGGCCGCGGCGGCGCGCCTGCATCGCCTGGAAGATCCCACCCTCTGACCCGTCGCCCTTGTGCGCAATTGTGCGCAAAATGCCGCAGTGCGGGAAGGTTCTGGCACCGGTTGACGTGCGTCAATGAACTGAGAATCGCTACCGTTAGCATTCCGGGTACACTATGGCCTTATGGCGTGCCGACGGCCCGTCGTTCGAACGGCCTGGTGGCAGGTTTCCGCCCCACCGCACCGCGACGGCGGCACGGGGCGCTCAACGGGGATCATGTTGACCGGACCACACGACAGCTTTCCGCTGGCGATGGCGCAGGAAGGGGTAACCCTCCGCGTCGTCGCCCTGACCGGCGGCCGCAACCTGGCCCGCCGGCTGACCGAAATGGGCATGCCGGTCGGGGCCGAGTTCGAGCTGGTGCAGAGCGGCGGCAATGGTCCGATGGTGATTGCGGTCGGCGGCACGCGCCTGGGCCTCGGCCGCGGCATGGCACAGAAGATCATGGTGACGCCGGTGGCGGTCACGAACGCTGGAGGATCTGCATGACGGTTACCCTGAACGACCTCGAACCGGGGGACTCGGGCCGGGTCCTCGGCTTCGCCAAGGGCAACTCCGGCTACCGGCAGAAGCTGCTGTCCATGGGCCTGACGCCCGGTACCGAGTTCGCCGTGGTCCGCGTCGCGCCGCTGGGCGACCCGGTCGAGATCAAGGTGCGCGGCTTCGCCCTCAGCATCCGCAAGGACGAGGCTGCCTTGCTGCGCATCGAGAAGTCGCCGCCGGTCTGGGATCTCTAGGCGGCCGTTGCGCCGTCGCCCGGACCGCCCGCACCCCTGTTCGACCCCTTCACTCCATCCTCCAGGAGGTACAATGTCAAGTTGCTGCCCAGGTTCGCCCGGCTCATCGGAGGGCGGCAGCCCTCGGTCCGCCTCGCCCGAGGGCGGGATGGCCAGAGCCACCGTTGCCGTCGTCGGCAACCCGAATTGCGGCAAGACGACCCTGTTCAACGCCCTGACCGGCGCGCGGCAGCGGGTCGGCAACTGGCCGGGGGTGACCGTCGAGAAGAAGGTGGGCAGCTATCGCTTCAGTGACCTGGAGGTGGAGCTGGTCGACCTGCCTGGCATCTACGCCGTCGGCCCGTCGGACACCTCGACCGATGAGCAGATCGCGCGCAGCCATGTCCTCTCGGGGCAGCCCGACCTGATCCTCAACATCGTCGATGCCTCGAACCTGGAGCGGAACCTGTACCTGACGGTGCAGCTCCTGGAGATGCGCGTGCCCATGGTGGTCGCGCTCAACATGATGGATGCGGCGCGCCAGCAGGGCATACAGATCGACACGGCGCGGCTGGCGGAGCGGCTGGGCGTGCCGGTGGTGCCGATCGTCGCGGCGCGCGGCCAGGGCATCGCCGAGCTGAGGACCGCGATTGCCGATGCGGCCGCCGCACCGCAGTCGCCGGCGACCGACATCGCTTATGCGCCGGCGGTGGAGGCGGCACTGTCGACCCTCGCGCCGCACCTGGCGGCGCCGGCCGCGGCGCTCGGCCGCGATCCCCGCTGGCTCGGGGTGCAGCTGCTCGACAACGACCAGCAGCTCGCCCGCACGCTGGACGCCCCGGCCCGCACGGCGCTGGCCGAGGCGATCGCCGCCATCGAGGACGGCCAGGGCGAGGACAGCGACATCCTGCTCGCCGACGGCCGCTACGGCTTCATCGGCACGGTGGCGCGCGACGCCGTGCGCCGGCCGCGGCGCGTCTCGCGCAACGCCTCCGACCGCGTCGACCGGGTGGTGCTGCACCGGGTGCTGGGCATCCCGATCTTCATGGCGCTGATGTACCTGATGTTCATGTGGACCATCAACATCGGCGGCGCCTTCATCGACTTCTTCGACATCCTGGGTGGCACGCTGTTCGTGCAGGCGACGGCCATGGCCCTCGACGGGATCGGCAGCCCGCAATGGCTGACCGTGGTGCTGGCCGACGGCATCGGCGGCGGCCTGCAGACCGTCGCCACCTTCATCCCGATCATCGGCTTCCTGTTCCTGTTCCTGTCGGTCCTGGAGGACACGGGCTACATGGCCCGCGCCGCCTTCGTCATGGACCGGTTCATGCGCAGCATCGGCCTGCCGGGCAAGGCGTTCGTGCCGCTGATCGTCGGCTTCGGCTGCACCGTGCCGGCGGTCATGGCGACGCGAACGCTGGAGAGCGAGACCGACCGCAAGACGACCATCGCCATGAGCCCGTTCATGTCGTGCGGCGCGCGGCTGCCGGTCTACGCCCTGTTCGCCGCGGCGTTCTTCCCGGCCAGCGGCCAGAACCTGGTATTCGCGCTGTACCTGATTGGCATCCTGGTGGCGGTGCTCACCGGGTTCCTGCTGAAGTCGACGCTGCTGGCCGGCGGCACGGCACCGCTGGTGCTGGAGCTGCCGCCGTACCGCCTGCCGCGCGCCCGCAACGTGCTGCTGCGCACCTGGAGCCGGCTGCAGGGCTTCATCGTGCGCGCCGGCCGGGTCATCGTGCCGATGGTCATGGTGTTGAGCGTGCTGAACTCGCTGGGCACCGACGGGTCGTTCGGCCGCGAGGACAGCGACGCGTCGGTCCTGGCCGAGATCGGCCGCAGCGTCGTGCCGGTGTTCGAGCCCATGGGCCTGCAGGACGACAACTGGCCGGCGGCGGTCGGCATTGTCACCGGGCTGCTGGCCAAGGAGGCGGTGGTCGGTACGCTCGACGCGCTGTACGGCGCGCTCGGTGCCGAGGACGGCGGCGCGGCCGCCGGCGAGGAGGAGGAGGTCGGCCTGGGGCAGGGCGTTGTGGCGGCATTCCTGTCGGTGCCCGTCAACCTGTCCGACATGGCGGGCATGGCCGCCGATCCTCTGGGCCTGACCATCGGCGACGTGTCGTCGGCTGAGCTCGCAGCGATCGAGCAGGGCGTCGATGCGGCCACCTTCGGCGCCATGGCGGACCGCTTCGACGGTCAGGTCGGCGCCTTTGCCTTCCTGCTGTTCGTCCTGCTGTACTCGCCGTGCCTGGCAGCGATCGCGGCGATCTACCGCGAGCTGAACGGGCGCTGGGCCCTGTTCGTGGTCGTCTGGACCACGGGTGTCGCCTATGGCGGTGCGGTACTGTTCTATCAGGTGGCCACCTTCTCCCGCCATCCGGAGACGGCGACGCTGTGGATCGGTGCCGTGGCGGCAACAGTGGCGGTGGTGGTCCTGGCCCTGCGCCAGGTCGGCCGGCGGAGCGCCCAGGCGGCGCCCCAGCCAGCCGAGTGACGGCCGCAAGACCGGGAGGAACCGGCCATGATCCTCATGGAGGTCAGGGACTATCTGCGCGACCGGCGGAACGTGACGCTGGACGATGTTGCCACCCGGTTCGACCTCAGTGCCGAGGTGGCGCGGTCCATGGTCGACCGCTGGGTCCGAAAGGGCCGCGTCGTCTGCCTGACGCCCACCCCGGCCCAGTGCGCCATGTGCGACTCCTGCCGGACGGAGTGCCTGGAGGTGTACCGCTGGGTCGACCGGGCCGACTGATCCCGCCGCCAGAGGCCCGGGGAGGCCGGCGGGGTCACGAGGGCCTTGAGCCCTAGGACCAGATGCCTGCATACTGGCCGGCGACGCGGGCGGACTGCGCCCGCGTCGTCACGGCCGCAGGGCCGCAGGGCCGCAGCGGTCGGAGCCGGCGTGCAACAGCGGTGTCGTCCGCTGCACACGTTGCATCGAGGCCAGCAACCTGTTCATACCAGCGGCCCTTCCTTATGACCGGACGACGGCACCGGCTGGTGCCAAGGCAGGCATGCATGGTACAGGTCGACCGCTTCGGCATCTGCAATGATCTTCGGTATGTCTGCCAAGCTTATCCGCCAGAAAGGCCGTCATCGCGAGCGAAGCGTGGCGATCCAGACTCGGCGC
>CAZGMC010000152.1:0-4249 GCA_964526565.1 uncultured Mycobacteriaceae bacterium
CGGCTCCGGGGAGGTGCTGTGGCAGGTCCGCGCCGCCTCGCCGTACGAGGACAGCGTCCCGCTCGGCGGCGGTGTCGCGTTCGGCGAGGGCCTGCTGTTCGTCAGCAGCGGCTATGGCGAGCTGATGGCGCTGGACCCGGCCAATGGCGGCCTGGTCTGGCGCGAGGAGACCAATGCGCCGCTGCGGGCGCCGCCCACCGTCGCCGACGGGCGCGTCTTCGTCATCACCGTGGACAACCAGCTCGAAGCCTACGCCGCCACCACCGGCGAACCACTGTGGAACCACACCGGCATCCTCGAGCCGGCGGCGCTGCTCGGCGGTGCGGCTCCGGCAGTGGCGCCGGGCGTGGTGATCGCACCCTATTCATCGGGCGAAGTATACGCGTTGCGGGTCGAATCGGGACGACCGGCCTGGTCCGACAGCCTGACGGCGATCCGCCGCGTCGGCGCTTTGGCGACACTGGCCGACATCCGCGGCATGCCGGTGATCGACAGCGACCGGGTCTTCGCCGTCAGCCATGCCGGCCGCACCGCCGCCATCGACGTGGCCACTGGCGTGCGCGCCTGGGAGCAGCAGTTCGGCAGCATCAACATGCCGTGGGCGGCCGGCGGCTTCGTCTTCGTCCTGACCCTGCAGGCCGACGTCGTGGCGCTGACGCGCGACGACGGCCGCATCCGCTGGGTCACCTCGCTGCCGCGCTGGCGCGACCCGGAGGACACCCGCGGGCCGATCGTCTGGGCCGGCCCGGTGCTGGCCGGCAACCGGCTGATCCTGGTCAACTCCGAGGGTGACGGCGTGATCCTGTCGCCGTATACCGGGGAGGAGCTGGGCACCCTGGACCTGGAGGGGCGCACCCAGATCATGCCCGTCGTCGCCGGCAACACCCTGTTCGTGCTGACGGACAACGGGGTCCTGACCGCCTACCGGTGAGGCGGGCACTGCTGCCGCATCCGGAGCTGCGCAGTCCATGCCTGCCACGGTGGCCATCATCGGCCGGCCCAATGTCGGCAAGTCGACGCTGTTCAACAGGCTGGCCGGGCGCCGACTGGCGCTGGTCGACGACACCCCCGGCGTGACCCGCGACCGGCGCGTCGGTCATGCCGAACTGGCCGGCCTGCCGTTCACCGTGATCGACACCGCCGGGCTGGAGGAGGCCGACGCCGAGACGCTGGCCGGCCGCATGCGCCACCAGACCGAGCAGGCGGTGACCGAGGCGGACGTGGCGCTGCTGCTGATCGATGCGCGGGCCGGCGTCACGCCGCTGGACCGCGCCTTCGCCCGCTGGCTGCGCCGCGGCGCGACGCCGGTCATTCTGGTCGCCAACAAGTGCGAGGGCCGGGCCAGCGCGGGCGGCTTCTATGAGGCCTACGAGCTGGGCCTGGGCGAGCCGGTGCCGATCTCCGCCGAGCATGGTGAGGGCCTGGCCGACCTGGCCGAGGCGCTGATGCCGCATCTGGAGGCGGCCGAGGCCGGCGGGGCGGCGGCCGGTCTGGAGGCGGCCCCGGATCTGCCCATCCAGCTCGCCGTGGTCGGCCGGCCCAATGTCGGCAAGTCGACCCTGGTCAACGCCTTCCTGGGCGAGGAGCGGCTGCTGACCGGGCCCGAGCCCGGCATCACCCGCGATGCCATCGCCGTCGACTGGACCTATGGCGGCCGGCGCCTGCGCCTGATCGACACCGCCGGCCTGCGCCGCCGGGCCCGCATCGAGCAGCGCCTGGAAAAGATGTCCACGGCCGACACCATGCGCGCGGTGCGGCTGGCCCACGTCGTGGTCCTGGTCGTGGAGGCGGCGGCGATCCTGGAAAAGCAGGACCTGACCATCGCCCGCCACGTCGTCGACGAGGGCCGGGCGCTGGTCGTCGCCGTCAACAAGTGGGACCTGGTGCAGGATCATGCCGCGACTCTGGCCCGGTTGCGCGACCGGCTGGAGACGTCGCTGCCGCAGGTGCGCGGCATCCCGACCGTGACCGTCTCGGCGCTGCGCGGCCAGCGCCTGGACCGGCTGATGGACGCCGTGCTGCGCGCCTACGACGTGTGGAACATCCGCATCGGCACCGGGCCCCTGAACCGCTGGCTTGCCGCCATGGTCGAAGGGCATCCGCCGCCGGTGGTGCAGGGCCGCCGGCTCAGGCTGCGCTACATCACCCAGGTCAAGGCCCGCCCGCCGACCTTCGCCCTGTGGACCAGCCGCCCGGCCGAGCTGCCCGACAGCTACCTGCGCTACCTGGTCAACGGCCTGCGCGAGGCCTTCGACCTGCCCGGCGTCCCGGTGCGCCTGCACCTGCGCAAGGGGAAGAACCCGTATGCCGCGGGCGGGGCGTCATGATCCTGCCGTGACGGAGACGGCACGCGTGGTTTCTTGCGGCTGATGCACCGCGCGGCGGCACCAGGATTGCGACACGCGGGTGCCGGTACGATGAGAGCCGGCTGGGGAAATTTGGACAGGTCGATTCAGAACTCCCCGTCAAGGCGCTTGTATCCCTGAGCGAGAGAGTTGTTGGTTTGCACGACGTCCTCCGAGAACTCAGAGGCATCTGCCGTGACCTTTGGGATGGTGGCGAGATCGGTGTAGGGTCCGATGTGCTGCGTCGAGGGGATGCAAAACCCAGCCGGCAGGTCACAGCCATCGACCACCGAGTTGTGATGCACAACACAGCCTTCGCCCACTGCGCAGTTGAAGAGCACACTGTTAAAACCGATAAAAACACTGTCGCCGACCGTGCAGGGACCATGAACAATCGCGCGATGTGCGATCGACGTCCGTTCGCCGATGGTAACCGCCGCACCAGACCTGCTGTGGATGACCACGCCATCCTGAATGTTCGAGTGCGCACCGATGACGATGGGCTCCATATGGCCGTTTGCATCGACCTCGTCGGCACGGATCACGGCATAGGGTCCGATGAAGACATTCTCGTTCACGATCACCCGGCCGCAGAGAATGGCAGTGGGGTCGACAAACGCGCTCTCGTGGACCATTGGTATGTCGCCGCGGGGATTTCTACGGATCATCGGATCGCTGCTCCCTTTCCGGGGGATGGCATGGATTTGCCATCGGCAGGAATGGTTCGAGTTCGGCCCAGGCTCCCGGCGACGGGAACGTCTTGTCTTGGAGAACGGCGCTCAGAATTCCTGCGCCATCGTCCACCTCGTCGACAGTCAGGCCAACGGTCAGGCCAACGACGACCTTGGCAATGACAGAGGCGACCGCTTGCCCGGTGAGACAGGCTCTGAGCTCGTGGGCGTGGTCAGTGATTACATCGCATTTGAGCTTCAGATTGATGGAGATCCGGCTGCCGCAAAGCCGGCTATGCGCGATTGCTGACGGGTCGGGAGCCGCCAGCCGGCCGACCCGGAATACCGAGGCGGCACGCCGACGGATCTGCTGGTTGTCGAGGTCGACAGCCATCATGCGTTGCCCCCGGCGAGGTTGCCCGAGACATGCGCCGTGGCGACCGTGTGGATGCGCGCGAGCATAAGCGAGAGACCGTTAGCCCGACGCGGCGAAAGATGCTCGGCGAGACCGATCTCGTCGATGAATGCCGGCGATGTCACCAGGACTTGATCGGGCGGACGCCCTGAATAGACCTTAAGCAGCAGGGCGATGAGCCCGGCGACGATCGCCGAATCGCTTGTGGCCTCGAAGTTCAGCTTGCCGTTGCGATAGTCGGCGACGAGCCACACACCGGCCTGACAGCCATGCAGCCGGTTGGCCTCGATCCGCTTCGTCTCCGGGAATGGCGGCAGCCGACGCCCCAGTTCAATCAGATACTGGTAGCGCTCAGTCCAATCTTCGAGATACCGAAAGCTGTCCACGATGGAGAGCTGGGCATCCGCTGCCGTCTCGGTCGCTGCCGGCCTCGTTTGCAGAGGGTCCCCCATCTAACCGGTCCTCCGCCAAGCCGAACTATCGGCGTGATCCTCGACGGTTATGCCAAGCGCAGCCAGTTCGCCGCGGATTTGATCCGCAGTGACATAGTCTCGTGCTGATCGAGCGGCCTGCCGCGCCTCAACCAGACGCTGGATCCTTGCCGCGTCTCCGTCTTGTCCTGTGGGCTGTCCAAACCAGGCTGCCGGATCCTGCTGCAACAGGCCCAGCATGCCACCGGCGTCGCGCAAGGCCACCTTGTAGGCGGCACGATCCGCCACGGTCGTCGCCCGGCGCGCCGACTTCGCTATTCGGAAGAGTTCAGCGATTGCTCCTGGGAAGTTCAGATCGTCCTCAAGGGCCATCTCGAATGCATCGAG
>CAZGMC010000153.1:0-4149 GCA_964526565.1 uncultured Mycobacteriaceae bacterium
TGCGAACAATTCCCCAACGGACAGGGGTTCTTCGCCAGCCGCGCGCACCGGCCACCGGCCTGACCCGGATCCGCATGCATAAGCCGCTGACCTGACTTGATGTTTTGGCCGGGTTGCAGCCTTGTCACAGCAGTGCGACCGATTCGGCCCGCGCGACATGGCTGGAATGCAGGTCAGGCATGCCAAGTCGACTGTCCATGCCGATTCGGCTCTTCTAAGAATGGATCAAAGTAATCCACAGACCGGAGGAATAATTGCCCGGCCGCCCCGGCAGGCGGGCTTTCGTTACCCCGCCGCCGCAACGGCACCGCCGGGTCCCGCCGCGACGGTCAGCCCCCTTGGCCGACTCCGTTCACCGCGGCTATGCTACGCGCCGGATTGAGTCACAAGCGCCGTCGTCGCGGCGGACAGCAGCAGCACATGAGCATCTGGGGAAAGATCCTGGGCGGGGCGGCCGGGCTGGCGCTCGGCGGTCCGCTGGGCGCGCTGATCGGCACAGCGGCAGGCCATGCCGTCGACAAGATCGCCGAGACGGTCACCGAACCGTCCGACCAGACCAAATCGATCGCCTTTACCATCGGCGTCATCGTCCTGGGCGCGAAGATGGCCAAGGCCGACGGCGTGGTCACCCGCGACGAGGTCGCCGCGTTCAAGGAGGTGTTCCGCATCCCGCCGGAGGAAACGCAGAACGTCGCGCGGGTGTTCAACATCGCGCGGCGCGACCACCGCGGCTTCGAACCCTATGCCCGCCAGATCGCCGGCATGTTCCAGGACCGCCGCGCGGTGCTGGAGGAGCTTCTGGAATGCCTGATCCACATCGCCCGCGCCGACGGCGTGCTGAAGCAGCCGGAACTGGCCTATCTGCGCGAGGTGGCGCGCATCTTCGGCTTCTCCGAAATCGACTTCGACGCGCTGCTGGCCGCGGAGATCGGCCCGGACGAGGCCGACCCCTACCGCATCCTGGGCATCGACCGGAACGCCGACACCGACACCATCAAGGCCGCCTGGCGCCGCCTGAGCCGCGACAACCATCCCGACCGGCTGATCGCCGAGGGCATGCCGGCCGAGTTCATCGGCGTCGCCAACGGCCGCATGGCGGCGATCAATGCCGCCTACGACCGCATCAGCGCCGAGCGCGGCATCCGTTGACCGTTACCGCGACGCCATGCCGCCGCCGCCGCTGATCGCGCTGCGAGGTGCCACCCTGGGCTTCGGCGGCCGGCCGCTGTTCGCCGGGCTGGACGTGGCGCTGGCCCCTGGCGACCGCGCCTGCCTGGTCGGCCGCAATGGCAGCGGCAAGTCGACCCTGCTGATGGCCCTGGCCGGGCAGGTCGAGCTCGATGCCGGCGCGCGGTTCCTCCAGCCGGGCACGCGCATCGGCTACCTGCCCCAGACGGCTGACCTGTCGGGGTTCGCCACGGTGCTCGACTATGTCGCCGCCGGCCTGCCGCCGGACCAGGCCGGCGAGACGTTCCGGGCGGAGGCGGCCCTGGCCCCGCTGGGGCTCGATCCCGGCCGCGATCCGCGCCCGCTGTCGGGCGGCGAGGCGCGGCGGGCGGCGCTGGCCCGGGCGCTGGCCGCTGACCCGGAGGTGCTGTTGCTGGACGAGCCGACCAACCATCTGGACCTGCCGGCGATCGAGGGGCTGGAGCAAACGCTGGCCGGGTTCCGCGGCGCGCTGCTGGTGGTCAGCCACGACCGCACCTTCCTGAGCCGGGTGTCGAACCGCACCCTGTGGCTGGACCGCGGCCGGTTGCTGGTCCGCGACCACGGCTTCGCCGGCTTCGACGAATGGGCCGAAGCGGTCTACGCGGCGGAAGAGCGCGCCGAGGCCCGCCTGGACAAGCGCATCGCCGCCGAGACCCACTGGCTGCGCGAGGGCCTGACCGCGCGCCGCCGGCGCAACCAGGGCCGCGTGCGCGCCCTGCAGCAGATGCGTGCCGACCGTCGCGAGCACCAGGGCCGCCAGGGCACGGCGAAGCTGGATCCGGCCGAGGCGACGGCCGGCGGCAGGCTGGTCATCGAGGCCGAGGACATCGCCAAGCGCTTTCCTGGCAGCGACGGTACCGGAGAGACCGTGATCGTCTGCGGCTTCTCCAGCCGCATCCAGCGCGGCGACCGGATCGGCGTGATCGGCCCGAACGGCGCCGGCAAGACCACGCTGGTCCGCATCCTGATCGGCGACATCCCGCCCGACCGCGGCACCGTGCGCCTGGGCGCCAACATCGAGCCGGCCTATTTCGACCAGCGGCGGGCGGCGCTGGATCCGGAGACCTCGCTGCGCCGCGTGCTGGACCCGGCCGGCGGCGAGCAGGTCTTCGTCGGCGGCCGGCCGCGCCACGTCGCCGGCTATCTGCGCGACTTCCTGTTCGACCCGGCGCGGCTGGACAGCCCGGTCAAGAGCCTGTCCGGCGGCGAGCGCAACCGGCTGCTGCTGGCCCGCCTGTTCGCCCGGCCAAGCAATCTGCTGGTGCTCGACGAGCCGACCAACGACCTGGACATGGACACCCTCGACCTGCTCGAGGACGTGCTGGGCGACTATGGCGGCACCCTGATCCTGGTCAGCCACGACCGTGACTTCCTGGACCGGCTGGTCACCTCGGTGATCGCCGTCGAGGGCGGCGGCGACGTGGCGGAATATGTCGGCGGCTACAGCGACTACGCCCGCCAGCGCCCGGCCGCCCCCCCGTCTGCTACCGCCCCTTCTGCCGCCCCTCCGTCTGCCGCTGGCCCGTCGGCCACCGCCCCGTCTGCCGCCGGCCGGGCGAAGGAGACTGCGCCCAGGCCGCGTACCGCACCGCGCAAGCTGGGCTACAAGCAGCAGCGCGAGCTGGACGAGCTGCCGGGCCGGATCGAGGCGCTGACCGCGGAGGCTGCTGCCCTGGAAGCAGCCCTGGCCGATGCGGAGCTTTACACCCGCGCCCCGAACGTCTTCGCGGCAAAGACCAGTCGGCTGAATGCCGTACAGGCGGAACTGGCGGCGGCCGAGGAACGCTGGCTGGAACTGGCCGAGCTTGCCGAACGGCTGGGCTCGGCATGAGGCCGGCCGATGCGCTGACGGCGCTGCTCGTCACCTTTCTGTGGGGGACGAACTTCGCCATTGCCAAGGTGGGCGTGCTGCAGATCCCGCCGCTGTTGTTCGTGTGCCTGCGCTTCGTGCTGGTCGCGGCGCTGCTGCTGCCGCTGGTGCGGGTGCCGCGCGGACGGCTCTGGGAGATCGCCGGCCTGTCGGTGACCCTGGGGTTCCTTCACTTCGCGCTGATGTTCAACGGGCTGCGCCACGTCGATGCGGCGGTGGCGGCGATCACCATCCAGGTCCAGGTGCCGTTCTCGGCCCTGCTGGCGGCGGTGCTGTACCGCGAAACGCTCGGCTGGCGGCGCGCCTTCGGCATGGTTGTGGCGATCGCGGGGGTGGCGATCCTGGCCGGTTCACCGCAGACCGCGTCGGCACCATGGGCGGTCGGGCTGGTCGTGGCGGCGGCACTGGTCTGGGCGGTGTCGAACACGCAGATGAAGCGGCTGGCCAACGTCAACGGCTTTGCCGTGAACGGCTGGCTGGGCCTGTTCGCCGCGCCGCAGCTGGCGCTCGGCTCGCTGCTGTTCGAGCAGGACCAGATCGCGGCGCTCGAGGTTGCCGACTGGCGGGCCTGGGCGGCAATCGTCTATCAGTCGGTGGTGGTGGTCGCGGTGTGCTACGGCCTGTGGTACCGCCTGCTCGGCCGCTACGGGTTCAACCAGGTGATCCCGTTCACCCTGCTGGTGCCTGTGTGGGGCGTCCTGTCGGGCGTCCTGATGCTGGACGAGCCGGTCACCCGGCCCCTGATCCTGGGCGGCGCCACGACGCTGGCGGGGGTGGCGGTCATCGTGTTCCGGCGCGCGGAAGTGCCGGCGCCGGGGCCGCCTTGAGAGACTCCACCGCAACGGGACGCACGATCATGGCGCGCCGACCCCTGTCCGGATAAGGCCATACCGGAACGGTGAGCGCAGCATTCGACGCAATATCGACAGGCATCGACCGGTTCGTGCGGATCGTTCACTCTTGCAGTTCAAGGTTTTTGCAGTTCAAGGTTTCGGACAAGCGCACACCGATTGCCATCAATGCGGCCGGCCCTCGGCGAAAACGTCCGCAGGGGCGCGCGCCTCCAGGAC
>CAZGMC010000154.1:0-4135 GCA_964526565.1 uncultured Mycobacteriaceae bacterium
ATGGCGTTTTGAATCGGCGGGGCCGGGACTGGATCGCCGCGCTTCGCTCGCGATGACGGGTAGGGCGGTTGCGTCAGTCGTCGGCCTGATCCTCCTCCTCCTCCTCCGCCGCCGCCGTCGCCTTCAGGATCCGGGCGTCGGGGGTGGCGAGGCCTTGGCGGATGTCTTCGGTGTGGCGGGTGGCGTTGAGGGTTAGGAGGCGGGCGAGGACCTCGTCGCGGAGGGGGGCGGGCCAGAACAGGCGGTTCTGGTAGGTGAACTCGGGCTCGGTGGCCTCGTCCAGGAACTCAGGCACGGCGCGGGGGATCAGGTCGTCCCAGCCATAGGCGCGGAGCACGGCGTGGTCCATGGCGGTGTGCAGCGCGCGCAGGCGGACGATGTCGGCGGCGGTCTCGCGCGGGTCATGGAAGCGGTTGTAGGTCCTGGTCAGCCCCTCGTCCCGGTCGATCATCAGTCGGGCGCGGTGGTCATGGTACGCCTGCCCGACCGCCTCCAGGTCCGGGTCGGTCTCGAAGCCGGGCGGAAACGGGAAGGTGGCGAAACAGTCGGAGGGGGCGTAGCGGAGATCATCCTTCATCGAGGATGAAAAGAAGCGCGCCCAGAGTTCGTGGATGCGGGATTGGAGGGCGACGAACGGCGAAAAACATGAAAATGCGAAAACGACCAGCTGCTCAGACCAAATAGAGCCAGATTTGAGGCTTGCAACATTCTGATGTGGACTAACGCGAGGAATCACCAGAACGTGTGAGAGATTTTCTGTCGCGTTAAATAAATCAACGCGATGAGCAAGGAATAGCCACCAGAATTTTTTAGCTTGGCGATTGATTGAGTTTTTCTGCGGCAAAGACCAGCGTTGTGGCTTCACCTTGTGCTTAACAGTTTCTAATAAATCGGGCCAGTCTTCAGAAACTGGTCCTGGATAATCCTGTGGAACTACTCCTTTGCGAAGCATATCCCGCTGACTATCTGGAGATGCCTTGAACCAACTGGCCAATTCCGGATCCCGTTCAAGCGGAAAATTCGCGAAATCTATCACATAGCGATGATGCTCTTGCCGTGGATGACTGTTCACCTCCTCCCCGCCAATGTAGGGAAAAATGCGCTCGGCGTTGCGCGGGTCCTTTTCAATCAATCGCTGCATGTCGGCCAGTGAGGACGCGGTGCCCTTGGCCGCTGCTATGTCGTCGAAGGTAAAGCCCATGCCGAGGACGATGGAGCCCTGGAAAGCCTTTCCAGCGTTCGCCGCCAGCCGCGCCGGTGCGTCGTCGCGGTCGCCTTCGACCAGGAAGGCCGAAATCCGCCTCACCGGCGCCCCGTCGAGCAGGGGCTGCGGCACCATTCCGCGCACGACGTGGACGACGGAGACCACCACCGCCGCCTCGCCGGGCCATTTCAGGCGGCGGGTGGCGTGGCTGATGGTGCCGCCGGCCTTGAGGATCGCGGCCAGGCCGGTCTGGCGGGTGTCGCCCTGGCCGATGGTGTTGGTGGCGATCAGGCCGAAGGCGCCGCCTTCGCGGATCAGGGAGAAGGCACGGCGGAAGAAGTGGGCCACCAGGTCGGCGTTGCCGTGGGCGCCGGCGTGGACGGCCTTGAGCCAGTCGGGATAGCCGGCGCGGTTGCCGGCGATCAGGGTGTTCTTGCCGGCGAACGGCGGGTTGCCGACGATGGCGTCGAAGCCCGGATTGTCGCGGTCGAACACCTCCGGGAACTCGACCGCCCAGTGGAACGGCGTGACCGGGTCGTCGCCGGCGGCCAGGGTCGCCGCCAGGCGGGACAGGTTGGCCCACAGGTCGTCGCTGCGGCCGCCGGCCCACATCTCCAGCTTTGCCCGCGCCGCCTCCCGCGCCTTCGGTTTGTCCTCGGAGAAGAATGCGGCAATCACCGCGTCGCCCAGCAGGCGTACGTCCCCAAGGCGCGTCTCGACATCCCGGTGGCGCGACTCCTGGATGGCGCGGGTCACGTCGTCCGGGGCCTCGCGGATCGCGACGCGGCCGGTCAGGACGGAGGTCATGCGCTCGCTCACCACCCGGCGCAGCAGCGGCAGGCCGGGCCTGCCGGTGTCCCAGTGCAAGGCGGCGATCTGCCCTGCCGTCAGCCCGACCAGGCTGTCGCCGGCCTTGAGCGCGTGGTCGAGGAAGGTGAACTCGTGGTCGCGGGCCAGGGTGGCCAGCCACAGCGACAGCCGCGCCAGGTCCACCGCCATGGGGTTGCGGTCGACGCCGTACAGGCAGCGCTGGGCGACCAGGCGGCGGGCGTGCAGCTCCTCGTCCTCGTCGGCGGGGATGGCGGGGCGGGTGTGGGGGTGGCGGCCCCAGGCCTTGACCAGGCGCTCGCCGAGCTGGCGGCAGGCCTCGACCAGGAAGGCGCCGGAGCCCATCGCCGGGTCGCACACCTTCAGCGCCAGGATCGCCTGCGGCGGCGCGTCCTCGCCCAGCCGGGCGAAGGCCGGCGCCAAGGCATGGCGGACGATCGGCTCGGTCAGGGCGCGTGGCGTGTAGTGGCTGCCGGTGCGGCGGCGCTCGTCGGTGGGCTGCAGGATCGGCTGCCCGGCCGGCAGCGGCGCCCGCCCCGGCGACCCGCGCGCGTCGACGATGGGGTCGAGCGCGGCGGCCAGGGCGGCGCTGTCGCGGGCGGCGCGCAGGGCCTTGTCGACGGCCTTGGGCAGGGCGCCGCTGCGGTGGCAGTCGTCCTTCAGGTATTTCGGGCGGTCGGCCGGCTTCAGCGCGGCCAGCCGGTCCAGGTCGGCGAACACCGGCGTGCGGTTGTGCCGGCCGGCGCGGATCGCCAGCACCCGGCCCGGCGCGGCCAGCACGGTGAAGCCGATCACCGTCTCGTAGACCGAGCCGATCTGCTCCACGTCCAGGGTGCGGTAGGACAGGCGCTGGCGCACCTTCGTGCCGGGCTCGCGCACCGTCATCAGGTCGTCGAGCACGCGCAGCAGGCAGCCGTCGGTGACGGCGGCGACGCGCGGCGGGTCGGTGGCGGCGCTGCGGCCCTCCAGGAACGGGAACCGGTCGGGGTCGAACAGCGTGCCGCCGCGGCCGCGCACGAAGCCGCTGGGGTGGCCGCGGTGGATCAGGCGGAACAGGGCCAGCAGCCGGCCCCAGGCGCCGTGGCGCTCGTCCATGGTGTCGGGGTTGAGGGCGGCGTCCTCGACCAGCCGGGCATAGAGGCCGCGCACGGAATAGCCCTCGTCGTAGAGGGTGCGGGCGAAGGCGTCGGTGCGCGACGGGATCAGGTCGCGGTCCTCGGCATAGAGCACGAACACCAGCCGCATCAGCACCGCCAGCAGGCCTTCGTACAGGTGCTGCGGGTCGTCGCGGGTCAGCCGGCCGACCAGCTCCGGCTCGGCGGCGGTCATGCCGCGCAGCAGCTCGTGCAGGGCGCCCAGCACCTGCTCGGCCAGTGCGGTGGAGACGGCGGCCTGGGCCTCGCGGCTGTCCCTGAGCAGGGCCTTGAGACGGCGGTCGGTGCCGGCGTTGAGCAGGCGGAAGCCGTCCAGCACCAGCTTCAGGCCGCCCAGCATCGGCCGCCCGGCGACGGTGGCCAGCGAGCGCAGCGGGAACGACAGCCAGCCGGAGGTCTCGCCGCGCGGGGCGTAGACGAGGCGCAGTTCGGTACCGGTCACCATGGCGCCGGCCAGCACGCCGGTCTCGCGCAGCAGCCGCTCGAAGCGCTGGTGCGGCGTCGCCTCCCAGCCCTGCGCCGCGCCGCGTTCGTCGGGGTTGGTGCCGGGCGGCTCGAGCCGGACCAGGAGCTGCCAGGGGGCGTCGGCGTCGAAGCCCTGGACCGCCCAGTCGGGGGCGAGCAACGTATCGTGCTCGCGGATCATGCGGCTCAACTCGTCCGGCAGGGCCGGCCCGCCGGGGGCGCCGGCGACATGGGCCGCGTCCCAGCCCAGCACCCGCTCGAAGAACACCCACGGGTCCGGGAGGGCCGGGCCCTGCTCGTCGGGGTTCAGGCACTCGGCGACCTCGGCGGTGTCGGCGCGGGTCTGGCGCTCCGGCACCAGGGTGCGCTCCTTGATGACGGCCGGCGACAGGACCAGGCCGGTCGGGCTGACATGGGCCAGCCAGTCGAGGTCGGGATCGCGGACGATGTCGTCGGGCATGGCAGGGTGTGGGGCAGGGTGTGG
>CAZGMC010000155.1:0-4021 GCA_964526565.1 uncultured Mycobacteriaceae bacterium
CGATCGTCCCGATGTTGCAGTGCGGCTTCGTCCGCTCGAACTTCGCCTTGGCCATTCCTTGTCTTCCTGTCGCACGCGTGTACGGGACAGCCGGGCGGGGCTTGGAGCGGGTGAGGGGAATCGAACCCCCATGACCAGCTTGGAAGGCTGGGGCTCTACCATTGAGCTACACCCGCCCGAGCCGGGCGCTGCCGGACAACTCCGTCGGTCGTTGGTGGAGGGGGATGGATTCGAACCACCGTAGGCTTTCGCCGGCAGATTTACAGTCTGCTGCCTTTAACCACTCGGCCACCCCTCCACGAACGGCCGATCGCAGTGCCCGGCAAAACGGCGTGGGGGAACTATCCACTCTGAACTTTCTTGTCAACCGGCTATCCGTGGGCAAATCGCGGATCCGCTCCGCATCCTGGCCCCGCATCCTGCCGGCTCCCCGTCCGATATGCACCCGCCGCGCCCGTCGCGCAAGCCCGCCGCCCACGATCGGGCGCGGCCCGGCACCCCGTTGTTCTGCCATCCTGCCCTGCCATCCTGCCCTGTCATCATGCTATGCCGTCTTGCCCCGGCGCTGCAACGCGGCTAGGTTCCGCTGCGTCTGCCGCTTCCGTGCCGGAGTAGCTCAGCCGGTAGAGCGCCTGATTTGTAATCAGGATGTCGCGGGTTCGAATCCTGTCTCCGGCATTTTCTCGACGGTTCATGGGCCAATCAGCCAATCGGGCCAGGCTCCTTTGGGAGTGGCGTCCGTTCTTTAGCGCGGCGGCGGGCGACGACGCCAACGCCTTGACGTTCGGCAGCAAGGTCGGCTCTGCGGGAGGGGCTTGCAGACCGGCCGACCGTTCCCGGAGAGGTACCGGTAGTCGAGCCGCGGCGGGTCCTGCGCCAGCACCTGCCGCCCGCGCTGCGTCGCCCGGAAATGCTTCGGTCTTGTCTTCTCGACGAGCTCTGCCATGCCGAGCTTAACCGTGGCCCAGCGGACCCGATTCACGAACCGGGTCTGGGCGCCGCTGGTCAGCATCTCCTCGCGCTCGTCGGGCGTCAGGCCGAACAGGTCGGCCAGCCGGTCACGGCAGGCGGTGTACGAGACTTCGTTCTCCGCAGCGAGCCGCAGCAGCGGCAGCGTCAGGTCATGGATCGAGGGCATCGGCATGGGCTGCAACCTTCCGATCGGGATCAACCATAGCGGTAGTGATGTGTGGGTGCAAAACCTGGAGACCCATGGCCGGACCCGGTACCGGGAATGCGGGCGATCGGTCTGTGTCCCGCGGTCGGGCAGGGCACTCGCCGCTGCCGGTATCCGTTCGTTCGGTCGAATGGAAATGTTTGTGCTGCCGGCGCAACCTGAAAATACTGCGGACAGGAGCGTCATTCCGGAAGCAATACTACCCGTCATTGCGAGCGAAGCGTGGCAATCCAGTGGCGCCGGAAGCACGATTCATGTTTTGCTGAACAGGTGACGCCGGGACTGGATTGCCACGCTTCGCTCGCAATGACGGCTTGTTGTGCGGGAATGATTCACGAAACCCAATGAACAATAAGAGAGCTTAATCGGTTGAGCTGATTTTCGATCGCGCTTTGCAGCCGCCACCCCCCGTTCGGCGACCACCGCGGCGGGTAGTCCAGGATGTCCTCCAGCCGCTCGCGTTCTTCCTCCTCGAACTCGGAGAAAGGAGGGCTGCCGCGGATACGCCGCCCGTGCCGCCGCGATGCGCCGGGCGGTTTGGTCGCATTTGATTCAGCGCAATGACCGGATAGGGTGTTCGCGCTTTGTTTGAGCGCTGCGAGACGGCCGGTGGTTTTCGCCCTGCCGCAGCCGCCGGTGCACGCGACCCACGAAGCCCCAGGGACGGGCAATGAGCCACATACAGAAAGCGGCGGCCGGTGTGGCCCCGAACGCCGAGGACGTGCTGTCGCGCGACGAGCAGAAGCAGCAGCCGCTCTATGCCGGGCGCGTCCAGGTCCATCCCAAGGCCGTCAGCGGCAGCGTGCGCCGCATCAAGTGGGCCATCCTGATCGGCCTGCTCGGCCTGTACTATCTCGCCCCCTGGATCCGCTGGGACCGCGGCTCCGGTGCCCCGGACCAGGCGTTCCTGATCGACATGCCCAACCGGCGAGCGTACTTCATGTGGATCGAGATCTGGCCGCAGGAGGTGTACTACCTGGCCGGCCTGCTGATCCTGGGCGCCTTCGCGCTGTTCATGGCGACGGCCATCGGCGGCCGCGTCTGGTGCGGGTTCACCTGTCCGCAGACGGTGTGGACCGACCTGTACATGTGGGTCGAACGCCTGATCGAGGGCGACCGCAATGCCCGCATGAAGCTGGACCGGCAGCCGTGGTCGGCGCGCAAGGCGCGGCTGCGCGCCACCAAGCACGGCGTCTGGCTGCTGATCGCGTTCCTCACCGGCGGCGCCTGGATCATGTACTTCCAGGACGCGCCGACCCTGGTCGGCGAGTTCTTCGTCGGCGAGTCGTCGGCCTCGGTCTACTTCTTCGTCGGCCTGTTCACCTTCACCACCTACCTGCTGGCCGGCTGGGCGCGGGAGCAGGTGTGCACCTACATGTGCCCGTGGCCGCGCTTCCAGTCGGCCCTGCTCGACGACGACAGCCTGGTCGTCACCTACCAGAAATGGCGCGGCGAGCCGCGCGGCAAGCACAAGAAGGGCGAGCCCTGGGAGGGCCGCGGCGACTGCGTCGACGACAAGCTGTGCGTCGCCGTCTGCCCCACCGGCATCGACATCCGCGACGGCCTGCAGCTGGAATGCATCGGCTGCGGCCTGTGCGTCGACGCCTGCAACAATGTGATGGACAAGGTCGGCCGGCCGCGCGGGCTGATCCGCTTCGATTCCGAGCGCAACCAGCGCCGCCAGGCGGCGGGCGAGCCGCCGGTCAGCCGCATGGGCCGGCTGGTGCGGGCCCGGACGATCATCTATGCCGTGCTGGTGACGGTGATCGCCTCGGTCCTGCTGGTCAGCCTGTCGACCCGGGCGTCGCTGGACATCAACGTGCTGCACGACCGCAACCCGCTGTTCGTGCGCCTGTCCGACGGCTCGATCCGCAACGGCTTTACCTTGAAGATCCTCAACATGACGCCCGAGGCGCGTGCCTACGGCCTGGCCATGGCCGGCCTGCCGGAGGGGGCGGCCTACACCGTGGTCGGGCAGGAGGAGCAGGCGCCGGACGCGGTCGAGCTGACCGCCGCGCCCGACACGGTCGGCACCTACCGGTTGCACGTGACGGTGCCGCCGGGCTCGCTGACCGGCGCGGCCGAGCCGTTCGAGTTCGTGCTGACCGAGGCGGAGACCGGCGAGACGGCGCGCCAGGATGCCGTGTTCCGGGGGCCGGAGCGATGAGCGGGCCCGCCGATCAGAATGACCGCCGGGCGCCGGGCTCGGGCCGCGACCGCTGGATCCCGTGGGCGTTCGTCGCCCTGTTCTGCGTCGTGCTGATCCCCAACGGCGTGTTGATCTGGGTCGCCTTCGCCAGCTGGACCGGCGTCGGCGCCGAGAACTCGCGCAGCTACGAGCGGGGCCTGAACTACAACGACCTCCTGGAGGAGGTGGCCGCCCAGAGGGCGATGGGCTGGGCCAGCGAGTTCGGCTACGAGCGCCTGGGGCCGGACCGTGCCCGCCTCGACTTCGCGCTGACCGATGCGGAGGGTGCGCCGTTGCACGCCGCCGCCGTGGTCGCCGACGTGGTCCGGCCGACCCACCAGGGCCACGACTTCGCCGTCGCCCTGGCGCCGGTAGGGCCCGGCACCTATGCCGCCGAGGTGGCGTTCCCGCTGCCTGGCCAGTGGGAGGTGCGCCTGGAGGCGCGCCATCCCGATGGCACCTACCGCCGCACCGAGAGGATCTTCCTGCGCTGATGCCGGACGAGACCGCCGCCGCCAGGACCCCCGCCGCCGAGCACCGGCCGAAGCCCGCCGGCGGCTGTTTCAGCAAGGCGCCCGAGGCCATGGCCCTGGCCCGCGACATGGAACGGCAGCTGCAGGCCGAAGCCGAGGCCTGCCCGGTCGCGCCGCCGGCTG
>CAZGMC010000156.1:0-3889 GCA_964526565.1 uncultured Mycobacteriaceae bacterium
AATGGCGCAGGAACGGCGGCGAACGGCGTTCGCACTTATGTTCCAGAGTGGCGGAGAGGGTGGGATTCGAACCCACGGTACGCTCGCGCGTACAACGGTTTTCGAGACCGCCCCGTTCGACCGCTCCGGCACCTCTCCGAACGGATTTGGGGCGACAGACCCGGCGCCCCAGCCGCTGGTCGGGGACCTTATCGCAACGCCGACCGCGCCGCAAGCCGCGCCGCAAACGGGCCGTAAGGCGCACCGCAAACGGGCCGCAAACGGGCCGCAAACGGGCCGCAAACTGGACGTCGCCGGCACATAGGGCGTTGACACCGCCGAACCAAGGGCTATAGTTCACAGCCTTGGTCGCGGGCCTCGCGTGCGGCCCGCTTTCGTATTGCCTCTTGTCAGGCTGGAACCGCGACCCCATCATGTTCGCAGTGATTCGCAGTGGC
Source organism: uncultured Mycobacteriaceae bacterium (assembly GCA_964526565.1). Classification (GTDB taxonomy): domain Bacteria; phylum Pseudomonadota; class Alphaproteobacteria; order DSM-16000; family Inquilinaceae; genus CAZGMC01. Next base: position 438 of record CAZGMC010000156.1, read on the forward strand.
GGCAAACAGTACAAGGTCGCCGAAAACGACATCATTCAGGTGGAACGACTGGCCGCCGAAGCCGGCGACACCGTCACCCTGAACGAGGTCCTGATGGTCGGCGGCGGCGGAGCGCCGCGCGTCGGCACGCCGCTCGTCGATGGCGCCTCAGTGGATGCCGAGGTGGTCGACCAGCGGCGCGGGCCGAAGATCCTGGTGTTCAAGAAGAAGCGGCGCAAGCACTATCAGCGCACCAAGGGTCACCGTCAGGAACAGACCATTCTCAAGATCACCCGCATCGCCGCGGGCGCCTGATCCCGGCCCGCCGGTCCGGACGAGACCGGAGCCCCCGGGCGACAGCGTATCGGCAACGGCGTATCGGCAACGGCGTATCGGCAACGGCGTATCGGCGGCGGCGGCGAAGGAGAGTTCGTTATGGCGCACAAGAAGGCGGGCGGCTCGTCGCGCAACGGCCGCGACTCGATCGGCCGGCGGCTCGGCGTCAAGAAGTTCGGCGGCGAGCACGTCATCCCCGGCAACATCATCATCCGCCAGCGCGGCACCAAGGTGCATCCCGGCGGCAATGTCGGCATGGGCAAGGACCACACCCTGTTCGCCCTGGTCGAGGGCCACGTCAAGTTCCACAAGACCCGCGACCGCACCCGCGTCTCGGTCGAGCCGATCGCCGTCGCGGCGCCGGCGGCCGCAGCCGCGGAATAGCCGTCCGCCGGCACCACCCGCAGGTCCCCCGGCCCTGACGGAGCAGACCGAGCGGGCCGGGCGTGTCCGGCCCGGCTGCGTCAGGCCCGGCTGCGTCAGGCCCGGCTTGCGGGCCCGGGCATCCGCTCCGTCGCCCTGGGGCCGCGGCCCATGAAGTTCCTCGACGAAGCCAAGGTCTATCTCAAGAGCGGTGACGGCGGTCCCGGCTGCCTGTCGTTCCGCCGCGAGAAGTTCATCGAGTTCGGCGGCCCCGACGGCGGTGACGGCGGCCGCGGCGGTGATGTCCATGTCGAGGCCGTGGACGGCCTCAACACACTGATCGACTTCCGCTACCAGCAGCACTTCAAGGCCGGTCGCGGCCGCCCCGGCATGGGCCGCAACCGCACCGGCGCCAATGGCGAGGGCGTCGTCCTGAAGGTGCCGGCCGGCACCCAGGTGATCGACGACGAGACCGGCACCATGCTCGCCGACCTGACCGACGTCGGGCAGCGCGCCCGCCTGCTCACCGGCGGCGACGGCGGCTTTGGCAACGCCCACTTCAAGTCCTCGACCAACCGCGCGCCGCGCCGCACCAGCCCCGGCTGGCCGGGCCAGGAGGCGTGGGTCTGGCTGCGCCTGAAGCTGATCGCCGACGCCGGGCTGGTCGGCCTGCCCAACGCCGGCAAGTCCACCTTCCTGGCGGCGACGACGCGGGCGCGGCCGAAGATCGCCGACTACCCGTTCACCACCCTGCACCCCAATCTGGGCGTGGTCGGCGTCGGTGACGACGAGTTCGTGCTGGCCGACATCCCCGGCCTGATCGAGGGCGCACACGAGGGCCACGGCCTGGGCGACCGCTTCCTCGGCCACGTCGAGCGCTGCCGCGTGCTGCTGCACCTGGTCGACGGCACGGGCGACGACCCGGCCGCCGCATACGCCACCATCCGCGCCGAGCTCGCCGCCTACGGCCACGGCCTGCCCGACAAGCCCGAGATCGTGGCGCTGAGCAAGGCTGACGCCCTGGACGAGACGGCCCTGGCCACCGGCCGCGCCGCACTGGCCGAAGCGGCCGGACTGCCGGCCGATGCGGTCCATGTGCTGTCGGGCGTCAGCGGCCGCGGCGTCGCCGAGGTGCTGCGCGCCCTGCTCGCCCGGGTGCGGGAGGATGGCCCTGCGGAGGCGCCCGGGAGCCGGGCGTACCTCCCGTGACCGACCCCTTGGCCGTCCCCTTGATCGACGCGCGGCGGCTGATCGTCAAGATCGGCTCGGCGCTGCTGGTCGAGGAGGCCACCGGGCGCATTCATCACCGCTGGCTTGAGGCCCTGGCCGACGACGTGGCTGAGTGCCACGGCCGCGGCCAGGAGGTGGTGATCGTCACCTCCGGGTCGATCGCCGTGGGGCGCGAACACCTGGGCCTGGTCGGCCGGCCGCTGCGCCTGGAGGAGAAGCAGGCCGCCGCCGCCACCGGACAGGTCCGCCTGATGCACGCCTACCAGGAGGCGCTGGCCCGCCACGACCTGACCGCCGCGCAGATCCTGCTGAGCCTGGCCGACACCGAGGCGCGCCGCCGGCATTTGAACGCGCGCGGCACCATCGACCAGCTGCTGCGGCTCGGCGCCGTGCCGGTGATCAACGAGAACGACACCGTCGCCACCAACGAGATCCGCTTCGGCGACAACGACCGGTTGGCGGCGCGCGTGGCGCAGATGATCAGCGCCGACACGCTGGTGCTGCTGTCCGACATCGACGGGTTGTACACTGCCGACCCGAGGCGCGACTCGGCGGCGCGGCTGGTACGCGAGGTGCGTGAGCTTACCGCGGAGATCGAGGCGATGGCCGGCGAGGCGCTGCCCGGCTATTCGTCCGGCGGCATGGTCACCAAGCTGGCCGCGGCGCGCATCGCCATGGGCGCCGGCTGCCGCATGGCCATCGCCCCGGGCCGTGCGCCGCACCCGCTGGCCCGCCTGGCCGCGGGCGGCCCGTGCACCTGGTTCGTGCCGGCCGCCGAGCCGCGCACCGCCCGCAAGCGCTGGATCGCCGGCTCGCTGCAGCCGGTCGGCACCCTGGTCATCGATGACGGTGCGGCGATGGCGCTCTCCCGCGGCAAGAGCCTGCTGCCGGCCGGCGTCGCCGCCGTGCGCGGCACCTTCCAGCGCGGCGACGCCGTCGCCATCGAGGATCGCCACGGCCGGACTCTGGGCGTGGGGCTCAGCGCCTACGCATCGGACGACGCCCGCCGCATTGCCGGCCACCGCACCGCCGAGATCGAAGCCCTGCTCGGCTTCCGGGGGCGGGACGAGATGGTGCACCGGGATGATCTGGTGTTCGAGGGGGGTGGAACGCAACGAGCGGCAGCGTTGACACCGCTTGCCGAGGAGCAGAAGCACACAAACAGTTAACCCAGCCTTGCCTTGGTAAAGCAATCGCAGCGCGGTTCCCAAGCCAAACTCGGATCTTGTATAAGGAATGGCGACAGATTCTTGAATGCATCGCATCAGATAAGTTTTTATTAATGACGCGATGCCGAGCAGGAGATAGCCGCCTGGCAGCCATCACGCACCTACCTGCCGCCGGACGATAGGACTGTGACGGATGGGCGATAACGGCGCGCAAGTTTTGACCCATAGCAATCCCGTCTGCGTGTAGCCCTGACTCATCCTTTTCGGTATGACCGCGCCGGGAATATGCAAGACAGGTGCGGGTGCCGTGAGATGACCACCGACAGCGAAGCGGCGGGCGGGCCGCGCCTGATCCGCCAGCACGACCAGTTCGCC
>CAZGMC010000157.1:0-1838 GCA_964526565.1 uncultured Mycobacteriaceae bacterium
ACGGTGGTGGCGCCGACCGGCACCATCGGCCTGGTGATGGACTGCGACACCACCGGCATCGAGCCGGATTTCGCCCTGGTCAAGTTCAAGAAGCTGGCCGGCGGCGGCTATTTCAAGATCATCAACCGCATGGTGCCGGAGGCCCTGCGCACGCTCGGCTATGACGAGGAGACCATCGGCGAGATCGTCGCCTACGCGATCGGCCGCGGCACCCTGGAGAGCGCGCCGGGCATCGACCATGCGGCGCTGGCGGCGCGCGGCTTCGGCGCCGTTGAACTGGCGGCGGTCGAGCGCGACCTCGCCGCGGCGTTCGACATCCGCTTTGTGTTCAACCGCTGGACCCTGGGCGAGGACTTTTGCCGCCGCGTGCTGGGGCTGACCGACGCTGATCTCGCCGACATGTCGTTCGACCTGCTGGGCCATTTGGGCTTCTCCCGCGCGCAGATCGATGCCGCCAATGTGTACTGCTGCGGGGCGATGACGCTGGAGGGGGCGCCGGGGCTCGATCCCGCGCACCTGGCGGTGTTCGACTGCGCCAGCCCGTGCGGCCGGACCGGCACGCGGGCGCTGTCGTGGGAGTCGCACATCCGCATGATGGCGGCGGCGCAGCCGTTCATCTCCGGCGCCATCTCCAAGACCATCAACATGCCCAACGGCGCCACCGTGGCCGACTGCAAGGACGCCTACCGGCTGTCGTGGCGGCTGGGGCTGAAGGCCAACGCGCTGTACCGCGATGGCTCCAAGCTGTCGCAGCCGCTGGCCACGCAGGTGCTGGAGAGCCTGACTGCCGCCGATGACCGGGATGCCGGGGGCGCCGAAGACGCGGTCGAGGCGCTGGTCGCCGCGCCGGCGGCGGCGCGCGCGCCGATGCTGGCCGAGCGCATCGTCGAGAAGATCATCGAGAAGCGCATCGTCGAGGAGCGCCTGATCGAGCGCGAGCGCCCGCCCGGCCGCAACAAGATGCCCGACCGGCGCAAGGGCTACACCCAGAAGGCCATCGTCGGCGGCCACAAGGTGTACCTGCGCACCGGCGAGTACGACGACGGGTCGCTGGGCGAGATCTTCATCGACATGCACAAGGAGGGTGCGGCCTTCCGCTCGCTGATGAACAACTTCGCCATCGCCATCTCGCTGGGCCTGCAGTACGGCGTGCCGCTGGAGGAATATGTCGAGGCGTTCACCTTCACCCGCTTCGAGCCGTCCGGCCTGGTCAGCGGCAACGACGCCATCAAGATGGCGACCAGCATCCTCGACTACCTGTTCCGCGAGCTGGCCATCTCGTACCTGGGCCGCACCGACCTGGCCCACGCCAGCCCCGAGGACCTGGCCCCCGACACCATCGGCCGCGGCTCCGGCGAGGGCGACCTGCCCGGGGACGAGGACGACGCCGCCAGCGTGACCAGCACCATGAAGCGGGTCACCTCCACCGGCTACATCCGCGGCCCGCTGCGCGTGCTGCAGGGTGGCCGCGGCAACGGGACCGGCGGCGGCCGCAACGGTGGCGATGACGGGACCGGCACCGGCGTGGCCACGCCTCGCGGAGCCGTCGCCCCCGACGCGATCCAGCCGCTCGACGGCACCGACCCGTCGATGCGCCGGTCCGGCCCGCCCTCCGACGGCGCCACCGCCCTGGCCACGGATCCGCACACCGAGGTCGCCGCCGAGCGCCTCCTTGTCGCCGAGCACGCCCGCCGCCAGGCCCACGCCCCGGCCCTGCAGGGCGCCGAGGCGGTGCGCCAAGCCCGCGCCAAGGGCTACGAGGGCGAAGCCTGCACCGAATGCGGCCAGTTCACCATGGTGCGCAACGGCACCTGCCTGAAATGCGACACCTGCGGCGG
>CAZGMC010000157.1:1848-3702 GCA_964526565.1 uncultured Mycobacteriaceae bacterium
GAGCGGGTGTTCGTAAACCAAGCAAAAGATGGGCCTGGCGACCAGCCAGGCCCCCTGCCCAAGCTTGAGGTTTAAAAGCATCTCGATGCAGCAACTCACAAAATTCTCCGATTATGATGTGTTCGCATACATCGCGAGTGGTCTTGGTGCGTTCGTAGTGTGGGATATATCTTTTTCAACACAGTGTTATGCTGGCCTCGCGTATTTACAATATCAGATGAAGAACACCGATATGAAAGTCAGGATACGACCGATTGGTATCGGCAGCGTGCTCACGGTATTCCTGACTTCCGGGTGACACCAGATCCCGTGCGTGGTTATCCACTGCGATACGTCCTGACAACACGCCGTGATGGGCATCTTTCAATCAAAGCTGCGCCTAACGGTGATTTTTTGGTTTTCCCGGAGAATCCACCACTACAGGCTCCCAGACGTTCAGGACTGAACTTGATCCGCGCAGCGTAATTGAAGCCCTCACAACAAATGTCTTCTAAAAGATTCCAAAAAATCCCTATGGTGCCAGCGTACGGTGCGCTTTTCCCGAGCGCCGATCCACTGCTCTCTAAACCGAAATTTCAGCCATTCAATGTACTCCTGGCCGTCCTCCGGCCGATGGCACCGGCCCAGGTAGCAGTGGGAACGGTCGAAGCGAAAATGCCTGCATGATGACGATTGCGGGCCACCACAACATCTCGGTAGACGAAACGGCAGTGGCCAATACCCATCCCAACCCCATGGCCCGGCGGTTGGCCGGGACGCTGGCGATCCCGACCGTCAGCCATGCGGACCGCGGCCGGATTGACCGGCGCGCGTTCAACGCCTTCCACGCTCATCTGCGCGCCGTCTTACCCCGAAGTGTTTACTTAACAATGTTTCAAAGCGCGGGCATTGTCAGTATGTCATGCCTGATGTTTTTTGCAGCATTGTGTCCATGTAAAGGGCTTGCCGGGCGACTCGGGGTGTGCTCTGATGGGGAGTGTTCATTGACGTCGTGCCCAACCGGTCGTCGCCGCCGGCGGTGCTGCTGCGGGAGAGCTACCGCGAGGGCGGCCGGTGTCTGGGCTTGCGTGTGCTCGAACACGCTGTGCAGGCCGATCACCGCGACGTCTTCCTCGCGGAAGGGTTCCCGCACGCGCGCGGCCTGCGGCAAGCCGTGGCTGACGCAGCCCGGACACAGCATCTGGAAGGCTTCGATCACGGCGATCCGACCGCGCAGCCGGTCGAGGCTGAGCGGCTCAGCGGCATTCAGCCACTGAGCCACCTGAAGCGCCGGGGCGGGCTTGAGGCGCATAGCCAACGCCTCATTCATTCACTTGTCCGGGCAGGCTCAGATCGCCCGAGGCGACGTCGAAGACGTCAGCAACGCAGAGCAGCGGCGCATGGACGCTCTCATTGACCCGGAGCCCGGCGGTCACGCCGTCATAGGACGCCGCTTCGACGACGCCGATATCGTCGAAAGGAACGCGCACCTCGACCGACCCTTCGTCGATGAGCGGGTCCCAGCCCGGACTGTCAATCAGGATCGGCAGGCCCGGCCAGGTCTTCGGCAGCCGCGGGCTCGCACCCTCGGGAATGTCAATGACCTTCAGCGCGCCGGGCCCGCACGTTTCGTCGGGTCCGAGCACGACCCAGTGGCTGTGCCACAGATCGCCGTCATTGCCAGGATCGCCATCGCCGTTTTCGTCGAACAGCGGCGTGTCGTCGAAATCAGGATGGGCCGTGACCGCGAGGGCGAGGATGCCCGCCGCGTGCTCGAACCCGACTTCGTAGGCGTCGATGCTGGTCGGCCAGACATAGGAGAACACCTCGCTGCCCGCGAGTTGCCCCGATGGCGCGGGCCTGCTCTCGCCCGCG
>CAZGMC010000158.1:0-3701 GCA_964526565.1 uncultured Mycobacteriaceae bacterium
CAACACGCCGCCGCCCAACACACCGCCGGCGGCCACGCGGCCGCGGCGGTCGCCGCGCGGGTCCTCGCCACGATTCCCCTGCCGGCCGGCACCGTGATCGCCGGCTATGTGCCGGTGCGCGACGAGCTGGACGTGTTCCCGCTGCTGCGCGCCGCCCACGATCGCGGCCTGGCCTGCGCCCTGCCGGTGGTGACGGCGCCCGACGCGCCGCTGGCGTTCCGCGCCTGGCGGCCGGGCGACCGGCTGACGGCCGGGGCGTTCGGCGTGCCGGCACCGCGGCCGGAGGCGCCGCCGCTACGGCCGGAGGTGGTGGTCGTGCCGCTGCTGGCCTTCGACCGCGCCGGCCGGCGGCTCGGCTATGGCGCCGGGTACTACGACCGCACCCTGGCGGCGCTGCGCCGCGCCGGGCCGGTGACGGCGGTGGGCGTCGCCTATGCGGTGCAGGAGGTGACGGCGGTGCCGGCCGACGGTCACGACGAGCCGCTCGACTGGATCGTCACCGAGCGCGGCGCCGTCCGGCCGGATGCGGGAGGTGCGGCATGAGGCTGCTGTTCCTGGGCGACGTGGTCGGCCGCGCCGGGCGGACGGCGGTGTACGAGGCGCTGCCGCGGGTGCGCGACCGGCTGGCCCCCGATTTCGTCATCGTCAACGGCGAGAACGCCGCCGGCGGCTTCGGCATCACGGCCAAGATCGCCGACGAGTTCTACGCCGCCGGCGTCGACTGCCTGACCACCGGCAACCACGTCTGGGACCAGCGCGAGCTGATCGGCACCATCGATCACGACCACCGCCTGCTGCGCCCGGTCAACTTCCCGCCCGGCACGCCGGGCCGCGGCGCCACCATCCTGCCGGCGGCGGGTGACCGCCGTGTGCTGGCCGTCAACCTGATGGCCCGCCTGTTCATGGACCCGCTGGACGACCCGTTCGCCGGCATCGACGCGGTGCTGGCCGACCTGGCGATGCCGCGCGACGTCGACGCCATCGTGGTCGACTTCCACGGCGAGGCGACCAGCGAGAAGATGGCCATGGGCCACTATCTGGACGGCCGCGTCAGCCTGGTCGTCGGCACCCACAGCCACATCCCCACCGCCGACCACCAGATCCTCTCCGGCGGCACGGCGTACCAGACCGATGCCGGCATGTGCGGCGACTACGACAGCGTCATCGGCATGAAAAAGGACCCCGCCATCCACCGCTTCATCCGCAAAATCCCCGGTGACCGCCTGACCCCCGCCGAATCCCCCGCCACCGTCTGCGGCCTGTTGGTGGACACCGACAACCGCACCGGCCTGGCCGTGCGGGTGGAACCGCTGCGGATCGGCGGGCGGCTGTCGAGCCACTGGCCGGCGATGGAGGAGGCGTTTGTGGGGGTGGGGTGAAAATCAGGAGACACACTCAACAAATTGCGTCAATTCCCGTCGCTCCAGGGCGGTCAGGTATTCTTCCGCCGAGTAGGGTGATTTCTTTTTGCGCTCTCGACAGCGCCGCGCGGCCTCGCAAACGAGACCCGGCGCCAGATCCAGAAGGTGATGCAGGAATTCATCGGGGTGCTGAGCTTCGATGCCATGCGGCCGCAGGCTTTCTCGAGGAAAATCTTTCAGATTGCAGGTGACGGTGACATCGACCCGCCCTGCAATGGCCGCCGCCAGGACATGGCGATCGTTCTGGTCGGGGAGCACCAGGTCGCCAATCAACGGCTCATAGCCGGTGATCAGTCAGTCCCCGACATGCTCGTTGATGAGGCGGCGCGTCCGGGCCAGGGCATCCGGCGACAGGTCGGGCCGCTTCGTCAGCGGGCTGTTCACCCATTCATCGAGAAACCGGTTGGTCCATTTGGCGCAGAACAGATCGGTCAGCGCGACCTGCATCAGCAAATCACGCACCGACATCTGGTAAAGCACGCAGGCATCATAGAGAGCGGTAAGAGCAGCCACGCGTCAGTATTCCAGATACAGATCTTCGCCTTCTTGTGTCAGCATGTCAAGCGTCGCTTCGCGGGCGCGGTACTGCTCTTTATTGTAGGCCATCAGGTCCTTGAACCGGACGCGGCGATGGGTGCCGACCTTGCGGTACTTTATCTTGCCCTTGTTCAGCAATTCATCGATGAAACATTGCCGTGACACGTTCAGCAAATCGGCCGCCTGCTGCGTCGTCAGCTCGGCATGATACGGGATCAGCGTGACGGCGTTGCCTTCGGCCATCTGCGTCAACACGTCGAGCAGAAGCCGCACGGCCGAGCCCGGCAGCCTGACCGTTTCCGGGGCTGCGTCGTCAAGGATTTGGACATTCAGCGTCTTCTGACCGTCCAGGTGCCGCGCCAGAGCCCGCCCGGGCTTCTGGGCAAGCATCGCTTCCTCCGTCGTGGGCAGCGTCGGTTCCCGCTTGGAGCTTATGGCTGTCATGGTTGCTGAGCCTCCTCAACGCCAGGATAGCCGCTTATCGTCACGAACGGAATAAACGCTATTTTCGCGTCGACCCTGTCAGACCAGTTGGCGTTCCTTGGGCCTTGGTCAACTGCGTGTCGGCCGATTCCCCTGCCCATGCAGCACGTGGCGCTGAATTCGAAATTACTGAGACCGTCCTTCAGGGCATCAGGAGTGCACTCGGTCATGCCGGCCAAACTTCGACAGGTGGCCAATCATACCAGCTGTCCAAGCGATTGACCTCCATCCTGCCGCTTCGGATGGACCCACCGCCGCCGGGTTGCCAGTGGGTGCTCAGGCGGGGCATCGGCTTCTCAGGATGCACTCCAGCAGTACTATTGTCTTGAGCGCAGTGGTAAATATAAAAACGCTTGTCATTGCGAGTGAAGCGAAGCAACCCAGTGGTACAGCAAGCGCGATCAATGATTTTCTTGATCGGCAGCGGCGGGTCTTGGTTGCTTCGCTTCGATTTCAATGACGGGGTTCTTGCAGGAGATGGATTGCTCAATATCGAGTAGTATAGCCGGCGCGCAGACGATTGACAGATTCCTGCGCGTCAGACCTGGCACCTGCCGCTGCTGTTGCCTGGTCAAACGGCAGGGCCGCTGGTATCAGTCCAGCGCTGCCTTGGGCTCGATCCGGACATGAACACGCCCGGCATCCAGCGTTTCGGACTCGGTTTCTACCCGTGCCGACAGAATGCAGTCCTTCTCGAACTCGACCGGCCCCAACTGCATGACGAACTGGACCTTGAGCGTCGGTCTGCCGGAAGCGGAGGGCGCCTTCGGCAGGTCGTGCGTCTCGGCCCGGCCAACGGTTTCCTCGTCGCGCAGTACGGTGACGGCCAGCCGTTCGAACGGCATGGGATCCGTCCTGACTTCGAGTCGATCATCCGTGGAGAACGCGGGCACCGAGTTCGATCCCGGCCGTGCAGCCGCGGCGCCGGTGCGGACAAGCGTGATGTGCGCCCGTCTGTTCATGGCCACCCGGAAACCCGCGCTGCGCACTCCCCCGCACTCCGGCACACTCCCCCGCTGGCCTTCGCCGCGGCTGCGACGATATAAGGGGCCATGCCCGATACGCCCACGGCCATGCTCCCATCCATCCGCCGGCCCGTGCTGCCGGAGCGGGACCGCTCGCGGCGGTTTGAGATTGCGTCGGACTATCAGCCGGCCGGCGACCAGCCGCAGGCCATTGCCGAGCTGGTCCGGGGTGTGCGCAATGGCGAGCGCGACCAGGTGCTGCTCGGCGTCACCGGGTCGGGCAAGACCTTCACCA
>CAZGMC010000159.1:0-3095 GCA_964526565.1 uncultured Mycobacteriaceae bacterium
GGTCTCGCCGGTGCCGGTGAAGGTCGGCGTCGTGTCGCTGGTGATGTTGTCGGTACTGCTGCTGCCCGTGTCCGACGCCGCCTGCAGGTCCGGCGTCGATGGCGCCGCCGGCGCGGTGTTGTCCAGCGTGTAGGTGTCGTTGGCGCCGGTGGGCGTGGTGTTGGTCAGGGCGTTGCCGGCCGTATCCTGAATGTCCTGGCCGCCGGCGAAGCTCAGCGCCACGATACCGTCGAAGTTGGCAATATTGCCGCCCGAGACGGTGACGTCGTACACCGTACTTGCTGTCTGCTCGACGACCGAGATCGTCTCGCCGGTCAGCCCGGCGACCGCGAAGTCGCTGCCGTCGGCGCTGACATTTGCCACGTTCTCGTCGAACGTGACCCGGAAGGTGACCGAGTCGGCATTCGTGGTCTGATCCGTCGGCGACTGCCGTACAATGGACGCCACCGTCGGCGGCGTGGTGTCGGCGGCGGCGCTGAAGACCAGGTTGTCATAGGCCATCAGAAAAGCATTGTTCCCTCCGTCACCATTATCTTCTATTGTAAAACTTGTAATGTTGCTGAAATCAAGCGTATAAGTACGAGGTTCTAGGTCGGTTATTGTGATTGGTGCCGGGCTTCCGCTGCTTGGAGTGGCTTGCAGCGTGAGGGGATTCTCTTGTGGACTATTTTGTGAAATAAAGTCTATGTCAATTGATGTAACATTAACAGGGCTACTGAATGTGAACGTAATTGATGCGGTGAGATTATTATCATTTATAAAGTCAGTAAATCCGACACCAACACCAGATCCGCTACCGGAGAACACATCAACATTGCCAAATGCATTTGATACTGTAACCGTTACGCCGCCCGTCGTCGCCGTAACGGTGGCTCCATTATCAGTTGTGCTGTCACTGGCACCGAACGTGAACGTCGCGAGGGTCGCAAGGAACGACTCTTGGGCGGCGGCATTCATGGCGATGTCGGCTTCGACTGCACCCGTGGTGTATTCCAGGGTCCAGTCGCCGCCCAGGTCGGCATGACCGGTCGGGTCGTCGGATGCCGCCACGTCGGCCCCGGTGATGGCCGCAACCCGGTCGATGAAGGCGGCGCCCCGGTCGTCGGCGCCGACATGGCAGCCGTACAGCAGCAGGTCGCCGTCGGCGGCGAGCGCCGCGCCGATGGTGGCGAGCGCGCCGGCATACTGGTCCAGCGTCGCCTCCGACAGGGTGGCGGTGCCGAGGTGGACCGAGCCGGCGGAGCCGTGCGAGACGATGTGGACGGCATCGATGTCCTGGCGACCCGCCAGATACTCGGCGATCTGCAGCACGCCGTCGCGGCCGGCATCCAGGACCACGACCTCGGCATCCGGGCCGGTACCGTTCACCAGCGTCTGGTAGTCACCTACGCCGGCGTCGATGAACACGACCTCGACGCGGGCGGTACCGTCATCGGCGGCGGGCGGCACGGCGTTGGCCAGCGCCTGGGCCAGGGCTTCGTCGTCGGCCTGCTGCTGGTCCGGCTGGTCCGGGCCGGCGCCGTCGGCCAGGGCGGCGTCGGCCAGGGCGGCGTCGGCGGCGGCTTGCGCGGCGGCGTCGGCGGCGGCCTCCCCGCCCGCGGCGATGCCGGCAGCGTCGAACATGAACCGCGGCTCAAGCGCGATGGCCAGCGGCTGGCCGCCCAGACCCGGGCCGGCCCCGGCCGGCGGCCGCCGCGACAGCCCGGCCTGCCGCCACGCATCGCCATTGCCCGGGGCACCCGCCGCACCCGCCGTCCCGCCGCGGAACCACCTGCCGATGACGCCCATCTCACCCCTCCGCCCGACTGCCCGCCGCCTGCGGCCGCGCCGCCGTCCGTTTGGGATGTGCCGTGCGCGTGCCGAAACCGATCGGGGAAACAGCTTTGACCTATATCACAACAGTATGCCCGTCCGCCACAGCCATTGCGAGTCGTTTTTAATGGCCGAAATGTGGAAAATCGTGGCCTGGTTGGCCTTTTTTGGGAAGGACGGTGCGTCTTTGGACGGGGTTGAGCGTCGCAGGCCGGGCGGCGCCTCGCCCCGCGGGCTGGGCCAGGCCCGCAGGCTGGGCCCGACCCCGTAGGCTGGGCTCGACCCGTAGGCTGGGCTGAGCTTGCGAAGCCCAGCTTTTCCAGGAAGAACCGGCGTCGCCGTGCTTGTGGCGAGATGCTGGGCTTCGCAAGGGCTCAGCCCAGCCTACAGGGATAACTCGGCCCGGCCTATCGCACAGCGGTGGATACGTGTATCCTGGGTTCAACGTACGGCAACGATCTCTCCTCATCATGCGCACCTATTTGCGCGCTCGCGTGGCCGGCGGGCTGTACGTCTTCACGGTGGTGACCCACATGCGGCGGCCGGTCCTGGCCGGGCCGGGCAATGTGGCGCTGCTGCGGGAGGCGTTCCGGGTCGAGCGGGAGCGGCACCCGTTCACGATCGACGCCATCGTCGTGCTGCCCGACCATCTGCACACGATCTGGCAACTGCCGGAAGACGACGACGACTTCCCCGGCCGCTGGGCGCGGATCAAGGGGCGGTTCAGCCGGCTGTGCGCGGATCGCGGCGCGCCGGTCAGCGCGTCGCGCCGGCGCCGGCGGGAGCGGGCCGTGTGGCAGCGCCGCTACTGGGAGCACCTGATCCGCAACGAGGCGGAGCTGCAGGCAATGCGCGACTACATCCACATGAACCCGGTCCGGCACGGGCTGGTCCGGACGGCGCGCGACTGGCCGTATTCCAGCTTCCACCGGTTCGTCCGGCAGGAGGTCTATCCGCCCGACTGGGGCCAGTCCGACTGGGGCCAGTCCGACTGGGGCCAGTCCGACCCGCTCCTCCCGCCCGCATGGCTCGGCCGGATCGGGCTGAAGCCGGAATAGGGTGAGCTCATCCCGTAGGCTGGGCTCGCCCCGTAGGCTGGGCTGAGCTTGCGAAGCCCAGCTTTCCGGGGATCAACCGGCATCGCCGTGCTTGTGGGGGGATGCTGGGCTTCGCAAGAGCTCAGCCCAGCCTACAGGGGAGCTGGGCTCGACCCGTAGGCTGGGCTCGACCCGTAGGCTGGGCTGAGCTTGCGAAGCCCAGCTTTCCGGGGATCAACCGGCATC
>CAZGMC010000160.1:0-228 GCA_964526565.1 uncultured Mycobacteriaceae bacterium
GTGGCCGGTGCGCGCGGCTGGCGAAGAACCCCTGTCCGTTGGGGAATTGTTCGCAAGCGGCGGCTGCGCCATATTCAATGGCGTTCAAAGCCCGTATAGAAAAAAGGCGAAAAGGGAGAAAGCGGTACGGTCGTGCGGCCAGTCAACGGGGCTGCTTGCCATGTGCAGGTCGCAAGAGCCTCGCTGTGGGTAACGCGAAAAGGTGTGCCGCCATGGTGGTCTACCGCA
>CAZGMC010000160.1:238-3092 GCA_964526565.1 uncultured Mycobacteriaceae bacterium
GAATATTGCGAGCATCTGCTGCGCCTGGCGCCGCGGGACCGCCGGGCCCGGTTCCTGACGCCTGCCGAAGACCGGGTCATACGCGGGCATGTCGGGCGGCTCGACCTGCCGTGGACCATCATCATTGGCGCCTTCTTTGACGGCGTGCTGCGCGGCGCCGTCGATCTGACCGGCAGCCCCGACGTGGGCATGGACCGGGTGTCAAACTGGCGGTCAGCGTCGAACGCCCCCTGCAGAACACCGGCGCCGGCACCGAGCTGGTGCGGCGTGCGGTGCTGGCGGCACAGAACCGCGGCATCAAGTACATCAGGCTGATCTGCCTGCTGGGGAATCGCCGGATGCAGGCGATCTGCCGCAGGATGAAGGGCCTGCTGGACTATGACGACGCCGACGTGGTCTGCGATATCAAGGTGATGGCGCCGACGCCCGTGTCGTTTGTTGAAGAGGCGATGGACCAGGACGTTGCCCACAGCAATTTGCTGTTGACCCATGCCCGGATGCGCCGCGCCGGCACGAAAATGCATTGACTGCATGGTACTGGCGACGGCATGGCGCTGTTGCCGCCATGCCTTTGGTGTATGACGCGTTCAGGCCGGCCCGCCAGGCTCCAGCGGCGCGAAGTGCTCGGCCACAGCCCGCGGCTGCCGGCTGAACCGGCTGCGGCAGGCGAAATCGAGGATTTCGCCGACCCAGACGCGCCCGGCATGCACTAGGCACCAGCACAACGCCCGCCGCGTTTCCGGATCCGGGTGGCGAACGAGGCGCCACAGCGCGCGCGGGCGCAGGTGCAGGGCCGCCTCGGTCAGCTTGACCGCGGCGAACACCTGCCACGGGCGCAGATGGCGGGTCGCCAGCACCTGATGGCGGTAGTCCCAGCGGCCGAGGTCCGGCTGGACCACGCCGCGGCCGCCATTGTCCTCGGCCCAGCCGGCCCAGCGGTGCGGCGTCAGGTACATGGCGTTGAGCAGGTCCGGGTCGAGGTCCAGCAGCCGCCGCAGCGCCCGCCGATAGGTGCCCCAGGTCTCCTCCTCGAAGCCGACGATGTGGCAGGCCATCGACAGGATTCCGTGGCGGCGCAGCAGGCGCATCGCCTGCCGGTCGGTGGTACCGTCGGAGCCCTTGCCGATCCGGCCCAGGGTCGCCGGATCGGTGCTCTCGATGCCCATCAGCACGCACAGCATGCCGGCCGCCCGGTACAGTGGCAGGATGTCGGCATCGCGCACAACGTCGGCGGCGCGGATCGTGGCGAACAGGCGAACCGGTACGGCCTGCGCCGCCAGCGCCTCCAGGAAGCGGCGCCAGACGCGCTTGGAGGCGGCCGGGTTCTCGTCGGCCAGGTTGACGAAGCGCACGCCGTGGCGGCGGTACAGCCAGGCGATCTCGTCGGCGGCGCGCTGCGGGTCGCGATGGCGCCAGCGGCGCCAGAAGGTGTGCTGGCCGCAGTGGCTGCAACGGTGCGGGCAGCCGCGCGAGAGTTGCACGATCGCCGCCCGACCCAGGCCCCAGGTCGTGTAACGGTCCCAGTCGTCGACCAGCTCCCAGCCGACCCGGAAGGCATCCAGGTCGGCGAGCGGCGGCGCCGGCGGCGTCTCGACGATGCGGCCGCCGTCGCGGAACGCCAGGCCGGGAATACCGGTCAGCGGCGCGCCGCGGGACAGCGCATCGGCCAGGGCCACCGCCGTCGCCTCGCCCTCGCCGCGGACGATCACGTCGACCGCCGGTTCCGCGGCCAGCACGTCGGCGGCATGGAAGGTCGGGAACACGCCGCCATAGACCAGCGGCGCCTGCGGCCCCCGCGCCTTGACCGCGCGGGCCAGGCGCATGACCAGCGGATGGGCGGGGGTGGAGCCGGCATGGCCGGTCATGACCGCGTCGGGCCGCCGGCCTGCCACCTCTGTGGCGACCACATCGATCGACAGGTGCCGCGCCCCCGCATCCAGCAGTGTCACGGCATGGCCCGCGTCGACCAGCGCCCCGCCGATCGCCAGCAGCCCGAACGGCACCTGCTCGCCCGCCCCGCCGAGGCCGGGGGCGCCGTGGTAGGGCGGATTGACGAGAAGCAAGCGCATGGCCGGAGGATGGTCGCGGCGGTCTGGTTGACAAAGGATGAACGGCCGGTCGGGGCAGGGCGGCTGTCGTGGGCCATGGCCGCGCAGGGCGGGAACCCTTCTGCCCCCGTGCCGTTATCGTTGCTATCCGCATGCCTGTCGCAGGAGGCCGGGAATGGCAGATCCGCGCAAGACCGATACCCAGTCCGAGGACTGGGCCAGGGACACGGCACGCAGCCCGGATGACCCGTCCGGCGGCGCACGGTCGCCGGGCGATGCCCCGGAGGCGTGGGTGGCGGCGAGCGCGAAGAACCCGGACGATATCGGCGACGAGCCGACAACCAAGGGAGGAAGAGCCATGCAGGTACAGGAAGTGATGCACCGTCAGGTCGACCTGATCGATCCCGACAGCCTGCTCAGCGATGCGGCCAGGCGCATGCGGCAGGACAATGTCGGTGCCCTGCCGGTCGGCGAGAACGACCGGCTGGTCGGCATGATCACCGACCGCGACATCGTCGTCCGCGCCATCGCCGACGACAAGGAGGCGGGCAAGACCCCGGTCCGTCAGGTGATGGCCGAGGGGGTTTACTACTGCTTCGGTGACGCCTCGCTGGACGAGGCTGCCAAGGTCATGGCCGAACATCAGGTCCACCGGCTGCCGGTGCTGAACCACGACAAGCGGATGGTCGGCATCCTGGCCGTGGCCGATCTGGCCCGCGCCGGCGGCGAGGGCGCCGACGCCGCCAAGACAGCCATCTGCGGCATCTCCGAGCCGACCCAGGCGCCGCGCCGCTGACGCCGCCGCT
>CAZGMC010000161.1:0-2996 GCA_964526565.1 uncultured Mycobacteriaceae bacterium
TTTGCGGTTTTTGATGGGAATTGTTTTTGATAGGATTCCTGGCATTTTGCAGAATACTGTCGTCAAGAACGCCGTCATTGCGAGCGCAGAGAAACAATCCAGTGGCGCCGCGAGCGCAGTCTATGACTTTCTGAATCGGCAGCGTCGGTACTGTATTACTTCGCTCCGCTCGCAATGACGGGTGAATCGTGTTCAAGATGGCTATTTCGTTTGCAATATCCTTAAATCCGGTGTGCTGGGCTTCGCAGGCTCAGAGCAGCCTACATGCCCTTATCCCATCGGACGCGCATGCGAGCGCAGCCATTCCGCCAGCCCCTTCTGCGACACCTGTTTTTCTGCAACGCGCACCATCATGTCGACGATTTCGTGGTCCGAGGCGAAACATTCAATGCCGTTGATCTCAATGGGACTGGCAACCGACCATCCCGCCGGGACCGCCCCATGGAACAGCGAGGTCTTCGCCGACCTGATCGACCCTCCGGCCCGTTAACCTGAGCCCGTTGCCGGGCGACGCGGTCCAGGCCCTTGTCACCCGCCCCCCGGCGGCCCTAACTTCCCGACCGCAACCGCCCGGCGCCCGCTTGGCGAAACAGGTAGACGCAACGGACTTAAAATCCGTTTCCCGCAAGGGAGTGCCGGTTCGACTCCGGCAGCGGGCATGTGCCATCAACCAGCGCGCGAGACTGTCTGCTGCGGATGGGTCCACCGCATCCACCCGGCGACCGCGTAATGAACGAACGGGTTGGCCAGGAACGGGTTGGCCAGCAGGGGCGTGATGGCGCACACTGCCGCATCATGGTGAGGTTGGTTCTGGCGCCGCCCGGACAGGACCGGGCTTTCCTCAACCGGTGCAGACCGGGCGTGCGGCCCCGGCCCGGCTGCCGGGTGCGGGTGCCGTGAGCGGGCTGGACGGCGCAGTCCCGGCGACCTTGCCGGTCGTCGAGCTGTGCCCGCCCGACCTCGGCCCCTATCGTGCCGGCAATACCGGGCTGCCGTACTACACGACCCTGGACAGCGGCCGGCCCGGCCCGCACGTGCTGATCAACGCGCTGACTCACGGCAACGAGCTGTGCGGCGCCGTCGCCCTCGACCGCCTGTTCCGTGCCGGCGTGCGGCCGGAGCGCGGCCGGCTGACCCTCGGCTTCGCCAACGTGGCGGCCTTCGAGCAGTTCGACCCGCAACGGCCGGCGCTGTCGCGCTGCGTGGACGAGGACTTCAACCGTGTCTGGTCGCCGGCGCGGCTGGACGGCCCCGGCCGGTCGGTGGAGCTGGACCGCGCCCGCGCCATCCGGCCGCTGATCGACAGCGTCGACCTGCTCCTCGACCTGCACTCCATGCAGTTCGCCACGCCGCCGCTGATGCTGGCCGGCCCGCTGGCCAAAGGGCGCCGGCTGGCCCAAGCCGTCGGCTATCCCGAGCATGTCGTGTGCGACGCCGGCCACGCCGCGGGCACGCGCCTGCGCGATCATGGCGCCTTCGCCGACCCGCATGCGGCGGCCAATGCCCTGCTGCTGGAATGCGGCCAGCACTGGCAGGCGGTCGCGGCCGAGGTGGCGCTCGAGGGCTGCCTGCGGGTCCTGGCGCTCGCCGGCATGATCGACCGGCCGGCCGACCCGGTGCCGCAATGCATCATCGAGGTCACCGAGACGGTGACGATCCGCACCAACCGGTGCCGCTTCGTCGACCGGTTCGTCGGCATGGAGGTGATCCCGCGCGCCGGCACGACCATCGCCCATGACGGTCCGCAGCGCATCGCCACGCCCTATGACGACTGCGTCCTGATCATGCCGACACGCCGCCTGCAGCCCGGCCTGACCGCCGTCCGCCTGGGGCGACGGGTGGCGTCGATCTAGTGGCGCTTGCCGAAGGCCATTGGAAGGTTTCGCGCAGCATGGATAACGCGCGCAACCTCTATGCCGTCGGCTCGGACACGATAGTAGATTATGTATTTGCCGACCGGAAAACTCAGCACCGATGCCGGAATTCCGGCTCGTTTGCGCCCAATGTTCGGAAACTGCGCGAGAAGGCGGCACGACTCATGAAATTTTACCAGTAAATTTGACGCTGCCTCTACATTATCCTCTGCTATATACAAAAATACATCAATGAGATCTTTCTTCGCTGTGCTCGAAAATCGAACGCGCGACACATTACCGGCCCTGCCCTTCGGCGACAATCTGCTCAAGCTCCTTGAACACCGCCTCGGCGTCCACAACCCGCCCCGCGTCCAGGTCGGCCAGCCCTTGGGCAATATCGCGGCACAACGCATCGAGCTCGGCAGCCTGGACCGCCTCATGCCGCTGCAGCAACAGCAAGGCTTGCTCCACTACGTCCGCCTCTGATGCATACTCCCCGGACGCGACCTTCTCGCGGACCATCGCCTCAAGTGGGGGAGATAGCTTCACGGTGATGCTCATGTGATGCCTCACAGTCCGCTGTGTCGCGTTCTGCGGCGAAACGCTACCCTTAAGGTAATCGGAACGACCTGCCCCTGTCCATGCTCCCCGAGACCGCCTTCTGCCCATGGTTTTCCCGCCCGCCGGCCCGGCGTAGACTGGCACCCGACCAACCGCGAAAAGGCAAGGGAGGATTGCCATGACCGCTGCGCCCGATGCCGCCGCCCGGCCGCTGGCCAACGAGCCGCTGGTGCTGCGCGACGACGCGGACGGCGTCGCCGTGCTCACCCTCAACCGGCCGCAGGCGCGCAACGCCCTGTCGACAGCCCTGATGGCCGCCCTGCACGAGAGCCTGGAGGAGATCGCCGAGGACGAGTCGGTCAAGGTGGTCGTCCTGCAGGGTTCCGGCCCGGCCTTCTGCGCCGGCCACGACCTGCGCGAGATGCGCAGCAGGCCGCAGCGCCAGGCCTATGAGGCGACGTTCCGCCAGTGCTCGCGCCTGATGCTGGCGGTCACGCACCTGCCCAAGCCGGTCATCGCCAAGGTGCACGGCATCGCCACCGCCGCCGGCTGCCAGCTCGTCGCCACCTGCGACCTCGC
>CAZGMC010000162.1:0-2988 GCA_964526565.1 uncultured Mycobacteriaceae bacterium
GGCCGGGCTAGGCCGGCAGGGCCACCGCGCCGAATATGGCGGCATAGTGGCAGCCGGCGGCGATCAGGACGCACAGGTGCCAGATCGCGTTGTGGAACGGCAGCCGGCGCCACAGGTGGAACAGGACGCCGATGGTGTAGATCACGCCGCCGGCCAGCAGCAGCACGAACACCGGCGGCGCCACCGCCTCGACCAGCGGCACGACGGCGACGACCACGCTCCAGCCCATGACCAGACAGAGCGCGATCGACAGCCGCTCGGCCCGCCGCGGCCGGGTCAGCTTCAGCGTCACCCCGGCCAGGGCCAGGACCCACACGAACACCAGCAGCCCGGTCCCCCAGCCGCCGCCGATCTTGACCAGGGCGAACGGCGTGTAGCTGCCGGCGATCATGACGAAGATGGCGGCATGGTCGAACCGGCGCAGCCGCTCCTTGCGTCCGGGATGCCGCGCCAGGTTGTACAGCGCCGAGAAGGTCAGCATGGCCAGCAGCCCCGCGACGTAGAGCGGCAGGCTGACCGCCGTCGCCACATCGGCGCCGGGCAACCCCACCGCCAGCAGCACGGCACTGCCGACCACCCCGCCAGTGACGCCGACGACATGGATGGCGGTATCCGCGGTGCGCTCGGCCGGCGTGAAGTCAGGAAAGGGGCCTGCCATTGCCGTAGCCGCTCTCGGCTGTCTTCGGGACCGTTGCAGGATTCCCGACCTCGCCCGATCGGGCAACAGGCGGAATGGCGGATCGCAGGACAGTCTCGGAGACACGGCAGTCTCGGCAGTCTCAGTCCCGGGGACACATACCTTAGTCCCGGGGACACATACCTTATTTAAGGAATGGTGCAGTGTCAGCTGCAAGGGGCAGAGCTCCGTCTTGTGTCCCCAAGACTCAAGACTTCGACGCCTGATGCCCGCTGGCATAACAGGCGGAATGCAGCCCGCTACAGGGCGGCCTCCAGCCGGCGCCAGTCGGCCTCGCTGCCGGGCAGGCCGAAGCGCAGCCGGTCGGGGCGGCCGGGGAAGTGGCGCACCAGGATGCCGGCGCGGCCCAGGCGCTCGAACACCTCGGGCGCCGCCGGGTCCTCCACCAGGCGGAACAGCGAGGTGCCGCCGGCCACGCCCAGGCCGTGTGCCGCCAGCAGCCGGTCGAGCCGCGCCGCCGCGGCATTCAGCGCCGTGCGCGTCGCCGCGATCCAGGCGCGGTCGGCCAGCGCCGCCGTGCCCACGGCGATGGCCGGCCCCGACACCGCCCACGGCCCCAGCCCGGCGGCGGTCCGCGCCGCCAGCCCCGGCCCGGTCAGGGCGAAGCCGAGCCGCACCCCGGCCAGGCCGAAGAACTTGCCGAACGAGCGCAGCACCACCAGCCCTGGCCGCCCGGCCGCCGCGGCGACGCTCAGCACCGGCGCGGTGTCGGCGAACGCCTCGTCGACCACCAGCCAGCCGCCCCGCGCCGCCAGCGCAGCGGCCGCCTCGATCAGCCGCACCGGCGCCACGGCGTGGCCGTCGGGGTTGTTGGGATTGGTCACCACGACCACATCCGCCGTGTCGCCGAGGTCGCCCCACGGCTCGCCCCCCGATGCCGCAACCTCGGTGACGGCGTGCCCGGCGGCGGCCCAGGCGTGGGCGTGCTCGGCGTAGGTCGGCCCCAGCACCGCCACCCGGCCCGCCGGGCGCAGCCGTGGCAGCAGCTGGATCAGCGCCTGGGTGCCCGGCGCCGCGACGATCGCACCCAGCGCCCGCACGCCATAGCATCGCGCCGCCGCCGCCCTGAGCGCATCGACCGCCGCCGTGCCGGGCAGACGGGTCCAGGCCTCGGCCCAGCGCTCCGCCGGCAACGGCGGCACCGGGTAGGGCTGCGGGTTGATTCCGGTCGACAGGTCCAGCCAGCCGGTGTTGGATGGACCGAAGCGGGCCACGGCCCAGGCCAGGTCGCCGCCGTGATGGAGTGGCGCGGCGTGGTCGCCGCCGCCGGCCGGCCCGGGTTCGGTTCGCGGGGAGTGGATCTGGGCATCGGGCATGGCCGCCAGTCTAGTGACAAAATGGAGGGCGGTGGGCGCGGCACTGTGGCGCGCCATCGCCGAAGGAGTCTCCTGATGACCGCCGTTTCCCCCCTGCCGCCGGTAACCTTCGTCATCGGCGGCACCCGCTCCGGCAAGAGCAGCCACGGCGAGACGCTGGTCGAGCTGATGCCTGGCCCCTGCATCTATCTGGCCACGGCGCAGGCCGGCGACGAGGAGATGGCCGAGCGCATCCGCCAGCACCGGCGCCGCCGCGGCGAGCGCTGGCGCACGGTGGAGGAGCCGCTGGACATCGGCCGGGCCCTGCAGGAGGCCGACAGCGCCGTGCTGGTCGACTGCCTGACTCTGTGGCTGTCCAACCTGATGCACGCCGGCCGCGACACCGTGACCGAGAGCGACAAGCTGCTGATGAGCCTGCCGGTGCTGACCCACCCGGTGGTGTTCATCTCCAACGAGGTCGGCCAGGGCATCGTGCCGGACAACCCGCTGGCCCGCCGCTTCCGCGACGAGGCCGGACGCCTCAACCAGGCCATGGCGGCGACCGCCGACCAGGTCATCTATATGGTCGCCGGCCTGCCCATGACGGTGAAGGCGCGATGACGGCCGGGGGGTGCGCGGCCGGTGGCGGGGACCACCGAGCAATGCGGGGCGGGCGATGCCGGGCGGGCGATGCCGGGCGGGCGATGCCGGGCGGGCGATGCAGGGCGGGCAATGCAGGGCCGGGCAATGCAGGGCCGGGCCGAGAGGGGTGGACGGTGAGGACCGGACGATGAGGGTTTGTTGATGAGGGTTGGGCGATGAACGGGACACGGCGGCCGGCGGCCTTGATGTTCCAGGGCACGGGGTCGGATGTCGGCAAGTCGCTGCTGGTCGCCGGGCTGTGCCGCGCCTTCACCCGCCGCGGCCTGCGGGTGCGGCCGTTCAAGCCGCAGAACATGTCGAACAACGCCGCGGTGACCGTCGACGGCGGCGAGA
>CAZGMC010000163.1:0-2945 GCA_964526565.1 uncultured Mycobacteriaceae bacterium
AGTCGCTCTCCGACATGCTCAAGGGCAAGCAGGGCCGCTTCCGCCAGAACCTGTTGGGCAAGCGTGTCGACTACTCGGGCCGCTCGGTGATCGTGGTGGGCCCCGAGCTCAAGCTGCACCAGTGCGGCCTGCCGAAGAAGATGGCGCTGGAGCTCTTCAAGCCGTTCGTCTACGCCAAGCTCGAGCTCTACGGCAAAGCCCAGACCATCAAGGCCGCCAAGCGGATGGTCGAGAAGGAGCGGCCCGAGGTCTGGGACATCCTCGAGCAGGTCATCCGCGAGCATCCGGTGCTGTTGAACCGGGCACCGACGCTGCATCGCCTGGGGATTCAGGCCTTCGAGCCGGTGCTCATCGAGGGCAAGGCGATCCAGCTTCACCCGCTCGTCTGCACGGCCTTCAACGCCGACTTCGACGGCGACCAGATGGCCGTGCACGTGCCGCTGTCGCTGGAGGCGCAGCTTGAGGCGCGCGTGCTCATGATGAGCACCAACAACATCCTGTCGCCGGCCAACGGCAAGCCGATCATCGTGCCGTCGCAGGACATCGTGCTCGGCCTGTACTACCTGACCATGGAGCGCACCACCACGCTCGGCGCCGAGGTGTCGATCGACAGCGAGGCGGCGCTGCAGGCCGCGGTGGAGCTGGAGGACGTGGTCCTGCTCGACCACGCCGCCCCGTCGGTGCCGGTCGAGGCCAAGGACATCCCGGCCCTCCTGGACCGGCTGCGCCGCGGCGAGGTCAAGGCACACATGGTGCCGCGCTTCTCGTCAATCGGTGAGATCGAGCAGGCGCTGGCCGCCGGCGTCGTCGACATGCACTCCAAGATCAAGGCGCGGTTCCAGACGGTGGACAGCGAGGGCCAGCCCGTCGTGCGCCGCGTCGTGACCACGCCGGGGCGCATGCTGCTGGGCGAGATCCTGCCGCGCGACAAGGCGGTGCCGTTCGCCCTGGTCAACCGGCTGCTGA
The DNA here is from genome assembly GCA_964526565.1 of uncultured Mycobacteriaceae bacterium. Classification (GTDB taxonomy): domain Bacteria; phylum Pseudomonadota; class Alphaproteobacteria; order DSM-16000; family Inquilinaceae; genus CAZGMC01. Next base: position 967 of record CAZGMC010000163.1, read on the forward strand.
CCAAGAAGGAGATCTCCAACGTCATCGACGTGGTCTACCGCCACTGCGGCCAGAAGGAGACCGTGATCTTCTGCGACCGGCTGATGACGCTGGGCTTCGGCCACGCCTGCCGCGCCGGCATCTCGTTCGGCAAGGACGACATGGTGGTGCCGCAGGCCAAGCAGGAGCTGGTCGGCCAGGCCAAGCAGCTCGTCACCGAGTACGAGAACCAGTACCTGGACGGCCTGATCACCCGTGGCGAGAAGTACAACAAGGTGATCGACGTCTGGTCGAACACGACCGACAAGGTCGCCGCCGAGATGATGCGGGAGATCTCCTCGACCCTGCAGGACCCGACCCAGCAGGTCAACTCCGTCTACATGATGGCCCACTCGGGCGCCCGCGGGTCCCCCGCCCAGATCCGCCAGCTGGCCGGCATGCGCGGCCTGATGGCCAAGCCGTCGGGCGAGATCATCGAGACGCCGATCATCTCCAACTTCAAGGAAGGCCTGACCGTGCTGGAGTACTTCAACTCCACCCACGGCGCCCGCAAGGGCCTGGCCGACACCGCCCTGAAGACGGCCAATTCGGGCTACCTGACGCGCCGCCTGGTCGACGTGGCCCAGGACTGCGTCATCGTCGAGGACGACTGCGGCAGCCAGCGGGGCATCCCGCTCAACGCCGTGATCGACGGCGGCGAGATCATCGTGCCGCTCGGCGAGCGCATCCTCGGCCGTTCCTCGGCCGTCGACGTGGTCCACCCGCTGACCGGCGAGGTGATCGTCCGGGCCGGCGACCTGCTCGACGAGACGGTGGTGGAGCAGATCGAGACCGCCGGCATCGACCGCGTCGTCGCCCGCTCGGCCCTGACCTGCGACAGCACCGGCGGCATCTGCGGCAAGTGCTATGGCCGCGACCTGGCGCGCGGCACCAAGGTCAATGTCGGCGAGGCGGTCGGCGTGATCGCCGCCCAGTCGATCGGCGAGCCCGGCACCCAGCTCACCATGCGCACCTTCCACATCGGCGGCGCAGCCCAGCGCGGTGCCGAGCAGTCGTCGGTGGAGGCGGCGTTCGACGCGGTATTGACCCTGAAGAACCGCAACGTCGTGATGAACAGCGAGGGCGTGCCCATCATCATGGGCCGCAACACCGAGATCGTGCTCAGCGACGAGCAGGGCCGCGAGAAGGCCCGCCACCGCGTGCCCTACGGCACCCGGCTGCTCGCCGAGGAGGGCGGTACGGTGGCCCGCGGGCAGAAGCTGGCCGAGTGGGACCCCTACACCATCCCGATCATCACCGAGCGGGAGGGCATCACCCACTACGTCGACCTGGTCGAGGGCGTGTCGATGCGCGAGGTCATGGACGAGACCACCGGCATCTCCAACCGGGTCGTCGTCGACTGGCGCCAGCAGCCGCGCGGCGACCAGCTCCGTCCGCGCGTCACCCTGCGTGACGAGGCCGGCGAGGTGGTGACCCTGCCCAACGGGCTGGAGGCGCGCTACTTCATGTCAGTGGATGCCATTCTATCGGTGGAGAACGGCGCCCAGGTCCGTGCCGGCGACGTGCTGGCCCGCATCCCGCGGGAGAGCACCAAGACGCGCGACATCACCGGCGGCCTGCCCCGCGTCGCGGAACTGTTCGAGGCGCGCAAGCCCAAGGACTACGCGATCATCGCCGAGGGCGACGGCCGCGTGACCTTCGGCAAGGACTACAAGACCAAGCGCCGCATCGTCGTGCGCAACGACGACACCGGCGAGGAGCAGGAGTACCTGATCCCCAAGGGCAAGCACATCGCCGTGCAGGAAGGCGACTACGTCCAGAAGGGCGACCAGCTGATGGACGGCAACCCGGTGCCGCACGACATCCTGCGCGTGCTGGGCGTCGAGGCGCTGGCCAACTACCTGGTCAAGGAGATCCAGGACGTCTACCGGCTGCAGGGCGTGAAGATCAACGACAAGCATATCGAGGTGATCGTCCGCCAGATGCTGCAGAAGGTCGAG
>CAZGMC010000164.1:0-2944 GCA_964526565.1 uncultured Mycobacteriaceae bacterium
CGAGCAGGCCGAGTTGCAGGAGAAGATCGACGCCGCCGACGCCTGGGACCTGGAGCGCACGGTCGAGATCGCCATGGACGCGCTGCGCTGCCCGCCCGGCGACAGCGCCGTGACCACGCTGTCCGGCGGCGAGAAGCGCCGGGTGGCGCTGTGCCGGCTGCTGCTGTCGCGGCCCGACCTGCTGCTGCTCGACGAGCCGACCAACCACCTGGATGCCGAATCGGTCGCCTGGCTGGAGCGGCACCTGCGCGAGTACAGCGGCACCGTGGTCATGGTCACCCACGACCGCTACTTCCTGGACAACGTCACCGGCTGGATCCTGGAGCTGGACCGCGGCCGCGGCGTGCCCTACGAGGGCAACTACACCGCCTACCTGGAAAAGAAGCAGAAGCGCCTGCACCAGGAGGCGAAGCAGGAGCAGGCCCGCCAGCGGGCGCTGGACCACGAGCTGGAGTGGGTGCGCTCCGGCGTCAAGGGCCGCGGCACCAAGGCCAAGGCGCGCCTCAAGGCCTATGAGGAGCTGCTGGCCCAGTCGCGCGACCAGGCGCCGGGCCAGGCGGCCATCCTCATTCCCACCCCGCCGCGCCTGGGCGACGTGGTCATCCAGGCAGAAGACGTGCGCAAGGGCTATGGCGACCGGCTGCTGATCGAGGACCTGACGTTCGACCTGCCGCGCGGCGGCATCGTCGGCGTGATCGGCCCCAACGGCGCCGGCAAGACCACCCTGTTCCGCATGATCATCGGCCAGGAGAACCCTGACGACGGCGCCATCCGCGTCGGCGACACCGTGGTGCTGGGCTATGTCGATCAGAGCCGCGACGTGCTCGACAACGCGAAGACCGTCTGGGAGGAGATTTCCGAAGGCGAGGCGGACATCGACCTGGGCAAGCGCAAGGTCGCCTCGCGCGCCTATGTCGGCGCCTTCAACTTCAAGGGCCCGGACCAGCAGAAGCGGGTCGGCCAGTTGTCCGGCGGCGAGCGCAACCGCGTCCACCTGGCCAAGATGCTGAAGTCCGGCGCGAACGTCATCCTGCTCGACGAGCCGACCAACGACCTGGACGTGGAGACGCTGCGGGCGCTGGAGGATGCGCTGCTGGACTTTCCGGGCTGTGCCGTGGTGATCAGCCACGACCGCTGGTTCCTGGACCGCATCGCCACGCACATCCTGGCCTTCGAAGGCGACAGCCAGGTGACCTGGTTCGAGGGCAACTACGAGGACTATGAGGCCGACCGCCACCGCCGCCTGGGCGCCGAGGCGGACCAGCCCCACCGGATCAAGTACAAGCCGCTGACGCGCTAGCGCGTCGGCGCCCGGCAGGCGCCCGGCAGGCGCCATGGGCCGCCGGGCATCCCCATGGGTGCCCGGCGGCCCGATCATCGCCGTCGATGCGGCAACGTCCGCTCCCGGTCTAACGGTGCCGGTCTAGCGCTGCATCTGCTCCTGATCGAACGCCTCGAGCTCGCCGATCTCGCCGTAGCTGTAGGGCGCGTCATACCAGTCGTCGCCCGGCCGCGTTGCCGATCGCAAGCCGGCACCCGGCTCATCCCCGTAATCGTCGCCGCGCATCTGATCGCCGTCATAAGGCAGCGCCACCGGGTCCTGTTCCTCCTGCGCAACGTCCGGCTGGACCAGGATGGCCTGGATCGACCCGTCCTGGCCAAAGACCACGTCGTTGACCACACCATAACCGGGCCGGTCCTGCAGCGAGACGTAGTCGCCGACCAGATTGGTCACGCGCCACGCCGCCCTGCCGACCTCCGGACCGTCGCCGAACAGGCTGAATTGGGCAACGTTTTCAGCCTGGACCGGCACCTGGACCTGCCGGGCGTCCGGGCTCCACTCGACCTGGTCCCACGGCACGCGCAGGTAGGTGGCACCCATGTCGAGGAAGCCGCCGGCCTCGACGACGATCGCTTCGGCGGTATCGTCGGCGCCGACAATGATGTTGCTGACCTCGCCGATCTCCTCGCCGCCGCCGCCGACGACCGTGCTGCCGATCAGCTCGTTGGCCCGCCAGCCGCTCTCATAGAGGGTCTGGTAGTCCCAGGTGCTCAGCTCGATCTTCTCGCGGAGCTGCTCGTCCATCACGTCCGACTGGCCCTGCTCCTGCTGTGCGGCAGCGCCGCCGGCCACGGACAGGGTGAAGATGGACGCGGCAGTCGTCATCAGGAAACGGGTTCTCATGAGGCTCCTCCTGGTAAATCGGTCCGGTTGATGCCGGGTCCGCCAAGGCCCTTCCCGGACCCGGCCCGGAACCCGGCGTTGTCATTCCGACCCCATCTTCATGCGAGTGAGGCCGGGGATCGTGCCTTCCTAACCCATATGCCGCGGCCAGGTTCCGTGGTGCCCGTTAACCGCTTCGGGTGTTGCAGGCGGCAGCCGACACCTGGCCGCGCCTGACTGCCGAAACCGTCTCGCCGTGACAGGCTGGCCCGGTCCGCTGCGGCAGCAGCCGCCAGCGGTGCGCCGGCTGCGTCCTGATCGGCGGCGGGATCTGGCTGGCGCTGTCAAGGCGGACGGAGTAAGAAAAGCTTCATTCGCGGCTGGCGCGCGGTTCGCCGCATGCGCTTGACGCCTGCTCTGCCGGCCAAGGATGAATTGATTTTTTTGCCGGCGCGGTCAAAATGTATTTGTTGACACGTCAACCGACGTGGCCACGTCGCAAGCGCTTTGGACGGCGCGCCAGGGGATGGATACGGTTGCATGAGCGGACGCTTCACATTAGGATCCCGCAGCAGCAAGGGAGCCGTGATCCGCGATTTCCTGATCGGTGCCGGATCCGTCTTCCAACTGCTCCCGGTCGCCTCGCCCTATGCGGACCCCTATGAAGCCGATGCCGAGGCGCTCAGGGGTGACATGGATGCGGTCGGGCGCGATCTTATGGCCGTGATTGCCTATGAGAAGGCACGACGACAGCGATCGCAAAGACACGGCTGACGCCGG
>CAZGMC010000165.1:0-2809 GCA_964526565.1 uncultured Mycobacteriaceae bacterium
TGCCCCTGCCCCTGCCCCTGCCCCTGCACCGCCGCGGCCAGGGCGCAGTCGTCGATCAGCGCGCCGCGGATCGCGCCGATGCCACCGATCCGGTCGAGCGCTTCTGCTCGCACCAGCATGCAGCCGCCGGCCGCCCCGGCGGTGCGCCGCTGCGGGTCGTTGACCGCCCGAAAGGGATAGAGCTTCTGGAAGAAGAACACGAACGCCGGGATCAGCAGCCGCTCCCACGGCCCGCGGCAGGACAGCAGCGCCATCAGCGAGACCAGGTCGCGGCCCTCCGCCTCGGCCTTGGCGACCAGCCGGCGCAGCGTGCCGGGGTCGTGGGCGATGTCGGCGTCGGTCAGCAGCAGGTAGCGGGCCTCCGGCAGCACGGCCTGCGCCGCCGCGATGCCCTGCGCCTGCGCCCACACCTTGCCGGCCCAGCCCGGCGGCAGGTCCGCGGCCGAAACCACCGTCAGCCGGCCCGGCGGCGTTCCAGCGGCCAGCCCGCCGGCGATGGCGCCGGTCCCGTCGGCGCTGTGGTCGTCGACCAGCACGATGGCGAACCGGCCCGGATGGTCCTGGGCCAGCAGCGAGCCCAGGGACTCCGCGATCACCGCCGCCTCGTCCCGCGCCGGCACCACTGCCGCCACGGCGGGCCACTCGGCCGGCTCCGGCGGCCGGCCCAGCCGCTGGTCCGCACACCAGAAACCGTCGCGCCCGGCCAGCAGGTACAGCCAGACGGCCAGCGCAGCGCCAGCGAAGGCGGTGGTGACGAGGTCCATGGTGTCGAGGGTTCTCGCAGAACCGGGAGCAGAGCGTCACGTTTACACCGGGCGGCAGGTGGTGTCACCGCCGCGCCGTGAAACCTTCGCTTGGCGCCGCCGCCGCGGCTATGCTCTTTTCCCGTCGCCGTTGAGACGCCGCCGGCTTCCCCCGCCGCTGCTACGGGTATCCGCCCATGGACCAGCGCGTTCCCCACAAGCGCGCCCGGCAGATCAAGGTCGTGGCCACGCTCGGGCCGACCACCTCGTCGCTCGAGACGATCCGCCGGCTGTTCGTGGCCGGCGTCGACGTGTTCCGCCTGAACTTCAGCCACGGCACCCAGGCCGAGCATGCCGCCCGCGTTGCCGCCATCCGCGAGGTCGAGCGGGAGTTCGCCCACCCCATCGCCGTGCTCGCCGACCTGCAGGGGCCGAAGCTGCGCATCGGCCGGTTCACCGGAGGCCAGGTGCACCTGACGCCGGGCCAGCGCCTGCGCCTGGAGCTGGGCGCTGATGGCGGCACGGCCGAGCGCGTGCCGGTGCCGCACGCCGAAATCTTCGCAGCGATGGCGCCGGGCCACGCCCTGCTGCTGGACGACGGCAATGTGCGGCTGCGTGTCGAGGCCTGCGGGCCGGACCATGCCGATGCCCTGATCGAGGCCGGCACCCGCCTGTCCGACCGCAAGGGCCTGAACGTGCCCGATGCCGAGCTGCCGCTGTCGCCGCTGACGGGCAAGGACCGCGACGATCTGCGCTTCGCCCTGGACCACGGGGTCGACTGGATCGCCCTGTCGTTCGTGCAGCGGCCGGCCGACGTGGCCGAGGCACGCCGCCTGATCGCCGGCCGCGCCCAGATCGTGGTCAAGATGGAAAAGCCGCTGGCCATCCAGTATCTGGACGAGTTGATCGACCTGACCGACGCGATGATGGTGGCGCGCGGCGACCTGGGCGTGGAAATGCCGGCGGAGGACGTACCGACCCTGCAGAAGCGCATTGTCCGCCACTGCCGCCGCGCCGGCAAGCCGGTGATCGTCGCCACCCAGATGCTGGAGAGCATGATCGGCGCGCCGACACCGACCCGCGCCGAGGCCTCGGACGTGGCCACCGCCGTGTTCGATGGTGCCGACGCGGTGATGCTGTCGGCGGAGACGGCGGTCGGGCAGTACCCGGTCGAGGCGGTGGCGATGATGGACCGCATCGCCCGCCGGGTGGAGCGCGACACGCTGTACCGCCCGATCATCGACGCCGTGCATCACGAGCCGGAGAGCACCGCCGCCGATGCCATCACCGCCGCCGCCCGCCAGGTGGCGCGGACGATCGGCGCGGCAGCCATCGTCACCTACACCTCATCGGGGTCGACCACCCTGCGTGCGGCGCGCGAGCGGCCGGAGGTGCCGATCCTGAGCCTGACTGCGCACCAGGCAACGGCGCGGCGCATGGCGCTGTGCTGGGGCGTCCACCCCATCTGCACCCGGCAGGTGACCAGCTTCTCCGAAATGGTCGACAACGCCTGCGCCCTGGCCCTGGCCGAGGGCCTGGTGCGCGAGGGCCAGCGGTTGGTGGTGGTCGCCGGCGTGCCGTTCAACACGCCCGGCAACACCAACGTGCTGCGCATCGCCTGGGTCGGGGCGTGACGGCAGTGCGGGAGGCGGCGTCGGACGGCATGTCGGGTCCGGCCGGGGAGCGGCATTGGCCGGCGGACGGGGTCGCGCGAATTGGCGGGCAGGACACCCGTCCGGTCGGCCCACCCCTGCCCGGCTTGGGGCAGGGTGCGGGACCGGCCGGCGCCACGGCCGCGATGGCCGGGCCGGCCCGGGAAACCGTGCTCCGGCTGGCCGTGGTGATCCCGACGCTGAACGCGGCGGCAACGCTGGGCGCCGCGCTCGACCGGCTGGTGGGCGAGAGCGCCGGGCTGGATCTTGACATCGTGGTGGCCGACGGCGGCTCGACCGACGCCACGGTGGCCGTCGCCGCGGCCGGCGGGGCGCGCGTTGTGCAGGCACCGCGCGGGCGCGGGCCGCAGCTCGCCGCCGGGGCGGGCGCGGCGCGCGGCGACTGGCTGCTGT
>CAZGMC010000166.1:0-2789 GCA_964526565.1 uncultured Mycobacteriaceae bacterium
GAAGCGTGGCGATCCAGACCCGGCGCCTCCATTTCAGAAAGACATAGACCTTATTTGCGGCACCACTGGATCGCCACGCTTCGCTCGCGATGACGGGTGGGATTTAGCCTGGAACAGTGCTGCTGTCCTCAGTCCTTACCATTGCCGCGAAGTTCTTCCAATGTTGCTCCCGCAAGCAGAGGTATAGCATGCCTTGCAACCTGAAAGAACTCGGGCTGCAACTCGATCCCGATCGCGTGATAGCCGCAGGTTGTCGAGGTGCTCGTCGCTGTACTCGACCAGCCCGTACGGCGGATCCGTAACAACGGAATGAACGGTGTTTTCCGGCGCTGACGACAGCCAGGCGAATGCGTCGCCATGATAGAGCAGCGGTTCCGGGTGTGCTGGCGGGGATCGCCCTGACCAGACGAGGCATTCAGGAAAGTTTCCACCGCCGTCCACAGCGCCGCCCTCACAAGAAAAGTGCCAGTGCACAAATCAAGAACAAATATACCTGACAGACTGGCAATTGCAACCAGTTTGGTAATGCCGGGCCGGCTGCCTCAGCGGACGCCAAAGATGCGGAATCGAAGGGTTTCAACGAGGCCCCGCGGCCGACGCCGGCGGCGGCCGGCGACTGCGGCAAGACTGGCGAAGGCATTCATCATCTGCGGGCGGGTTCGGCGGCAGGCCTGGGCGACGTGCGGGCGGGCGCGGCGGTAGCCGTCGGCCAGGTCGCGGCGCAGGGCCGGGTTGGTGGCCAGTTCCTTGACGGCCAGCCAGATCAGGCGGCGGATCATCGGGTTCGCGAACATGGCCGATATGTGGGTCAGGCCGCCTCCCTCGCCAAGCGCTTCTGGCGGGTCTGCAGGTACCAGCGGGTGCCGGCGGCAGCTGCCGAGCACAGCGTGCTGCGCGGCCTGAGGCCGACCGCCTTGAAGATCATGGCCATGCCGCGTTCGATGTGCGGCTGCTTGTAGTAGGAATAGGCGCGCGACATGTAGGCGCGATTGTAGACATCGCGGTCATAGGGCTCGCCGGCGCTGTTGGCGGCGTAATAGGCATAGGCCAGCTCGTCGCTGTCGGTCTCGGCAATGCGGCCGAGGGCGACCCGCAGGCGCTGGACCTTGTTCAGCCTTTCGATGTCCAGGTAACGCTTCAGGTGGTCGTAGAACAGCTTGTAGTGGCGCAGCTCGTCCGCGGCGATCTTGCGGCAGACCGCCTGCAGCACCGGCTCATGGGTGCCGTCGGCAATGGCGGAATAATAGGAGCTGGTGCCGACCTCGACCATGCAGCGCGCCACCATCTCGCCGCAGCGCGAGCCGCGGATCGAGCGGTCGACATTGATCTCGATCTTGAAGCCATCGCGGAAGCGGGCGAACCGCGTCTCGAAGTCGTAGTCGGGATCGACGAGCTGCGCCCAGCGGCTCAGGGCCCGGCCGTGCTGGCGCTCCTCCTCGCCCCACTGGTGCGCCGCGTCCATGAACCGCGGGTCGTCGTAGAAGACGTGGTCGAGATAGGCGACGTAGTCGGCAGCGTTGTATTCGACCATCGCTGCCGCCTTGACCATGCGCATCTCGTCGTCGACGACCCTGGTCCGGTCGAACCGGTCCCACGGGATGTCGTCCAGCGTCCAGTGCCTGTAACTCATGACCGTACCCGTCTGCACAGCCCGCACGCGCAGGTCCGCCTGCTCCCGGCCGGCGCCCGCACTGTCATCGATTTGGCTGGCGAAATCAACAGGATGACACCGCCGGTGGAGCGCCGCCGGACGGCCCTATGCCAGGACCGCCGCCTGCCGCTTGGCGCGCGCCACCGCCAGCGCCCGCTTGCACCGCGCCCGCTCCTCCACGGACTCGGCGTCGGCCAGATCCTCGGTCAGGTCGCTGATCTCCTGGTCGAGCACCGACTGGTCCAGTTCGGTGACCGGCGTCGCCGTCTCGGCGAGCACGGTGCAGCGGTCGGCGGCCACGTCGGCGAAGCCGCCCGATACGAACAGACGGTGGGTGGCGGCAGCGCGGGTCGGATAGACGCTGATCACGCCGGGCCGCAGAGTGGAGATCAGCGGCACGTGGCCGACCAGCACGCCGAAATCGCCCTCGACACCCGGAACGACCACCATGTCGGCCTCCTCCGCGAGCAGGATGCGCTCCGGCGAGACGAGTTCGAACGCCACCTTCTCCGCCATGGTTTCCTTGCCTCGTTATCCCTCGGGCCGTGCCGCCGCGGGACGCCGGGCCGGCGGCGGGCCGGCGGCGGGGCGGCGGTGTCTCAATCTGCCTGGCCGGATCAGGCGGCCTGGGCGGCCATCTTGCGCGCCTTTTCCACGGCGTCCTCGATGGTGCCGACCATGTAGAACGCGCTCTCCGGCAGGTGGTCGTACTCGCCGGCGCAGATCGCCTTGAAGCCGCGCACCGTCTCCTCCAGCGACACCAGCACCCCCGGCGTACCGGTGAACACCTCGGCGACGAAGAACGGCTGGCTGAGGAAGCGCTGGATCTTGCGGGCGCGGGCGACGGTCAGCTTGTCGTCCTCGCTGAGCTCGTCCATGCCCAGGATGGCAATGATGTCCTGCAGCGCCTTGTAGCTCTGCAGGATGCGCTGCACCTCGCGGGCCACATTGTAGTGCTCCTCGCCGATCACGCGCGGGTCGAGGATGCGGCTGGTCGAGTCGAGCGGGTCCACGGCCGGATAGATGCCCAGCTCGGCGATCGAGCGGCTGAGCACCGTGGTCGCGTCGAGATGGGCGAACGAGGTGGCCGGCGCCGGGTCGGTCAGGTCGTCGGCGGGCACGTAGATGGCCTGCACCG
>CAZGMC010000167.1:0-2743 GCA_964526565.1 uncultured Mycobacteriaceae bacterium
CGTGGCGCTTGGACAGCTTGGCCCCGTCGGGGCCGTGGATCAGCGGGATGTGGGCGAAGACCGGGGGTTCCGCCGCCAGCGCGCGGTAGAGCTGGGTCTGGCGGAAGGCGTTGGTCAGGTGGTCGTCGCCGCGAATGATGTGGGTGATGCCCATGTCGATGTCATCGACGACCACCGACAGCATGTATGTCGGCGTGCCGTCGGCGCGCAGCAGCACCATGTCGTCGAGCTGCTCGTTGTGCACGGTCACGGCGCCCTGCACGCGGTCGTCGATGGTCGTCACCCCGGCTTGCGGGGCCTTGAACCGCACCGCCGGCGGCACGCCAGGCGGCGCTTCCGCCGGGGCGCGGTCGCGCCAGCGGCCGTCATAGCGCGGCGGCCGCCCCTCCTGGCGAGCCCGGTCGCGCATCTCCGCCAGCTCCTCCGGCGTGCAGTAGCAATGGTAGGCGAGCCCGGCATCGAGCAGGCGGCGCGCCACGTCGACGTGACGGTCGCGGCGTTCGAACTGCGACACCGCCTCGCCGTCCCAGTGCAGCTCCAGCCAGGTCAGCCCGTCGAGGATGGCGCGGACCGCCTCTTCGGTGGAGCGGGCCCGGTCCGTGTCCTCGATGCGCAGGAGGAACCGGCCGCCGTGGTGGCGCGCATACAGCCAGTTGAACAGCGCCGTACGGGCGCCGCCGATGTGCAGGAAGCCGGTGGGTGAGGGGGCGAAACGGGTGACGACCGTCATGGTTGAGCGCTTCGAGCCTGGGCCTGTTAGACTGTGCGGCACAGTGCTTAGCACATTGCCGCCTGCAGTGCAGCCAATCGCCCGGACATGACCGACCCCGCCGCCAAACCTGCTGCCGCACCGCCGCCGCGCGGGTCGCGGGCCTGGCTGACCGGTACGCTGGCCGCGGAGCGCGAGCGCTGGCCGCTGTGGCTGCCCGTCGGCGTCGGCGCCGGCGTGGCGCTGTACTTCCAGTTGTCCACCGAGCCGCCGGCCTGGGCCGGTGCCGTCGTGGCGGCGCTGGCGGCGGCCATGGCCCTGCTGCAGCGGCGGGGATCGGGCATCCCGGTCGTGACGGTGGCGGTGCTGGCCATCGCGGTCGGCTTTTCGCTGGCACAACTGCGTACGGCCCGGGTGGCGGCACCGATGCTGGAACGGGAGACCGGCCCGGTGCGGGTCGAAGGCACGGTGGTGGCGCTCCAGCGGCTGCCGTCCGGCGCCCGCGTCATCCTGTCCGACCTCGACATCGAGCGGCTGGCGCCGCCGCGGTGGCCGCAGCAGGTGCGCATCCGGCTGCGCGCTGCCGACGTCGCGGCCGCGCCGGTGGGCGCGCGCATCGACGTGCTGGCCGTGCTGATGCCGCCGCGCGGGCCGGTGGCGCCGGGCGCCTTCGACTTTCGCCGCCGCGCCTTCTTCCAGCAGATCGGCGCCGTCGGCTATGCGCTCAGTGGCGTGCGCAGCGTCGGCCAGCCCGGCGCGGCCGGGCCCGGCCTGCGCCTCGAGACCCTGCGCCACACCGTGGCGGCGCGCATCCACCGCATCCTGGAGGGCGAATCGGCCGCCATCGCGGTGGCGCTGCTGGCGGGTGAGCGCGGCGCCATCAGTGACGAGACCTACGAGGCCATGCAGGATTCGGGGCTGGGTCACCTGCTGGCCATTTCGGGGCTCCACGTCGGCGCCGTGGCGGCCACGATCTTCTTTCTGACCCGCCTGCTGCTGACTGGCATCGAGCCGCTGGCCCTGCACCGTCCGATCAAGAAGTGGGCAGCCCTCATCGCCCTGTTCGGGGCGTTTCTCTACATGCTGGTGGTCGGGGCGCCGGTACCGACCCAGCGGGCCTTCCTGATGACCGGGCTGGTGCTGCTGGCCGTCCTGGTCGACCGCACGCCCATTTCCATGCGCCTCGTCGCCTGGGCCGCCGTCGTGGTCCTGGCGCTGGCGCCGGAAAGCCTGCTCGGCCCCAGCTTCCAGATGTCGTTCGCGGCGGTCGTGGCGCTGATCGCCGCCTATGAGGTGGTGCGGGTGCCGGCCGGCCGCTGGCACGGCCGCGGCGCCCTGCGGCAGACCGCCGTCTATGTGGGCGGCGTGGCGCTGACCACGGTCGTCGCCTCGCTGGCGACGACGCCCTTCGCGATCCACCATTTCCAGCGCCTGGCCACCTACGGGACCGCGGCCAACCTGGCGGCGGTGCCGCTGACGGCATTCTGGATCATGCCGTGGGGCCTCGCCTGCTACGCCCTGATGCCGCTGGGGCTGGAGGAGCTGGCCCTGCGGCCAATGGACTGGGGCATCGAAGCGCTGCTGTCGGTGGCCCGCACCGCCAGCACCTGGCCCGGCGCGGCGCTGCGGGTGCCGGCGGCGCCGGGCTGGGCGTTGGCGGCGTCCGCGGCGGGCGGACTGTGGCTGTGCCTGTGGCGCCGGCCGTGGCGGCTGCTCGGGCTGGCCGGCCCGGTTCTGGGCGTCGTGGCGATCTTCCTGGCACCGCGGCCGGACGTGCTCGTCAGCGACGACGGGGACCTCCTGGCGGTGCGCGGCGGTGGCGGCGGCCTGATCGTCTCCTCGCATCGTGCGGAGCGGTTCGCCCGGTCGGTCTGGCTGCGCCGCGACGGGAGCGTGGCCACCGCAGGCGTCTGGCCGGCGGTCGGCGCGACGGCTGACGGGACGCTGAGCTGCGACCCGCTCGGCTGTCTGTACCGGCGCAACGGGCACCTAGTGGCACTGGTGCTGGATCCGCGGGCCTTTGCCGAGGACTGC
>CAZGMC010000168.1:0-2696 GCA_964526565.1 uncultured Mycobacteriaceae bacterium
GGGGGGGGCGGGGCACCCCGGGGGGCTGGGCAACCGGCGCCGCGTGCCCCATGTTTTGTGCCATGAGCACGGTTTTCTTCGTCCTTATGATCGTCGCCATGCTCCTTGTCCTGGCGACGCTCTTCACCGGCATCTTCGCCATGGCCCGCGGTGGCGAGTTCAATGCCCGTTTCAGCAACAAGCTGATGCGCTGGCGGGTGATGCTGCAGGGTCTGGCCCTGCTGCTGTTCGCGCTGGCCTTGATGACGGCGACGGGCTAGTCTCCGGCGCGATTTCGCAGGGGACGCGCCATGGTCCAGCTCACTCGCATCTATACCCGCGGCGGCGACAAGGGGAAGACGTCGCTCGGCGACGGCACCCGCGTCGTCAAGCACGACTCGCGCGTGGCCGCCTATGGCACGGTCGACGAGACCAACTCGGTCATCGGCGTGGTCCGGCTGCACACGGGTGGGGCGGATGGCTTGGCCGAGGCCGACGCCATGCTGGCGCGCATCCAGAACGACCTGTTCGACCTGGGCGCCGATCTGTGCACGCCCGAGCAGGAGACCCCCGAATACCCGCCGCTGCGCGTCGTCGCCGAGCAGGTGACGCGCCTGGAGCAGGAGATCGACCGGCTCAACGCCGACCTGAAGCCGTTGAAGAGCTTCGTCCTGCCCGGCGGCACCCCGGCCTCGGCCTGGCTGCACCTGGCCCGCACCGTGGCCCGCCGCGCCGAGCGCGAGACCACCATCCTGGCCGAGACCACGGCGATCAACCCGCTGGCCATCCGCTACATCAACCGCCTGTCCGACCACCTGTTCGTCCTGGCCCGCTGGCTCAACGACAAGGGCGACGGGGATGTGCTCTGGGTGCCGGGGGCCAACCGGTAATTGTGTTTATCGCGTCGATGACGAAGGTCGGCGACGTAGGTCGGCCGGAGCGAAGCGACGCCCGACGCGCACCGCCGCCCGTACCAATGTCATTGTGGACCGCCGTTGTCGCCGCAATCCCGACGCCACCGGGTTCACCCCGGCCGTCGCGCCCGCCGCGGCATCGCCACCGGAGCCGGTTTTCGGGTTGAACACGGCCGTATCGGGATTGCGGCGATACGGCAGCAAGGGCGGGTATTGGGTTTTGCAACCCAACTACGGGTCGGCGGGCGGCGGCATGGTTCGTTCCATGTGGTCCTGGATCCTGCGGTGCATCTCCTGCATCTCCTGCACCTGCTCCCGCACGTCCGGCGGCAGATAGGTGTCGGGTGTCACGGTCGGCACCGGCGGGCCGTCGACCAGGGGCGGCCGGGCCACGTCCACGTCGAACCATTGGGCAATCAGGTAGATCACACCCCCGCCGGCCATGCAGGCCGCGATCATGAGCATCGACTGGCGGTCCATCGTGCCTTCTCCCCATCCGCCGGGGCGGTACAGGCGGGGGCGCGGTCGCGGACGACGAAGGCAGTGGCCAACGGGTCGTAGGCCAAGCCGAAGTCGTCGCAGGCGATGTAGGGGACGCAGAAGCCGCCGTCGGGCAGGCGCACCGCGCCCAGCACCAGGATCTCCTCCAGCTCGCGCCACAGCCAGTTGGCCGGCAGGAAGCCGGGGCCTTCGGTCAGCCAAACGCGCAGGGTGTTGCGGCCCTGTTCAGGCCGAAGCTCAACCGCACGTCGGCCGCGGTGCGCCAGCACGGCCTCGACATCGCGCGCCCGCGCCGCCGCCAACAGCTCGCCGCGGTAGGCGACGAAGCCCATGTCCTGCGCGGCGTCGTCACGCGGGAGAACGGTCTTCTGCGCACCGGCCGGGGCAAGGCCCCACAGAAAGCGGAGCACCGGCGCGGCGGGGCTCATGCCGCCGATGCAATGCGCAGCCCGGCCGCAAGCCCGCGGCTCCAGGTCCGCTAATGCTGGTGCGAGTGGGGCGCCTCGTGTCTGGTGTACCGGTGGATCAGCCCGAAATTGAACAGGATGGCGAACACGAAGATGATCAGGCCGACATAGTACATAACGCCGTCGTCGGCGTGGGCCGACATGAACAGGCCGACCAGTCCGACCAGACCGATCAGGCCGCCCAGGATCCAGCCGCCGATATTGCCCATCGTTCCTTTCTCCTCTTCTTCCTGTCTCGTGTTTCTTCCAGTTTCTTCCCGTCAGGGGCCGCCGGGCCGTGCGTTCACTCCCAGGCGACCAGGTCCTTGTAGGCGTGCCAGGTGGCGTGGCCGATCATCGGCAGGAAGATGATCAGGCCCAGGTACAGTGTCGCGATGCCGACGGCGATGAACATGGCGATCAGCCACGCCCACAGCAGCATCGGCCAGAAATTCTGCCGCACCGCCTCGAAGCTCGTGGCAATGGCGGTGATGACGTGGGCCCCGGAGTGGTCGAGCAGCAGCGGGATCGAGACCACCGAGATGGCGAACACCAGCCCGGCCAGCACCGCGCCGATCGCCGAGCCCAGAATCAGGAACGGCAGGTTCTCCGGCGCCAGGAACGTGTCGACCATGTGCAGCGCGTCGGGCGCCATCGGCGAATGGCCGAAGAACAACATGAACAGCAGGAAGGCCAGCCGCATCCAGGCCAGGGCGAACAGCAGCAGCACTACGCCCATGAAGGCGATCTGGCCCGGATTGGCCCTGAACGCCGTCAGCGACCGGCCCAGGTCGGCGCGGTCCTCCGTCTCCAGGTCGCGGCTGACCTGATACAGCCCCACCGCGGCGATCGGCCC
>CAZGMC010000169.1:0-2625 GCA_964526565.1 uncultured Mycobacteriaceae bacterium
TTCCACCGGCTGGACGCCGCCAGCTTCGCCTGGCGCACGGACACATCACTGAACTTCCTTAATTGAGTTATGTGTCCCCGAGACTCACTCTTCCGTCCCCGAGACTCACTTCTCCAGGGTTCAGGGGACACAATACCGAATTCCCGGCTTGCCGTCAGGGCGGGCGCGCCCGACGGAGGGGATTGAGTATTGTGTCCCCGGAACTGCCGGTTTGACTCCGCCCTTGCGGACCGCCTATAAGCGCGCCAACTTTCGGCGGATGTTCAGGATTTTGACCGGAGAGACCCCGTGAAACGCACCTATCAGCCAAGCAAGCTGGTCCGCAAGCGGCGCCACGGCTTCCGTGCCCGCATGGCCACCCCCGGCGGCCGCCGCGTGCTGGCCAACCGGCGGGCCAAGGGGCGCAAGCGTCTGAGCGCCTGACGGGCGCCTGCAAGGGGACGGCACCGGCCGCAAGCCGGGGCCGCGGCCGGACACGGCATGACCCGCACTCCATCGCATAGCCCGGCGCGGCTCACCCGCCGCGGCGAGTTCTTGGCCGTCGCCTCGACCGGTCGCAAGGCGGTGCTGCCCACCCTCGTCCTGCAGGCGCGCCGGCACGATGCCCGGCAGCCCCCGGGCGAGGGCGGGCCGCGCCTGCGCCTCGGCTTCACCGCCAGCCGCAAGGTCGGCGGCGCCGTCGAACGCAACCGGGCCAAGCGCCGGCTGCGCGCCGTCGCCGCCGAGGTGCTGCCGGCCCACGCCGCACCGGGCCACGACCTGGTGCTGGTGGCCCGGCACACGACGCCGGATTGCGCCTATGCCGACCTGCGCGCCGACCTGGTGCGCGGGCTGCGCCGCATCGGGCTGTACCGGCACGGGCCGGCCGCCACCGGCGCGGCCGATGACGCGGCGGAGCGGGCGCCGTGAGCCCGGCGGCGCGCGTCTTGCGGGGGCTGGTGACGGCCTATCGCTACACATTGTCGCCGCTGATCGGCGGCCATTGCCGCTACCTGCCCACCTGTTCCGAATACGCCTGCGAGGCGGTCGGACGGCACGGCGCGCTGCAGGGCGCCTGGCTGGCGGCGAAGCGGCTGGGGCGGTGCCACCCGTGGGGCGGGTCCGGCCTGGACCCCGTGCCCGAAGCGCCGCCGCCCCACGGGCGGGGCGGAACCGGAGGTCGGTGAATGCCGGATCAGAAGAACCTTCTCATAGCGATCGTGATGTCGCTGATCATTCTGATCGGCTTCCAGTACTTCATCGCCCCGCCCCAGGAACCGCCGCCGCAG
The DNA here is from genome assembly GCA_964526565.1 of uncultured Mycobacteriaceae bacterium. Classification (GTDB taxonomy): domain Bacteria; phylum Pseudomonadota; class Alphaproteobacteria; order DSM-16000; family Inquilinaceae; genus CAZGMC01. The sequence goes on from CAZGMC010000169.1 coordinate 1,269, forward strand.
CAGGCCACCGGCGAGGCCGCGACCGGAGGCGACGCGACCGGAGGCGACGCGGCCGGCGACGTCGACATGCCGGCGCCGCCCGACGCCATCGACGGCGGTGCGGCCGGTGATGTCTCGCCCGGCGTGCCGTCCCGCGAGGCCGCGCTGGACCGCGCCGAGGCACGGGTCGCCATCAGGACGCCGCGGCTGCACGGCTCGATCTCGCTGACCGGCGGCCGCATCGACGACCTGACCCTGGCCAACTATCACCTGACGCCCGACGCCGCGAGCCCCGAGATCGTGCTGCTGTCACCGCGCGGCGCCCCGCGCGCCTACTACGCCACGTTCGGCTGGTGGACGCCGACCGGCGACGTGCCGACGCCCGGCACCGACACCGAATGGACCGCCGACCGCGAGACGCTGGAGCCGGGCCAGCCGGTCACCCTGACCTGGGACAGCGGCCAGGGCCTGGTGTTCGAGCGCGAGATCCGGGTCGACGAGAACTACATGTTCACGATCACCCAGCGCGTGCGCAACACCGGCGACGAGGCGGTGGCGCTGGCCCCCTATGGCCGCGTGCTGCGCTTCGGCACGCCGGAGACGCTGGGCTATTTCATCCTGCACGAGGGCCCGTACGGCGTGTTCAATGGCACGCTGGACGAATTCAGCTACAGCAACATCGAGGACGATGGCCAGGTCGCCGAGACGACCACCGGCGGCTGGCTCGGCTTCACCGACAAGTACTGGCTGGTGGCGCTGATCCCCGACCAGGACATGACCGTCCAGGCGCGGTTCAACCACGAGGACCGCACCGGTGCGGAGTTGTATGCCGCCACGTACATGCGCGCCGAGCCCGTGGCGCTGGCGCCCGGCGCCACGCTGGAGAGCACCAACCGGCTGTTCGCCGGCGCCAAGGTGGTGTCGCTGATCGACGCCTATCAGGAGCAGTACGGCATCGACAATTTCGAGCTGGCCATCGACTTCGGCTGGTTCTACTTCCTGACCAAGCCGTTCTTCTATGCGCTGTCGTGGCTGTACGACCTGGTCGGCAACTTCGGCGTGGCGATCCTGATCTTCACGGTCGGCATCAAGCTGCTGTTCTTCCCGCTGTCGAACAAGTCCTACAAGGCGATGTCCAAGATGAAGGCCCTGCAGCCGGAAATGATGCGGCTGCGCGACCGCTTCAAGGACGACCGCCAGCGGATGAACATGGAGCTGATGCAGCTCTACAAGCGGGAGAAGGTCAATCCGGCGGCCGGCTGTCTGCCGATCCTGATCCAGATCCCGGTGTTCTTCGCGCTCTACAAGGTGCTGTTCGTCACCATCGAGATGCGCCATGCGCCGTTTATTGGCTGGATACAGGATCTGTCCGCGCCCG
>CAZGMC010000170.1:0-2550 GCA_964526565.1 uncultured Mycobacteriaceae bacterium
GCCGAGCGGGCGGTGCTGGCGCTGCCGGAGCTGGCGCCGTGGGCGGCGGCGCGCGGGCTGGCCGGGCCGGCGGAGGAGCGGCTGGCGGCGCTGACGACGCCGCGCGCCCCGCTGGCCGGGCTGACGCTGGACCGGCCGCGGCTGATGGGCATCGTCAACGTCACGCCGGACAGCTTCTCCGACGGCGGTGACGCGTTCGACAGCGGCCGCGCCGTCGCCCACGGGCTGGCATTGCGCGAGGCCGGCGCCGACATCGTCGACGTCGGCGGCGAGTCGACGCGGCCGGGTGCCGAGCCGGTGCCGCCGGAAGAGGAACTGCGCCGGGTGGTGCCGGTGGTGCGGGCCCTGACCGCGGCGGGGGCGATCGTGTCGATCGACACGCGGCGCGCCCGCGTCATGGCGGCGGCCCTGGAGGCCGGCGCGGCGATCGTCAACGACGTGACGGCGCTGGCCGGTGATCCCGACAGCCTGCCGCTGCTGGCGGCGGAGCGGGTGCCGGTCGTGCTCATGCACATGCGGGGTGAGCCGCGCACCATGCAGCAGGCCCCGCATTACGAGGACGCGCCGCGCGACGTGTACGACTTTCTCGCCGCCCGCATCGAGGCGTGCGCGACGGCCGGCATCGATCCCGACCGGCTGGTCGTCGACCCCGGCATCGGCTTCGGCAAGACGGTGACCCACAACCTGCAGATCCTGCACCACGCGGCGCTCTGTCACGGGCTCGGCTGCGCCGTACTGGCCGGCGTGTCGCGCAAGCGCTTCATCGCCGCGCTCAGCCGCAACGAGCCGCCGAAGCAGCGCGTCGCCGGATCGGTGGCGGCGGCGCTGGCGCTGCTGGACCGCGGCGTGCAGATCCTGCGGGTTCATGACGTGGCCGAGACGGCCCAGGCGGTCGCGGTGTGGCAGGCGGTGAACCGGCCCGATTCGAGTATTCACAGATTATGACAAAATATTACAGACAAAATTCTTAATGCTTTTATAATGAATTTATGCGAATGCAGACTTGCCTCCCGGCATCTCCCAAGCTAATCACGTCATCATGACACGGAAACTTTTCGGAACCGACGGCATTCGCGGCACCGCCAATGCCGAGCCGATGACGGCGGAGACGGCGCTGAAGGTCGCCATGGCCGCCGCCTCGCAATTCCTGCGCAACGACCACGGCCGCCAGGTTGTGATCGGCAAGGACACGCGGCTGTCCGGCTACATGATCGAGCCGGCGCTGACCGCCGGCTTCATCTCCATGGGCATGGACGTGGTGCTGGTCGGCCCGCTGCCGACACCGGCGGTGGCCATGCTGACCCGCTCGCTGCGCGCCGACGTGGGCGTGGTCATCTCGGCCTCGCACAACCCGTTCGACGACAACGGCATCAAGCTGTTCGGCCCGGACGGCTACAAGCTGTCCGACGAGGTCGAGGCGGCGATCGAGGCCAAGATCGACAACGGCGTCGCCGAGTCGCTGCCGCTGGGCGCGGGCCTGGGCCGGGCCCGCCGGCTGGAGGACGCGCCGGGCCGCTACATCGAGAACGTCAAGACCACGTTCCCGCGCCGCCTGCGCCTCGACGGCCTGAAGATCGTCATCGACTGCGCCAACGGCGCCGCCTATCGCGTGGCGCCGAGGGTGCTGTGGGAGCTGGGGGCCGACATCGTGCCGATCGGCGTCGAGCCCGACGGCCTGAACATCAACAAGGGCTGCGGCGCCACCGCGACCAGCCGCATGCAGGAGGCGGTGGTGCGCGAGGGTGCCGACCTGGGCATCGCCCTGGACGGCGATGCCGACCGCGTCATCCTGGCCGACGAGCACGGCAACCAGATCGACGGCGATCAGGTCATGGCCGTCATCGCCCGCGATCACCTGGCCACGGGCACGCTGCGCGGCGGCGGTCTGGTCGCCACCGTCATGTCGAACCTGGGGCTGGAGCGCCTGCTCGGCGGCCTGGGCCTGGTGCTGCGCCGCACCGGCGTCGGCGACCGCTACGTTGTCGAGGCGATGCGCGAGGAGGGGTTCAACATCGGCGGCGAGCAGTCCGGCCACATCATCCTCAGCGACCACGCCACCACCGGCGACGGCCTGGTCGCTGGCCTGCAGGTGCTGGCCGTGATCCAGCAGAGCGGCCGGCCGGCCAGCGAGGTCTGCCGCATGTTCGACCCGGTGCCGCAGGTGCTGCGCAACTGCCGGTTCGCGCCCGTGCCGGGCCAGGGCACGCCGCTGGAGGCCACGGTGGTGCGCCAGGCGATCGCCGAGGCGGAAGGGGTGCTCGGCGGGTCCGGCCGGGTGCTGATCCGCAAGTCCGGCACCGAGCCGCTGATCCGCGTCATGGCCGAAGGCGACGACGCCGCCCTTGTGGAGCGCTGCGTCGGCGACATCTGCGCCGCCATCGAGGGAGAAAGCCGCGCCAGGGCGGCCGCCGCGTGAGACCGGCAGCTGCCCGGCCGCGGCGGCCTGCCCGAAGCGCTGCCTAATACCAGCGGGCCAATCGGTTGACCTGTCTCCGACTGTCCCTTGCGATCGGGCATGGCGCCCGCCGCTGCAGGCAACCGCTTGCCCGG
>CAZGMC010000171.1:0-2440 GCA_964526565.1 uncultured Mycobacteriaceae bacterium
AAGGACGCTCGGATTAAGCCTGGCTGGCGGCCGCCAGGCACCCGTCAGGCACCCGGCCGCCGCCCGGTCAACCGGACAGGACCAGCAGTACGACCGCGCCGGCGAGCAGTGCGGCCATCAGCAACAGGCGCCGCCAGCCAACGAACGGTCGCCGATTGTCGTTGGCGGGTGGCGGCAGTCGCGGCATGGCTCGCCGGCCGCCAACGCCCATGCGCCTGGGTGGCCACGCGCCGCGGCGCGGCCCGGTGGTGTTCGAGGGGGAGTGGTCAGCCACGCCGGTCGACGGGAACGTACGGCCGCGGCGTCAGGCCCGAGTAGAGCTGACGCGGCCGGCCGATCTTCTGTACCGGATCCTCGATCATCTCGCGCCACTGGGCGATCCAGCCGACGGTGCGGGCGACGGCGAACAGCACCGTGAACATGCTGGTCGGGAAGCCGAGCGCCTTGAGGATTATCCCGGAATAGAAATCGACATTGGGATAGAGCTTGCGCTGCACGAAGAAGTCGTCCTCAAGCGCGATCCGCTCCAGCTCCATGGCCAGCTTGAGCAGCGGGTCGTCGTGCATCCCATACGCGTCGAGCACCTCGTGGCAGGTCTTCTGCAGGACCTTGGCACGGGGGTCGTAGTTCTTGTAGACGCGGTGGCCGAAGCCCATCAGGCGGAACGGGTCGTTCGGGTCCTTGGCCCGCTTGACGTACTCCCCGACGCGGCTGGCCGAACCGATCTCGCCGAGCATTTTGAGTACCGCCTCGTTGGCGCCGCCATGGGCCGGCCCCCACAGCGAGGCGATGCCGGCGGCGATGCAGGCAAACGGATTGGCGTGTGACGAGCCGGCCAGGCGGACGGTGGAGGTCGAAGCGTTCTGCTCGTGGTCGGCATGCAGGATGAAGATCTTGTCCATGGCCTTGGCGGCAATCGGGTCGACCTGATAGTTGGCCGCCGGCACGGCAAAGACCATGTTCAGGAAGTTCGCCGCGTACTTCATTTCGTTCCGCGGATAGACGAACGGCTCACCGACAGAATACTTGTAGGCCATGGCGGCGATGGTCGGCATCTTGGCGATCAGCCGGTGCGAGGCAATCAGCCGCTGCTTGGCGTCGCGGATGTCGGTGCTGTCGTGATAGAAGGCCGACAGGGCGCCAACGACGCCACACAGAATGGCCATGGGGTGGGCATCGGAGCGGAAGCCGTTGTAGAAGGTGCGCAGCTTCTCGTGCACCATGGTGTGGTGCATGATGGTGTACTCGAAGTCCTCGAGCTCCGCCCTGGTCGGCAGTTCACCGTGGAGCAGGAGGAAGCATACCTCCATGAAGTCGCTGTGCTCGGCGAGCTCGTCGATCGCATAGCCGCGGTGCAGCAGCACGCCCTCGTCGCCTTCAATAAAGGTGATCTTGCTGTCGCAGGACCCGGTCGAAGTATAGCCCGGATCGTACGTGAACATGCCGGTCTCGGCATAAAGATTGCGCAGGTCAATGACTCGCGGCCCCATCGTGCCGTGCAGCACCGGGAAGGTGTATTGCTTGCCGGTCCCGTTGTCGGTCAGTGTGACGGTGTCGGTGCCTGCCTCAGGCGGCTCCAGGGTGTTCAGCTGAGTCATGTCGGTCTGTCCTTGATTGCCTGGCGGGAAGAGACCGTGGCCCGCCGTCGCCGGAAGGTTTGCACAGAAATAGTCTGCGACTCGGGCAGGATCAACGTGTTGCGCCCGTGTCGGGTGGCTGGTCGGCCGCATCGCCCAGGCGGCCCAGCGTCTCCGCGCGCCCCAGCACGGCGGCCACCTCGAAGATCCCGGGCGACGTGACCGAACCGGTCAGGGCGGCCCGCAGCGGCTGGGCGATCCTGCCGAGCTTGACATCCTCTGCCTCCGCGAAGCCCCGCACCGCGCCCTCGATGGCGTCTTCCTCCCAGACGGGCAGGCCGGCCAGGATCGGCTGCAGACGGGACAGACGCTGGCGCGCCGTGTCGTCGAGCAGCCTGGCCGCTGCCTCGTCAGGGACCAGGGGGCGCACGGCGACGTAGAACAGGGCGTTCTCGGCCAGCTCTTTGAGGGTCCTGGCGCGCTGCTTGAGGCCGTCCATGCCCTTGTCCAGCCGTTCGCGCTCGACGGCCGCCAGGGGGCGCCCGCACAACGCCTCGATGTGCGGCGCGACCCGGTCGAGCAGCTCGGCGTCGGGCGTATGGCGCATGTAGTGGCCGTTCAGGTTGGTCAGCCGGTCGAGGTCGAAGCGGGACGGTGCCTTGCCGACCGCATCCAGATCGAACCATTCGATGGCCTGCACCGTGCTGATGATCTCCTCGTCGCCGTGCGCCCAGCCGAGCCGCAGCAGATAGTTGCGCATGGCCGCCGGCAGGAAGCCCATGGCGCGATAGGCAGCCACACCCAGGGCGCCGTGGCGCTTGGAGAGCTTGGCGCCGTCGGGGCCGTGGATCAGCGGGATGTGG
>CAZGMC010000172.1:0-2407 GCA_964526565.1 uncultured Mycobacteriaceae bacterium
GGGCGAGGGCGGAACCGGATTGGCAGCCGCCGGCTTGGGCGGCGGCGCCGCAACGCACGGGCGGCTCCCCTGCCTCCGCCGCCTCATTCCGAGCCAGGCGCGCCCGTCCTGGCCCCATCCAAACGGCAGGAATTCCTGGAATCCTCGGGCTGCAAAACCGATAAAGGAGAGGAGCCGTCGCGCGCCATGCACGCCTGGCTGGCAGCGGATCGGCCCTGGACCGGGAGGAGCCCGACGTGCCCGAGACCGCGGAGACAACGGCGCCGGAGCCGGCCGCACTGCCGGTCCCGGTGTTGCCGCTGGCCCGCTACGAGCTGGCGTTCCGCACTGCCGAGCCGGTGGCGCTGCCGGCGCTGGCCGGGCCGGTGTGGCGCGGTGTCCTCGGCCGCGCCCTCAAGCGCATGGCCGACGGGCTGGACCCGGCGCCGCGCGGGATCGACGCCGCGACGGCGGCCACCCTCTACTGCGACCTGTTCGAGACCCCGCCGCCGCCCGACGCGGCGAAGATGCGCCGCTACACCAGCGTCCCGCATGCCTACGTGATCTTTGCCGGGGCCGGTGATGCGCCGCTCCACCTGGCGCCCGGCGATGCGACCCTGATCGGCCTGACCCTGGTCGGCCGCGCCAACGCCGCGCTGGCCGCCATCCTGGCCGGCTTCCGGCGCGCCGGCGAGGCCGGGCTGGGCAGGAGCCGCGGGCGGCTGCTGCTGGACCGGGTCGACGCCGTCTGGCGCCCTGACCCGGCGGAGCGCATCCCGGTCCAGGCCGGCGACGGCGCGGTCACCCTCCCGCCGGTGATGACGCCGGCGCCGCCACCCCTGCCGCGCTTCGTCGAGGTGCGGATCGTCTCGCCGCTGCGGCTGCTGCGCGACGGGCGCCTGGTCGGGCCGGCCGAGTTCCAGCCCTGGGACATGCTCGGCTATCTGGTGCGGCGCGTCGCCATGCTCAGCGCCTTTCACACTGACCACCCGCACGAGACCGACTTCCGCCGCCTGAAGGAGATCGGCGCCACGGCGCGGATCGTCGAGCGCACGCTCGCCTGGCGCGACCAGAGCCGCTGGTCGGCGGCACGGGCCGAGGAGATCGCCATGGGCGGCATCGTCGGCTGGTTCGTGCTCGACATGGCCGGCCTGGAGCCGCTGTGGCCCTATCTGTGGCTGGGGCCGTGGCTGCACGCCGGCAAGTCCGCCACCATGGGCCTGGGGGCGATCGCCCTGCACCCGGCCTGAGCGGGTTTAACGGTGACAGTGTACTTATTGGTCTTGTCCTGATTGCGACGCTGGGCCCCTCTTATCCAGGGAAACAAGTAAACTGTCACCGTGAAACACGACCCTGGCCGCCGATCGGAATCGTCCGTTTTGGCGGACGACGATGGCTTCGGCCGTCGGTCGGCAGACTGGGCCGCTGGAATCTCCCACACCGCGTCGATCCGAGCCCGTTGCCGTGGAGACCGCTGCATGAATTTCGTATTATCCCCATTTATTCACCAGCTTTGGCCCTCTGCGAAGAAAACCGGGAAAATCAATAGATTGGGACAACAAGGAAAAAATTTCTGTTTTCGCAGGAGGCGCAGATTTCGGCCGGTTCGCCGTCCTCAGGCCCAATCCGGGTTAACGGCATCCGGCCGCGCTTGGATTTCCGCCCCGAAACCCCGTAGCCACCAGATATGTCTCCGCCGATTCGGCGCGACTGGCGGCGGGTTTGGCGTGGCGGACCTTGGCGAAGTCGCGCTTCAGGGCGTCCAATAGCGCCTTCTCGGCGCCGCCCTGCAGCAGCTTGCAGACGAAGGCGCCGCCGGGGGCCAGGACTTCGGCGGCGAAGGCGTAGGCGACTTCGGCCAGGGCCATGATGCGCAGGTGGTCGGTGCCGGGGTGGCCGGTGGCGGGGGCGGCCATGTCGGACAGCACCAGGTCGGCCGGGCCGGCCAGCACCGCCTTGATCTGCGCCGGCGCCGACTCGTCCAGGAAATCGAGCCGCAGGATCTCCGCATCGGGCACCGGGTCCATGGGCAGCACGTCCACCGCCACGACGCGGCCGCCGCCGGGCCGGCCGGCACCCACCCGGTTCGCCGCCACCTGGGTCCAGCCTCCGGGGGCGGCGCCGAGGTCCACCACGCGCAGGCCGGGGCGCAGCAGGCCGAACCGCTCGTCGAGCTGCAGCAGCTTGAACGCCGCACGCGAGCGGTAGCCGTGCCGCCGCGCCTCGGCGACGTACGGGTCGTTGAGCTGGCGCTCCAGCCAGCGCGTCGACGAGAGCCGCCGGCCGCGCGCCGACTCGACGCGGACCTTCAGCCCTCGGCCGCGCGGCGCGGAGCCGGGCGCGGCGGAGCGGGGCGGTCGTCGGGGCATGGCCGGGCGGGATTGGCGGCGGCGGGATTGGCGGCGGCGGGCGCGGCCGCCGGGCGCGC
>CAZGMC010000173.1:0-2047 GCA_964526565.1 uncultured Mycobacteriaceae bacterium
GTGTCGATGCGGGCGACGGCGCCCAGGATGCCGCCGCAGGGAGCCAGCGCGCGGCCGTCGGCGTCAAGGAAGCGGGCGCCCAGCGCCGCCAGGATGCCGCTGCCGGCATCGACCGTGGCGCTGCCGCCGAGGCCGACGACGATCTCCCCGGCGCCCGCGTCCAGGGCGGCGGCGATGAGCTGGCCGGTGCCGTAGGTGGTGGTCCGGGCCGGGTCGCGCTCGGCGTCGGCCAGCAGCGGCAGGCCGGAGGCGGCGGCCATCTCGATCACCGCCAGGCGGCGGTCCGGCACCCAGGCCCAGGCGGCCTCGACCGGCCGGCCGAGCGGGTCCTGTACCGTCGTCGTCTCGCGGCGGCCGCCCAGCGCGGTCAGCAGGGCGTCGACGGTGCCCTCGCCGCCGTCGGCCATGGGGCGCGGGACGGCGTCGATGTCGGGGCGGATGTCGCGCAGGCCATCGGCGATGGCGGCGGCGGCCTGGGCGGCGGCCAGCGCACCCTTGAAGGAGTCGGGGGCGACGACGATGCGCATGGGCGGGAGTCCTCTGGCGGTGCCGCGTGTAACACGCGGGCCGGTGCGGCGGTGCCGCGGATTGTGCCGGGCGGGCAAATGGCCCATCATCGCGCGCGGCGGCGGCTGCGGCGGCTGCGGCGGCTGCGGCGGCTGCGGCGGCTGCGGCGACGGGGGGAGACGGTGGACATCTATCACGCCTGGTTCGACCTGAAGGAGGGCGTCCGCGACCTGGACATCGTCGAGCACCTGCGCGCCTACATGGCGCACCTGGAGGGGCAGGGTCTGATCGCCGGCTGGCGCCTGACCCGGTGCAAGCTGGGCCTGGGGCCGCCGCACCTGCCCGAGTTCCACCTGATGATGGAGGCCGACGGCCTGGCGCAGCTCGACGCGGCGTTCTCGCTGGTGTCGTCGCGGGCGATGCCGGTCGAGGGCCTGCACCACGCCGTCAACAGCCGGGTGAGGAACGTCAGCTTCGCGCTGTACCGCGACTTCCCCGATCCCGGGCGGCGGACGGGGGAGGAACAGTTCTAGCAGCGCCTTGCCGAGCAGGTGACAGTCACCCATGCCTCAGGCTCTTGTGCCGGACTTGACTGTGTAGCGTCCATAACTAATAATAAAATTGTAGTGCTGCTTTAAGTCGTGGCAGGTGATCTATTGCCGTGTACCAAATTATATCGGGGTCAATTCTAAAATATTTGTGCGCAATGACATTTCTCATGCCAATTATGGACTTCCATGGGATATTTGGATGCGCGATCAGTATGTCATCCGGAAGATGTCGCACCGCCTCTCCGATCGATTGAAATTAAATGCAACGGCTTTTAGTGTGAGGTTGTCATTACGGAATTCGTCAAGGCTCCTTCCGGAAATAAACTCTTGCACCTCTTCAATTGTGGCCAGAATATCGCCAATCCGTTCGGCAACGGAACGACCCTGGTCAGCCGAAGACATTTACCCCTTCCACATCAACCCTGCGTTTCATCCGCTCCTTCAGGCTACGCCGCAGCAGAATGTCAACAGGCGCCTTCAGCAGTTCTTCCGACCGGATCTTCAGCGCGGAGAGGTCGACCAGCGAAAAGCGGCAGTCCGGGTCCACATCAATGACCAGGTCCACGTCACTGGCATCGGTTGCCTCGCCGCGCACGGTCGAGCCGAACACGGCCAAGCGTGTCACACCGTGACGTCGGAAATCCGGTTCGGCGCTGCGCAGCCGGTCGAGGACGGTCGTCAAAGAGGGCATCGATTGAGCTCCGCCACGGATCATGTAATCAAGCAGCATTCTGAAGTCACGGCTTCAGTGCCGGATCGGCGGTGGCAACCCGCTCCAGGTCGTCCACCGTGCCGAGGGCGATGGTGCGGACGTGGGCGCTGATCTGTTCGATCGGCCAGTCCCACCAGCGCAGGGCGAGCAGGCGGGCGATGTCGGTCTCGGAATGCCGGTACCGCACGATCCGCGCCGGGTTGCCGGCGACGATGGCATAGGGTGGGACATCGGCAGTGACCACGCTCTTCGCGGCGACAACGGCGCCGTCGCCGAC
>CAZGMC010000174.1:0-1949 GCA_964526565.1 uncultured Mycobacteriaceae bacterium
GCCACCGGATCAACATCATCGACACGCCGGGACACGTCGACTTCACCATCGAGGTGGAGCGTTCGCTGCGCGTGCTCGACGGCGCCGTCGCCGTGTTCGACTCGGTCGCCGGCGTGGAGCCGCAGTCGGAGACCGTCTGGCGCCAGGCGGACAAGTACAAGGTGCCGCGCATCTGCTTCGTCAACAAGATGGACCGCATCGGCGCCAATTTCGGCCGCTGCGTCGAGATGATCGATGACCGGCTCGGCATGACGCCGCTGGTGCTGCAGCTGCCGATCGGGGCGGAAAGCGAGTTCGTCGGTCTGGTCGACCTGGTGGAGAACCGGGCGGTCATCTGGAAGGATGAATCACTCGGCGCTGAGTTCTATCACGACGAAATCCCGGCGGCGCTTGCCGACCAGGCCGCCGAGCTGCGCCACACGCTGATCGAGACGGCGGTGGAGCAGGACGACGCGGCCATGGAGGCCTATCTGGAGGGCGAGGAGCCATCGCTGGAGACGCTCAAGGCGTGCATCCGCAAGGGCACCATCGGCCTCAAGTTCGTCCCCGTCCTGTGCGGTTCGGCGTTCAAGAACAAGGGCGTGCAGCCGCTGCTCGATGCCGTCGTCGACTATCTACCGTCGCCGAAGGACGTCGCCAGCGTCAACGGCGTCAAGCTGGACAGCGACGAGCCCGACAAGCGGCCCACCGACGACCAGGCTCCGTTCTCCGCCCTGGCGTTCAAGATCATGAGCGACGCGTTTGTCGGTTCGCTCAGCTTCGTCCGCATCTATTCGGGCACGCTGCAGAGCGGCAGCTATGTGATGAACTCGGTCAAGCGCCAGCGCGAGCGGATCGGCCGCATGCTGCTGATGCACGCCAACACGCGCGAGGAGGTCAAGGAGGCCAACGCGGGCGACATCGTCGCCCTGGTCGGCCTCAAGCAGACCACCACCGGCGACACCCTGTGCGACCCGCAGAAGCCGATCGTCCTGGAGCGCATGGAGTTCCCCGACCCGGTGATCGAGGTCGCCGTCGAGCCCCGCTCCAAGGCCGACCAGGAAAAGATGTCCACGGCCCTGCAGCGCCTGGCGCAGGAGGACCCGTCGTTCCGCGTCAGCGTCGATCCCGAGAGCGGTCAGACCGTGATCAAGGGCATGGGCGAGCTGCACCTGGAGATCCTGGTCGACCGCATGAAGCGGGAGTTCAAGGTCGACGCCAATGTCGGCGCGCCCCAGGTCGCCTACCGCGAGACCATCAGCCAGCGGGCCGAGATCGATTACACCCACAAGAAGCAGACCGGCGGTTCCGGCCAGTTCGCCCGCATCAAGCTGGTGTTCGAGCCGCTGGAGCGCGGCGACGGCTTCCACTTCGAGAGCAAGGTCGTCGGCGGCAATGTCCCAAGGGAGTACATCCCCGGCGTCGAGAAGGGCCTGCGCGACTCCTGCGACAGCGGCGCGCTGGCGGGCTTCCCGGTGATCGACCTGAAGGCGACGCTGATCGACGGCGCCTACCACGACGTCGACTCGTCGGTGATGGCCTTCGAGATCGCCGCCCGGGCGGCGTTCCGCGAGGTCATGCCAAAGGCCAAGCCGGTCCTGCTGGAGCCGGTCATGCGGGTCGAGGTGGTCACGCCGGAGGACTTCATGGGCGACGTGATCGGCGACCTGAACAGCCGGCGCGGCCAGATCACCGGCATGGACAGCCGCGGCAATGCCAACGTCGTCAAGGCGATGGTGCCGCTGGCCAACATGTTCGGGTACGTCAACAACCTGCGCTCTATGAGCCAGGGGCGAGCCCAGTACACCATGCATTTCGACCACTACGAGCAGGTCCCGCAGGCGATCGCGGAGGAAGTCCGCGCCCATCTGGCGTGACAGCCGGGACGCTGAGGTAGCAACGGAGACCAGGAACGATGGCCAAGGCGAAGTTCGAGCGGACGAAGCCGCACTGCAACATCGGGACGATCG
>CAZGMC010000175.1:0-1801 GCA_964526565.1 uncultured Mycobacteriaceae bacterium
CCTTGGGACCAGCCGGTGCCGTCGTCCGGTCATAAGGAAGGGCCGTTGGTATGACATGTCAGCCGGCGAATTTGCCGATGCGCAGAATGTGCCGGTGGAAGCGATTGAGGCGGTATTGCAATGCCGGGCGCCGCTCACGGCGGAGCTCGCCTTGCGCCTGGCGCGGTATTTCGACATGTCGCCGGAGTTCTGGCTCAATCTGCAACAAGAGTATGACCTTCGCGTCGCCACTCGCGACCGTGGCAAGGCCATCGCCAAAGAGGGCCAGCCGCGCATGCCGCATAGCGCGCTGCTGCGTTTCGCACCGCCCAGCATTCGGGGACTTCACTGAAAGAAGCGTAAGGCTGGCTGGGGGACCTGGATTCGAACCAGGGCTGTCGGAGTCAGAGTCCGATGTCCTACCGCTAGACGATCCCCCAGCACGAGATCATGGCCTACCACATTCCGCCGGGTGCGTGAACCCCGCGCGTGGCGCTTCTGCCGGCCGTGACAGATTATTGACGAACCGAACAGGCGGGCCTTTGTTCCGCGCCCGCCCTGCGCTAGCATAGTTTGGGAGTGCGGGTCCGGAACGTCAAGCGGTCGCGGTGGCAACGAACGAGCGAACGGTCGAGCAGGTGCCGGGGATCCCCCTGGCCGACACCCGGGCGCCGTTCGGCCGGCATGCCACGCTGTACACCCGCAAGGCGTTCGCCGCGCTCGACCTCGGCACCAACAACTGCCGCCTGCTCGTCGCCCGCCCGGCCCATGACGGCTTCCGCGTCGTTGACGCCTTCTCGCGCATCGTCCGCCTGGGCGAGGGCATCGGCCGCACCGGCCTGCTGTCGGACGCCGCCATGGAGCGCACGCTGGCGGCGCTGGCCGTGTGCGCCGGCAAGATGCGCCGCCGCGGCGTGTGGCGCAGCCGCGCCGTCGCCACCGAGGCCTGCCGCCGCGCCGGCAACTTCGAGGACTTCCGCGACCGCGTGCGGCGCGAGACCGGCCTGCGCCTGGAGCTGATCTCCAGCGCCGAGGAGGCGCGGCTGGCCCTGACCGGCTGTGCCCCGCTGCTCGACCCGTGCGTCGACCACGCGCTGATGTTCGACATCGGCGGCGGCAGCACCGAGCTGATGTGGCTGGCCACCGACTGCGGCGAGGCGCCGGCGCTGATCGACTGGATCAGCCTGCCGTTCGGCGTCGTCACCCTGGCCGAGCTGCACGGCGGCGACCGCATGCCCATGGCCACGTACGAGCGCCTGGTCGCCCAGGTGGCCGCAGCCCTGGCCGAATTCGATGCGCGCCACGACATCCTGGCCCGCGTCGTCGCCGGCAGCGTGCAGATGCTGGGCTCGTCGGGCACCGTCACCACCCTGGCCGGGGTGTTCCAGAACCTGCCGCGCTACGACCGCGCCGCCGTCGACGGCTCGTTCCTGGACTTCACCCAGGTGCGCCGCGTCAGCCTGCAGCTGCTGGAGATGGACTATGCCGGCCGCGCCGCCCACCCCTGCATCGGCCACGACCGCGCCGACCTGGTCGTCGCCGGCTGCGCCGTGCTGGAGGCGATCTGCCGGACCTGGCCGGTCGGCCGGCTGCGCATTGCCGACCGCGGCGTGCGCGAAGGCATCCTGCTCGAGCTGATGGGCGGCGAGCGGGCGCGGCGCCACCGCGGCTTCCGCCCCGTCACCACGCCGCCCGCCGGTCCGCACCCGGCCGGCCCCCCGCACCCCGCGGCCGCGCGCCCGGCGGCCGCGCCCGCCGCCGCCAATCCCGCCGCCGCCAATCCCGCCGCCGCCAGACCCGCCGCCGCCAGACCCGCCGCCGC
>CAZGMC010000176.1:0-1780 GCA_964526565.1 uncultured Mycobacteriaceae bacterium
GCCGTCCCCTCCGTCGCCGCCGTTGGGGCCTCCGCGCGGGACGAACTTCTCCCTGCGAAACGAGCAGCATCCATCGCCGCCATTGCCGGCAATCACCTGCACGCGAGCTGTGTCCACGAATCGGGCCATACGTCCGTCCCAAAGCCGGCGATTGTGGCGCCCGCCCCGACAACCGGCAACGGGATTATCCCGGTGTGTCAGAGCACAATGAGAATGTCCCCTTGTCTGCACAATAGAAATGTCCCCTTCGTCTGGGCGATCCTGTCCACTTCTTTTACGGGAGTGGACGATGCGACAGGAGACGAGGGAGTTGAGTCACAAGGAAACCGATCGGCTGCGGTTGCTCGAACGGGTCGAGGCCGGGGCGATGACGTTGATCGAGGCGGCTGAATTGATGGGGGTCAGTTATCGCCAGGCCAAGCGTCTGCGCGTCAAACTGCGCAAGGGTGGGGCGTGGGCGTTGGCGCACGGTTTGCGGGGCCAGGCGTCGAACCGGCGATCGGACAAGGCGTTTCGCGAGCGCGTGATCGCGCGCTATCGCGAGCGCTACGCGGACTTTGGCCTCACGATCGCCAGCGAAAAACTGGCCGGCGACGGCCTGAGGGTCAGTCGCGAGACGTTGCGGCGCTGGCTCAAGGCCGAGGGGCTGTGGTTGGGCCGGCAAACCGAGCGCAAGCATCGTCGCCGTCGTCGGCGTCGAGAACACTTCGGCGAACTCGTGCAGATGGACGGCAGCGATCACGCCTGGTTCGAGGACCGCGGCGAGCGTTGCTGTCTGATGGTGATGGTCGACGACGCCACGGGGCGTGTGCACGCGCGTTTCGGCCCGAGCGAGAACCTCCAACTGGCCCGCGAGACGCTGGCCGGCTGGATCGAACGCTTCGGCGGCGCGCCGCAGGCGCTGTACGTCGATCGGCTGAGTCTGTATCACGCCACGCGCTCGCCAACGCTCGAGGAGCGCCGCCAGGGCAGCGGCGCGCTGACGGCCTTTGGCCAGGTGTGCTTCGGACTCGGGACGCGCCTGATCACGGCCCATTCACCACAGGCCAAGGGCCGTGTCGAGCGGATGAACGCGACGCTTCAGGACCGGCTGGTCAAGGAACTGCGCCTGTCCGGCGCGGCGACGATCGAGGCGGGCAACGCCTTTCTGGCCTCGATCTTTCTCGACGATCTCAACGCGCGTTTCGGACGCGAGGCGTTTTCTCCGGTCGACTTTCACCGCCGCCTTGAGGACGCAATGACGATCAACGAAGCGCTGAGCCTGAAGGCGACGCGTCAGACGCAGAACGACTGGAGCGTCACGTACGGCCAGCGAACCCTGCAGATTCTGGCCAGCCCGCGCGCGCCGCGGCCCAAGAGCCGGGTGACGATCCTCGAGCGCCTCGACGGGACGCTGGCCGTGAGGCAAGACGGCCGCGACGTTGCCTTTCGCGAGATCGTCAACGATACGACGCGACAAACCGTTCGGTCACCCTCCCCCATGGGGGAGGGTGCGGCTCCCGCCGGCCAACGCACGCCGGCCAAGGAGCCCGAACGCTGGGGACCCCAGGGCCTTCGGCCCGCCCCCAGCCCGGCAAGGGGACATTTCTAATGTGCGCTAAAGGGGGACATTTCTAATGTGCGTTGACAGGATTGGATTTGGCGCTTGCCTGGCGCGTGGCGCGGGGGCATAATAACTTCGCCGCTGAGAATGGCCGCGCCGACTCGTTTTCGGCGTTCACGCGCGACAGGCGAGAACGCGAACGAGGGGGCGGGGCGCCGGCGGCACGGCGCGGAGTTG
>CAZGMC010000177.1:0-1745 GCA_964526565.1 uncultured Mycobacteriaceae bacterium
GAGCGCCGGGGGGGGGGGGCGCCGGGGGGCGACACAGAATCGCCGCACTGGCCCGCCATGCTGCCCCGGCTGAGGGCGCCGCCGGACCGTGGCGGCGTCGCCACGGGCGGGAGACCGAATCTTGGGCAGGGCCCTGCTGCGGCGGATGAACATGCTTGCGCTGGTGCTGGTGGTGGCTGCCGCCGGCCTCGCCACGTCGCAGCTTGCCGCCTTCATGCAGCAGTACACACAGAACCTGGCCGGCCGGCTGGCCGAGGCGCGGCGCGAGGTGGACGGCATCATCGACCGCGCCACGCGCGCCAACATGCCCGTCTATGCCTATCTGAACGCGTTCGTCACCGCCAGCAACCCGGTGTTCCGGCGCGAGGGCCAGGCATTGCGGGCGCGCATCGACCGGGCGGGGTGGCTTGCCGACAGCTACAATGCGCTGGAAACCGCCGACCTGCTGGAAAAGCCGTTCGTGTTCGTCTGGTACCTGGATGAGGACGTCGCGGCCAGCACCTGGCACCATTTCCAGCCGGGCATACAACTGGACCGCGCCAGCCTGATCTACGCCGGCATGGGCGTGGCCGTGGCGTTTTTCTCCTGGCAGCTGCTCACCCTGCTGCTGGTCGCTCCGGTGCGGCTCGCGCGCCGCCGCCGGCGGCGGCGGGCCATTGCCGACGGCGTCGGCGGCTGACGCAACGCCGATGCGCTCGCCTCGACCCGTGTCCCCTCCTGCGTCGCGTCAGCAGCCGCCCTGACGCAGCCGCGCCCGCCGGGCCAACTCGTCGGCATAGCTGTCGAAGCTGTCCGGCGGTGCGTCGATCAGCGAGTCGAACCGCGACTGGCGCATCATGCAGTAGGTGCCGCGCGACCGTTCCTGGATGATCTGCGCCTCGGCATTGGCCAGATTGGTCCGGTAGGTGTCGAACAACCGGGCCGCCTCCTCGCCCGTGCCCATCGACCGCTCGATTCGCTGCTGGGCGTCAAGGATGCGGTCGGCGTGCGCGGCCGTGAACACCCGATAGCGATGATGCAGGTCGCTGTCGCCGTAAACGTCGCCGCAGGCCAGACTGGCGACCAGAAGCTGGGTATGAAGCTCGATGACCTGACGCGCCATCATGTCTTCCTGCGACAGGCAGCCACCAGCCGGCGGCTCCATCGGCACCATGGAGCGCAGCGACTGCAGTGCCGACATGGCATTGTCCTGATCGCTGCCGCCGGTCTGCGCGGCAGCGGGGTGGGCGGCGAACAGGACGAGGGCGAGCAGGGGCAACAGACGGTTCATCGGGCGGCTCCGGCGACGCTTGCAACTTCAACCGGCTTCATACCGCGATTGTGCGGGTACAACAAGGCCACCAAACGAACACGGATGCGCGACTTTCCGTCCGTCCCGCCCTTCATCTCTTTCTTTTCGATTGCCGCCGGTCGATTGCCGCCGGTCGATTGCCGCCGGTCGATTGCCGCCGCGACGGATCGGGCGGCGGCCGCCCGGCGGTGCCGCGCGACGCCGACGCCGACGCCGAAGCCGACGCCGACCGGCGCAGTCCCCGGCAGGGCGAGCGTGCCGGGCTCGGACGACCGGGACTACGGGTCGCGCCGGCGCACCAGGAACACCGCCTGCTCGCCCAACCAGTTGGCGAAGGTGCCCGGGGTCACGGCCAGCGCGCGGCCGCCGCGGCTGAGGATCAGGCTGCGGTCGATGACCACGCCCATGTCGTCGCACAGCAGGCGCAGGTCGCGGATGGTGCACAGATGGATGT
>CAZGMC010000178.1:0-1712 GCA_964526565.1 uncultured Mycobacteriaceae bacterium
GCCCCCGGTCAGCCCGCCAATGAAGATCCAGCGCCGCGCGGGGGTGTTGAGCACGATCCGCCCCTGCCGGACCTGTGCGCCGCTGTAGGTCGCCGGCTCGCGGCGGCGCATCGGTTCCTGCCGGTCGTCGCGGCCGGTGTCGGCGAGGGAACCATGGTGCGCAAGACGCCGCAATGATGGCGGATGCCGGCGGAGCAGGGCCATCGGCGCGAACGGTATGCGGTTACCCGCAGACCATCCGCTTTCCGCCCCCGCACCTGTGTGCAGGCGCAAGCACTGACCTTGCGCTGTCGCCTGCTCCGGCCGGTCGGTGGCCGGCCGGAGCAGTCGATGAAAGGTTACGCCGCTTCCTGCATCATGCTGCGCAGGACGTAGTGGAGGATGCCACCGTTCTTGTAGTATTCGGCCTCGTCCAGCGTGTCGATGCGGCACAGCAGGGCGACCTCGTCGGTCGAGCCGTCGGCGCGGTGGATCGTCAGCGTCACGTCCATGCGCGGGCGGATTCCGCCGGCGACGCCGGTCAGGTCGAAGGTCTCGCTGCCGTCCAGGTTCAGGTCGGCGCGGGTCATGCCGCCCTTGAACTGCAGCGGCAGAATGCCCATGCCGACCAGGTTGGAGCGGTGGATGCGCTCGAAGCTCTCCGCGACCACCGCCTTGATGCCGAGCAGGCGGGTGCCCTTGGCTGCCCAGTCGCGCGACGAGCCGGTGCCGTACTCCTTGCCGGCGAACACCAGCAGCGGCACGCCCTCGTCCTTGTAGCGCATCGCCGCGTCGTAGATCGGCATCACCTCGCCGGACGGCATGTGCCTGGTCACGCCGCCCTCGGTGCCCGGCACCAGCTCGTTGCGGATGCGGATGTTGGCGAAGGTGCCGCGCATCATCACTTCGTGGTTGCCGCGGCGCGCGCCGTATGAGTTGAACTCGCGCGGCGTCACGTCATGGCCGACCAGATAGCTGCCGGCCGGGCTGTCCTTCTTGATCGAGCCGGCCGGGGAGATGTGGTCGGTGGTCACGCTGTCGGCCAGCTTGGCCAGCACGCGCGCCCCGTGCACATCCTCGATCGGCGGCGGCTTCGGCGCCATCTCGGCGAAGAACGGCGGCAGCTTGACGTAGGTTGAGCCGTCGTCCCACTGATAGGTCATGCCCTCGGCGGTGGCCACCTCGCGCCACTGCTCCGGCCCCTCGAACACGTTGGCGTAGCGCTTGCGGAACATCTCCGGCGTCACCGCGGTGGCGATCAGGTCGGCGGTCTCCCGGCTGCTCGGCCAGATGTCCTTCAGGTAGACCGGGTTGCCGTCGCGGTCGGTGCCGAGCGGCTCGTTGACCAGGTCGACGCGCATCGACCCGGCGATGGCATAGGCGACCACCAGCGGCGGCGAGGCCAGGTAGTTGGCCCGGCAGTGCGGGTTGATGCGGCCCTCGAAGTTGCGGTTGCCCGACAGCACCGAGCAGACCACCAGGTCGCCCTTCTCCACCGCGTCGGCGATCGGCTCGGGCAGCGGGCCTGAGTTGCCGATGCAGGTGGTGCAGCCGTAGCCGACCAGGTTGAAGCCCAGCGCGTCAAGGTCGTCCTGCACGCCGGCCGCCTCCAGATAGTCGGTGACCACCTGGCTGCCCGGCGCCAGCGAGGTCTTGACCCAGGGCTTGACCGTCAGCCCCTTCTGGTGCGCCTTGCGCGCCACCAGCCCGGCGGCAAGCATGACCGACGGGTT
>CAZGMC010000179.1:0-1571 GCA_964526565.1 uncultured Mycobacteriaceae bacterium
CAGGGGCAGGGGCAGGGGCAGGGGCAGGGGCAGGGGCAGGGGCAGGGGCAGGGCGGCCGGCTGTGGCTGGGCCTGACGACGGCGGTGCGCAGCATCCGGCCCTATGACGGCCTGGGCGGCATCTGGCGGATGGTGGCGCGCAGCGCCTACACCCAGCTGCGCCACTCGCCGTGGCGGCTGGCCGGGACGGTGCCGGCCATGACCCTGGTCTATCTGGTGCCGCCGGCGCTGGCGCTCGGCTGGCCGCTGCATGGCGATCCGGTGGCGGCGGCGCTGGCGCTGGCGGCGTGGCTGGCCATGGCGGCGGCGTACCGGCCGACGCTGCGGCTTTATGGAGAGCCGGCGCTCGCGGCGCTGTTGCTGCCGGCGGCGGCCCTGCTCTACACAGTGATGACCGTGGACTCGGCGGTGCGGCACTGGCGCGGCGTCGGCGGGCGCTGGAAGGGCCGCGTGCAGGCCCCGGCATCGGAGGCGCAATGACGGACCCGGTCGAGACCCCCTCGGGCAAGGGCGCCGGCGACGAGAACTTCCCCGTCGGGTCGTGGCTGCTGCCGGCGGCACTGCGGCCGCACGTGGCGATGTTCTACGCCTTCGCCCGCGCCATCGACGACATCGCCGACAACCCGGACCTGGCGTCCGACGACAAGATCCGCCGCCTGGACGGGTTCGACGCGGCGCTGACCGGGGCGGCGGGGGGCGACGACCCGGCGTTTGCCAAGGCCCATCGCCTGCGCGACAGCCTGCGCGCCACCGGGGTGACCGACCGGCACGGCCGCGACCTGATCGCCGCGTTCAAGCAGGACGCGGTCAAGCTGCGCTACGCCGACTGGGCCGACCTGATGGGCTATTGCCGGCTGTCGGCGGCGCCGGTGGGGCGCTACCTGCTCGACCTGCACGGCCAGCCGGCGGCGGACTATGGGCCGTCGGACGCGCTGTGCAACGCGCTGCAGGTGCTCAACCACCTGCAGGACTGCGGCGAGGACTACCGCCGGCTCGACCGCGTCTACCTGCCGGCGGACTGGCTGGACGAGTGCGGCGTGGACATTCCGGAGCTGGACGAGCCGGAGGCCGGGATCGGCCTGCGCCTGGTCATCGACCGCTGCCTGGACGGCTGCGACGCGCTGCTGGCCGAGGCCCGCTTCCTGCCCGGCCGGCTGAAGAGCCGGCGGCTGGCCATGGAGTCGGCGGTGATCGTGCGCCTGGCCCGCCGCCTGACCCGGCTGCTGCGCCGCGGCGACCCGCTGGCCGAGCGGGTCGCCCTGACCCGCCTGGATTTCGCCCGCTGCGGCCTGACCGGCGCCGCCGCCGGGTTGCTGGCCCGGCCGCGGCGGCGGGCAGAGGCGCGCCGGCACCCGGCGGACCGGGCCGTTTGAGGCCTGAGTGTCAGTCCGTCGGTAAGGCTGGACGATGTCGTCTCAACCAGAAAGGCATCTACCGGCGTCGCTGCAGGAACAGGCTGAGTGCGCCCGTTGCCCCGATGCCCAGCATGGCGGACAGGACGATCACGCCGCCGTCTCCGGCGTCAGCCGTGTCTTTGCGATCGCTGTCGTCGTGCCTTCTCATAGGCAATC